>NZ_JBEPZB010000017.1:40505-74605 GCF_041641055.1 Microbacterium sp.
CCGGCCCCCCCCCCCCCCCCCCCCAGCACGGCCCCTCGCGGCCCGGCCTTTCGCGGCCCGGCCCCACGCCCCCTCGCGCAACGAAGGAGATCTCACGCAACGAAGGACGGATGCGCCGGATCGGTCCTTCCGAGCGTGAGATCTCCTTCGCAGGGCGTGAACCCCAGGGGATGAGCTACGCCGGGACTACCCGCTCCCACGCAACTCACCCGCCCAGGCTGCCCAATCCTGGCGAACTCACTCGCCCTGTGGCCGACCCCTCCTGGCCCCACCTACCCCCCTCCGACACCCCGCCCTCTGCGGACCACCTTCCCCAGCCCTCGCGCAATGAAGGAGATCTCACGTAACGAAGGACGGATGCGCCGGATCGGTCCTTCCGAGCGTGAGATCTCCTTCGCAGGGCGTGGACCCCGCGGGATGACCTACGCCGGGACTACCCGCTCCCGTGGCCGCCCCCTCCTGGCCCCACTCACCCGCCTCAGACACCCCGCCCTCTCCGGACCACCTTCCCCAGCCCTCGCGCAACGAAGGAGATCTCACGCAACGAAGGACGGTTGCGCCGGATCGGTCCTTCCGAGCGGGAGATCTCCTTCGCAGGGCGTGAACCCCGCGTGCGCCCCAGCATCCGACTTTGCCTGATCGAACGATTAACGATAGATTCCTACTGTTATTCGACGAGAGGGAAAGCCATGGCAAAGTCGACGATCCTCGTGCTCCAGGTCGTGATCGCTCTGGCGTTGGCGGGTTCGCTTGTCGTGCAGACCGTGATCGTGCCGCTGCTGTGGGCCGACCTCGAGGGTGAGGCGTTGTGGGGTCGCATCGCTCTGGTCATCATCGCGGTGCTGGGTGTGCTGACGCTGCAGGTTTTCGCGGTGTGCGTGTGGATGCTGCTGACCAAGGTGCGCCGCGGGTCGCTGTTCTCGGCGACCTCGTTCCGGTATGTCGATGTGATCATCGGAGCGATCGGGGCTGCGGCGGCACTGGCGCTGATTCTCGCTGTGCTGCTGGCTCCGGGACCCACGGCACCCGGCGTGGTTGCCCTGATCTGCGGCGCAGCTCTGGTGCTCGCCGGGATAGCCCTGCTGGTCGTCGTCATGAAGGCGCTGCTGCGCCAGGCGATCGACCGCGACGCCGAGGCGCGCGCCCTGCGATCCGAACTCGACACCGAGGTGATCTGATGCCGGTGGTCGTAGACATCGACGTCATGATGGCGCGGCGCAAGCTCGGAGTCGGCGAGCTGGCTGAAAGGATCGGAATCACACCGACCAACCTCGCCGTGCTCAAGAACGGCCGCGCGAAGGCCGTGCGCTTCTCGACCCTGGATGCGCTGTGCGAGGTGTTGGACTGCCAGCCTGGCGACATCCTCCGTTGGGAACCCTGAACCGCAACACCCGTGCCCTGCCGCAGTCCTTGTGCGCTCCAGTAGTCCCTGTGCGCTCCAGAAGTCCCTGTGCGCTTGAGCAGTCCATGTGCGCTTGAGAAGTCCGGATGCGGAGAATTCGGCCTTGCCAGGCGCACATGGACGTGCGAGGCGCACAGCAGAGGGTCGGATGCCGAGCCACCGAGCCCGGCAGACCTACCGCGCCGCGAGCAGCTCCTGCAGTCGCGCGGCCTCGCCCTCTGCCATCCCATACCCGTGCTCGGGCGCGGGATACTCCCCGCCGCGTACCTCGTCGGCATACGCCGCGACCCCGGCGATCGACACGCCACGCACATCGGCATAGCGCTTCACGAACTTCGCCACCCCGCCGGCGTAGATGCCCAGCAGGTCGTGGAAGACGAGCACCTGGCCGTCGGCATCCGCTCCGGCTCCGATGCCGATCACGGGGATCCGCAGCAGTGGCTCAAGCGCGGCAGTGACCTCCGACGGCACCGCCTCGATGACGAGCAGCGAGACTCCGGCATCCTGCAGCGCGAGGGCGTCGTCGATCACGGTGAGCGCCGCCTCGGCGGTGCGGCCCTGCGCGCGGTACCCGCCGAGGGAAGTCGCCGTCTGCGGCGTCAGTCCGACATGACCGACCACGGGGATGCCGGCATTCACCAAAGCTCGAGCGCGATCGACCGTGGTGCCGCCGCGTTCGATCTTCACGAGGTCGACGCCGGCCTCCTTGATGAAGCCCTGCGCGGTGGCGAGGGCCAGCTCATCCGACGCCTCGTACGACCCGAAGGGCAGATCACCGACGAGCAACGGCCGGGTGAGTCCACGGCGCACGGCCTTCGTGAGCATGAGCATCTCGTCGATCGTGACGGGGACGGTGCTGTCGTAGCCGAGCACGGTCATCGCGGCCGAATCACCGACGAGCACAATGTCGACGCCGGCCTCCTCCACGATCTGCGCGCTCGGATAGTCGTAGGCGGTGACCATGACGATGGGTTCGCCGGCATCCTTCTTCGCGCTCAGATCGCGGAGCGTCAGGCGCGTCATCGGGGCGTGGGCGCTCATGGGGCGGTCCCTCTCAGCAGGTGGTTGTCGATCAGTCGGGCGGCGCCCACTCGGGCAGCGACGAGGAGCAGCGCGTCCCGTCTGACGCGGGTGACGGGCTGCAGGGTCTCGGCATCCCGGAGCTCCAGGTACTCGGCGTCGATTCCCGCCTTCGCGAGCACCGACTCCGCGGCGGAGAGGATGCGGTCCGCATCGCGCTCCCCCGATCGATGCACTCGGTCGGCCGCGTCGAGTGCACGGCTGAGGGCGGTGGCCTGGGCGCGCGCTTCCGCGTCGAGGTAGACGTTGCGCGAGCTCATGGCGAGCCCGTCCGGTTCGCGGACGATGGGGCACGCCTCGATGTGCACGTCGAGGTCGAGGTCGCGCACGACCTGGCGGACGACGAGGACCTGCTGTGCATCCTTCTGCCCGAAGTAGGCGACGTCGGGCTGGACGATGCCGAACAGCTTGGTGACGACGGTGGCGACCCCGTCGAAGTGATGGGGTCCGCGACTCGCGCCGTCGAGTGTCTCGGTGATGCCCGCGACGTGGATGGTGGTGGCGAAGCCGTCAGGGTAGATCTCGGCGGGTTCGGGCGCGAAGAGGATGTCGACGCCCTCGGCGTCGGCGAGTGCCGCGTCGCGAACCTCATCACGCGGATAGGTGCTGAGGTCTTCGTTCGCGGCGAACTGGGTCGGATTGACGAACAGCGAGACGACGACGAGGTCATTCGCCTGTCGCGCCGCGCGCATGAGCGAGAGATGACCGTCGTGGAAGGCACCCATCGTCGGGACGAGGCCGACGGACTCGCCTGCGGCCCTGGCGTCGCGGACCGCGGCTCGCACCTCGGCGATCGTGCGGAGGACTTTCATGCCTGGGGCTCCTCGGGTGTCACGTGGTCGGCGGGCTCGGGATCGGTGCGCGCATCGTCGGACGCATGATCCGTGGGGGCGTCGGTGCTGCTCGCGTGATCGAGGGACGCGCGATCGGTGGGCGCATAGTCGGTGGGCTCAGCGGTGGACGAGTGATCCGTGGGTGCATCGGAGCTGCTCGCGTGATCGCCGGACGCGCGATCGGTGGGCGCATGATCGGAGGCGGATTCGGTGCCGCTTGAGCCACCTGCGCGCCGGGCGATTGCACGGGTGGCGACGGCGAGCGCGTCGAAGAGCTCGACGTGGTCTGCGGATGCTGCTCGCTGCCGCGCCACCGTCTCTTCGTCGCCCCGGGCGATGGGGCCGGTGAGGGCGGATGCCGCTCCGGATGCTACCCAGTTGTCGACCGTCCGCCGCACGAGCGGTGCGAGATGGACACGGTCGACTCCGGCATCCCGCCCCAGCTGCTCCGCGGCGTCGAGCACGGTGAGCACGAAGTTCGAGGCGAAGGATGCGGCCGCGTGATAGCCCGCCCGACGCTCGTCGTCGATGGCGAACGACGTCGCGCCGAGGGCGTGCGCGAGCTGCTCGGCGACCGCGAGCGCCTCGGGCGTGCGCCCGTCGACAGCCATTCCGATGTCATGGAAGACGTCAGGAGTCTCACGTCCGGTGAAGGTCTGCAGCGGATGCATGCTGAAGTCGACGTCGGTGAGCGGCGTCGCGCCCGAGACATGTCCCACGAGGCGCGCATGCGGACGGACCGCGAACGCCACGGGGGCGATGGCGGCATCCGGCACGCAGAGGAGGGCGATGTCGGCATCCGGAGCTCGGTCTCCGCGACGAAGGGGACCGAGGACGACGAAGCCCGCCGCGCGGAGAGCCCGCGAGAGTACGCCGCCGAGACGACCGGCGCCGACGATGGCGATGGTCGTTTCGGGTGCGAGCGAAGGGGTGCTGTGCATGTCGATTCTCCGGCCGAGACGGTCGGCGCGGATGGGATGAGTATCCGCCCGATACGGGGCCCGCACAAAATCCGAGAGCAAAGTGTGAACCAGAATATGACCAGAAGTGCGCACAAACGCGTCTTCGAAGCTCCGCAGATTTGCATATCGATCCGAGACTCAAGTGCTCAGATCAGCGCGCACCGAGCGACTTCGCGCATCGCGGGTGTGATGACGCCGAACTGCTTCGGTGCCGACAGGGCCGCGAACCCTTCCCTGAGGCGCGTGATCTCCTCGCTCTTGTCGCCCACGTCGTCGCTCATGCCGGAAGAGAGGATCCTGTCGAACCGGTCGCTGCCGTAGATCGAATTCGTCGCATCGAGAAGAACGGCTCCCGCAGCGACGTGGTTCGGGAGCTCATCGAGATGTTGCGCGGTCCCATCGGCGATCGCGAGGAGGGCGAGCGCCCCCTCGGCATCCCGTCGTGGAAGCGGCATGCCGTAGCGCTCGCGAGTCGACGCACCGATCGTCCCAGCCAGCGCCGCCAGCGTGCCTCGCGAGGGTTGGGTGAGACCCTTGGCATACGCCGTCGCCACGACCCGTCCCTTGAATCGCCGGATCAGTTTCGCGCGACGAGCGAACGCGATCAGGGTCTCCCCTCCGGTGCGGGTCTCCTCAGACGCACTCTCCCACCCCACCGCTCGCGTCAGCCGCTCCACGTCCGCGTCAGAGAACCACCCGGTCACCGGGTCCTGAGCTGCGCCGGTTCCTCCGAGATGGCGCAGCAGTGCGGCGAGGGGAGCGACAGCGGTCTCGACCATCGCGCGATCATGCACACTGTCTCGCAGCAGATCGACAGCATCGATGTGCGCGAGCAGAGCCAACCGCCGGGCCGACGTGAGCCCGCTGAGAAGAGTGGCGATCCGCGACGAGCGGCGGATCCGGGGATCGACGTCCCTCATGTCGGTGTCGTCGAAGTAGGGCCTGACCACACCGTGTCGGCGCATCAGCTCGCGATTCACGTCGTCCTCTCGGAATGGCGCCGCCTGAGTCAGCCAGTCCCCCTGCGCCGTGGGCGACGGCGCCGATGCGCTGGCTGCGACCACCGGGGCACCCAGCGGGGGAGAATCCACGGGGCGCACGATGACGTCGGGCCGGTGATCGAGCGCGGGCATCGACATACGCCATCTGTCGATGGTGTCGGCGTGCGGGCGCGGTCGTGGGCGCTCGTCATAGTCCTCCTCGTCATCGCCGAACTCGACGTCTTCGAGAGGCTCCCGTCCGATGCTCAGGAGGTAGGCGTCGATGATCCATTCCATCGGAGCCGTCTGAGGCAGGGTGATCGCTCGATCGAACTCCGGATGATCGGCAGTCGTGAATTCGACGCGCATGAATGAGGTGACGCGGACAGGGATCTGGATGCTCATGCGAGCGAGGTTATTGAGCCGGCCCGACACCGGAGGGGCCTCATCCCACGAACGGTGAGCAACCCCATTCGGATGTCAGCTGTGGAGGAGAGATGCGCCGATCTTTTCCATGGCGGAGCAATGCAAGCGTAGATGGCGCACGGGGCTAGAACAGAGTCTCTTCGCCCGCGTACGGCAGCGGGTCATCTGTAGACAAGATCTGCATAAATCGATGATTGATGAACAACCGCTCGCGGCCTGCTTTGATGTCGACCAAAGCTCCGGCGGACACTAGGGAGTTCAGCCAGCCGGTTGCGGTCGGTCGGGAAACGCCACAACGCTCGATCACATTGCTGATTCTTGAGTAAGGGTTCTCGAACAGCACCTCGATCAGGTCCGAGTTACTACCGGCGCTCGTGTGCTCTTTGATCTCTGCGCGGACCGCGCGCTGGAGCTCCTGGATGCGGTCAATCTTCGAAAGAGTCCGCGTCGCTGTCTCTTCGATCCCCCGCAGGACGAAGAGGATCCACTCTTCCCAAGCCGCCTCTGCAGTCACCGCCAAGAGCAAGCGGTAGTACTCGTCCTTGTTCTGGATGATGTACCGCGACAGGTAGAGGATCGGCTCACGCAAAAGGTCAGCCGACACCAGTTGCAGGACGTTGAGAATTCGTCCCGTTCTTCCGTTTCCGTCGGTGAAAGGATGGATTGCCTCGAACTGGTAGTGCGCAACTGCCATCACCACGAGTGGGTCGAGATCCGCTTTCGTATGGACGAAGTCAGCCCAGTTGGCGAGCTTGTCGAGGATCACCGCCTCACCTGCCGGAGGGGTGTAGATCGCGCGTCGCGTCTTCGGGTTGCCGATGTACGTTCCCGGCCCCTTGCGCACACCCATCTCACGTCGATGAATATTCGAGCACACATCGATCGCGGTGTTGATGGAGAGCGGGCGTTCGCGGATCGCGACCATGCCGCCGAACAGCGCGGCCCGATAGCGCAGAGTCTCTTTCGTTTCTGCGCTCGCAGCGTCGGTAGCCTCCTGTGCGAATCGGAAGAGCTCGTCTGTCGTGGTGACGATGTTCTCGATCTCGGAGCTGGCCTGTGCTTCAAGTAGTGACAGTGAGTTGACGAGCACCATCGGGTTCGGCATCCGCTTCGTCGCCTCATCCATCGATGCGAGGGCCGCACGAGCACGGATCGCCGCCTTCAAGACCGCCCGTGTCTCGAACTCGGTGCCCGGGGGCAGGAGCGGCAGTTCGTTGAACGGCTCATCAGCGTTCCAGGTCATGTGTCAAAGATACTCACAAGTGAAAACAACGTTTAAACAATCTGGCGGATTTTTTGCATGTTTCTCGATCGTGCCAACGATCTTGGCAGGTGATCCAGGAGGCGACACGTCCCGACGCCGTACCCTTAACTGTCTCGCCCCATCCCCCGGGCACCTTCTCTGGAGCATCCCCATGTCTGCACTCACGGTCGACGATCGTGCCCGTTACCGGGCGAATCCCACCGTTCTGCAGGCACTGAAGAGTCCGCGGATGCTGACGCGCGAGGTCCTCGCGGGTCTCGTCGTGGGGCTTGCCCTGATCCCCGAGGCGATCGCGTTCTCGGTCATCGCGGGCGTCGATCCGAAGGTCGGACTGTTCTCGTCGTTCATCATGGCGGTGTCGATCGCGTTCCTCGGCGGACGTCCGGCGATGGTGACCGCGGCGACCGGCGCCGTGGCGCTCGTGATCGCGCCGGTCGCGCCGACGTATGGGATGGACTACTTCATCGCGACCGTGATCCTGGCTGGCATCTTCCAGGTGATCCTCGGGGTGCTGGGCGTCGCGAAGCTGATGCGCTTCATCCCCCGCAGCGTCATGGTCGGGTTCGTGAACGCGCTGGCGATCTTCGTGTTCAGTTCGCAGTTTCCGCAGCTGATCGACAAGCCCTGGATGGTCTATCCGCTGGTCGCGCTGGGAATCGTCGTGATGATCGTGATGCCGAGGATCACCAAGGTCGTGCCGGCGCCGCTCGTGTCGGTGATCATCGTGACGGCTGTCGTGCTGACCTTCGCGATCGCGATCCCGACGGTCGGGGATCAAGGCGAGCTGCCGAAGAGCCTGCCGGAGCTGTTCATCCCGAATGTGCCGCTGACCTGGGAGACGTTCACGATCATCGCGCCGTTCGCGCTCGGGGTCGCGCTGGTCGGGCTCATGGAGTCGCTGCTCACCGCGAAGCTCGTCGACGAGATCACCGACACCCACTCGAACAAGACTCGAGAGTCGTGGGCGCAGGGCGTCGCGAACATGCTCTCGGGGATCTTCGGCGGCATGGGCGGATGCGCGGTCATCGGCCAGACCATGATCGGCGTCAAAGCATCCGGCGCCCGCACCCGCATCTCGACGTTCTGCGCCGGCATCTTCCTCTTCCTGCTCGTCGTCGTCTTCGGCGACTTCGTCAGCACCATCCCCATGGCGGCGCTCGTCGCGGTGATGATCATGGTCGCGATCGGAGCCTTCGACTGGCACAGCGTCAAGCCGTCGACCCTGAAGCGGATGCCGAAGAGCGAGACGTTCGTGATGGTCGCGACCGTCGTCCTGGTGCTGCTGACACACAACCTCGCCGTCGGCGTCGTGGGTGGAGTGCTGGTCGCGTCGGTGCTGTTCGTGCGCAGGGTCGCGCACTTCGTGTCGGTGTCGCGAACCGTTTCCGAGGACGGGGATTCCGTCACGTATGTCGTGAACGGCGAGCTGTTCTTCGCGTCGAGCAACGACCTGACGACGCTGTTCTCTTACTCGGACGATCCCTCGTCGATCGTGATCGATCTGACGGGATCACACATCTGGGATGCCTCCACCGTCGCCGCCCTCGATGCGATCGAGACCAAGTACGCGGCGCTCGGCAAGAACGTCGAGATCATCGGGATGAACGACAGCAGCCAGCGGATGCGCGGGCGGCTGACCGGCGGGTTCGAGTAGGGCGATTCCTCCTGCAGGCCTGGCCTGCTCGGTGCGGTACAAGTACAATTGCACTCGCGACGAGAGGCGCCGCACTGCGCCTCGGAGAAGAGTCACGACATGCCCGAGACCCCCGCGACCGCCCCGGTCGGCCCCACGGCGCACGGACGGCGCCGCACCCTGAGCTCCGCTCCTCTGATCGAACGCGGGCTCGTGCACGAGTGGCACCTGCGCAACCGGCAGGTCACGCTGCCGCACGGAATCGCGATGCTCGAGGAGTACGGCACCCTCGACAACGTGCGACGGCTCACCGGCGAGTCGGACGCGGAATTCCGAGGGATGCTCTTCGCCGACTCCGACATCTACAAGACCCTCGAGGCCGCGGCCTGGGAACTCGGACGCGAAGAGGATGCAGATCTGCGGTCGTTCTTCGACCGCACCGTCGCCCTCATCGAACGGGCACAGCAGGACGACGGCTACCTCGACTCCGCCTACCTCGCGCGTGACGACCGCCGGCCGTGGAGCGACTTCGCCCAGGGCCACGAGCTCTACTGCCTCGGCCACCTGATCCAGGCCGCCGTCGGTGCGCACCGCGCGATCGGCGATGACCGTCTGCTGCGGGTCGCCGAGCGATTCGTCGAACACGCCATCGCTCGGCTCGGCGCCGACGACGCGGTCGAGTACTGCGGGCATCCGCTCATCGAGGCCGCGCTCGTCGAGCTGCACCGCACGACCGGAGCCGACGCGCCTCTCGCGCTCGCCGACGCGTTCGTGCGCCGACGCGGCGCGGGATTCCTCGGCGGAGTGATCTTCGGCGCGGAGTACTACCAGGACGAGCAGCCCGCCTTGGAGGCCACGAAGATGCGCGGCCATGCGGTGCGCGCCCTCTACCTGAACCAGGGCATCACCGACCTGTACCTCGAGACCGGCGACCCCACGATGCTCGATGCGATGCGCACCCAGTGGGACGACCTGATCTCGCGCCGCATGTATCTCACCGGGGGCACCGGCGCCCGCCACGAGGACGAGGCGTTCGGCGAGGCGTTCGAGCTGCCGCCCGACCGCGCGTACGCCGAGACCTGCGCGGGAGTCGCCCTCTTCGGCTGGGCCTGGCGCATGTACCTCGCGACCGGCGACGGCGCATGCATGGATGTCGCCGAGACCGCCCTCTACAACGTCGTCGCCGCAGGCATCTCGACCCGCGGAGACTCGTTCACGTACGTCAATCCGCTGCAGGTGCGCGACGAGCGACCCTACGGCGGAGCGGGACCCGCCGGGCGACGACGCTGGTTCAGCTGCGCGTGCTGCCCGCCGAACCTCATGCGCACGTTCGCAGCCCTCGAGCACCACGTCGCGGCGGAGCGCCCCGACGGACTCGACATCGTGCTCTATGCCTCTGCCACCGTGCAGGCGCACGGCGCGGCGGTCACGATCGACACCGCGTACCCGGCTGAGGACAGCATCCGCATCGGCGTGAGTGGAGACGCCGCCGCGGGGCGTCGACGACTGGCCCTTCGCGTGCCGGAATGGGTGTCGGGCCGCGCGGTCACGCTGCTCCGCGACGGCGAGACCGTGGATGCGGTCGTCGACGACGGGTGGATCGTGATCGACGACGCGCTCGTCGACGGCGCCGAGATCGAGCTGCGGCTGCCGGTGGAGGTCGACGTCATCCACCCGCATCCGCTCATCGACGCCGTGCGCGGAACCGTCGCCGTCCGACGCGGACCGGTCGTCTACTGCGCGGTCGGCGACGTCGACGATCTGATGGTCGACGCGGATGCTCTGGCCGCCACGCCTGTCGCGCGGACGGGAGGCGCTGCCGGTGGCGCTGCGGGTGGCCTTCTCGGACCGCGGATCACCGTCGCGGCGCACCGGCTGCGAACCGGCGATGCGCAGGCTCCGTATGCACGCGACGTCGACCGCGCAGCATCCGACGAGATCGTGGTCGAGCTGCGGCCGTTCGCTGAGTTCGACGGCGGCACGGCGATGCGGGTGTGGCTGCCGACGTCGGGGCGCTGAGCAGCCCCGGCCGGGGACGGGGCGCGGGCGTGAGCGCGGGCGTGGGCGGGTTTAAAGACGCACCCGAAACAGGGCACGGGCGGGGTGCGGGGTCAAAAACGCACCCGAACCCGGCGCCAGCGATGCGAAAGTGACCACTCACCTCGGAAGCACGGACGGGGTGCGGGTCACAAACGCACCCGAAACCGGGCACGGACGGGATGCGGGGTCACAAACGCATCGGAAACGGGCGTTAGGGATGCGAAAGTGACCACTCACCGCGGAAGGCACGGTGCGGGGTCACAAACGCATCGGAAACCGGGCACGGACGGGATGCGGGGTCACAAACGCATCGGAAACCGGGCACGGACGGGATGCGGGGTCACAAACGCACCGGAAACGGGCCCGAGGGATGCGAAAGTGACCACTCACCACGCGCACGGCACGGCACGGTGCGGGGTCACAAACGCACCCGAAACAGGCACGAGGGATGCGAAAGTGACCACTCACCACGCGCACGAGCGGTGCGAGGCCACAAACGCAGGGATGCGGAGCGGGGGCCGACCCGAGATCGGCCCCCGCTCCGGTGCGTCAGGGCTGGATCAGGATGCCGTCGACCCGGCGCGCGATGCCGAGAGGGTTCGCCTCTTTGAGGGCATGCGGCAGCAGACTCTCGGGGACGTTCTGGTACGCCACGGGCCGCAGGAACCGCGTGATCGCCGCCATTCCCACTGAGGTCGAGCCGACGGCTGTCGTCGCGGGGTACGGGCCGCCGTGCTGCTGCGCCCAGGTCACCGACACTCCGGTGGGCCACTGGTTCCAGAGCACGCGTCCGGCCCGCTCCGACAGCTTGGGAAGAAGGTCGACGGCGATCTCGTCGTCGTCTTCGCCGATGATCGTGGCGGTCAGCTGCCCCTCGAGGCGGTCGGCGATGTCGAGCAGCTCGTTCTCGTCGTCATAGGTCACCACCAGCGCCGCAGGACCGAACATCTCGCTCATGAGCGTGTGCATCTCGTCGCGCAGAGTCGCGATCGACGTCTCGAACAGCACGGGAGACGGAGCACCGGCATCCGCACCGGCATCCGCATCCGCACCGGCATCCGCCTCCGACCCCGCACCGGCGACGAGCGTGCGCACGCCCGCGACTCCCCGGGTCGAGGCGAGCGAGTCGCGGAAGCCGCTCTCGATCCCGCCGTTCAGCAGTGCGGATGCGGCCGGGAGCTGCTGGCCCTCGAGTTCTGCGACGATCGATGATCCCGCGGGCACGAACAGCACTCCTGGCTTGGTGCAGAGCTGTCCGGCGCTGCCGGTGACCGAGGCGACGAAGTCGCGGGCGATGCCGGCGGCATCCCTCTCGGCGGCCCGCCGCGTCACGAACGCCGGGTTCGTGCTGCCGAGCTCCCCGTAGAAGGGGATCGGCTCGGGGCGGCTCGAGGCGATGTCGAACAGGGCGCGTCCGCCTCGCACCGATCCGGTGAACGCCGCGGCCTTGATGCCGGATGCTCGCAGCGCGCGCACTCCCGCCTCGGTGCCGTGGATCGTCTGGAAGAGACCTTCGGGCGCACCGGCCGAGGCGAGGGCATCGATCACGACGGCGGCCGTCGCGTCGGACAGCTCGGGGTGACCGTGATGCGCCTTGAGCACCACGGCGTTGCCCGCGGCGAGCGCACTCGCGGTGTCTCCTCCCGCGACGGAGAACGCGAAGGGGAAGTTGCTCGCGGCGAAGACGAGCGTCGCGCCGATGGGCTCGAGCTGACGGCGCAGGTCGGGGCGCGGGGCGCCCATCGGCCACTCGGCGTCGGCGTGGTCGATGCGGGCGTCGAGCCAGAGGCCCTCGGGCAGCATCTCGGCGAACATGCGCAGCTGGAAGCTCGTGCGACGCAGCTCACCCCGCAGTCGCGGCTCGGCCAGATGCGTCTCGCGCTGCGCGATCGGGATCAGCTCGTCGGCATGCTGGTCGAGGGCATCCGCCACCGCGACGAGCGCACGGCTGCGCTCGTCGATGCCGGCGCGCTTCCACTGCTCGGATGCGCGCACCGCGCGATCGATGATCTGGTCGACGCTGTCGTCTGACGTGTCGTGCATGGTCATGACTCCTCCTGGTTCGGGTGGTGCGGCACGAGCGCGGCGAGGTCGCCGAGCGACACGGGCACGCCCACCTGTCGATTGGTCAAGGATTCGAGGGCGGGGGCGTCGACGACGCCTCCGGTGCCGGTGGCGACGAGCTTGGAGAGGGCGAATCCGCACACCCTCCCCTGGCAGAGCCCCATGCCGGGGCGGGCGGTGACCCGCACATCTCTGGCGTCGTCGGCACGGAGCCCGTCGACCGCGTCGGTCACCTCGGCCGCGGTCACCTCTTCGCAGCGGCAGATGTGGGTCTCGGGGGTCAGCCACTCATTCCACGCGTCGGGAACGGGGCTGGCTCGGTGCATGCCGATCGCGAAGCGCCGCCCCCGACGCAGACGCCGGCGATGCCGTGCCATCCGGCGGGCGTCGGTCGTGACGCCGAGGTCCTGTGCGACCGCGGATCCCGCGAGCTCTCCTTCGGCGCACGATGCGATGGCGCCGCCGATGCCGGTGACCTCACCCGCGGCGAAGACGAGCGGATCGGATGCGCGCAGGTCGTCGTCGACGTCGATCACGAGCGATCCGTCGACGTCGATGCGGGTGCGCAGGCCCAGGCCGACGGCCAGCTCGAGCTGCGGCGTGAAGCCCCAGCCGAAGGCGACGAGGTCGGCGGCCACGGTGCGCGTCGAGCCGGGACGCACGCGCCCCGTGCCGTCGACGCGGGCCAGCTCGACCTCGGACGCCCGCCCGGTGCCGCGCACCGCCGTGACGACAGTCCGCGTGCGCAGGGGCACTCGGTGACGCAGGAAGGTGGTGGCGTACTGCACGCCCTCCCACAGCTTGCCCGGCTCCTGCAGCGCACGCAGCGGTGTGGCCGCCCAGCGCGACAGCGCATTGGCGTCGACGACCTCGACCACCTCGACCCCGGCCTCGGCGAGTCCCGCGGCGACCGACAGCAGGAAGGGTCCGGTGCCCGCCACCACGGCGCGACGCCCGGCTCGCACCTGGTTGGCCTTGAGCATCGCCTGCACGCCGCCGGCGGCCATGACCCCGGGCAGCGTCCATCCGGGCACGGGCAGCTGTCGGTCGTAGGCGCCGGTCGCGATCACGAGCCGCCGCGCCCACGTGGTGCGCTCGGCGAGGGGCAGAGCGTCGGCGCCGCTCACTGCGCTGGTGCGCAGCGCCACCCTGTCGTCGAAGCCGTCGGTGCGCCACACCTGGCGTCCGGCGAGATGGCGGATGCGACCGGATGCCACGGATGCCGCGAGCCGCTCGCGCAGGTCGGTGTAGTGATTCCAGTGGTGGTGGCCGGTGCTCTCGGGCGCGACGAAGGCGTCACGATGACGCTCGTCGGGGTGACGCCAGTACTGTCCGCCGGTCTGGCGCCCCGCGTCGATCAACACGACCTGCAGGCCGTGTTCGGCGGCGACGACCGCCGCGCTCAACCCCGCGGGGCCGGCGCCGACGACCGCGACGTCGGCGAGAGGCTGCTCGGATGCCGGGATGCTCTGCTCAGACATGAGGCTCCTCTGCGCTCGGGCCGGCGGACTGCGTCGGGCCGAACGCCTCAGCCGACAGCTCCGACAGCGGCAGCGGCTCGTCGGGGTCGGAGCTCTGCACGACCTGCCCCGCACACGCCTCGACCAGGCAGGCGCGCTGGCTGCGCACCCCGTCGACGGTCACGAGGCAGTCGAAGCACACCCCGATGCCGCAGAAGAGTCCGCGTGGGGCGTGGTCGCGACGGGTCGTGCGCCACGAGACGATGCCGGCCCCCGCGAGGGCGCCGCCGATCGTCTGCCCCGGAGTGAACGGCACCGGCGTGCCGTCGAACTCGATGCCGGTGGCGGGTTCGATGTCGTCTGTGCGCGTGCGGGTCATGCGGCGACGAGTCCTTCGAGTCGTTCGGGGCGGAAGGGAGTCAGGTCGAGGTCGGTCGCCTGCGATCGCAGGGCCTGCGAGAGCAGCTTGCCGGTGCCGACCGAGAGGCCGACGCCCGCGCCCTCGTGCCCGGCGGCGTGCCAGAGCCCTGGCAGTCGAGCATCCTCCCCGATCGCGGGAAGGTGATCGGGGCAGTACGGGCGGAATCCCGAGTACGCGCGCTGCACCCCCACGTCGCGCAGCGCCGGGAACAGCCCCAGCCCGCTCGCGGCGATGCGCGCGACCGCCTCGGCCGAGAACGATCGGTCGAAGCCGACGCGCTCGCGGCTGGCGCCGAGCAGGATCGTGCCGCTCGGAGTCCCCTCGACGACCGGCGAGACCTGCAGACCGGCATCCGAGCTGGCGACATCTCCGACGTACTCGGCGGCGTAGACCTTGTGGTGCACCGTGATCGGCACCGGCTCGGTGACCAGCACGAAACCGCGTCGGGGCAGGACGGGCAGATGCACTCCGGCGAGCGCCGCGACCTCGCCGCTCCAGGGGCCCGCGCAGTTGACCACGGCACCGGCCGAGATTCGGCCGAGGGACGTGTCGACTCCGACCACGCGGCCGTGCTCGGTGAGGATGCTGTGCACCGTGGTTCTGGTGTGCAGCTCGGCGCCGTGCGCGATCGCGAGCTTCAGCAGGTGATGGGTGGCCAACAGCGGCTGCACCTGCGCATCGTCGGGGTAGAACGCGCCGCCGACGAGTGCGGGGTTGATGTAGGGCTCGACCTCGCGCAGCCCGGCGTTGCCGTCGATCATCTCGGCACTGATGCCCAGCTCGCGCTGGTGCTCGACGAGTGCGGCGAGCCCCGCCAGGCTGCCTGCGCTGCCGGCGACGACGAGACCACCCTTGGATTCGAACTCCCACAGGTGCGCGTGCTCGGCGAGATCCTCCCGCCACACGCGCTGCGAATAGAGCGACAGCTCGAGTTCGGGGCCCACCTCCTTGTCGGAGACGAGGATGTTGCCTTCGCAGCGACTGCTCGTCCCCGAGGCGATCGACCCGCGCTCGACGACGATGGTGCGGAGCCCGGATGCCGCGGCGAAGTACGCCGTCGCGGCACCGACGACTCCCGCCCCGACGATCACGACGTCGGCGCGTGCTGTCGATCGAGCCACTAGCCGTTCGCCTCCGCGGGGTGGGGTTCGCCCACCGTGTGCCCCGACCAGTCGCCGCGCACGTGCTCGATGTGCGAGAACACGAGGTCGCGCGCCTTCACCGCGTCGCGCGCCTCGATCGCATCCATGATGGTGTGGTGCTCTTTGGCGGAGCTGGTGAGATGACCCCGCTCATAGAGCTCGGCGAGGCCGAAGAGGCGGGTCTGCGAACGCAGCGACTGGATGAGCTGGGTGAGCCTGGCGTTGCCCGCATACTGCAGGATCGCGAGGTGGAAGTCGCTGTCGGCGCTGAGGTACTCGACGAGATCGCCGCGGTCGGCGGCGATGACGATCTCCTCGGCCTTGCCGCGGAGATCAGCGAACGCGGATTCGGGGATCAGCGGCGTCGCCTTCTCGACCGCGGGCGGCTCGAGGAAAAGGCGCAGCTCGGTGACCTCGGCCAGGTCGTGCGACGACACCTCGGTCACGCGGAAGCCGCGGTTGGGCATCGCGACGACGAGTCCTTCGCGCACCAGGTCGAGCATCGCCTCGCGGATCGGAGTGGCAGACGTGCCGAACTCCTCGCCGAGGCTCGGCGCCGAATACACGCGTCCCGGCTGCATCTCGCCGCTGATGATCGCTGAGCGCAGGGCACGGGTGACCGTGTCCCGAACGCTGGGCTGCTTGCTGAGCCGTACGAGGCTGCGCGTGTCAGTTCCGGACATCTGTGTTCCCCCTCTGAGGCGATGCATCGACGCCGAGCGCCGACTTCAGGATCTGCGCCACCACGGCGAGATCCTCCCAGCTCATTCCGACGCCCGTATAGACAGCGGGTCGAGCCTCACGGCGCACGAACGCACCCGCCACCAACTCTCGCAGATTCGTCACGGACTGCGCACCTGCCTGCCAATCGGCGAGGCCTCGGGCCTGCAGCAGGTTGCCGTTCTCGCGCAAGGCCGATGCCCGCGCCTCGACGACCAGGTCGGCATCGTTCACCAGGTCGGCGGCCAGCTCGCGATGCGCGGTGCCGTGCGAGCCGATCGCCGCGACCACGGCGTGATCGCCGATGTCGCCGCGACTCAGCACCGGGGTGCTCGACGAGGTGGCGGTGATGACGACATCGGCGGCGCGCAGCGCGCCTGCGCCTGCGCTTGCCTCTGCCGCGACGGCCTCTGCCCGGATGCCGTCGGCGCGAAGCCGTTCGACGAGCTCGGCCGTGCGGCTCGGCGTGCGACCTACGATGCTCACCTCGCCCACCGGCATGAGGTCGACGAGCGTGCGCACATGCGCCTCGGCCTGCGGCCCCGAGCCGAGCACGGCGAGAGAGTCGATGCCCTGCCTGGCTCCCCGCGGATCGGCCTGCAGCATCCCCCTGATCGCGACCGCGGTGACCGCGGGCGTGCGCAGAGTGGTGAGGTGGGCGCCCTCGAGGATCGCGAGGGGGCTCAGCGTCTCGGCGTCGAAGACCAGATACCAGGCCTGGATCTTCGGCAGCCCCCGTTCGGTGTTGCGCGGTGCGATGGTGACGACCTTGATGCCCGCGTGCTCGGGCGACTGCGTCGGCATGAGCAGGAATTCGCCGCTGTCGAGCGGGCTGAACAGGCGCGGGGCGTCGGACTCGATGTCGACCCCGTCGCGCAGCGCCTGGGCGATGGCCTCGACCGCACCCCGCCGGTCGATCGCCGCGTCGATCTCGTCGACGCCGATCACGGGAACGGAAGGCACGGGAACCGTCGTCACAGCACGAAACCCTGCGGGAAGGGATCGCTCGGGTCGAGCATGTACTGCGCGGTTCCCGTCACCCAGGCCCGGCCGGTGATGGTCGGGATGACGGCGGGGATGCCGGCGACCTCGGTCGTCTCGACGAGGCGGCCGGTGAAGCTCGTGCCGATGAACGACTCGTTGATGAAGTCCTGGTCGAGCGACAGCTCGCCGCGGGCGTGCAGCTGCGCCATGCGGGCGCTCGTACCGGTGCCGCACGGCGAGCGGTCGAACCATCCCGGGTAGATCGCCATGGCGTGCCGCGAGTGCAGCGCGGTGGATCCCGGCGCCTTCAGATACACGTGGTGGCACCCGCGGATCGTCGGGTCGACCGGATGCACCGGCTCGCCCTGCGCCTCGATCGCCTGCATGATCGCGAGTCCGGCCGAGAGCAGCTGGTCCTTGTGCGCGCGGTCGAACGGCAGACCGATCTGCTCGAGAGAGACGATCGCATAGAAGTTGCCGCCGAAGGCGAGGTCGTACTCGACGGCGCCGAGCCCCGGCACGTCGACGACCTGATCGAGTGCCACGACGAACGAGGGCACGTTGCGCAGCGTGACGCTGTCGGCGTGCCCGTCCGAGACGTGCACCTCGGCGATCACGAGGCCCGCAGGCGTGTCGAGACGGATCGTGGTGACCGGCTCGACGACCGGGACCATGCCCGTCTCGACGAGCACGGTCGCCACTCCGATCGTGCCGTGCCCGCACATGGGCAGGCATCCGGACACCTCGATATAGAGCACGCCGAAGTCGGCATCCGGTCGCGTCGGCGGCTGCAGGATCGCTCCGCTCATGGCGCTGTGACCGCGGGGCTCGTTCATAAGCAGCAGACGAAGGTCATCGCTGTTGGCCATGAACCACTGCCGGCGCTCCTCCATCGTCGACCCCGGCATCACTCCGACGCCGCCGACGATCACGCGCGTCGGCATCCCCTCGGTGTGGGAGTCGACGGCGTGGACGATGCGTTGTGCTCGCATGGGTGTCTCCGGATCAGCGGTAGCCCTTGGCCAGAACGGCCTCGGTGTCGGCGATGATACGCGTGCGCACCTCGTCGGGAAGCGGCAGGCGGGGCGGGCGCGTCGTGATGCCCGCGGGGGCGACACCGGCGACCTCCTGCGAGAGCTTGATCGCCTGCACGAACCAGGTCTTCGAGTCCCAGCGCAGCAGCGGGTGCAGGTCGCGGTACATCTCGTGCGCCTTGGCCCAGCTGGCGGGGTCGCCCGAGGTCGAGAGGTTGTAGAGCTCGACGGTCGATGCCGGGATGGCGTTGGGGTAGCCGGCGACCCAGCCGACGGCGCCGTTGATGCCGAGCTCGAGCACGACGTCGTCGGAGCCGATCGAGATGTCGAGGCCCGGTGCCAGCTCGCGGATCGCGTAGGCGTTGCGCACGTCGCCCGAGAACTCCTTGACCGAGACGATGAGTCCCTCGTCGAACAGGCGCGCGAGCAGCTCGGGGCGCAGGTCGATCTTGGTGTCGATGGGGTTGTTGTACGCGAGGATCGGCAGGCCCACTGCCGCGACGCGACGGTAGTGGTCGACGACCTCGTCGTCGCTCGCCCGGTAGGCGTTCGGGGGAAGCAGCATCACGGCCGGCGCGCCGTGCTCGGCGGCGTGCTCGGTGAAGCGCACGCTCTCCAACGCGCCGTACGCACCCACACCGGGGATCACGGCCACGCCCTCGGGCGATGCCTCGACGGCGGTGAGGTAGACCTGCTTGCGCTCCTCTTCGGTGAGCGTCTGGTACTCACCGAGCGAGCCGTTGGGGATGATGCCCGTCACGCCGTTGTCGGTGGTGAAGCGGATGTGCTCGGCATACGCGTCGTAGTTGACGGAGAGATCGGGATTGATCGGCAGGGTCGTGGCGAGGTTGACGCCGTGCCACGGCTTCTTTTCGGTCATGAGTCAGAACTCCTGTGCTGTCGGCGCCCCTCGGCACCAGAGTAGATGGTGAGTACAATTGCAATGTTAGTCGGCGGAATGGATCCTGTCCATGACCCGCCGGCATTCGTCACGAGACGTCTCCGCGAGCAGGCAGAATCAGCCGCTGACGGGGCTCTTCGTTGCCCGCCCTGTCGGTGGCCGCGAACTCGATGACCTGCTCGTCGTCGGAGAGCGCCCGCACGAAGGCTTCCTGGAACGTCGCCCAGAACGTGCCTGGCCCCTCCCATTGGATGCGCTCGACGCCCGACACCTCGTCGGTGGCGGTCAGCGTGATCTCGACGCTGGATCCGAGCCGCCGCACGGTCGCCTGCGAGACCGGTGCACCCGTGTCGACGGCGATGTCGCGCGCTGCGTGACCCACAGCGCCCGAGGCATCGGTCGCCCGCGCCCGCACGCGATGCTCGCCGTCGCCCGGCAGCGGGAACGGCGCCGTGTACGGCATCCACTCCCCGTCGCCCAGTGACACCTCGACGTTCACGCCGCCGACTCCCGAGAGGTCGTCGGCGGTCACGGCGATCGTGGGAACCTCGGTGAACCAGCCCGACGGGGCGGGCAGCACTCCCGTCGTGATCGCGACCGAGGGCGCGATCGGCGCATCGGCGAGTGCGCGGGGCACGAGCCACTCGACCACGCGGATGCCGTCGGCGTCGGCGCTCTCGCGCCAGCTCACGGCCTGCGTCGCGGTGTCGGTCTCGGTCACGGTTTGGGTCGCGGTCTCGGCGTCGGTCTCGATCACCGTGCCGCCCGGATGCCGACCGAAGCCGTCGACGTCGGCGGCGGCCGCCGCGCGGAGCACCTCGATGAGCTCGCTGTGCGAGAGGAGTCCGTCGCGGCGGGCGGCGGTCGCCGTCTGACCGACGCGGTCGAGGAACTCGGCGCGGGTCGCGGGGGCGGGTTCACGCCAGACGTCGTCGAGCAGTGAGGTGCCGTCGTGGCGCACACGCACCGGCACGCCGGTCTCGGCGCCGACGAATCCGATCTCGGCTCCGGATGCCCGCACGTACATGTGGTACCGCTCATCGCTGCCGGTCCAGACGGGTTCGAACCGCACTCCGGCGATGTGCACGGCGCCTTCGGATCGCAACGCGGCCTCGACCGCCTCCGCCGCATCGGCGCCGCGGGCAGAGCTGCCCGCTTCGGCAGAGCTGCCCGCCTGGGCAGTGCTGCTGCCGTCGGCGCGCACCGAGCCGTCGAGCCGGCGTCGCTGGGCGAGCGCGAGGTCGAGGGTGGTGGTCGCGTCCGACCGGGCGACCAGCACCGACGGACCGAACTCGATCGACTGCAGGGCGGGGTCGTCGGGCGTGGGCACGGCGCGCAGCGCGGCGCGGCTCTCGATGCGCAGCACCTCGCCGGCCGACCACGGCCGCCGCACGACCAGGTATCCGTCGTCGACCGGAGCGGTGATCGTCTCGGTCGTCCCGCCTGCCGTCTCGCTTCTCACGCTGAGCGTCGGCGTCTCGACGGCCCACTCCGGCACACGGATGCGCAGGGTCAGCGTGGTGCCGTCCATGAACTCGTCGCCGTCGATGTGCAGCTCGGTGACGCCGCCGAGCGGCTGCGTGCTCTGCATCCGCACCGTCGCGTGGTGCTCGCGCCAGTCGAGCGTCGCCGGCGTGAACAGGTTGACCCACAGCTCCGCATCCGCATCCGCATCCGCATCCGCATCCGAGTGCACCGACGTGAAGAAGATCGTGTCCTGGTACTTGACGTGGTTCTCAAGGCCCGTGCCCCCGCAGCAGGTGCCGATGTTGTCGTATTCGGCGACCGTGCCCGGGTTCACGGGGAACATGTAGGCGACCTCGGGACTCGTGTCGGAGTCGACGTCTCGTCGCGAGGCGAGGATGTGGTTCAGCACTCCCCGCTCGTAGTACGCCATGAATCGCGCATCACGGGTGAGGGCGAACAGGTGCCGCGCGATCTTGAGCAGGTTGTAGGTGGCGCAGGTCTCGGCGTTGCGGTGTCCGATATCGCCCGCGACCGTGCCGGGGGGTCCCCACAGCTCACTCTCGCCCGTGCCGCCGTGTGCGAACGTGCGACCGGGCACGATCTGGTCCCACAGGCCCAGCACCGCGTCGAGGTATCGGCGCTCGCCCGTCAGGTCGTACTCGTGCAGGTAGCCGATCAGCTGCGGCAGGTGCTGGTTCGCGTGCATGTCGGTGAGCACGTCGCGACGGTCGGCGCCGGCCGCGATCAGGTCGTCCTGGTCGAAGAGCCGCGCGACCTCGAGGAAGAGCGGCTCGTCGGCGACGACGCTCAGCCGCGCCATCGTCTCGTTCATGCCGCCGTACTCGCCGGCGATGTACAGCGACCACATGCGCTGGATGCGCTCGTGGTCGAGCCGTGTCAGGCGGTGGGCGACCCAGTGCCCCATCGACACCGCGATGTCGCGCGCCTCGACGCTGCCCGCCAGCTCGTAGGCATCGAGCAGCCCGGCCATGATCTTGTGGGTCGTGTAGTACGGCGCCCAGATCTCGCCGTAGGGCGCGTAATCCTCGAGCCGCGAGAACTGCCACTCTCCGTAGGCGGCGAGAAAACCGGGGTGCGAGTAGCGGCCGGTCGCGGCGAGCGCGCGCTGCACCTCGCCGAGCCCTGCGACGAACTCGTCGACCTTGGCGCGCAGCGTCTCGTCGCGCTCCCCCGCGTAGGCGAGCGAGAGCATCGACAGGAAATGACCGGCATAGTGGCCGCGCAGCAGGTTGGCCGTCTGCGCGTTCTCACGACCCGGGTAGTCGTGCTCGCCCCACGCCTGCTCGCGCGGGTGACCGAAGTCCTCCCAGTTGCCGGGAGCCAGAGCGCCCCGGGTGTCGAGTCCGGCGTTCGCGCGGAAGACCGCGAGCAGCCGATCGACCGGATACACGCGGGCGAGGTGCAGCATCTGGTTCTTCGCACGCGCGAAGACGCTGTCGTCGCCGATCTGCACGCGATCGAGCGGGAAGGGCCGCAGCTGAGCCGACGAGAGGATGTCGGAGACTGACATCGTCGTCTGGCGCGCGGTCATCGTGTCTCACTCTGTGTCGCTGTCCACTGCCGCCGGGTCCACTGCTCGATGCCCGCGGCGTCGATGGGGAGCGCGTCGGAGAGCACGTCGGATCCGGTCGGCGTGACGAGGATGTCGTCTTCGAGTCGCACGCCGATGCCGCGCAGCTCGGGCGGCAGGGTCAGGTCGTGGGCGTGGAAGTAGAGGCCCGGCTCGACCGTCATCACGACGCCCGGCTCGAGGTCGGCACCCATGTAGTCCTCGTAGTGCGCCTGACTGCAGTCGTGCACGTCGAGGCCGAGGTGGTGGCCGATGCCGCATGCGAGGTACCGGCGATGCTGCTGCCCCTCGGGTGACAGCGCCTCGTCGACCGACACCGGCAGCAGTCCCCAGTCGTGCAGGCCCTGCGCGACGACCTGCATCGAGGCGAAGTGGAAGTCGAGGTAGGGCGTGCCGGGGCGGATCTGCGCGAGTCCCGCGCGGTGCGCTTTCTCGACCAGGTCGTGCACCTCGCGCTGCGCCGCGCTGAACGTGCCCTCGGCGGGCACCGTGCGCGTGACGTCGGCGGTGTAGAGCGAGCGGGCCTCGACGCCCATGTCGAGCAGCAGCGCCTGGTCTGGGTGGATGGGACCGTCGCAGCGCACCCAGTGCAGGATCGGCGCATGCGAGCCCGAGCCGACGATCGTCGAGTACCCGGGTCCGTTGCCGTGCGTGCGGGCATGCCGGTCGAACGTGCCCTGCAGCCAGCGCTCGCCCAGGCCGTCGGCGATGGCGCGCGGGATCTCGGCGGCCACGGCGGCGAAGCCCGCGACCGTCGCGTCGATCGCCAGCCGCAGCTGACCGATCTCCCACTCGTCCTTGATCATGCGCAGGCGTGACAGCGTGCGTTCGAGGTCGGCGGAGATCTCGAGGTCGTGCGCGGCGGCGAGCGCGGAGGCCGAACGGGCGGCGAGCGCGCCGCGCAGGTCGGCGGCACGGGCGGGAAGCGCCTCGATCGGCTCGACCGTGATCTGCAGCTCGTCGGCCCATTCCGCAAGGCCCGCCGAGGGACCGACCCACAGTTCGCCGTGCAGGGCGTTGCTGAAGAAGCCGTCGTCGCCGGGACGGAAGGGGGCAGGCAGGTAGAGCACGGCGTCGTGGCCGCCGGGGCGCGCCCACATCACGAGCGTGGCGTTTTCGGCCTGGCATCCGGTCGCCCACACGAAGCTGCTGTCGGCGCGGAAGCCGTACGACGAGTCGTCGTTGCGCACCGGGGCGATGCCCGAGCTGAGCACCAGGGTCTGACCGGGCATCGCTGCGCTCAGTCGCTCGCGGTGCGTGGCGGCGGCCTGCGCAGTGCCGACCGGCAGGTCGGGGCGCGTGGGCACGTCGTCCCAGCCCTGCGCGATGAACTCGCGGAAGGCGGGGATCTGCGCCAGCTTGGGGTAGCGGGTTCCCGCGTAGGGCGGGCGTGCTCCGGTGGTCGTGTCGCTCATGCGCGCTCTCCTCCGCGGTCTCTGACGAGTTCTCTCAGGCGCGTCAGCGTGCGGCCCGATCCGATCCCGTCGTGTTCGTATTCGTTGGTCACCCAGTACTGCGAGTTGCCGACGCCCTTCAGCGTCTTGAGCTGCA
Source organism: Microbacterium sp. (assembly GCF_041641055.1). Taxonomy (GTDB): domain Bacteria; phylum Actinomycetota; class Actinomycetes; order Actinomycetales; family Microbacteriaceae; genus Microbacterium. The sequence goes on from NZ_JBEPZB010000017.1 coordinate 64,461, forward strand.
GTCCGGCGTCGACGTACATGTCGTCGAAGTAGACGACCGCGGCCACCGGCACCTCGTTGCTCTGCAGAGCTGTGCGGTCGTAGAGCGGCGGCCAGTCGGTCTTGGCGGCGAGCTGGTCGACCGCGGTGCGGAAGCCGCGCAGCGGTCGCACCTCGTCGAACATCCACGGGAACGCCATCTCGCCCGTGAACAGCAGCGGCCGGCGGGTCTCGTCGAACTGCGCACGCCGCTCGCGCTCGGCCTGCGCCGCCCACGCGGTCGGGCCGCTGTGCTCGTCGCCGTAGATGGATTCCTGCAGCGTCCAGAACAGCGGGTTGCCGGCGCTCGACGACAGGGCCATGACGTCCTGCAGGAACGCCGGCGACAGCCGATCGTTCCCGATGAAGGCCTTCTCGACGAGCCAGTGCAGGCGCTCGAAACCGGGCTTCATGCCGAAGTCGATGCCGAGCGACTGCCAGCGGCGCACCGTCAGCACGTCGCCGTCTGGCAGGCGCACGTCACCCGCAGCCAGCCGATCGGCGATGCGCGCGACCGCGGCCTCGTCGTCGGGATAGCGGCGGTAGAACTCGGCCGTCTTGGCCTCGACGCGGTCGAACGTGCGGCGGTAGACCTCGCTCGCGCGGGGCGGCATGCCTGGCACTCCGCCGCACACATAGCTCGCCGTCAGACCTTCGGGCGCGAACGACAGATACGTCATGGTGATCCAGCCGCCGAAGCTCTGCGCGAGAGTCGCCCAGCGACGGCCGTCGTAGAGAGAGGTGCGTACGTGCTCGAGGTCGCGCACGATCGAGTCGGCACGGAAGCACGCGAGGAACTCGCCTCCCGCGTCGCCGCGCTCGGCGACGATCTCGGCATCCACCGGGGTGCTGCCGCCGGTGCCGCGCTGATCGACGAGCACCACGCGGTAGTCGCGCAGCGCCTCGTCGATCCAGCCGTCACGGCCGAGCGGACGCGGGTTCGCGCCGCCGGGTCCGCCCTGCAGATAGGTCAGCAGCGGGCGCTCGGCGGTGTCGGATGCCGGGTCGACCAGCTCGCGCACGAACAGCTCGATGGTCTCGCCCTCGGGGGTGTGCCAGTCGAGCGGCACCGTGGTGCGGTACTCACGCACGCGGATGCCGGGCAGCATGTACTGCGCGGTCGGAGTGCGGGTCGCCTCGGCGGTCATCGGCTCTCCTCCGTGCTCGACGCGGCGGCGACAGCATCCGGTGCAGTGTCAGCACCCGACGTGCCGGCGTCCGACGCGGCATCCGGGTTCCGGCCCGCTCGCGCAGCCTCGGCCTTCTTGCGCTTGCGGTCCCACTCGGGGTTGATGCGCGGCACCGCCTGCAGCAGCGTCCTGGTGTACTCGTGCTCGGGGCGCTCGAAGATCTCGTCGCGCATGCCCGTCTCGACGATCGCGCCCTGCGACATCACGGCGACCCGGGTGGCGATCTGACGCACCACGGCAAGGTCGTGCGCGATGAAGAGGTAGCCGAAGCCCTCGTCGGACTGCAGGTCGCGCAGCAGGTTGATGACCTGCGCCTGCACCGACACGTCGAGGGCCGAGACCGCCTCGTCGCAGATGACGAGCTTGGGTCGCACCGCCAGCGCCCTGGCGATGCCGATGCGCTGCGCCTGCCCACCCGAGAACTGCGAGGCGTAGCGCTCGGAGTGCATCGGGTCGAGGCCCACGCGCTCCATGAGCTCGCGGGTGAACGCGCGTGCGCCGCCCGGGATCTTGCGCCCCTGATAGACCAGCGGCGCCGTCACCAGGCGTTCGACCGTGTGCTTCGGGTTGAGCGACGAGTACGGGTCCTGGAAGATCACCTGCACCGCGCCGCGGAACTCCCGCAGCTCGGAGCCCTTCGCACGGGTCACGTCGGCGCCCTCGAACTCGAGCTTTCCGCTGGTGGCATCCATCAGTCGGGCGACGAGTCGTGCGGTGGTCGACTTGCCTGATCCCGACTCGCCCACCACGGCGAGCGTCTCACCGCGGTGCACCTCGAGAGAGACGTTGTCGACGGCTCGGAAGGTCTTCGACTTTCCGAGCACACCGGCAGAGCCCGTGGCGAACTCCTTCACCAGGTCCGTGCCGCGGAACAGGGGCGTCTGAGTGTTCGGCGCGTTCATCGTGCGCTCCTCCCGTCGTTCGGCACAGCTCGGCCGTTGGGCACCGCTCTGTTCTCCGGCACAGTGATCTCGGTCGTGCGCAGCACGCCGATCTCGTCGTCGATGCGCGGCACCGCGTCGAGCAGGCGGCGGGTGTAGTCGGCCTGCGGGTCGCTGAAGACCTGCTCGACGTCGCCGCGCTCGACGGTCTCGCCCGCGCGCATGACGACGATCTGGTCGGTGACCTCGCTCACGACCGCGAGGTCGTGGGTGATGAGGATGAGGCCCGCGCCCGTCTCGCCGCGGATCTCGTCGAGCAGGTCGAGGATCTGCGCCTGCACCGTCACGTCGAGCGCGGTGGTCGGCTCGTCGGCGATGATCAGGTCGGGTTCCATGCTCAGCGCCATCGCGATCATGATGCGCTGGCGCATGCCGCCCGAGAACTGGTGCGGGTAGTGGTCGACGCGGCGGGCGGCGTCGCGGATGTGCACCCGCTCCATCGCCTCGATCGCGACCGCCCGAGCCTGCTTTCGCGAGACGCCGCTGCGGTGCGACAGATACGCCTCGGCGATCTGCGTGCCGACCTTGTAATAGGGGTTCAGCGACGACAGCGGGTCTTGGAAGATCATCGCGATGCGGTCGCCGCGCACGCGACGCTTCTCGCGCTCGGGCATGCCGAGCAGTTCGGCGCCGTCGAAGGTCACCGACCCCGTGGCCGTGCCGCCCTTGGGCAGCAGGCCCATGATCGCCAGGCTCGTCATCGACTTGCCCGATCCCGATTCGCCGACGATGCCGAGCGCGCCGCCTCGCGGCACGTCGAACTCGAGGTTCTTCACGACGCTGACAGGGCCCTGGGCCGTGCGGAACGAGACGGTGAGGTCTCGCACCGACAGCAGCGGCGCCGCATCCGGCATCCTCTTCTCGGGCGTGCTGTTCTCGGTGCCGCTCATGCGGTGGCCCCCGTTCTGACGCGCGGATCGATCGCGGTGTACAGCAGGTCGACCACCATGTTGCCGATGATCACGAAGAACGCCGACAGCAGGGTGACGGCCATGATGACGGGCTGGTCGTTGGCGGTGATCGAGTCGGCGGTGAGCTTGCCGACGCCGTTCAGGCCGAAGACCGTCTCGGTGATCACGGCGCCGCCGAGCAGGCCCGCGACATCCATCCCGAAGATCGTGACGATCGGGGTCAGCGCCGGGCGCAGCGCGTGGCGCCGCCAGACGAGCCCCGGCTGCAGGCCCTTCGCCCGCGCGGTGCGCACGAAGTTCTCCTGCAGGGTGTCGATCACGTTGGCGCGGGTGAGGCGCGTGTAGACCGCCGCATAGCCGACCGCCAGGACGATCCACGGGAGGATGAAGTTGAGGAACCACTGCACCGGGTCGTCCGAGAACTTCACGGCCTGCGGGAACGGCAGCCAGCCGAGCGCCACCACGAAGATGAACTGCAGCGCCAGCGCGAGCACGTAGTTCGGGATCGACATCGAGCCGAGCGTGAGACCGGCGAAGAAGCGATCGAGGAACTTGCCCTCCTTGACCGCGCTGAGCACACCGGCGATCACGCCGCCGAGCAGCCAGAGAATCGCCGCGCCGATCGCGATGGTCGCGGTGATGGGCAGTCGCTGCACGATCATGTCGCCGACGAGCTGGCTGGTCTGGAACGAGTAGCCCAGGCACGGAGCCGCGCACTCGACCGCGGCACCGGCGACCATGAAGGTGCGGCCGGTGAACAGGCCGCCGACGTAGCCCCAGAACTGGGTCCAGAACGGCTGGTCGAGGCCGAGGTTGAGACGGATCTGCTCGATGCGCTCGGGCGTGCAGTTCTTGCCGCAGATCTGCACGGCGGGGTCTGCCGAGAGCAGGAAGAAGATCGCGTAGGTGAACAGCGTCACCAGGAACAGCACGACGAGCATGCCGAGCAGACGTGAGCCGACGATGCGGATCATGAGCGGGCCTCCCCACTGGTGGCGATGGTGCGGATGCGGTCACCCAGGGTCGTGAACGACAGCACCAGGAGGAAGAGGAACGCGCCGGGGATCACGAAGTACATCGGGTCGACCGCGTACCAGGGAGTCGCGGCGGCGATCATCTGACCCCAGCTGGGAGTCGGCGGAACCACGCCGACGCCGAGGAACGAGAGGCCCGCCTCGGTGCCGATGTAGCCGGGCACCGCGAGGGTCGCCATGACGATGATCGTGGACTGCAGGTTGGGCAGGATCTCGCGGAAGATGATGCGCACACTGGTCGCTCCGGATGCCTTGGCGGCCTCGACGAACTCGCGCTCCTTGAGCGAGAGCGTCTGCGAGCGCACGATGCGGGCGAGGTAGGGCCAGCCGAAAAGCGAGATCACGACCACGAGCAGGAAGACGCGGTTGTCGGCGGGGAGCGCCGAGAGGATCGCGATCATGAAGATGAGGGCGGGGAACGCCATCAGGAACTCCATGACGCGGGAGATCACGAGGTCGATGAGTCCGCCGAAGTAGCCGGCGAGCAGGCCCATCACGACACCGATCACCGTGGTGAGGAGCGTGGCCGAGAGCGCGACCGTCATCGAGACGCGGGCACCGTAGGCGATGCGGGCGAAGATGTCGCGACCGCTGCCGGGCTCGACGCCGAACCAGTGCTCGGCGCTGATGCCGCCGAAGGGTCCGATCGGGATGGCGCCGAGATTCGGGTCGATGGCCGACTGGTCGAACTGGTAGGGACCCCATCCGCTCAGCATCGTCAGCAGCGGCGCGAAGATCGCCATCAGGATGATGAGCAGGATGTAGGCGCTGGAGAGCATGGCTCCCCAGTCGGTCAGGAACGCGCGAAGCAGCCGCCGGCCAAAGGCCGGGGGTGACTCCAGTGTCGTTTCGAGACTGGAGTCACCCGCCGGCGTGGCTTCGGACTCGAGCGATGTCGAGCTGAAGGTCATGCTCAGCCCTTCGAGGGGTCCTTGAGACCGATGATCGTCAGGTCCGTCAGGTTGGTGCTCGGGTAGTAGCCGGCGATGTTCTCACCCGGCAGGAAGATGCCCTTGCTGAACACGAGCGGAGCGATGGGCGAGAGGCCCATGATCTGCTCGTCGAGGTCGCCCCACGCGGTCTTCGCCTCGTCGACGTCGGTCATCGCGGTGATCTCGTCGATGCGGTCGTTGATGGCCGGGTCGTTGATCTGGGCGAGGTTGGAGTTGCCCTTCTCGAAGATGTTCCGACCGTCGAACAGCGGCGGGATGATCGTGCTGGCGCTCGACGCCCAGTCGGGGCACCATCCGGTGATCGCGGCGTCGTGCTGCTGCGAGGGGGTGCCGATCGTCTCGTAGTAGATCGAGGTGTCGATCACGTTGAGGTTGACAGTGACGCCGAGCGGCTCGAGAGCCTGCTGGATCGCCTCGGCCTGACCCTGCATGAGCGGCTGCGAGCGGATGTCGAGCGTGAACTCGAAGCCGTCGGAGAGACCGGCCTCGTCGAGCAGCTCCTGAGCCTTCTCGGTGTCGCCCTTGTCGCCCTTGGACTCCCACAGGTTGAAGTCCTTGAAGCTCGAGACCACCGGCGGGATGATCGTGTACGCCGGGTCGGCCAGCTGCGTGCCGCCCGAGGCGTTGACCAGGGCGGAGCGGTCGATGGCCCAGTTGATCGCGTCGCGCACCTTGGCGTCGTCGAACGGCGCCTTGGTGGTGTTCATCGACATGTAGGTGGTGCAGAAGGCATCCGCGGTGATCGCACGATCCTTGAGCTGCGGGGTCTGCAGACGCGGCAGGGTGGCCGCGCTGACGGTGCCGGCGATCGCGTTCTGGTCGTCGCTCTGACCGGCGATCATGCGCTCGTCGATCGTGGCAGCGTCGATGCCGATCTCGAACTCCCAGCTGTCGGGGTAGGCCTTGCGCACGTCATCGGTCGATTCGTCCCAGTACTCGTTGCGCTCGAGCACGATCGAGCTGCCCGGGGTGTACTCGGCGAGCGTGTAGGGGCCCGAGGCGATCACGTCCTTGATGAACTCGTCGCCGGCGCCGGTGCCCTCGGGGAACGGCACGGCGTTGGGCTGCGCGAGCACGTTGTCGAACTCGGGGAACGGCTTCTTCAGGTGGAAGACGATCGTCTTGTCGTCGGGCGTCTCGATCGTGGGCAGGTCGCCCGAGACGTAGGGGCCCTGGTAGTCGGCGGGAGCGTCGATCACCTGACGCAGGTAGGGCGAGCCGATGCCGACCTGGGGGTCCCACGAGCGCGAGATGCCGAACTTCATCGCCTCGGAGGTGATGGGGGTGCCGTCGTCGAAGAAGATGTCGTCCTTGAGCGTGTAGGTCCACGTCAGGCCGTCTTCCGACGCCTCGCCGAGCTTCTCGGCCAGGTCGGGAACGATCTTGTTCGGATCTTCGGCGTCACCCGCAGCCTGCATGGTGAGGCCGCGGTAGATGAGGCGGTAGAACGCGTTGACGCCACCGTCGAACCCGCGGGAGGGATCGAGGTACGAGAAGTCGGCGTTCTGGAGCATGTGCACGGTACCGCCCTTCTCGGGCGTGCCACCTGTGCCGGGCTGGGAGGCGTCGGGTGCGCCTCCGCCGGCAGAGCAGCCGGTGATGAGCAGAGCGGATGCGGCAGCCGCGGCGATGAATGCGGGGAGCCTCTTAGATGCGGTCACGAGACCAGACCTTTCTGTCGATTGCGCCATTGCGAATGGTTTCCATAGAACCCCATGACAGTGCAATGTACAACTGTACTGGTGGATCTTTTCTACTCCAGGATGTGCGCGATGCTCGATCTCGTAACACGATCGTCATTCGCGGAACGCGCTCTCACCCTCGCCCGGCGAGGGCCGTGAGCGCAGCCGTCCGAGACGAAAAGCCCCGGTCCGGCGCGCTTGCCGACCCTCAGCGCACCAGGGCCGGCCGCTTGCTGTCGAACTGCCAGTCGGGCACGAGGTACTGCATGCCGATCGCGTCGTCGCGGGCGCCGAGCCCATGCTCGACATACAGCTCGTGGGCCTCGGCGAGCCGCGCGCGGTCGATCGTCACCCCGAGCCCCGGACGGTCGGGCACCCGCACCGCCCCGTCGCGGATCTCGGGCGCATCGACCGTCAGCTGCTGACCGTCCTGCCAGATCCAATGCGTGTCGAGTGCGGTGATCTCGCCCGGCGCCGCTGCCCCGACCTGCGTGAACATCGCCAGCGAGATGTCGAAGTGGTTGTTCGAGTGCGACCCCCAGGTCAGGTCGAAGTCGTTGCACAGCTGCGCCACCCGCACCGAACCCGCCATGGTCCAGAAGTGCGGGTCCGCGAGCGGGATGTCGACGGCATCCGAGCGGATCGCGTGCGCCATCTCGCGCCAGTCGGTCGCGATCATGTTCGTCGCCGTCCGCAGGCCGGTGCGCCGCCGGAACTCCGCCATCACCTCTCGACCCGAGAATCGGCCTTCCGCACCGCAGGGGTCTTCGGCGTAGGCGAGCACATCGCCGAGGCGTCGGCCGATGCGCACCGCATCCTCGAGCAGCCAGGCCCCGTTGGGGTCGAGCGTGATGCGCGCGTCAGGGAAGCGCCGGGCGAGAGCGGTCACGACGTCGGCCTCGACCTCGCCGTCGAGCACGCCGCCCTTGAGCTTGAAGTCCGAGAATCCGTAGCGCTCCTGGGCGGCTTCGGCGAGGCGCACGACCCCGTCGGCCGTCATCGCCTCTTCTCGTCGCACGCTCTCCCAGCTGTCGCCGCTCTCGCGCAGATAGGGAAGGTCGGTCCGGTCGGCGTCGCCGATGAAGAACAGATACCCCAGCATCGGCACGCTGTCGCGCTGCTGGCCATCGCCGAGAAGCTCGGCGACCGGCACTCCGAGGTGCTGGGCGTGCAGATCGAGGAGCGCCGACTCGACGCCGGTGACCGCGTGCACGGTCGTGCGCAGATCGAACGTCTGCAGCCCCCGACCACCCGCGTCGCGATCGGCGAAGCGGGTCGCGACCGTGCGCAGCAGCGAACGGTATCGACCGACCGGCTGACCCACGAGCAGGTCGCCGGCTTCAGCGATCGTCAGGCGGATCGATTCACCACCCGGAACCTCACCGAGGCCCTCGCGTCCGTCAGAGTCCGTCACGATGACGATGTTGCGGGTGAAGAACGGCCCGTGCGCGCCCGAGAGGTTCAACAGCATCGAGTCGTGGCCGGCAACCGGAACGACCTCGATCCTCTCGATGGTGGGGACAGCAGTCATGCCGACACCTCGCGCCGCCCATCTACGAGACGCGGGACGTGCCAGGGGTTGGCATCGCGCAGCGCCTCGGGCAGCAGTTCGTCAGGGATGTTCTGATACGCCACCGGGCGCAGGAAGCGCTCGATCGCGAGAGTCCCGACGCTCGTGGTGCGCGAGTCGCTCGTCGCCGGGAACGGTCCGCCGTGAACCATGGCGTGCCCGACCTCGACCCCGGTCGGCCAGCCGTTCGCGAGGATGCGTCCGACCTTGCGCTCGAGCACCGGCAGCAGCGCCGCCGCGAGCTCATTGTCGTCCGCGTTGAGCTGCAGCGTGGCGGTCAGCTGACCCTCCAGCTGTGAGGCCGCCTCGACCAGTTCGGCCACGTCGCCGTAGCGCACGACCAGCGATGCCGCGCCGAAGATCTCCTCGCTCAGCACGTCGTTCGCATCGAACTCCGGCAGATCGGCGGTGTGGATCACCGGCGCCGGAGCGTGCGGGCCCACCCCGTCGGTGCCCCGCGCGAGCACTTCGGCATGGGAATCTCTCGTCGCGACGCCGTCGCGCCATGCGGCGGCGATGCTCGGGGAGAGCATGGTCTGCCCTGTGGCCGCGCGCAGGGATTCCGACACGGCCCGCAGGAACGCCTCTCCGTCGGGGCCGCGAGGGACGAACACGATGCCTGGCTGCGTGCACAGCTGCCCGCTGGACCCGGTCGCGCTCTGCACGTACCCCGCGGCGAGCGTTCCGACATCGCCGCGCAGAGCGCCGGGCAGGATGAACACGGGGTTCACCGAGCTCATCTCGGCGTAGACGGGAATCGGCACCGGCCGCGCCTGTGCCGTGCGCACGAGCGCGAGGCCGCCCTCGCGCGAGCCGGTGAAGCCGACCGCATGGATGTCGGGATCGGCGACGAGCGCCTGACCGACGCTTCGGCCCGGGCCGAAGATGTGCGAGAACACTCCGGGGTGCAGGCCGTGGGCGTCGATGGCACGCGCGATCGCCGACGCGACGAGCTCGCTCGTGCCGGGGTGCGAGCTGTGCGCCTTGAACACGACCGGGCACCCGGCGGCCAGGGCGGATGCGGTGTCTCCCCCGGCCGTGGAGAATGCGAGCGGGAAGTTCGATGCCCCGAACACGGCCACCGGCCCGAGGGCGATCTTGCGCTGGCGGATGTCGACGCGCGGCAGAGGTGTGCGGTCCGGCCGCGCCGGATCGATCCGCACGCCGCGGTGCTCGCCCGCGCGGACGACCTCGGCGAACAGCCGCAGCTGCCCGGCGGTGCGAGCCCTCTCGCCGAGAAGACGCGCTTCGGGCAGCCCGGTCTCCTGCATCGCCCGCTCGATCAGCGTGTCGCCGATCGCCTCGATCTCGTCGGCGATCGACTCGAGGAACGCCGCGTGAGCCTCGGGGGCGAGGCTCGAGAACGAGGGGAAGGCGTCTGCCGCGGCGGTCGTCGCCGCACGGAGCTGCTCCACATCGATCTGCGAGTACGGCGGGTCGAGCCTCTCATCGGTGGCGGGCGCGATGGCGTGCAGCGCTGCGCCGGTGCCGGGCACGGAACGGCCGGCGATCGAAGAATGCCCGGTGAGGACGGCAGTGGTCATGTCTCACTCCTTGATACGACGGGGAACGGCGAGAGGATCGCCGCGGGTCAGGCGAGAACCGAGGCGAGCAGCCCGGCGCGATCGAGAAGCTGCAGGAGGTCGGCGTCATCCTGCTCCGACAGGTCGTGCAGCGGCGGGCGGACCGGTCCGACGCCGCGTCCGGTCAGACGCAGCCCGGCCTTGACGATCGAGACGCCGAAGCCGCGGCCCCGATCGCGGATCGCGATGTACGGCAGCACGAAGCGTCCCAGCTTCTCGGTCACCGCGACTCGGTCCTGGGCACGCACGTCCCGGTAGAACTCG
>NZ_JBEPZB010000018.1:0-70564 GCF_041641055.1 Microbacterium sp.
GCGCTCCTTCTCCACGGCGTCAGCCGGGACGTCCTCGCGGGACAGGTACGACGGGTTCGCGAACGAGATGTGCTGCGCGATGCTGCGAGCGGTCTCGGCGTTGTCACCCGTGTAGGCGACGACGACACCGATCTGCGGCGGCAGGTCCTTGCTCGTGCGGTGCAGGTAGACCTCGACGTTGTCGCCGGCGATCGTGCGCACGCGACGCAGTTCGACCTTCTCGCCGATGATCGCGGCCTCTTCCGAGATGACCTGCTCGACGCTCTTGTCGCCCGCCTGAGCGGCGAGGCCGGCCTCGACCGAGTCAGCCTTGACCGCTGCGACAGCGTCGGCGACCTTGTCGGCCAGCGCGATGAAGCGCTCGTTCTTCGCGACGAAGTCGGTCTCGCAGGCGAGCTCGATGAGCGTCACGGTCGAGTCGTTCTCACGAGCGACGATGAGTCCCTCGCTCGTGGAACGGTCAGCGCGCTTGGCGTTGCCCTTGGCACCCTTCAGGCGCAGGATCTCGGTGGCCTTCTCGACGTCTCCGTCAGCCTCCTCGAGCGCCTTCTTGGTGTCGACCATTCCCGTGCCGAGCTGCTCACGCAGCGCCTTGAGGTCGGCGATGGTGAAGTTGGCCATGTGTGGTGGCTCCTTGCTTCGTGATGTGTGTGGTGGTCGCGGAATTACTTGGCGTCTGCTGCCTCGGCGGCGACCTCAGAGGTCTCCTCACCGGAAGCGTCAGCGATCGCCTCGTCGTGCGCCTCGGCGCCGGCCTCGTCAGCGGCGGTCTCGTCAGCAGCAGGCGTCTCGACGACAGCAGCCTCGTCGGCAGCGGTCTCGACGGCGGCGGCGTCAGCGGACTCCTGGACGGGGGCCTCGAGAAGCTCCTTCTCCCAGTCGGCCAGCGGCTCGGCGTCGCCCGTCTCCGGGTTGTGCTTCTGCTGGAGGCCCTCGGCCGCGGCGTCGGCGACGATGCGGGTGAGCAGCGAGACGGAGCGGATCGCGTCGTCGTTGCCGGGGATCGGGTACTGGAAGTCGTCCGGGTCGGCGTTGGTGTCGAGGATGCCGATCACCGGGATGCCGAGCTTCTTGGCCTCGTCGATCGCGAGGTGCTCACGCTTGGCGTCGACGACCCAGAGGGCGGACGGCGTCTTGGTGAGGTTGCGGATACCACCGAGCGACTTGTGCAGCTTGTCGAGCTCGCGCTTCTTGAGCAGGAGCTCCTTCTTGGTGAAGCCGGAAGCAGCCGGGTTCTCGTAGTCGAGCTCCTCGAGCTCCTTCATGCGAGCGAGACGCTTCGCGATGGTGGAGAAGTTGGTGAGGAGTCCACCGAGCCAGCGCTGGTTGACGTAGGGCTGACCCACGCGCGTCGCCTGCTCGGCGAGGATCTCCTGGGCCTGCTTCTTGGTGCCGACGAAGAGAATGGTGCCACCGTGGGCGACGGTCTCCTTGACGAAGTCGTAGGCCTTGTCGATGTAGCCGAGCGACTGCTGCAGGTCGATGATGTGGATGCCGCTGCGCTCGGTCAGGATGAAGCGCTTGACCTTCGGGTTCCACCGACGGGTCTGGTGTCCGAAGTGGACGCCGCTGTCGAGCAGCTGGCGAATGGTGACCACAGCCATGGTCATCTCCTTGTTCTGACGCGGTTGTGCGCCGTTGAGGTTGTCAAGTCGATCGGACGATCGAACTCCCTGGTGCCCGGCGCACACCCCACCCGCTCTGAAGCAGGACCTGTGGGAGTGGATGCCACGACCGAAGTCGCTCTGGGCACGCGTAGTCACCCCGAGATCGAGGTGCTCTCTCAGCATACAGGATGCCGCGGCCGTACTGTCCCTGCACCGAGAGTGGTGGGCGCGGGTTCTGCACGGCCCCTGCGGTCGAGCGCCCTCCCCCGCTCGGCCCCGTGCTGCGCCGGAGGAGGATCGCGGAATGAAGATCCGTGTGCGCTCGATCCCGGCCCGCTTGTTCGCGGGCTCACTCGTGCTGAGTGTCGTGCTCGTGACGGTTCCCGGTGGCTCGGTCCATTCCGCCGGAGCGATCACGCCTGCCGCGGGGTCCACCGCTGCCGTGCCGAGGGACCCATCGCCGGCGACCGCCCGCTCCGCGGCGCCCGTCGGCAGCAGAGCGCATCGCGTGCTGTGGCGCTGGCCGCTCGATGGGACGCGGGCGGTGGTGGCGGCGTACCGGGCCCCCGCACACGAGTACGGCGCGGGGCACCGTGGCGTCGACCTCGCCACCACGGCGGGTGCGGCGGTCCGCGCACCGGCTGAGGGAACCGTCGCCTTTCGCGGAACGGTCGTCGATCGCCCTCTCCTCACGATCGAGCATGCCGGCGGAACGGTCTCCACGTTCGAGCCGCTGGAGTCCGCGCTCGCTCCGGGCGACTCCGTGTCGGCGGGAGACGAGATCGGGCGGGTCGCGGCGGGCGGGCATGCGGCTCCGGGGACGATCCATCTGGGAGTCCGCCTCGACGGGCACTACATCAATCCTCTTCTCCTGTTCGGGGAGACGCGTCGAGCAGTGCTGCTCCCCTGCTGTGCACCGCTGTGACGGGATGCCCGAGGTGAGCGCCGTGCCCGAGGTGAGCGCCGTGCCCGAGGTGAGCACCGTGTCGCTGTGAACGCGGTGCACCGGCAGGTACAGGGATCGGGGAGGCCGCGGGGTCAGGCGCGCGGGTGCGCGAGACGGTAGGTGGCGGTGAGCCGCTCGGCCGAGACGTGCGTGTAGATCTGGGTCGTGCCGAGGCTGGCATGGCCGAGGATCTCCTGCACTGCTCGCAGATCTGCACCGCCGTCGAGGAGGTGCGTCGCCGCAGTGTGCCGCAGAGCGTGCGGCCCGACGGTCTCCGCTCCGACGAATGGGGCCAGGACCTCGGCGACGAGGGTGTACACCGCTCGCGGGCCGATCCGGCCTCCGCGGTTGCCCAGGAAGAGTGCCGGCGCTGGCCGCTCCGCTCGCGCGGCGAGGGCCGGGCGTCCGCGTGTGAGGTAGGCGCCGACCGCATCTCGCGCCGGCGCCCCGAACGGCACCACCCGCTCCTTCGAGCCTTTGCCGAGCACGCGAGCGGTACCGCGGTCGAGGTCCACGTCGTCGATATCGAGTCCGCACAGCTCGGAGACGCGGATCCCTGCGCCGTACAGCAGCTCGAGGATCGCATGGTCACGCAGAGCACCCGGTTCACCGCCGGACGCGGCCTGCCTCTGCGTCTCGAGAAGTGTCGACATCGCGTCCTGGGAGGCGACGACGGGAAGGGTGCGCCCTCGTTTGGGAGCGACGAGGCGCAGGCTGGGATCATGCGCGATGAACCCCTGCTCCTGGACCCAGCTGAAGAACGATCGGGCGGCCGCTGCGCGTCGCGCGAGGGTCGAGCGAGCGTCGCCCCTCTGCGTCGCCTGCCACAGCCAATCCCGCAGCGTCTCGAGGCCGATGTCCTCCAGCGGAAGATCGCGCACCGTTCCGGCCAGGTCCCGCAAGTCGGATCGGTACGCGCGCACGGTCGCCGTGGACAGCCGACGCACCTTCTCCAGATGCTCGGCGAACGCCTCGACGGCTGCCGCGAACTCCATGGGTCCAGCATGCCGGAGCGCTGCATCCCACCCGGTCAGCCGCGCCGCGCCAGTAGCCGCCACCCCGCTCAACACCACGCATCGGACACGACGCTTGTCCACAAGGCTCGAAGACGTTCGACGCTCGCACCTCTGCCCCCGCACATCGCGCTCTCACCTCCGCGTATCGGTGTCAGACTCGCGCCGCCATCCTCTTTCGTCGCGACGGACTCGTCCCTCCAGCTCCCAGATTCCGAGCAGCGAGCTGATCCGCTCCGGCGCGAGACCTGAACGCCGAGAGAGCTCGACCACGCTGAACGACGCGCGGACGCTCAACGCGTCCCCGAGGCGTACCTGATCGGCGTCGGGTCGAGGCGCTGCGTCCGCCGCGCCGCCGACCACGCCCCACAGCTCTCGGATCTCGGCGGACGTGGTCACGCACCGGGCATCGTACTCGCGCAGCAGACGGTGACAGCCCGCCGAGGCGGCCGAGGTCACCGGCCCCGGGACAGCGCCGAGGGGTCTCCCCAGCGCCGCGGCGTGCCCGGCGGTGTTGAGCGACCCGCTTCGCCACCCGGCCTCGACGACGACCGTCGCCTGACTCAGAGCGGCGATCAGTCTGTTGCGCGAGAGGAAGCGCCACTTGGTCGGAGCCGTGCCGCACGGCACCTCGCTCACCACCGCACCGGTGTCGGCGATCCGGCGCAGCAGGTGCTGGTGCCCCTGCGGATAGGCGCGATCGACCCCGCCGGCCAGGAAGGCGATGGTCTTGCCCTCCACGCTCAGTGCGGCCCGGTGAGCGGCTCCGTCGATCCCATATGCGCCTCCTGACACGATGACAGCGCCGCCGGCCGCCAGGTCACCCGCGAAGTCCGCGGCCAGCATCTCCCCGTACCCGCTCGCGGCCCGCGCCCCGACGATGGCGACGCGCGGCTCCGCGCTGAGCAGGGCGCGGTCGCCACGGACCCAGAGCAGGGTGGGCGCGTGCACACCGAGATCGTCGATCGCCGGAGGCCATTCCCGATCGCCGGGGAGCACCAGGCGCGCACCGACATCTCGCGCCGCGCTGATCGCGTCGATCACACGGCGAGGATCGGCACGCGTGCCCCATCGGGATCGACCTTCCGACACTGCACGATTCGACGCGACAAGGCCACCGTCGCGCGGATCACACGCGACGCTGAGCGCGTCGACCACGCCGAGCTCCGCGATCAGTGAACCAGCAACCCCGTCGCCCGGCTCGGCGAGCACCGACCAGACGACCCGAGCGAGGTCGGCGTCGAGATCCACCGTGTCGCGGGTCGCGTCCAGCGCCGATCGCACGGTCGCATCCGAGCGGAGCAGCTCGATCACGATGCGAACCCTCTCCTGAGGAACAACGCGCGTCCGACCTCATCCCGCCCGGGGCTGTCGACACCCGCGAGGTCCGCCATGGTCCATGCGAGTCTGAGCACACGGTCATAGCCGCGCAATGTGAGTGCGCCGCGCTCGAGTGCCCGGTCGAGCGGTGAGCGAGCCTCGACCGGCAGCCGCACATCCTGCTGGCGGAGGCGTGTCCCCGGCACGTCGCCGTTACGACGCCACGGGGTCCCACGCCAGCGTTCAGTCGCCCGAGCGCGCGCCGCGACGACCTGCTCCTGTGCGCGAGCGGTGGTCATCGACGTGGAGGAGCCGCTCATGGCACGTGACGCGGAGACTCTGGCCACCTGCAACGCGATGTCGATCCGGTCACGGAGCGGACCGGACAGTCTCGTCGCATACCTGCGTATCGCGAGGGACGGACAGCTGCACTCGGCTCCCCTCACGCCGTAGTTCCCACACGGGCACGGATTGAGCGCGACGATGAGCTGGAAGCGGGCGGGGAACAGCGCCGTCATCCCGGAGCGACTCACCTCGATCACACCGGACTCGAGCGGCTGCCGGAGCGAATCGAGCGCCGCTCGCGAGAACTCCGCGCCCTCGTCGAGGAACAGCACGCCACGGTGGGCTCGAGAGATGGCGCCGGGGCGCACGAGCCGGGATCCTCCACCGACGAGGGCTGCGATGGAGGCGCTGTGATGCGGCGACTCCGTCGGCGGCATCGCGCCCAGGCTGTGCACCGATTCACCCGACAGTGAGCGGATCGACGCGACCTCGAGCGCCTCATCATCCGTGAGCCTCGGGAGTATGCCGGCCAACCGCCGAGCGAGCATGGTCTTGCCCGCACCCGGCGGACCACTGAGCAGCATGTGGTGACCGCCGGCAGCGGCCACGATGAGAGCCTGCACCGCATCCTCCTGCCCCACGACGTCGGACAGGTCGAGCGTCTCCGTCGGCGCAGGACTCACGGGTGGGACTGCGACAGCGTCCACCTCCTGCACCTCCACGTCGGCGCCGTGCCACACCGCCACCTGCGAGAGCGTCGCGGCGGGACGCACGTCGATCCCTGGCACGAGGCGTGCCTCCGCCGCATTCGCCTGCGGCACGACCACCACCTCGAACCCCGCCCGCGCCGCCGCGAACACGGAGGGCAGGACTCCGGGAACGGGCCGGAGTCGTCCGTCGAGTCCGAGCTCTCCGATGTGCACGGTGCGGGTGATCGACCGGGACGCCAGGGAGCCGCCGGCGGCGAGGGCCGCGACAGCGATGCTCAGGTCGAACGCCGAGCCCTGCTTGGGCAGACTCGCCGGTGAGAGGTTGACGGTCAATCGCCGCCGCGGGAGATCCAGCCCGGTGTTCTTGCAGGCGTTGTGCACGCGCTGCACGGCTTCTCCGAGCGACTTGTCCGGGAGCCCGATGATCCTGAAGTCGGGTGTCTGGTTGGAGAGATCGGCCTCGACCTCGACGAGGTGCCCGTCGACCCCGGTGAGCGCGACAGCCCAGGTACGCGCCGTGCTCACGACAGGTTCTCGAGGTGCTCGAGCTGGCCGACGGCGGGATCCGTCCCGACGATGCCGATGACATCGATGCGGATCCTCAGCCCGTGGATCCGACCGCCGTTGTCGAGTGCCCAGGCATGGGCGAGCTGCCACAGGCGCCGACGCTTGCGGGCGTCCACTGCTTCGAGAGGATGACCGTACGCCAGCGACCTTCTCGTCTTCACCTCGACCACCGCGAGCCAGCCGCCGCGGCGCGCGACGATGTCGAGTTCGCCCTGCGCGCACCGCCAATTGCGGTCGAGCACCTCGTACCCCGAGTCGGTCAGGTACCGCGCCGCCCGGTCTTCACCGGCTCTGCCGAGATCGTCTTTCGCTGCCATTCGCACAGCCTCGCCGACGACGACGGCGCTGCAGGCGGGGAACGGCGGGGTCCTCCGGAGGGAGTGGAGAGTCCGTCAGACCGCCGAACGGTGCAGAACGGGTCACTCCCCGTCGAGCGAGAGCTCCTGCGGCAGTTCGAACTCGCGACGCTGGAGCTCCTCGACGTTCACGTCCTTGAACGTGAGCACACGAACAGCCTTGACGAAGCGGTCGGCGCGGTAGATGTCCCACACCCAGACGTCCGTCATCGAGATCTCGAAGTAGAAGTCGTGCTCGGTGTCGCGGCGCACGACGTTGACCTCGTTCGCCAGGTAGAACCGGCGCTCGGTCTCGACGACGTACTGGAACTGCAGGACGACATCGCGATACTCGCGGAACAACGCGAGCTCGAGCTCGCGGTCGTAATCGTCGAAGGCTTCCTCATCCATGATGACTCCATCCTAGAGTCGGCCGCGGGCGGATGCCGCACGGAGCTTCAGAACAGCGTGGGCACATCGGCGATCGCCCATGAGGAACGATGATGGGGCGAGAGCCCGAGACTGCGGATCGCGTCACGGTGCTCGAGGCTCGCGTACCCCTTGTTGCGGTTCCACTGGTAGTCGGGATGTCCCTCATGGAGGTCGCCCATGTACGCGTCGCGGGCGACCTTGGCGATCACGGAGGCCGCCGACACCGAGGCGCAGTCGCGGTCGGCCTTGATCACCGGTCGGACCCGCAGAGGTGCCGGATGGACGGCCGAGACGTAATCGTGATTGCCGTCGAGCAGCACGAGGGCACCCGCGGTCGAGACTCCCTGCTCGACCACGCTCAGCACGGCGCGGGATGCCGCGAGACCGAGTGCGCGCATGATGCCGACCTCATCGACCTCCGCCGCACTGGCCCACCCGACACCGGAGGCCTGCACCCAGGACGCCGCTCGTGCGGCCACCTCGGGTCGGCGCCGCTCGGTGACGAGCTTGGAGTCCCTCAGCCCCTCCGGTACGCGGCGCCGTGCGCCTGCGGCATCCATCACCGCCGCGCCGACGGCGACCGGACCGGCCAGCGCGCCACGACCGACCTCGTCGAGGGAGATGATGAGGTCGCACTCCCCGAGGAGACGCCGCTCCAGTGTCAGCTTGGGTGCGACGACGGTCATTTCGGATCCGGTACGCCGTTGAAGCTGTCGTGGTGACCGTCGATGGTCCCCATGCGATCGAAGGGCCAGGTGGTGAGGAACGCCTTCCCGACCACGTTCTCCAGCGGTACGAAGCCACCGCTGGGAAGGTCCTGGTGTGCTCGGGAGTCGCGTGAGCGATCACGGTTGTCGCCCATCAACCACAGCGAGCCCTCCGGCACGACCACGTCGAACGGGTCGTTCGACGCCGCGGTGTCGCCTGCGGGCAGGTTGAGGTAGTCGAGCTCATCGATCGGAGCATCGTTGACGGTGATCTGACCGAGCGCGTTGCAGCATACGACATGGTCGCCGGGGAGCCCGATCACGCGTTTGACGAGGTGGTCCTGCGAGTCTGTCGCCGAGATCCCGACGACCGTCAGCACCCAGTCGACCGCCTGGATCAGGGGCGGCTGGGCCGGGGGCTGCGGCTGCGCGTCGAGCCATCCGCCCGGATCCTTGAAGACGACGATGTCGCCGCGCTCGTATCCGGTCCATCGCGGCGTCAGCTCGTCGACGAGGATGCGGTCATCGACGAGGAGCGTGCGCTCCATCGACGCCGAGGGGATGTAGAACGACCGGACGATGAACGTCTTCACGACGAACGAGACGAGCGCCGCGATCACGATGATGACGAGGACATCCCGGAGGAAGACGAGGAATCCTCGACGCCGCTTCGTCGGAGGCATGGACGCGGCGGCGGAGTCAGTCGTCATCAAGGTTCCTTCACAGTCTCGCACCGCTCGGAGACGGCACTAATAAGGGTCGCACACCCCGGGGAGAACACAGCACCCCGGGACATCGTGTCCCGGGGTGCTGTGGAGAACCTGCGCGTCAGTTGTCGCGCTTCTCCTTGATCTTCGCCTTCTTGCCCCGCAGCTGGCGGAGGTAGTACAGCTTCGCGCGACGCACGTCACCGCGGGTGACGACCTCGATGTGGTCGATCACCGGCGAGTGCACCGGGAAGGTGCGCTCGACGCCCACCTGGAAGCTGATCTTGCGAACGGTGAAGGTCTCGCGCACACCATCGCCCTGGCGGCCGATGACGACGCCCTTGAAGACCTGGATACGGGAGCGGCTGCCCTCGGTGATGTTGACGTGCACGTTGACCGTGTCACCGGGGTGGAAGACGGGAACGTCCGAGCGCAGGGATGCTGCGTCGACGGCGTCGAGGATCTGCATGATCGTCTCTCTCTGCACTCGCCTCAGGTCGGATGCATGATTTCAGGAAGGAACAAGATGGAGGTGTGTGCTGAACGGCGCCGAAGCGTCCGCGGGTTCCCCTGGGGCAGAACCGGTCACGGCACAAACACCCATTCTGCCACGGATGATCCACCGCGCCAAAACCGAGCGACGCCCGCGGTAATCAGTCCCGTGCGTCGCTCTCGCGGACGACGATCACCTCATGCGCGCGAGTGGGTGGCTGTGACTCGTCCACACCCGGGACCGTCGACCAGGAGATGGTCTCGCGCAGCCGCGCTCCACTGCCCTTCGCCTCGGTCCACAGCTGCCACAGCTGGAGCCAGACCAGACCGATCCCCACGACGACAGCGGCGGCGAGCAGCCATCCGAAAGCCTCGTCGAGGAAGAACCCGACCGCGATGGTCAGCGCGTGCCAGAGCGCGAAACCGCCGACGTCCCACCAGGAGACCGCACGTTCGGCGCGCACCGAGGGGCGCGAGCGGGTCAGCAGGGTGAGCAGGAGCTGCCCGACGAACACCGAGGGGATGGCGATGAACAGCACCCAGAGGATGGCCCAGCCGCCCTGGAAGACTGCCCAGCCGACCAGCAGCCACAGTGGCAGCAGGAACGCCGCCGGGATCAACCACCGGAAGAACGCCTGACGCAACCACATGTGATCGATCGTACGACGCGGCGATGCGACAGGTCAGAGTGTTCGCTGTGAGCACTTCGCCGCTTGCGCCGATGCCGAGCGGACGCCGAGCCGCTGCGGCATCGGGGAGAATGGAGGGGACGAGAGGACACCCCGATGATCGAACTGCGCACCCCTGCCGAGATCGACGAGATGCGCGCCGCCGGTCGCTTCGTGGCCGAGACCCTGGCGACGCTGCGAGATGAGACGAAGGTCGGCACGAACCTGCTGGCGATCGATCGCCGCGCGCACGACATGATCCGCAAGGCCGGTGCCGAGTCCTGCTACATCGACTACCACCCCTCCTTCGGCGCGAGCCCGTTCGGGAAGGTCATCTGCACGTCGATCAACGACGCCGTCCTGCACGGGCTCCCCCACGACTACACACTGCGCGACGGTGATCTCGTGTCGCTCGACTTCGCCGTCTCGGTCGACGGCTGGGTGGCCGACTCCGCTGTGTCCTTCGTCGTCGGCACGCCGCGCGACGAGGACCTCCGGATCATCGAGACGACAGAGCGCGCGCTCGATGCCGCCATCGCAGCCGCGACCGTCGGCAATCGGATCGGCGACATCTCCGCCGCGATCGCCGCCGTCTCGCACGGCGAGGGGTACTCGATCAACACCGACTTCGGCGGCCACGGAGTCGGGCGCATCATGCACGGCGACCCCCACGTTCCGAACGACGGCCGAGCCGGCCGAGGGTTCCCGCTGCGCGAGGGCCTCGTCTTCGCCCTCGAGCCCTGGCTGCTGCAGACGACCGACGAGCTCGTCACTGATCCCGATGGCTGGACGCTGCGCAGCGTCGACGGCTCCCGCGGCGCTCACTCGGAGCACACCGTGGCCGTGACGGCAGACGGGCCGATCGTCCTCACCGATCGCTCGTTCCTCGGCGTCGACTGACGCGGGATCGTCATCCCGTCGGCGTCGCCCGTTCCCAGGACGCGATCGGGCCCTCGAGGACGTGGAAGAGCGGATGCGGGTCCGGCACCGTCACGGTCTCCCAGAGCGCGAGCACATCGGGGTTGCGAACGGTCAGCTTCGCCGTGAGATGGCTCCACTCCGCAGCGAGCTGCCCCGTGGTGACGGACAGCATCTCCTCGCCGCGCGCATCGCGCCTGTCGATGCGCTCGCGGTCGAAGCGGTAGCCGCGCACCTCGGCCTCCACCGCGATGGCATGCAGATACGCTCCGACGGCCTCCAGTGGATCGGGTGCCGACCGGAATCGCTGAAGCTGCGGATGGTTCACGTAGCCTGTGGTGCGCCCGGCGAGCACCGCCTGCGCCAGCAGCGTCTCCCGCCAGCAGGCCACGAGCCCCTGACGGTCGAGGTAGCGAGGATGCAGCGACCAGATCCTCATGCGCGCCGGTAGACGAACACGTCGGTGACGATCGGCAGATCGAATGCCTCTCGTCCCTGCGTCTCCGGGTCTGAGTCCATCACCGACTCGATCTCTGCGATCATCGCGTTCCGCTCGTCGTCGCCCGCGACGAGGAAGGTGCTCACGGTCGACCAGCGCTTCAGGTAGTCCGCGCGGCCGATCCGCTCCGTCCACCGCAGCCGGGTCGCGCCGAGGTGGTCGAAACCGGGGAGCTCGTCCGCTGCGCTCGTCGTGGTGCCGTCCGACTCCCCCACTGCCGGGTGCGCGATCCGGTGCGCAGCCCTGTCCCACCCGCACGCCGGATCGGAGTGGTTCCAGATCAGGCCGAGCAGGCCACCCGGCTTCAGCACGCGCGCGATCTCCGCGCATGCTGGGATCCGATCGAACCAATGGAACGCCTGTGCCACCGAGACGACGTCCACCGCGGCATCTGCGACCGGAATGCTCTCCGCGCTCCCGAGAAGCGCCTCCACCGTCGTCAGCTTCGCCCGGAGGACGCCGAGCATCGCCTCCGACGGCTCGACTGCGACCACGCGTTCCGCACGGTCGGTCAGCAATTCGGTGAACTTGCCGGTCCCTGCGCCGAGGTCGAGGATCGCGCCGACCCGGTCCGGCGCGATCAGTTCAACCGCCCCCGGGGGGAAACCCGGACGATAGCGGTCGTACTCCGCACCGATCCGTTCGAACGACCTCGCCAGCACCTCGTCGACCATGCTCAGACGCTATCAGCCGTTCGTGGCTCCGCCGGGTCAGTCGGGTCGGTGCGGGCTCCGCTGTGCCATCCTGGGGGCATGATCCCGCAGGACCGTCATGTACCGGAGCATCTGCTGCTGGTCCGACACGGCCAGACGCAGTGGAACCGGGAACATCGCCTGCAGGGTCAGCTGGACTCCGCGCTCACCGAGGAGGGCATCCGCCAGGCGACGACCATCGCGCGACGCCTCGACGGCCGCGCGATCACGACCGTCTGCTCGAGTCCGCTCGGGCGCGCGATGGGCACTGCTGCGATCATCGCCGACCATCTCGGTGCGGAGCTCGTCGAGGTCGCCGAGCTCGCGGACCTCCATCACGGCGACCTCGCGGGGCTGACGTGGGATGAGGTCGACCTGCGGTTCCCCACTGCTCGCGAGGAGAGGGCGGCCAATCGATACGGGTGGGCGTTCCCCGGTGGCGAGAGCTACGCGCAGGCGAGGGCCCGTGCGCGGCGCGCCCTCTCAGCCTGCGGGTGGGCGGCGAGCGGGACGCCGGTGGTCGTGACGCACGAGATGCTCGGCCGGATGGTCCGCGCGGAGCTCAGAGGACTGGACATCGGATCCGCCCTCGCCCTGCGCCACCCGCACGACGTCGTATTCGATATCGACCGCGGCGTCGAGACGATGCTCTAGACCTCGTCGCCCGGCAGCAGATCGGGACGGCGACGACGCGTGCGCTCGAGCTGCTGTTCGCGGCGCCAGGCGGCGATCGCCGCGTGGTTGCCGCTCAGCAGGACGTCGGGCACCGGACGCTCTCGCCACATCGACGGCTTCGTGTACGACGGGTACTCCAGCAGTCCGTCTTCGTGGGACTCCTCGACGAGGCTCTCCGGATTGCCTACGACGCCGGGAATCAGCCGCCCGATGGCCTCGATCATCGCCATCGTCGCGACCTCCCCTCCGTTGAGGACGTAGTCGCCGAGGCTGATCAGACGCACCTCGCCGAGGGCGGCGGCGTACTCGAACACACGCTCGTCGATGCCCTCGTATCGGCCGCACCCGAAGATCAGGTGCTCACGGGAGCTGAGGTCGCGCGCCGTGGCCTGGGTGAAGACCTCGCCGGCGGGCGAGGGGAAGATGATCGTCGGTCGGCTCCGCTCGTCGCCGTCAGGCCGGGCGGCACCGTCGGGCTGTGCGGCCAGCTCGTCGAGCGCGAGTGCCCACGGCTCCGGCTTCATCACCATTCCGGCGCCCCCACCGTACGGGGTGTCGTCGACCGTGCGGTGACGGTCCGACGTCCAGTCCCGCAGGTCTCGCACCGTCAGATCGAGGATGCCGGCGCTGCGAGCCTTGCCCAGCAGGGAGAGCGTCAGCCCGTCGAAGTACGACGGGAAGATCGAGAGGACGTCGATGCGCACGGAGGAACCGTACCAGCGGTCACTCGGAGGCGTCGGAGTCCGAGGACTCCCCCGCGTCGGGCGCTTCCGAAGCGTCGGGAAGCTCTTCGAAGAGTCCGGGAGGAGGCGTCACGATGACGCGACCACCGCTCACGTCCACGGTCGGGACGATCGCCTTGACGAACGGGACCAGGATCTCGTTCTCTCCGGCCCGCACGATGAGCAGATCCTGGGCGGGGAAATGATCGACTCGGGCGACCTTGCCGACCACCACGTCGTCACGCACGACGTCGAGGCCGACGAGCTGGTGGTCGAACCACGCGTCGTCCTCGACCTCGTCGACGTCCTGATCGATCCACAGGATCGCGCGGACGAGGGTCTCGGCGGCGTCCCGGTCGTCGACGTCCTGAAGGAACACGACGGGATTGCCGTTCATCACGCGGTACTCCCGCACGACCACCGTCTTGCCGTGCCACGGAGATGCCTCCGGCACCTGCAACGTGAACTCGGCACCCGTCGTGAAACGACGCTCCGGGTTGTCGGTGTAGAGCTCCAGCTTCAGCGCGCCCTTGAGGCCATGAGCCTTGACGAGGCGTCCTACCCGCAGCTGGTTCTTGCCCTGGTTACGGTCTTTCGGCACCACGTCAGTCGTCCGCGACGTCGACGCGGACGCGACGCCCATCAGCCAGCGCGGCGATGAGCGTGCGCAGTGCCTTGGCCGTGCGGCCGCCGCGCCCGATCACGCGTCCACGGTCGTCGGGGTGCACACGCACCTCGAGGAGGTCGCCTCGCGGCGAGGTGGAGGCGTTGATACGCACATCCTCCGGGTGATCCACGATCCCCTTGACGATGTGTTCGAGCGCGGCGGCGAGCACGACGGATTACTCTGCGTCGGCGGCGGGAGCCTCAGCGGCCTCCGCATCGGCAGCGGCGGGAGCCTCCGCAGCGGGAGCCTCCTTCTTCTCCGCCTTCGGCTTCACGACGGACTTCTTGGACGCGTCGATCTCGAACGGAACCTTGGGCTCCTTGACCTTGAGCGTGGACTTGGCGTCCTTGTCACCCTTGAACTTGCCCCAGTCGCCCGTGATCTTGAGGAGGGCGGCGACCTGCTCGGTCGGCTGCGCGCCGACGGAGAGCCAGTACTGCGCACGCTCGGAGTCGATCTCGATGAACGAGGGCTCCTCGGTGGGGTGGTACTTGCCGATCTCCTCGATCACGCGACCATCGCGCTTGGTCTTCGAGTCGGCGACGACGATGCGGTAGAACGGCGCACGGATCTTGCCCATGCGCTTGAGACGAATCTTGACAGCCACGATTCTCCTGAATTGTGTGGAAGGAAACGAACCGGTCGCCTGGAGAGTGGGGTGCACACCCGGCGGAAGCTCAAATAGGGAGGACGAGTGCTGGATAGAGGGTCGAGCACGTCGTCCGACCTTCTATTCTGCCAGATCCGCGCGCCAGTCGCGAAACGCGACGACTCGGGGGTTGCCGTGTCGCGGACACCCCGTGTCAGACTGTGCTGGTGAAGCTCGATTTCGCGCCATCCGCGCGGTCCACCGTCGGCCTGGAGTGGGAGATCATGCTCGCCGATCCGGCGACCGGTGATCTCGTCGGACGCGCGCCCGAACTCCTCGCGGCTCTCGAAGCGGAGAGCGAAGAGGAGCGCCATACGGTCACCGGCGAGCTGCTCACCAACACCATCGAGGTCACCAGCGGCATCGGCGACTCGGTCGCCCACGCCGTCGACGACATCGCGAATGCCATCGCGGCGGTGCGAGAGGCCACCGACCCCGCCGGCATCGAACTGCTCTCCGCCGGGAGCCACCCGTTCGCGCAGTGGTTCGACCAGGAGGTGACCGACAAGACCCGATATCACACGCTCATCGAGCGCACCCAGTGGTGGGGGCGCAACATGATGATCTGGGGCATCCACGTCCACATCGGCGTGGAGGACCAGCGCAAGGTCATCCCGATCATCAACGCTCTCGCCGCCTACCTCCCGCATCTGCAGGCGCTGGCGGCGTCGAGTCCGTTCTGGGCGGGCGAGCGCACCGGCTACGCCTCGAACCGAGCCCTCGTCTTCCAGCAGCTGCCGACCGCCGGGCTCCCCTGGCCGCTCCGCGATTGGTCGCAGTACGAGTCGTATCTCGAGGACATGGTGCGCACCGGCGTGATGGCCGATGCGACGGAGGTCCGGTGGGACATCCGCCCCGCACCCCGCTGGGGCACGATCGAGGTCCGCGCCTGCGACGGACTCTCCACGCTCCCGGAGCTGGCGTCGATGGCCGCCCTCGTGCAGGTCCTCGTCGAGCACCTGTCCCGTCAGCTCGACGAGGGGCGGGACCTGGCGGAGATGCCCGCGTGGTTCCACCGCGAGAACAAGTGGCGTGCCGCCCGGTACGGACTCGATGCCCGCGTGATCATCGACGCGGCCGGCACGCAGCGCCCGGTGCGCGACCACCTCGCCGACATCATCGAGGAGCTCGCACCGGTCGCGCTGGAGCTCGGCTGCGTCCGCGAGTTCGCCAGCATCGGGACGATCCTCACCGCAGGCGCGAGCTACGAACGGCAGCTCACCATCGCCAACGCCACGGGAGGAGACCTCGCGGCGGTCGTGCAGCACCTGATCCGCGAATTCCGCTCCGGCCCGGAGGCCTCGACCGAGGAGCCGTGACGGACGCACGCCGCTCGACCCGTCAGTCGTCGACGAGTCGGCGCGCGAGCCCCTCATCCAGGACCACGTCCGTGATCAGCTCCGCAGCGATGGCCGCTCGCAGGCTGACCAGCTTCGGGACACCCGAGACCACGCAGACACGGCGCGGCACACGCCGAAGCCGATCGAGGCCGGGACCAGTCGCCCTGGCGTTCACCCTGATGTCCTTCCAGGAGCCGTCCGCACGGAAGAAGACCGTCGCGACATCGCCGATCGCGTGGTCCTCGCGCAGGCTTCGGTAGTCGTCGCGGCTCAGGTATCCCCCGACGTACACGCGACTCGGGACCTCTGCGGCCGGCGACCCGAGGCTGAACACCGCGATGTCCATCTTCGCCTGCAGGTCCAGCACGCGCCGCGTGCTGCGCTCCCGCCACATGGCCTCTCGGGTCGAGGGGTCGTCGAAGAACGCCGGCACCGGGAACTGCTGCACCTGCGCACCGAAGGCGCTGCCGAACCGCTGCAGGATGTCGCTGGAGTACTCGACGCCGCTGGTCTGGGTGTTGCCGGCGCCGTTGAGCTGCACGAAGGTCGTGTTGTGCGTCTCCTTCTGCGTGAGTCCCCGACTCACCGCACTGATCGTCGATCCCCACGCGACGCCGACGATCATGTTCGAGTCGACGAACTGCGAGAGCAGCCGGCCGGCGGTGAGTGCGACGCGCTCGAGGCGCTCCACCTCGCTGACGATCTCGGGGATCGGCACGACGTGCGCCACGACACGGTAGCGGTCGCGGATGCGCTGCTCCAGCATCCCGAGGCGCTCCAGCGGCGAGTTGATGCGGATGTCGACGAGTCCGCTCTCGCGCGCGAAGCTGAGCAGGCGCGACACCGACGACCGCGAGGTCTTCAACTCCTGCGCGATGACCTCCATGGTCTTGTCCTGCATGTAGTAGAGCTGCGCGGCGGTGAGCGCCGCGATCAGCTTCGCGTCCCGGGATCCCGCGTCGGATTGCGCCATGACGACCTCCTCCCTCCGATCTTTGCACATATGTGCAACGGGCTTGCGCGTACCGCCCGTGGAGGTCGATGCTGGGGGCAAGAACAGAGAGAGGTCGAAGATGATCGAGTCGACACACTCATCACCGGAACGCGCTGACGTCCGCGCGGTCCGAGAGTCCGGACGCACGAGCGTCCTCGTCATCGGAGCAGGGATCAACGGGATCTCCACCTTCCGTGACCTCGCCCTCCAGGGCGTGGACGTCCTGCTGGTCGAGCGAGGCGACTTCGCCTCCGGTGCGTCCGCCGCATCGAGCCACATGATCCATGGCGGCATCCGATACCTCGAGAACGGCGAGTTCCGTCTCGTGCGCGAGTCCGTCGAAGAGCGCAACGGCCTTCTGAAGATCGCCCCGCACTACGTCAAGCCGCTCGAGACCACCATCCCGATCTACTCGACGTTCTCGGGCATCCTCTCCGCTCCGCTGCGCTTCCTCACCCACAAGAGCGGCAAGCCCCAAGAACGCGGCGCCTTCCTCATCAAGGTCGGCCTGACGATCTACGACACGTTCTCGCGCGACGGCGGCATGGTCCCCCGTCACCGGTTCCTCGGCCGCAAGCGCTCGCTCGCCGAGCTCCCCTCGCTCGACCCGAACATCAAGTACACCGCGACCTACTACGACGCGTCCATGCACGACCCGGAGCGTCTGGCTCTGGACGTCCTCCAGGACGGCCGCGCCGCGCACCCCGGCGCCGTCGCGCTCAACTATGTCGAGGCGATCTCCCGGGACGGCGAGAAGGTCATCCTGCGCGACCGCGAGAGCGGAACCGAGTTCTCCGTCACCGCAGACGTCGTCGTCAATGCCTCCGGCCCGTGGACCGACCTGACCAACGACGCCCTCGGCACCGACACCCGCTTCATGGGCGGCACCAAGGGCTCGCACATCGTGCTCGACCACCCCGAGCTGCTCGAGGCCACCCGTGGCCGCGAGATCTTCTTCGAGCACTCCGACGGTCGCATCGTCCTCATCTACCCGCTCAAGGGCCGGGTGCTGGTGGGAACGACCGACATCGACGCGGACCCCCGCGAGGTGCCGGTGTGCACGGAGGAGGAGATCGACTACTTCTTCGACCTCATCCATCACGTCTTCCCGCAGATCGAGGTGACGCGAGAGCAGATCGTCTTCAACTTCTCCGGCATCCGCCCGCTCCCCCGGCACGAGGACACGGCTCCCGGGTTCGTCTCTCGCGACTACCGCATCGAGGTCGACGACAAGGGCGCAGCGCCGCTCGTGAGCCTCGTCGGAGGCAAGTGGACCACGTTCCGTGCACTCGGCGAGTCGCTGTCGGACGTCGTGCTCGGGCTGATCGGCCGGACCCGCACGGTCTCGACCGTCGGCCGTGCCATCGGCGGAGGCCGCGACTTCCCGCGGACCGAGAAGGCCCGTCGGATCTGGATCCAGGAGAACCTTCCCGGTGCCGGAGACCGCGCGGAGCGCCTGCTCGCCCGCTACGGCACCCGCGCCGCACAGGTCTGGGCCTACGTCGAGCAGGGCGATGACGCGCCTCTCGTCGGTGGCGACCTGTCGACCAGGGAACTCGCGTGGATGGTCGAGAACGAGATGGTCGCGCGCCTCCAGGACGTCGTCCTCCGTCGCACCAGCATCGCGTTCACGGGCAATGCCGACGCGGATGTGCTCGAAGAGCTTGCCGATGCGCTGGCTCCTCTGCTCGACTGGGACCGTGCACGACACGATGCCGAGCTCGAGCAGACGCGTGAGCTGCTCAACGAGCGCCATGGACTCCAGATCTCGTCCCGCGCACGCGGCTGACGAGAGATCCGAACGCCGCCCTCCACGCGGCGTAATTCCCAACAAGTGCCAGGGCTAAGGGGCCCTGGCACTCAAGAAAGGTCAATGAAGACATGACTGAAGTGAATCTCGGTCTCTACTTCCTCTCGGAGTTCGTCGGCACTGCGCTGCTGATCCTCCTCGGATGTGGTGTGGTCGCAAACGTCGCGCTCGCGAAGAACAAGGGCTTCGGCGGCGGCTTCCTGATGGTCAACTGGGGGTGGGGTCTCGCGGTCTTCGTGGGTGTCCTCGCCTCGGCATACTCCGGCGCCATCCTGAACCCGGCCGTCGGCATCGGCCTCCTGGTCGCGAACAAGATCGACTTCTCGCAGTTCGCCGTCGCCACCGGCGCGGAGCTGCTCGGAGCCATCGTCGGTGCGATCCTCACCTGGCTCGCCTACAAGCAGCACTTCGACGAGGAGCCCGACCCGGCCAACAAGCTCGGCGTCTTCTCGACGGGTCCTGCGATCCGCTCCTACGGATGGAACCTCGTCACAGAGGTCATCGGCACGTTCGTCCTCGTGTTCGCGGTCTTCGCGTTCGCCGACTACGGCGACATCGAGATCGGCGTCCCCGGAGGCCTCGGACCGCTCAGCGCGCTGCCCGTCGCCCTCGTCGTCGTCGCGATCGGTGCCTCCCTCGGTGGACCGACCGGTTACGCGATCAACCCTGCCCGTGACCTCGGCCCGCGTATCGCTCACGCCATTCTGCCGATCAAGGGCAAGGGCTCAAGCGACTGGTCGTACTCCTGGGTGCCGGTGGTCGGCCCCCTCGTCGGTGGCGTCCTCGCCGCCCTCGCAGCGCCCGCGCTGCTCAACCTCGCCTGACCCCGAACCTGACTTCAAAGGAGAACACAATGGCCGACTACATCATCGCCATCGATCAGGGCACAACCTCCAGCCGCGCGATCATCTTCGACAAGAAGGGCAGCATCATCGCGACGGGTCAGAAGGAGCACGAGCAGATCCTTCCGAAGGCAGGCTGGGTCGAGCACGACCCCGCCGAGATCTGGCGCAACGTGCAGGAGGTCATCGGTCTCGCCCTGAGCCGTGCCGACCTGACGCGCCACGACATCGCCGCCGTCGGCATCACCAACCAGCGCGAGACCGCGGTGGTCTGGGACAAGACGACCGGCAAGGCCGTCTACAACGCGATCGTCTGGCAGGACACGCGTACGCAGGAGATCGTCGACCGCCTCGCGGCCGACGGCGGGGTCGAGCGGTTCAAGCCCGTCGTGGGCCTCCCTCTGGCCACGTACTTCTCCGGCACGAAGATCGCGTGGATCCTCGAGAACGTCGAGGGTGCGCGCGAGAAGGCGGATGCCGGCGACCTGGTCTTCGGCACGACGGACAGCTGGGTTCTCTGGAACCTCACCGGTGGTGTCGACGGCGGCGTGCACGTGACGGACGTCACCAACGCGTCGCGGACGATGTTCATGGATCTCGAGACGCTCGAGTGGCGTGACGACATCCTCGAGGCGTTCGGCGTGCCTCGCTCGATGATGCCCGAGATCCGCTCCTCCTCCGAGGTCTACGGCGCAGCCGAGGACTCGTCGCTGCTGCGCGAGACGCCGATCGCCGGCATCCTGGGAGATCAGCAGGCGGCCACGTTCGGCCAGGCGGCGTTCAACACCGGTGAGAGCAAGAACACGTACGGCACCGGCTGCTTCCTCATCTTCAACACGGGTGAGGAGATCGTCCACTCCAAGAACGGGCTGCTGACCACGGTCGGCTACAAGCTCGGCGACGGGCCGACGCACTATGCGCTCGAGGGGTCGATCGCCGTCACCGGGTCGCTGATCCAGTGGCTGCGTGACCAGCTCGGCATCATCGGCTCCGCCCCCGAGGTGGAGGAGCTCGCCAAGCAGGTCGACGACAACGGCGGCGTCTACATCGTGCCGGCGTTCTCGGGTCTGTTCGCGCCGTACTGGCGTCCGGACGCCCGCGGTGCGATCGTGGGTCTCACCCGCTACGCGAACAAGAACCACATCGCCCGCGCAGCACTCGAGGCCGTGGCGTTCCAGACCCGCGATGTGCTGGACGCGGTCAACGCCGATGCCGGTGTCGACCTCACCGAGCTCAAGGTCGACGGCGGAATGGTCGCCAACGACGCCCTGATGCAGTTCCAGGCGGACGTGCTCGGCGTTCCGGTCGTCCGACCGGTCGTCGCCGAGACCACCGCGCTGGGCGCCGCATACGCTGCGGGCCTGGCGGTCGGGTTCTGGAACGGCCTGGACGACCTCTCCGCGAACTGGCAGGAGGACCGTCGTTGGGAGCCGTCGATGGAGGACGCAGAGCGCGACCGTCAGCTGCGGCTGTGGCGCAAGGCCGTCAGCAAGTCGATGGACTGGGTCGACGAGGACGTGAAGTAACCTCAGGTTCCTGAGGAGGCGGGCCCGGAGGATTCCTCCGGGCCCGCTTCGTCTGTCCGGTCGAGGTCACCCGCGCGGTCCGACCATCGAACGGTCTCCGCCAGCGAGACGGTCCGCCGTTCGAGACCGACGGGCGTCAGTTCTTGCCGAAGAGCTTCTGGATCTCCGCGAGGTCGGCCTCGCTCGGCGCCTTCGCGCCGCCCAGGCCGAAACCGGATCCGGTGGGCGTCGAGCCCGCGGTGAGGCCGGCATTCTCTGCGGCGCGCTTCGCGGGGTTGCCCGAGCGCGACCCGCCGGACGACTTGCCCTTCTTGCCGCGCTTGGAGGATGCGCCCGGCTTGCCGAGACCGGGCATGGCGCCCATTCCCGGGATGTTCGGGGTGCCGCCTCTGGCGACGGTCTTCATCATCTTCGCCGCCTGGTCGAATCGAGCGACCAGCTGGTTCACGTCGGTCACGGTCATGCCCGATCCGCGCGCGATCCGCAGGCGGCGGGAGCCGTTGAGGACCTTGGGGTTGCGACGCTCGCCGGGAGTCATGGACCGGATGATCGCCTCGGTCCGGTCGATCTCGCGCTCGTCGAAGTCCTCGAGCTGCTGCTTCATCTGCCCCATGCCGGGGAGCATCCCCAGCATCTTCTTCATCGAGCCCATCTTCTTCATCTGCTGAAGCTGGTCGAGGAAGTCCTCGAGGGTGAACTGCTCGGTCGCGAGCTTCTCGGCCATCTTGACGGCCTCTTCCTCATCGAAGGCCTGCTGGGCCTGTTCGATGAGGGTGAGGATGTCACCGAGGTCGAGGATGCGGCTCGCCATGCGATCCGGGTGGAAGGGCTCGAGGTCTTCGAGGCGCTCACCGGTGGAGGCGAAGATGATGGGACGGCCGGTGACGGAGGCGACGGAGAGCGCCGCACCACCGCGCGCGTCGCCGTCGAGCTTGGACAGCACGACGCCGGTGAAGTCGACGCCCTCCTGGAAGGCCCGCGCGGTGTTCACCGCATCCTGACCGATCATCGCGTCGATGACGAAAAGGACCTCGTCCGGGTCGGTCGCCTTGCGGATGTCCGAGGCCTGCTTCATGAGCTCCGCATCGACGCCCAGACGTCCGGCGGTGTCGATGATGACCACATCGTGCTGGTGACGGCGTGCGTGCTCGACGCCGTCACGGGAGACCTTCACGGGATCGCCGACGCCGTTGCCCGGCTCGGGGGCGTAGACGGTCGCGCCCGCCTGCTCGGCGACGACCTGGAGCTGGTTGACGGCGTTCGGGCGCTGCAGGTCGGCGGCGACGAGCAGCGGGGTGTGGCCCTCGCCCTCGAGCTGCTTCGCGAGCTTGCCGGCGAATGTCGTCTTGCCCGAACCCTGGAGCCCCGCGAGCATGATGACCGTCGGGGCCGTCTTCGCGAACCGGAGTCGGCGCTGCTCGCCGCCGAGGATCTGGACCAGCTCCTCATTGACGATCTGGACGACCTGCTGCGCCGGGTTCAGGGCCTTGCTGACCTCGTCGCCGAGCGCCCGCTCGCGCACCTTCGCGGTGAACTCCTTGACGACGGTGAGCGCGACGTCGGCGTCGAGCAGCGCACGACGGATCTCGCGCACGGTGCCGTCGACATCGGCCGCGGTGAGCTTTCCCTTCGTGCGGAGGTTGCGGAAGGTCTCGGTGAGCCGATCGGAGAGCGTGCCAAAGGTAGCCATGGTGACACCGAGTTTACGCGAATCCGGCGCCCTTCTCCGCGCTCGGCGAGGCTCCGACGACGAGTTCGTCCTGGAAGAGCTCCTTCACGCGACCACCATGGTCTCGCCCAGCAGGTCCGGCGCGTCATCCGGCCCCTCGCGCCGGTCACGACGTCGGAGCACTCCACGGCAGTCGTCCGATCGCACTCATCGCGTCGACGAAGCGGTCAGCCACCGACCCCCGACCGGCACCGCTCTCCGCCCAGGCGCGTATCGCGGCGATCACCGCGGCGGCCCAGGTCGCAGCCACGATGTCGGCGGCCAGCGCGGAGACACCGGAGCGGTGCGCGAGGTCGGCAAGTGCCGCCGCGAGTCTCGCCTGTCGCAGCGCGGCGTCGCGTTCGAGTTCGTCGTCGAGGCCCATGGCGGAGGAGTTCGTCATCGCGAGGGCGAGGCTGTCCGGGGCGAAGCCGTCGACGAGGGCCGTGAGGATGCGCCTGACCTCTCCGCCCTGCCGATCCTCGGGCACGGCGACCAGGTCGTCGACAGCGCGACCGATGCGATCATCCAAGCCCGACCACAGCACGTCGCTCTTCGAGGAGAAGTAGTTGAAGAAGCTCGATCGACTGACGCCGGCCCGCTGCGTGATGTCGGCGACGGAAGTCGCGTCGTAGCCGCGTTCCAGGAAGAGCTCGCAGGCGGCTTCCGCGAGAGTCTCTCGGGACGATGCCTTCGGGCGTCCGGCTCGGCTGGGACTGCTCATGCTCACACGCTACCGCTCGACGGTTCGTGGCGTGTCCCGAGTCGAAGAGGAGTATTCTTAGACGCAATCCATCTATTGACCGAGAGCGAGTCGCTCATGCTCGACATCCTCACCCCCGGCCTCGCCCCTGCGTACGTCCCGTATTCAGACGGCTGGGAGCTCCAGCGTCGGATCCACGCAGACGTGGTCGACGGCACGCGTCCTGACACGCTCATCCTCCTCGAGCATGAAGCGGTCTATACGGCCGGCAAGCGCACCGAACCGCAGGAGCGTCCGCAGGACGGCACTCCGGTCATCGACGTGGATCGGGGCGGCAAGATCACTTGGCACGGACCCGGCCAGCTCGTCGGCTATCCGATCGTCCGCCTCCCCGAGCCGATGGACGTCGTCGCCCACGTACGCCGTCTCGAGCGCATCCTGATCGACGTCCTGCGTCCCTTCGGGGTGGACGGCCGTCAGGTCGACGGCCGGAGCGGGGTGTGGGTCCGTCGACCTCTCTCCGAAGACAAGGTCGCCGCGATCGGCGTCCGCGTGCAGCAGGGAGTGACCATGCACGGCTTCGCGATCAACTGCGACAACAGCCTCGCGGGCTTCCGCGACATCATCCCGTGCGGGATCACCGACGCGGGGGTCACCACCGTGAGCGAGGTCGTGGGCGCCGACATCTCTCCCGCCGACATCATCGAATCCGTGTCGGCCGCCTTCGTCGCCGACTACTCGACCGCCCAGCAGGCAGGAGCCTACGCATGACCGCCGCCGCACCCGAGGGACGGAAGCTGCTCCGTCTCGAGATCCGGAACGCCGAGACACCCATCGAGCGCAAGCCGGAGTGGATCAAGACCAAGGCGAAGATGGGTCCGGAGTACACCGCGCTGCACTCGCTCGTGAAGAGCGAGGACCTGCACACGGTGTGCCAGGAGGCCGGCTGTCCCAACATCTTCGAATGCTGGGAGGACCGCGAGGCGACCTTCCTCATCGGTGGCTCGCAGTGCACGCGGCGCTGCGACTTCTGCCAGATCGATACCGGGAAGCCCGACGCCTACGACACGGACGAGCCGCGCCGGGTCGCCGAGAGCGTCGTGCGCATGAACCTCCGCTACGCGACGGTGACCAGCGTCGCGCGCGACGATCTGCCGGACACCGGCGCCTGGCTCAACGCGGAGACCGTGCGCAAGATCCATGAGCTGAACCCGAACACCGGCGTCGAGCTCCTCGCCAACGAGCACAATGCGGATCCCGCGTTCCTGGGCCAGATCTTCGACGCACGGCCCGAGGTGTTCGCGCACAATGTCGAGACCGTGCCACGCATCTTCAAGCGCATCCGGCCGGCCTTCCGCTATGAGCGCTCGCTCGATGTCATCACCCAGGGCCGCGATGCAGGACTCATCACCAAGTCCAACCTCATCCTGGGTATGGGGGAAGAGCCCGAAGAGGTGGTGCAGGCCCTGAACGACCTGCATGAGGCCGGCTGCGACATCATCACGATCACGCAGTACCTGCGCCCCTCCCCTCGCCACCTGCCGGTGGCCCGGTGGGTGAAGCCGGCCGAGTTCGTGGAGTTCAAGGAGGAGGCGGAGCGAATCGGATTCCTCGGCGTCCTCGCCGGCCCGCTCGTCCGTTCCTCGTATCGCGCAGGGCGCCTGTGGGCGCAGTCGATGCTGTCGAAGGGCCGCGAGATCCCCCCGCACCTCGCGCACATCGCCGACAGCGCAGACCTCGGCTTCGCTCAGGCCGTCTGAGCCGCGACGGTGGTGAGCGTCAGTCGGCGCTCATCACCGACTGCACGCTGCCGTCGGAACCGAGGTTCACGAGCAGGACGTCATCGGTGGTCGCGGCGTCGAGGGCGTACTCCAACACCGCGAACGGCTCCGAGCCGCCGTGCTCGTCGGCGAGGATCGTCATGCTCATGAGCCGAAGCGAGCGGATGATGTCGACGGCGGCGTCGCCGCTCACGTCGACCAGCACGTCTTCGAGTTCGTCCCCGTAGGCCTCCTGCTGCTGCAGGATGTACTCGGTCACCTCGCTCGTGCGATCGTCGACCTCGGAGAGCATCCCGCGACGCGAGGTGGCGTCCACATTCTCCAGACCGGAGATGAGGGAGGCGGCGATGTCGAGCGCGTCCGCGGACACGTCGTCCTGGTCCGGCGCGGTGAGATCGACGGTGACGCTCTGGTCACCGAGCTCCACCGTCTCAGACCAGAAGATCGAGCCGTCCGGTCCCGAGGACAGGAGTCCGAAGTAGTCGTGTTCGATCGCCATAACGCTATGAAACCAGCCTCGTGCTCGCGGCGGTAGTCCCGACCTCAGCCGACGAGCGACTGGACGAAGACATGGGGGGTGAAACCGGTCAGATCGTCGATGCCCTCGCCCTGTCCGAGGAGCTTGACGGGGATGCCGGTGCGCTCCTGCACCGCGAGCACGAAACCACCCTTGGCGGAGCCGTCGAGCTTGGTCAGGACGAGCCCCGTGACGCCCGCGTGCTCGAGGAAGGCCTCGGCCTGCATCACGCCGTTCTGACCGGTGGTCGCATCGAGCACCAGCAGCACCTCGCTGATGGGAGCCTGCTTCTCGATCACACGACGGATCTTGGACAGCTCGTCCATCAGCCCACCCTTGGTGTGCAGGCGGCCGGCGGTGTCGATGATCGCGATCTCGATGCCCTCACGCTGAGCGAACTCGATCGTCTGATACGCGACGGATGCGGGATCCTGCCCCTCCTGCTGGGGACGGACGATGGCCGCTCCCCCGCGCTGCGCCCAGGTGGCGAGCTGGTCGACCGCGGCAGCGCGGAAGGTGTCGGCAGCACCCACGACGACACTGCGCTGGAAGCCCCGGAGGAACTTCGTGAACTTGCCGATGGTGGTGGTCTTGCCCACTCCGTTGACGCCGACGACCAGCACGACGGCCGGGCGCTCGGTCAGCTTGAGGGTGGTGTCGAACTTGGCGAAGTGCTCTTCCAGCGTCTCGCGGAGCATCCGCTGCAGGTCCTGAGGGTCGGTCGTCCGAAAACGCTCGACCTTCTCGCGGAGCTCCTCCACGACGCGCTCGCTGATGTCAGGACCGAAATCGGCCGTGATGAGCGCCGTCTCGAGGTCTTCCCACGTCGTCTCGTCGATCGTGGGCTTGACGAACATCCCGCGCAGTGCACGGGTGAGGGACCAGGACTTCTCCGCCATGACTCCAGCCTACGGGTCGCGTGCCGACCCCCTGCATCGACACCTACGCTCTGAGCACAACTTCGGAGACGGCAGCCGCCTCGCCGTGCCGGGACAGGGCAACTCGGCGTGTCCTCGACGATCTCCGAAGCCGTGCTCGTTCAGGGGGGGCGAGCCGTGCCCCGCGGGTCAGCCTGCGGCCACCGCGCGCTCCGCGGCGCGGTCCCCGACGCGCTGTCCGACGACCGCGGACACTCCGTCCTGCCGCATCGACACCCCGTAGAGTGCGTCCGCGATCTCCATCGTGCGCTTCTGGTGCGTGATGATCAGCAACTGCGAGCTCTCGCGCAGCTGCTCGAAGACCGTCAGCAGTCGACCGAGGTTCGCGTCGTCCAGCGCCGCCTCGACCTCGTCGAGGATGTAGAAGGGACTCGGCCGCGCCTTGAAGATGGCGACGAGCAGAGCGACCGCCGCGAGCGACCGCTCCCCGCCGGACAGCAGGGACAGGCGCTCGATCTTCTTGCCGACGGGGCGCACCGACACCTCGATGCCGGTCGTGAGCAAGTTCTCCGGATCGGTGAGCGAGATGCTCCCCGAGCCTCCCGGGAACAGCAGCGGGAAGACCTCGCCGAACGCGGTCCTGGTGTCCTCGAAGGCGCTCGCGAAGATGGTCTGCATCCGCTCATCGAGGTCCGCGATGATCGTCAGCAGGTCCTGCCGCGTCTGCGTGAGGTCGGCGAGCTGCTCGGTCAGGAAGGCATGACGCTGTTCGAGTGCTGCGAACTCCTCCAGCGCGAGCGGATTGACCCGTCCGAGCTGGGCGAGCTTCCGCTCGGCCTCTGCCAGGCGGCGCTGCTGGATGCGTCGGTCGAAGGGGATCGCGGTGTCGTCTACGAGCTCTCCGTCGGCGGGCTCAGACAGCGGATCGCGCGGAACGACCTGGTCAGGGCCATATTCCGCAATGAGAATATCTTCGTCGAGTGCGAGCTCGGATGAGACTCGCTCCAGCAGGCTGTTGAGGTGGAGCTTCTTCTCGTGGATCTGCAGTTCGAGTCCGTGCACGCTCTCGGTCAGGCCGGCGAGCCGCTCGCGAAGCGACGTCTCCTGCGCACGCAGCGCCGTCAGCTCCTCGTTCTGGGCCGACCGGGCGGCCTCGGCCTCGGCGAGAGCGACGCGGGCTTCCGTCACCGAACGATCGATCGAGTCGAGGATGCGCGGCAGCTCCTCGGCGACACCGGATGCAGCCTCTCGCTGCGCGCGTCGGATGACCGCGCGCCGGGCCGCCTCGGCCGCAGCATCCCGCTCCTGCTCCCGCTGGCGCTCGAGACTCGCCACTCTCGCCTGGGCGGCACGGACGCGCTCGCGCAGCGTCTCGATCTCGAGGCGCGACCTCACCTCGTTCTCCCTCGCGAGTTCGAGCGCCTCGAGCAGACCGTCACGCGCTGAGGCATCGAGCACCGGCCGGGGTGCTGCGACCGCGGCATCCAACTCCGACTTCGCCTTCTCGGCCTTCACCTCGGCATCCTGGACCGCGCTCTGCGCCTGGGCGAGTCCTGCCTCCAGCCGCTCGCACTCCGCGACGGCCGACTCGTGGGTCACCGTGATGCGGTTCACCTGCTCGGCGTGACTCGCGAGTGCCGCATCATGCTCTCGCAGCGCACGGAGCGTCTCCTTGGCGTGGCGCCGGGAGGTCTCCACCGCCTCGTTCGCGTCTTCCCGCGCTTCACGGAGCGAGTCGACGATGACCTGCACCTCGGCCAGTCGCTCGACCGCCGCATCCCGCTCGGCTGCGAGCTCGAGACGGGAACGCTCGCCTCCCGACCCGGTGCGCAGGGTCTCGGCGGTGACGACGTCGCCTCCGGAGGTGACGATCGTCGTCGTCGTGTCTCCGGCCGCATCCAGAGCAGTCCGCGCCGAGCGCGCCGCATCCAGATCGTCCGCGATCAGGACATGCGAGAGGACGCCGAGGACTCCATCGGGCGCGCTGACCGTGTCGACGGCCGGCGTCACACCGTCGAGTGTCGGAAGCTGCACGGACGGCCGCGCCGCATCGGCGACGACGAAGTCGACCACTCCCCTGCGGTTCTCTGCGGCGTCACGGGCGAGTGCGAACGCATCGGTCGACCGCTCGACGAGGACGCCTTCGGCAAGAGACCCCAGCACGGCGGCGATGGCCGCTTCGAAACCTGCCCTGACCTGCACCGAGTCGCCGACGAGACCGCGGATGCCTGCACCGCCCGTCTTCACGATCTCTGCCGCGCCGCCCGAGATCGCGAGGGCGCTGCCGAGGGCCGCCGACTTCGCGGTCAGCGCATCGACCTCTCGCTCGGCGGCGTGCAGACGCTCGCGCAGCGTCTCCCGCTCGGTCTCTGCGGCCGTCGCTGCGCGCTGAGCGCTCTCGTAAGCGGCGGAGTACTCTGCCGCTGTTCCTTCGGGCGCCTCGGCGTCGTCGATGGCCTCGAGTGCCTCGGCCGCCTCGCGGCGCCGGGTGTTCGCCGCCTCGAGCGCGTTCTCGGCTCGCAGCACCGCACCGCGCACCGCGGCGAGGGCGGAGGATGCGGCCTCCGCCGTGCCTCGCAGCGCACTGAGTCGCATGTCGTACTCCGAGACGAGTGCGCTCTGCTCGGCGATGTCGACGTCGAGGGTGTCGAGCTCGGCTCGCGCGTGCACGACCTCGCGGCTCGCCACGGTGGCCGCGTCCTGAGCGTCGCCGAGGCCCGCGGAGATCTCGGTGATCTCGTCCTTCGCCTCGTCGATCGTGCTCTGGGTCACCGTCACGGCCGTCACCGCGGCGTCGTCCTCCTCCGAGCCGAGCAGCGCGAGGCGCTGGTTGGCGAGCGTGTACAGCCCCCGCATGCGCTCCTGCACCTGCTCGAGACCGAAGGCGACTCCGCGCGCCTGATCGACCGCGACCGAGTTCTGGTCCTGCTCGAGGCGAGCGATGCTCCCTCGTACCGCCTCGGCCTGATCCGACAGCACGAGACGCTCGGTGTGACGCTCGTGCTCGGTCCTGGTGTGGTCGGCGAGGGCGGTGCGCAGCGCGACGACGTCGTCGGCGAAGATCCTGGCCTTGGCGTCGCGGACCACCGCGGCGATCGTCTGCGCCTCGCGGGCGATCTCGGCCTGCCGCCCCAACGGCTTGAGCTGGCGTCGGATCTCACCGGCCAGATCGCTGAGCCGAGTGAGATTGGTCTCCATCGCGTCGAGCTTGCGGAGGGTCTTCTCCTTGCGACGGCGGTGCTTGAGGATGCCGGCTGCCTCTTCGATGAAGCCTCGACGGTCCTCCGGCGACGCCTGCAGCACCGTGTCCAGGCGACCCTGTCCGACGATGACGTGCATCTCGCGGCCGAGTCCCGAGTCGCTGAGCAGTTCCTGCAGGTCGAGCAGACGGCAGTTCTCGCCGTTGATCGCGTACTCGCTCGAGCCGTTGCGGAACAGCGTCCGGCTGATCGTCACCTCGGCGAACTCGATCGGCAGCGCTCCGTCGCTGTTGTCGATCGTGAGCTGCACCTCGGCGCGTCCGAGGGGACCTCGCGTGGAGGTGCCGGCGAAGATGACGTCCTCCATCTTGCCGCCGCGCAGGGTCTTCGCGCCCTGCTCGCCCATCACCCAGGCGAGGGCGTCGACGACGTTGGACTTGCCCGACCCGTTCGGACCGACGATGCAGGTGACCCCCGGTTCGAAGACGAAACTCGTCGGCTGCGCGAAGGACTTGAACCCCTTGAGGGTCAGGCTCTTCAGATGCATGCGCGGACCGCGCTTCCGGGGTGAATCACGCCCATACGCTACCGGAATGACGGCTCAGAACCGGCATCCCGCGCGGGATGCGGACGAACCGGCATGACGGGCGACACGCCGGTACGCGCCGGGCATCCTTGACGGACACGCCCGGGATTCGCTACCGTAACCTCCGGATCGCCACTCGAAAGGAGGTTACCGATGATCACTCAGCTCAACGCACAGGCCACAGGCCTCGCCGCGCCATTCGCGCCGCGCCTTGCGCACTCGGTAACCGCCGGCGTCCGATTCACCGCGCTGTCGTAGAACCGTCGCACGAGGACTCTGCCCGGTGACGGGCGTCCTCTTCGCCGCGCTCGCGCGCCCCATCCTCTGACCCGCCCTCGGGTCACGGATCCCGCCGATTCCGGCGGTCGCCTTCTCGCGACCCCGGACCCTCGACTCCCTCCGCCCTCAGACGGCCGCCTTCATGGCGCCGTCGACGGCGATCTCCGCATTCATCCACACCGTTCATCTCGAAGGAACCATCGTGAACACCACGCTGTATCGCAGCACCACCCACCCACCGGATACCGAGGGCCGACAGGTCCTCCACATCCCTGCACCGGACGAGCTGCAGCGCCTGGCGCTGTCCGATCGTCTCTCGCTCCGGATCGGCCTCTGGCTGCTCCAGCGGGCTCAGCGTCCTCGCCCTGCCCGTCGCATCACTGCGGCCGACGGAGTGGACGCACTGCACCTCGAGCGACGGAACCGCACCGCCGCCGAGACCTACGCCCTGCTCACGTACGACCTGCAGCGTCAGCTGCGCTGACCCGGAGATCCGAATGAGCATCGCACTCACCTCAGGTGCCTCCCTGCATCCGCTCGTGCTGCCTGCGCGAGCGGATGCCGCGGACGCGGGAGAGTTCCGTGAGCTCTCCCGCGTCCGCAACGCCGTGTACCGGGAGCTCACGGGCCGCAGCGAGCAGGATCTCACGCCCGAGGCGCTGCTGCCTCTGCTGCGTTCCCGCCCCGAGAGGACCACCGTCGTCTGGGCGGTGCGCGTCGATGGCGATATCGTCGGCCGCGCCGTCGTCGACATCCCGCACGAGGAGGGATCGAGGGTGGCCATCGCCTCGATCGAGATGCTCCCGCGCGTCTGGGGACGCGGCATCGGCCGCGCCATCGTCCCGCACATCGAGGCCGTCGTCCGACAGCACGGCCGCACCGTCATCCAGAACTGGACGGAGCAGCAGGCCGGCGACGGTCGACGGCTTCAGGCGCGCACCGGGTTCGGGAGCGTTCCTGACGACCATGTCGCCCGGTTCCTGACCCGGCAGGGGTTCAGCCTGGAGCAGGTGTATCGCGTGAGTCGGCTGGACATGGCTCCGGGCGCCGTCGAGCGCGCCGCGGCACTGCTGAGAGAGGCCGAGGGGTTCTCGACCGACTACCGGGTGCTGCAGTGGATCGTGCCGACTCCGGCGGAGCACCTCGACGGCTACGCATGGCTCAAATCGCGTATGTCGACCGATGCGCCGTCGGCTGACCTGGAGACCGACGAGGAGACCTGGGATGCCGACCGGCTCATCGCCGCCGAGAAGCGCATCGCCGAGATGGGGCAGACCGTGCAGGTGACGGCCGCCCAGCACATCGCGACGGGCGAGCTCACCGCGTTCACCGAGCTCGGCATCGGGCCGGACGTCCGCGGCACCACGCATCAGCACGACACGCTCGTGCTGAAGGAGCATCGCGGGCACCGTCTCGGCCAGCTCGTGAAGAGCACAGCCCTCCTGTCCTGGCCGGAGGTCGCACCGGACTCCCCCGACCTGATCACCTACAACGCCGAGGAGAACCGGCCGATGCTCTCCATCAACGAGGCCATGGGCTTCGTCCCCATCGCGTACGAAGGCGCCTGGAAGAAGGAACTGACATGACGACACTCACCCTGACGATCAGTGCGCTGACCGTCCCCGCGTCGCTGGACGCCGATGACGCCGCCGACTTCCGCGCGTACGGAGAGCTGAACAGGTTCATCTGCGACGAGGCCGTCGGCCTGCCCGACATCGCTCCGGACGCCGCTCAGATGCTGGCCGCCTGGCAGGACGGCACCGACACGCTGCAGACCGGCTTCGTGGCGCGAGTGGGCGACGACATCGTCGGCATGATCACGATCTCGTACCCGCAGGAGGAGGACGCGCATGCCGCCGAGGTGGATCTGCTCGTCCCGCAGGAGCACTGGGGTCGAGGAGTCGAGGATGCTCTCCTCGCGCTCGCCGAGTCGGAGGCTCGAGCGCACGGCCGATCGCTGCTCCAGACCTGGACGCTGCACCGGCCGATCGAGGACGACCGGATGATCGTGCCGAACACCGGATGGGGTCGCATCCCTGCCACCGCACTGTCCGACGCCCTCAGCGCTCGCGGGTACGCCTTCGAGCAGGTCGAGCGGAACAGCGAGTTCGATCTGCGCTCCGACCCGACCGCGCTGCGAGCGATGCTCGATGCCGCGACCGCCGCCGCCGGACCCGACTACCGGGTGCACCAGTGGCTCGCCCCCACACCCGCGGAGTTCCGAGCGGGGTACGCCGCGATCCTCGCCCGGCTGTCGACGGATGCGCCCAGTGGTGACATGGACTTCGCAGCCGAGGAGTGGGATGCCGATCGCGTCGTCCGTCGTGAGAGGCGTCTCACGAGCGCCGGACAGACGCTGTCCGTCGTCGTCGTCGAGCACGTGCCCAGCGGCGACCTCGTGGCGTACAACGAGCTGCTCGTCGGTGCGGACCGGACCGGTGTGACCCATCAGCTCGGAACCCTCGTCTCGGGCGATCATCGCGGTCACCGCCTCGGCACCGTGGTGAAGTGCGCCAATCTGCTGCGCTGGCGCGAACTCGTGCCGACGTCGCCGACGGTCTCGACCTTCAACGCCGAGGAGAATCGTCCGATGCTGGGGATCAACGAGGCCATCGGCTTCGTCCCGGTCTCGTACGCGGGTGCCTGGCAGAAGCGGATCTGAGAGTCATCCGATCGGTGTACGCGGCGCAGGGCGGATCATCCGCCTGACCGATGCACCGATCGGATGCTCCGCGCGAGGCTGGGAGACATGAACGACTCCGTCCTCGAAGCCCGCTCCCTCACCAAGTCCTACGGCAGCACGCGCGCACTCGCCGGCGTGGATCTGACGATCCACCGCGGCGAGTCCGTCGCGATCATGGGCGCGTCCGGCTCGGGCAAGACCACCCTGCTGCATGTGCTCGCCGGCATCATCACCCCCGACACCGGGACCGTGTCGTTCCAGCCCTCGACCGGGACGCCTGTCGAGCTCGCAGGGCTCAGCGAAGCCGCGCGGTCACGACTGCGCAGGGAGCGGTTCGGATTCGTCTTCCAGCAGGGACTGCTCATCCCCGAGCTCACCGCTGTGGAGAACGTCGCGCTCGCCTCCATGATCAACGGGGTGAAGCGGGCGGATGCCACGGCGCACGCCGCATCCTGGCTCGCTGCCCTGGGGCTCGCCGGTATGGAGGAGCGCCGCATCGGCGAACTGTCGGGTGGACAGGCCCAGCGCGTCGCGATCGCCCGCGCCCAGGCGACCGGAGCGGACCTCGTCTTCGCGGACGAGCCGACCGGCGCACTGGACTCGCAGACGTCGCAGGAGGTCATGAACGCCTTGCTCTGGTCGACCACCGGCCAGGGACGCACTCTCCTCGTCGTCACCCACGACCCGGATGTCGCGGCTCGCTGCTCACGGGTCGTCGCTGTGCGCGACGGCCGGATCATCCCCTCGGCGGTGTCGGCATGAACGCGCGCGTCCTGACACTGC
This sequence comes from Microbacterium sp., assembly GCF_041641055.1. Lineage (GTDB taxonomy): Bacteria > Actinomycetota > Actinomycetes > Actinomycetales > Microbacteriaceae > Microbacterium. The sequence goes on from NZ_JBEPZB010000018.1 coordinate 34,242, forward strand.
TCCTGCGCCCCGCGCCAGGGCAGAACGCCGTTCTGGCGCTTCCGATCATCGCCTTCGGCGTGGTCACGGCGCTCGTGCTGACCGTGGTCGGCGGCGCGCAGTCGTTCTGGTCGTGGACCGACGACTACGCTCCGGTGTACCAGGCCCTCGCCGCGATCGCGCTGGTGCTGCTCGTCGTCCCGCTGATGAACCTCGGGGGTGCGGCCGCGCGCCTCTCGGCGCGGCGGCGGGATGAGCGCCTGTCGACACTGCGCCTGCTCGGGGTCACCCCGATGGGCGTGAGTGTCGCCACGGTGATCGAGTCCGTGCTCGTCGCCGCCGTGGGCGCCCTCGCCGGAGTGCTCGTCTACCTCGCGGCATCCCCTCTCATCGGATTGATCCCGTTCCGCGGTACCGCTCTCGGCGTCGAGGCCGTCGTCCTCTCCCCGTTGGCGATCCTCGGAGTGGTCGCCGGCGTGCTGCTCGTCGCGGCCGGAAGCGCTGTGCTCGGACTCCGCCGCGTGATCGTGTCGCCGCTGGGCGTCCGGATGCGCACGACAGCCGCACCCGTGCACTGGTTCCGCGCCATCATCGCTGTCTCGGTGCTGGCCATGGTCTTCGTGCTGGTGAAGATCTTCCCGTCCGTCGCGGGGCTCGCCATGACGATCGTGACCCTCGCTGTGCTCTTCGCCGTCGCTCTCGCTGTGCTCAACGTGATCGGGCCCTGGGTGCTGAAAGTCGCAGCGTCCCGCCAGCTCCGCCGTGCCGAGGTCCCCGATCGGCTCCTCGCCGCCCGGATGGTGCTCGATTCGCCGAAGGCCGCGTGGCGGCAGGTCAGCGGCATCGCGATGGCGAGTTTCATGGCCGTGTTCGCGGGCACCGGCGTCTCGCTGATGAACGTGATGAACAGCGGCGACCTCTCCTCCGCGGATGCGGCGCTGGCCGTCGACATGCGCACGGGCCTCGTCATCACGCTGATCGCCTCGTTCCTGATGGTCGCGGCGTCGGTGGGTGTCAACCAGGCGGCATCCGTGCTCGACCAGCGTGACCTGCACGTGAGCCTGCATCAGCTCGGCGTACCCCTCGACACGGTCGACACGGCGCGACGCCGGGCCATCATGTCGCCGCTGCTCGTGACAGCGATCGGATCGGCGCTCACGGCGGGTGTGCTGGTATTCCCCCTGCTCGGGATCGCTCTGATCACCGCGCCGGAATCCCTTCTCACGATCGGCGTCGTGGTCGCGACCGGGATCGCCGTGGTGTGGGCGAGCACCCGAGCCACCCGGCCGCTGCTCGCCCGCTCGTTCCACGCCGCGTGAGCTCTGCTGAAGGTCAGCACGCAGAGCGTCAGTGCGTCAGCGGCGGCGCTGGCAGCGAGGGCAGTAGTGGCTGGAGCGGTTCATGAACGCCTCGCGGCGGATCAGTCCGCCGCAGCGCGGGCACGGCTGTCCACCTCGGCCATAGGCGTTGAGCGAGTGCGCGAAGTACCCCGCCTGGCCGTTCACGTTGACGTACTGGGCGTCGAAGCTCGTACCGCCCTCGGCGAGAGCCTTGGCGAGGACCGTGCGGACCTCGGCGAGCAGACGCGCCACCGCCTGCGCCGACAGCGTCCGTCCGGCCGTCTCCGGGTGGATGCGGGCGGCCCACAGAGATTCGTCGGCGTAGATGTTGCCGACCCCGCTGATCACCTGCTGGTCGAGCAGGATCCGCTTGATGGCGCTGTTGCGCCTACGCACGGCCATCACGAACGCCCGGTCGTCGAAGAGAGGATCGATCGGGTCCCGGGCGATGTGCACGACCTGGGTCGGGATGCGCGAAGGGCCGTCCGCCACGAGATCGTCGACCGCGAGCGAGCCGAACGTGCGCTGGTCCGCGAAGACGATCGCCAGCTCGCCGTGCTGCGGGTGCTCGACATCGATGCGGATCCGCTCGTGGCGCTCGGCCGGGGCATCCGGCGTGCGAAGCAGCATCTGGCCGCTCATTCCGAGGTGGGCGATCAGAGCATCCTCGGCCGAGGCGAGCGGCAGCCACAGGAACTTGCCTCGGCGCTCGGCGCCGGCGAACGTCCGTCCCTCGAGACGCGCGACGAAGTCGGCGGCACCGGAGGCGTGTCGCGTCAGCGCCCGCTCGTCCCACACGGTCACCGCGGTGATCAGGGAGCCGATGGCCGCCGGCGCCAGCCCGGCTCTGACGACCTCGACCTCGGGGAGCTCAGGCACGCTCGCTGAGCAGGCGCCAGGCGCTGAGCGCGGCAGCCATCTCGGCCGTCTTCTTGCTGCTGCCCTTGCCCGTCATCGCCACGTCGCCGACGACGACCGTCGCGACGAAGCGGCGATCGTGGTCGGGGCCGCTGGCCTCGACCGAGTACACCGGCGGCGTCGAGCCGGCTCGAGCAGCCAGCTCTTGCAGGCTGGTCTTCGGATCCATCGCCGCGCCGTAGCGTTCGGGGTCGGCCAGCAACGGCGCCGTGAGCCGCAGCACGAGTTCGGTGGCGGCCTCGGGACCTGCGGACAGATACGTCGCTCCGATCACGGCTTCCATCGTGTCGGCGAGGATCGAGTCCTTGTCGCGGCCACCCGTCTGCTCCTCACCTCGGCCGAGCAGCAGGTGGCTGCCCAGGTCGATGGCGCGAGCGACCTCGGCCAGAGCGACGGTCGACACGACGCTGGCACGTCGCTTGGCGAGTTCGCCCTCATCGAGACCGGGATGCGTCGTGAACAGCATCACGGTGACGGCCTGGCCGAGCACCGAATCGCCGAGGAACTCCAGGCGTTCGTTGTGCGGGATACCGCCGTGTTCGTACGCGTAGGAGCGATGGGTGAGCGCCAACTCCAGAAGCTCCGCGTCGATATCGACGCGGAGCTTCTCTGGGAGAGGTCTCGTCCCCCCAGGGACCTCAGTCACAGTCGTGAAGTCGCGACTCAGACGTCGGCGACCTTGCGACCCTTGTACTCGAGGAACAGCTCGGTGCCCTGCGAGTCGGTGACGACCTTGGCCTGGTGAGGACGGCTGTAGACGACCTGGCCGTTCTCGATGGTCTTGACGAGTGCGACGGGTGCCGCCTTCCACTGCGCGCGGCGCGAGCGGGTGTTCGAACGGGATACCTTGCGCTTCGGGGGGTTACCAGCCATGACTAGCTCTCTTCTTTCTCGGCGGCTCGGCTCTGTGCCTCACCGTCTTGGTCTGTGATCTGCTGGAGCGCGCTCCACCGAGGATCGATGGGAGCCACCTGCTCCTTACCGGTGCTCGCGGTCAGCCTCTCGCCCGTCTCCGGGTCGAGCCCGGGGCAATCCGGCTGACACACCGGCTGAAATGGAAGCGACAATACGGCCGCATCCCTGACTAGAGTTTCAAGATCCACGTGGTCGTCTTGAACCTCGAAGTCAGTTTCTTCCTCACCAGGATACGCGAAAAGCTCCTGGAACTCGACTTCGACGGGCCGAGCGATGTCGATGAGGCATCGACCGCACACTCCGGAGTACTCGGCGTCGACGGTTCCGGACACGAGGATGCCCTCGTGGACCGACTCCAGACGGACGTCCAGGTCGAGCTCGGAGCCCGCCTCGTACGAGACGATCCCCTCTCCCCACGCGTCTTTCAGGGTCACCGAGAACTCGTGCTCGCGCATCTCGCCCGGCTTGCGGACGATGTCGCGGACAGGAAGGACGAAAGGACCATTCATTCGGGAACGCACCCCGCAATGGTACCGGCTCTACGGCGCGGGAGGCTGGTTCCGGGCTGAGCGCGACGCGCCGCAGTCGCCGGTCAGATCCCTCGGGCGCCGGTGTCGAGGAAGGCGGCGACGGCCGGCGGGACGAAGGGCGAGACATCGCCTCCGAGGCTCGCGACCTGACGCACGAGGGAGCTGGACACCAGGGCGTGCGCGGGATCGGGCAGGAGGAACACGGTCTCGATGTCCGCGAGGTGACGGTTGACGATCGCCATCGGCGACTCGTAGGCGACGTCGATCTGCGAACGGATGCCCTTGACCAGCACGCCTGCACCCACGTCCCGCGCATAATCGACGAGGAGGCCCATGCTCCACGATCCGACGATGACGTTGCCGTCCATGCCCTCGTCCGCGATCGACTGCTCGATCAGCGACATCCGGGCTGCGATCGGCAGCATCGCCTCCTTGCCGGGGTTGTGCACCACGAGCACGTGCAGCTCGTCGTACAGCTTGGCCGCACGACGGATCACGTCGAGGTGGCCCAGGGTCGGCGGATCGAAGGAACCCGGGACGACGGCGATCCGGCTGCTCATGTCACCAGCCTAGGGCACACGCCGAGGGTCAGTTCTTCGCCAGGGCTGCGCGGTCGTCATCGCTCACCCGTCGCTCGATGGCCGACCGGAGACCCGGGTTCGACTCGAGATCGGGATCGGCGGCGAGGATGCTCTCGGCGAGCTCGCGTGCCCTGACGATGAGACCGGAGTCCTTCACGACCCGGAGGAGCTTGAGCGACGAACGCACGCCGGCTTGGGCGGCCCCCAGCACGTCGCCTTCGCCGCGCAGCTCGAGGTCGACCTCGGCCAGGGCGAAGCCGTCGAGCGTCGCAGCGACCGCATCCACGCGTTCCCGGGCCACGGAGCCGGCTTCCGCCTCGGTCACGAGAAGACAGAGACCCGGAACCCCACCTCGACCCACCCGGCCGCGCAGTTGATGCAGCTGCGAGACGCCGAACCGGTCGGCATCGAGCACGATCATCGTCGAGGCGTTCGGCACGTCCACGCCGACCTCGATCACGGTGGTCGCCAGCAGCAGATCGATCTCGCCGCGGGAGAACGCCTGCATCACCGCATCCTTCTCATCCGACGGCATCCTGCCGTGCAGCACGGCACGACGCAGCCCGCCGAGCTTCGGGTGCGTCGCGAGCGCCTCATCGAGCTGCACGACACCCCAGCGGGGACCGGACGCTCCCTCCGGCTGCAGCAGCGCGGACTCCCCCGCCTCGGCGGTCTTCTTGGTCGTGTCGATCGCCGCGCAGACCGCGAAGACCTGGCGCCCCTGCGCGATCTCCTCCGCCGCGCGCTCCCAGACACGGTTGAACCAGCCGGGATGCTCGGCCAAGGGGGCGACGAACGATTCGATGCCCGCTCGTCCCCGAGGCATCGTGCGGATGACCGAGGTGTCGAGGTCACCGAACACCGTCATGGCGACGGTGCGCGGGATCGGGGTGGCTGTGAGCACGAGCGCATGCGGACTCGACCCCTTCGCGCGCAGCGCCTCCCGCTGCTCGACCCCGAATCGATGCTGCTCGTCGACCACCACGAGCCCGAGGTCGGCGAAGGTCGTCTTCTCGCCCAGGAGCGCGTGCGTGCCGACGACGATCAGCGCCTGCCCGGACGCGACCCGCAGCGCCGCCTTGCGACGCTCGGCCGCGGGCATCTGTCCCGTCAGCAGCGTCGGCATGACGAGCGGAGCAAGCTGAGGACCGAGCATCTTCGCGATCGAGCGCAGGTGCTGACCCGCCAAGACCTCGGTCGGCGCGATCAGCGCCGCCTGTCCCCCGGACTCCGCCACCTGAAGCATCGCGCGCAACGCGACCAGCGTCTTTCCCGAGCCGACCTCGCCCTGCACGAGCCGATTCATCGGCCACGCGCCGATCAGGTCCTTCGCGACCTGATCTCCGACCGTCTGCTGGTCGGGCGTGAGCTCGTACGGCAGCGAGGCGTCGAATCGTTCGAGGAGACCGCCCGGCTTCGCGGGCCGCGGCGTCGCCGCCAGAGCCCGCACGGCGTCGCGCTGCTGCAGGAGAGCCGTCTGCAGAGTCAGCGCCTCATGCATCCGGAGGGTGCGCACTGCGGGGTCGATGTCGTTGCGGGTCTTGGGCCGATGGATCTGATCGAGCGCCTCCCGCGCCGTCAGCAGCTCCTCGCGGGCCCGCACCTCCGCAGCCAGCGGCTCCGGCACCTCGCCGAGGTCGTCGAGCACGCGCGTGATGAACTTCGCGATCTGCCACGTCTGCAGGGTCGACGTCGCCGGATAGATCGGGATGAGCACGGCAGCGCGAGCATCCGCCCGCCGACGGGCCGCGTCCTCGTCGTCGAACAGCTCGTACTCCGGATGCGCGAACTGCGTCATCCCGTTGAACTCGCCGACCTTGCCGGAGAAGACGCCCCGGCGGCCGACCGCCAGGTCCTCGGAGCGCCACTTGGCTGCCCCGAGGTTCTTCGCGAAGAAGGTGAGCGACATCTTGCCGATGCCGTCGCCGATCACGACGTCCACCATCGCGCCGCGGCGATTGCGCATCGCCCTGGCGCTGGAGGAGAGCACCTCGGCCACGATCGTCACGGTCTCGCCGAGGGGCAGCTCGCGGATGGGGGTGAGCTCCCCCGGATCGGCGTAGCGGCGCGGGTAGTGCGAGACCAGATCGCCGACGGTCTTCATGCCGAACGCGCGATCGAGGGACTTCGCGGGGGTGGCGCCCAGCGCCTCCTCGAGCGGCGAATCCAGCGTGAGCGACATGCTCCGAGTCTAGAAGGCGACGCCGACACGACGAGCTGCGGCGCTGTCGTATCGTGAACAGGTGACGAGGATCATCGCAGGACAGGCGCGCGGCGCACGACTGGACGTGCCGTCGGCCGGCACCCGACCCACCAGCGACCGCGTGCGGGAGTCCCTCTTCGGAGCCCTCGACTCCGCCGACGCGATCGTCGGCGCGCGCGTGCTCGACCTGTACGCCGGCTCGGGTGCTCTGGGCCTCGAGACCCTGAGCCGTGGGGCGTCGGCAGCTGATCTCGTCGAGCAGGGTCGCGCGGCGGCGGAGATCGTACGCAGGAATGCGGCGACGGTCGCAAAGGCCGGCGCCCCGGCAGCACGGGTCCATCAGAGCGCGGTGCGGGCGCTTCTGCAGCGGGCCACGGGTCCGTACGACCTCGTGTTCTCGGACCCGCCGTACGACCTCGACGATGCCGCGATGACCGCGGATCTCGTCGCGCTCGCGCCGCTCCTCGCACACGACGCGCTCGTCGTGATCGAACGTGCACGGCGCTCGACCCCTCCCGACCTCGCCACCGCGGGCCTGGTGCTCGTCCGCGAACGGAACTACGGCGACACGACGCTGTGGTGGGCGGAGCCCGCAGACCGCGGCGACCTTCAGCCGGACGCCGAGTCCCAGTCGCGGTAGGGATCCCAGCCCGAGGCCTCGACCGGAGCGCCGTCGAGCAGCAGAGCATCGTCTCCTCGCGCCACGACCTCGCCGATGGCGCGGAAGCCGGCCGGAGGGATGCCGGGCGGGAAGGTCGCGAGGAGGGCATGGTCCTCTCCCCCGCCGAGGGCGCGTTCGACGTTCTCCCCCAGCGCCCGGCCGTCGAGCGCGATCGTCACCTCGGATGCCGCGGCCAGCCGTCGCGCGTCGAGGGCGAGGCCGTCCGAGATGTCCATCATCGCGGTGGCTCCGGCGATCGCAGCGAACGGCCCGAGGCCGATCGGCGGCGACGGCCGCAGCTGCGCGTCGAGAGCTGCACTCTCGCCCGCGCCCAGGGCCGACCGATCGACCGGGACAGGCGTGTCGCCGTCCCGGAACCGTCCGAACAGCACCGACAGCCCGTGCGCGGCGTGGCCGAGCTCGCCGGCCACCGCCACCACATCTCCCACTCGCGCGCCGGAGCGCGTCACCGCCTGACGACCCTCGAGGTCGCCGAGTGCGGTCACGGCCACGGTGAGCACGTCCGAGACGGTGAGGTCCCCCCCGACGACCGCGCATCCGGGCGCCAATGCGGCGCACGCCTCCCGGAAGCCGTCGGCCAGGCTCTCCACGAAGGACAGGCGCAGGTCACGCGGCACGGCGAGGGCGACGAGCAGAGCGGTGGGGCGCGCTCCCATCGCCGCGATGTCGGCGAGGTTGACCGCGGCGGACTTCCAGCCGAGGTCGAATCCCGACGACCACGCCATGCGGAAGTCCGGTCCGTGCACGAGGGTGTCGGTCGTCGCGACCACCGACCCCGACGGAGCGGCGATCACGGCGGCGTCGTCTCCCGGTCCGATCACGGTGTGCGCACCGCGTGCCGTGCGGTTCAGGATCGCTCGCAGGATCTCGCCCTCGGAGAGGTCGCCGAGGCGCGGATCATCGTCGCGAGGTCGGGAGTGCATGCAGTCAAAGGTAGCCTGGAAGCATGCCCCGCTTCCGCCTCCTCGCCGTCGCCGCGGGCGCTCTGACCCTCGCCGCAGCCCTCGCGGGCTGCTCGACGACCGTGCACCTCGAACCTGCCGACGACGCCAATGATCCCGCGTGCGCCGAGGTGTCCGTGCTGCTGCCCGACTCCGTCGTCGACCTCGACCGGGTCTGGACCGACGCCCAGGCGACCGGCGCCTGGGGCGACCCGACCGTCGTCCTGCGGTGCGGCGTCGAACCTCCGGCTCCCTCGACCGAGGTGTGCACCACGATCGGCGGGGTCGACTGGCTCGTCCTCGATCAGGAGGAGGCGCGCCAGCGGCTCGTGACGTACGGCCGCGAGCCTGCGATCGAGGTCGTCATCCGACGCGGTGAGGAGATCGACTTCCGCACGGTCGTCGAGAAGCTCTCGACCAGCATCCAGTCCGGTCTCGCCCCCGCCACGGCGCACTGCACCGATCGAGTGCCGACGGCGACCGAGCCGCCGACCGAGGAAGGCTGAGAGCGCGCCGACAGCACTGTCGGCTCGACCCTCTTCGCGAAGCCCCTCTAGACTCGCGGCATGAACCGCACCCCCGCAGGCAGAGTGTCCGTCGTCGCAGCGATCATGGTCGGAGCGGGAGCGCTGCTCAGCGGCATCCTCGGCTACCTCTTCCTGCTGTGGGGAGTGCCGAACGTGCCGCGGCTGTTCATCCTGCAGGATCCGATCGGCTTCGCTCTGCGTCCGAACGCTCTCCCGCTCGCCGTCGTGGCGATGCTGCTGGCCCTCGTCGTCCTGATCGGGCTCACCTGGCTCTTCGTCCGACTCGTCGTGCGCGGCGCGCTGCCGGGGCGCGGATCCGCCGTCTTCTTCGGCACCTGGGGTGCTGTGGTCGTCGCGTCCTGCATCGCCGGCCTGGTGCGGGCGCCGCTCGCCGTCGCTGCGCTGGGAATCCCGGCAGAGCAGTCCGAGATCCTCATGATCCAGACGTTCCAGGCCGTGACCGCGAGCGCGTCATGGGGGCTCACCTGGGGATGGCTGACTGCCCTGGTCGCCGCGCTGATCCACCGTTCCGCGCCCGCCGCGGCCCCGGTCGAAGCCGGGGTGACGAGCGCCGGGTCGGACTACTCGGCGCCGGGGGCGACGACGTACCCGCCGCAGCAGACGTCAGCGGACACGACATACCCGCCGCAGGTCGGCTGACGATCGCCCGGCACGCGATCAGCGCCGAAGCCCCGCCTCGATCAGCTCCGAGATCAGGTCGCCGTAGCTGAGACCGGACGCGACCCAGCACTTCGGGAACATCGAGATCGGCGTGAAACCGGGCATGGTGTTGAGCTCGTTGACGACGAGCTCCCCGCTCGGGGTGAGGAACATGTCGACCCTTGCCAGTCCACGCCCGTCTACCGCCTCGAACGCGCGGACCCCGGCATCCTGGATCGCCGCGACCTCGTGCTGCTCCAGCTCTGCAGGGCACACGACGTCCACGCCGTCGCCACCGAGGTACTTGCCCTCGAAGTCGTAGAAGCCGCGTGAGGTGAGCACGATCTCGCCGGGCAGCGACGCCCGGACGCCGTCGACGCCCTCGAGCACCGCGACCTCGATCTCGCGGCCGGACACGCCGACCTCGATCAGCACCTTGTCGTCCTCGGCGAACGCGATCGCGAGAGCCGCGTCGAGTTCGTCGGCCTTCTCGACCTTCGACACCCCGACACTCGACCCCGCACGGGCCGGCTTGACGAACAACGGCAGGCCGAGCTCGGCCGCGGAGGCCCGCACCGCCTCGGCATCCTGGCTCCACTGGCGAGCACGCACGGTGATCCACGGCGCCACCGCGATACCCGCGGCCTGCAGCGCGATCTTCATGAAGTGCTTGTCCATGCAGAGGGCGGAGTCGAGCACCCCGCCGCCGGCGTAGGGCACCTCGAGCGTGTCGAAGTACCCCTGGATCGTGCCGTCCTCGCCATGCGGTCCGTGCAGGATCGGCAGCACGATGTCGATCTCGCCCAGACCCTCCGTCGTCCCATCAGGACGCACGACGCGCAGCGTGCGGTCGCCACCCGGCTCCGGCCACAGCACCCTGGTGCCGTTGTCGGCGACCTCGGGCAGGTGTGCGGCGTCGAGCGGGAACTTCGCGGGATCGTCGTCCTCGAGGACGAACGCGCCCTCACGCGTGATCCCGACGGGGATCACCGCATAGCGGTCGCGATCAATCGCGCCCAGCACCCCGCCCGCCGTTGCGGAACTGATCGAATGCTCGCTGGAGCGCCCTCCGAAGAGCACCACCACCGTCTGCTTGTCCATGGTTGGTCCTCTCACCCTGCGGGGTGTCGTCGTCCGTCGTCAGGTGGGGTGCGATGTCGCGCGGATTCATCTTGCCGTCGAGCACCATCTTCACCTGCTCGACGATGGGCATGTGCACTTCGGACTCGCGCGCGAGCTGCAGGACGGGGGCCACGGACGCGAGGCCCTCGGCGGTCTGCTGCATCTGCTTGACGACGTCCTGGAAGCTGTACCCCTGACCGAGCAGGCGCCCGGCGGTGTTGTTGCGGCTGAGCGGCGACTGGCAGGTGGCGATCAGGTCGCCGAGTCCTGCGAGCCCCTGGAGGGTCTCGGGGTGCGCGCCGTTGGCCACGGCGAAGTCCGTCATCTCCACGAGCCCTCTGGTGATGATCGATGCCTTGGTGTTCTCGCCGTACCCGACGCCGTCGACGATGCCGATCGCCACGGCGATGAGGTTCTTCAGCACTCCGCCGAACTCCGTGCCGATCACATCGGTGTTCACGAACGTGCGGAAGTAGCTGTTGCGTGCAGCACGCGCGACCTCCTCGGCGGTCTCCCTGCTGCGCGAGGAGATGACGGCCGCCGTCGGCTGCTCGCGGGCGATCTCGAGCGCGAGGTTAGGTCCTGAGGCGACGGCGATCCGATCGGGATCGCAGCGCAGCTCCTGCTCGATCACCTGACTCATGCGGAGTCCGCTGGTGCGTTCGACGCCCTTCATCAGGCTGACGATCTTGGCCTCGTTGTCGGCGAGCAGGGGACGCAGAGCCTTGAGGTTCTCGCGGAGCGACTGGCTCGGCACCGACAGGTAGACCTGGTCGACATCGCGCAGAGCGATCGCCAGCTCGTGAGTCGCCGCCATCGTGCGCGGCAGGTTTATGCCTGGCAGATAGCGGGAGTTGCGCTTGGCTTCATCGATCTCGTGCGCGAGCTCGGCGCGGCGGGCCCACATCATGACCTGCGCGCCGCCGTCGGCGAGGATCTTCCCGAAGGTCGTGCCCCAGCTGCCGGCACCGATGACCGCGACGCGAGGGCCGGCGGGTTCGTTGCGCTTAGGAGTCAAGGCGACCCGTCTCCTTCTGTCCGTGTGCGGACGGGTTCCAGCGCTCCGCGGGAGCCTTCTCGTCACGCAGGTCCTCGAGCAGTGCGGTGATCGCGTTCATCAGCCGATCGGTGGCCTCGTTGAGCGCCGACGCCTCGCCGGCGCGCCCCCGGAGGTCCGACACGTCGACCGGATCTCCGATGACGACGTCCACGGGCTTGCGCAGCGGCCAGAGGCTCAGACCCTTCTGGTAGCGACCCATGATCTCCTGAGTGCCCCAGTGCGCCATCGGGATGAGCGGGATGCCGTCGGCCAACGCGAGACGGACCGCGCCGGACTTGCCGCGCATCGGCCACATGTCCGGATCCCTGGTCAGCGTGCCTTCCGGATACACGATCACGCCGCGCCCGTGCTTCACCAATTCCGCCGACTGCGTGAGGGTCTGCTTCGCTGCGGATGCCGATGAGGAGCGCGCGACGGGGATCATGCCGGTGCTGCGCAGAACCCACCCGAGCACGGGCACCTTGAAGAGGCTCTCCTTGGCCATGAAGCGCGGCGCCCGGCCGATGCGCCACACCGCGAGGGCGACCACGAGCGGGTCGAACTCGGAGTAGTGGTTCGGTGCGAGCACGAAGGCACCTTCACGCGGCAGCTTCTCGCTGCCCCTGATGCGGAGCTTCGCGAGCAGCGAGATCAGCGGAACGGCGATCGCCGCGACCGGCCAGAACGCGCTGGGCCGCGTGGTCTCCGTCGAACGGGAACCCATCGCGCTCACCCGAGGACGTCGAAGTCGGCACCCACGGCGTCGAGCTTGGCGAGGAACTTCTCGTAGCCCCTGCTGAGGATGTCGACGCCCGACACCTTCGACTCGCCCTCGGCGGTCAGCGCCGCGATCACGTGGCTGTATCCACCACGCAGGTCGGGCACGACGATGTCTGCGGCGTGCAGCGGGGTGGGACCGGTGATGACGGCCGCCTGCTCGAGGTCGCGGCGCGGGACGCGGCGCGGTCCGTCCTGCAGGCCGCGCGGGTGCACGACGATGTCCGCGCCCATCTTGACCAGCGCCTCGGTGAAGCCCAGGCGGTTCTCGTAGACGGTCTCGTGGACCACGGACCGGCCATTGGCCTGCGTCAGCGCCACGACGAGCGGCTGCTGCCAGTCGGTCATGAACCCGGGGTGCACGTCGGTCTCGACGACGACGGGCTTGAGCTCGCCGTCGCGGCGGAAGAGGATGCCGTCCTCCTGGATGTCGAACCAGCCGCCGGCCTTGCGGAAGATGTTGAGGAAGGTCAGCATCTCCTGCTGCTTCGCTCCGCCGACGAAGATCTCGCCGTCGGTCGCCAGCGCGGCGGAGGCCCAGGAGGCCGCCTCGTTGCGGTCGAAGATCGAGCGGTGGTCGTAGCCGCGCAGCTTCTCGACACCCTCGATGAGGATGACGCGATTCGGCTCGTAGCTGATGATCGCGCCCATCTTCTGCAGCACCGCGATCAGATCCATGATCTCGGGCTCGATGGCGGCGTTGCGCAGCTCGGTGGTGCCCTCTGCGCGCACGGCCGTCAGCAGCACCTGCTCGGTGGCGCCCACGCTCGGGTACGGCAGGTGGATGTTGGCGCCGTGCAGACGAGCACCGCCGGTGGAGAGGCGGATGCCGCTCGGCAGCTTCTCGACGATCGCTCCGAACTTGCGCAGTGCGTCGAGGTGGAAGTCGATGGGGCGATCGCCGATGCGGCAGCCGCCGAGGTCGGGGATGAAGGCCTGTCCGAGACGGTGCAGCAGCGGCCCGCAGAACAGGATCGGGATGCGGGAGGCACCGGCGTGGGCGTCGATCTCCTCGAAGTGAGCGGATTCGACGTCGCTGGGGTCGAAGACGAGAGCACCCGGCTCGTCGCCGTCGGACACGCGCACGCCGTGCACCTCGAGCAGCGACCGCACGACCGCGACATCGCTGATGGCCGGCACGTCACGCAGGACGCTGACCGTCTCGCCGAGCAGCGAGGCCACCATCGCCTTGGTCGCGAGGTTCTTCGCGCCCTTGACGTCGACGCGCCCGCGCAGCGGGCGTCCGCCTCGAATGGCGAGGACGTCTCCGGTGAGAGGGGGAACTCCGTCCGGAAGAGCGTCGCGCACAGGTGTCGTCATTCGGAGCCTCACTTCGTTCAACGGATTTCGGGGCGGGGTCGCCCTCGGCTCCCCCACCCCGTCGTTCACTGAACGGGAAGGGTACGGGGCCGCCACGACTCGCGACGGGCCTCGAACTGCGCGATCTTGTCTTCGTTGCGCAGCGTGAGCCCGATGTCATCGAGCCCTTCGAGGAGCCGCCATCTAGTGTAATCGTCGATCCCGATGTCGGCCTGGACGTCGCCGATCGAGGCGGTTCGCGCCTCGAGGTCGACCGTGATCGAAACCCCGGGATTCCGGTCGATCTCGGCCCAGATGCGCTCCAGATCCTCGTCCGACACGGTCGCGGCGAGCAGACCCTGCTTGCCCGAGTTGCCGCGGAAGATGTCTGCGAACCGGGGACTCAGGACGACCGAGAAGCCGAAGTCGCGCAGCGCCCAGACGGCGTGCTCGCGGCTCGATCCGGTGCCGAAGTCCGGGCCGGCGACGAGGACGGACGCGCCCTGGAACGCGGGCTGGTTGAGCACGAAGTCGGGATCCTGCCGCCAGCCGTGGAACAGAGCGTCCTCGAAGCCCGTCTTCGTGACCCGCTTGAGGAACACGGCAGGGATGATCTGGTCGGTGTCGACGTTCGAGCGCTTGAGAGGAGCGGCGATGCCGGTGTGGGTGCGGAACTTCTCCATCAGACGGCTCCGTTCGTCGCTGCGGCGGGGACGGTCGCAGAGACCGCCTCGACCAGGTCGCCGGGGCTGGACAGGGTGCCGCGGATCGCGGTCGCCGCGGCGACGAGCGGCGACACGAGGTGCGTGCGGCCGCCCTTGCCCTGTCGGCCTTCGAAGTTGCGGTTGGAGGTCGAGGCGCACCGCTCACCGGGGGCGAGCTGGTCAGGGTTCATACCCAGGCACATGGAGCATCCGGCGAAGCGCCATTCGGCACCGAAGTCCTTGATGACCTGGTCCAGTCCTTCCGCCTCCGCCTCCAGCCTGACTCTGGCGGAGCCGGGCACCACCATGACGCGGACGCCGTCCGCCTTCTTCCTGCCCTTGATGATCGAGGCGAAAGCGCGCAGATCCTCGATGCGGCTGTTGGTGCAGGAGCCCATGAAGACGGCGTCGACCGGAACGTCCTTCAACGGGGTGCCGGGAGTCAGGTCCATGTACTCCAACGCGCGCTCGGCCGCGACGCGCTCACTGGCGTCCGCGATGTCGGCGGGGTCGGGCACAGAGGCCGACAGCGAGCTGCCCTGACCCGGGTTGGTCCCCCAGGTCACGAACGGCTCCAGCTCGTCGGCGTCGATGAAGACCTCCGCGTCGAAGGCGGCTCCCTCGTCGGTGGGGAGAGTGCGCCAGTAGGCGACGGCGTCGTCCCAGTCCTGGCCCTTCGGCGCGTGCGGGCGGCCCTTGAGGTACTCGAAGGTGACCTCGTCCGGGGCGACCATCCCCGCGCGGGCACCGGCCTCGATCGACATGTTGCAGATCGTCATCCGGCCCTCCATCGACAGGGCGCGGATCGCGCTGCCGCGGAACTCCAGGACGTATCCCTGGCCGCCTCCGGTGGTGATCTTCGCGATCACCGCAAGGATGATGTCCTTCGCGGTGACGCCGGGGCGCAGCGTGCCCTCGACGGTGATCGCCATCGTCTTGAAGGGCTTCAGGGGCAGCGTCTGGGTGGCCATGACGTGCTCGACCTCGCTGGTGCCGATGCCGAACGCCATCGCCCCGAACGCGCCATGGGTCGAGGTGTGCGAATCACCGCAGACCACGGTGATGCCCGGCATCGTGAGGCCGAGCTGTGGACCCACGACGTGCACGATGCCCTGCTCGGCGTCGCCGAGCGAATGCAGACGCACCCCGAACTCCTCGGCGTTGCGCCGGAGGGTCTCGATCTGCGTCCGGCTGGTCAGGTCGGCGATCGGCTTGTCGATGTCCCAGGTCGGGGTGTTGTGATCCTCGGTGGCGATCGTCAGATCGAGCCGACGCAGCGGTCGCCCTTCGGCGCGGAGGCCGTCGAAGGCCTGCGGGCTGGTGACCTCATGCACGAGGTGCAGATCGATGTAGATCAGGTCCGGCTCGCCGTTCTCGCCCTTGACGACCAGATGGTCGTCCCAGACCTTCTCGGCGAGGGTGCGGGGCCGTGCGGGAACAGAGTCTGCTGTGAGGGTGTTCATTGCTTATCTCCTGAAGCTGGCGGTTCGGCCCACAGTGGACTCCGCGACGAGGAGGGGCTCAGAACGAGGTCTCGTCGCGGCCGCTAAGAAGGAGCACGATCCGCATGACGTCAGATTACCACCGCTTCAGCGGGGCGAGTCGCCGCGTGACACGCTGAGGTCACCCGCATCCTCGAGAGGTTCCCGAATGACCGTCGACTCCCCCGGTTTCGCCACCACAGCGGTGCACGCCGCCCGGAATCAGGGCTCCGCGTCGTCGCGAGCGACCCCGATCTACCTCACGGCCGGCTTCGAGTTCGACGACTTCGACCACGCGGCCGAGCACTTCGGCACCGGAGCAGGGTTCGGCTACACGCGTACCGGCAACCCCACGGTGCGCGCGGTGGAGCGACAGCTCGCCGCACTCGAATCCGCCGCGGACGCCGTGCTCGTCGCGAGCGGTCAGGCGGCCGTCGTCACTGCGCTGCTGACCGTGGCAGGAGCGGGCGACCACATCGTCTCCTCCACCCACATCTACGAGGGGACGCGCGGCCTCCTCCTCGACAACCTCGCCCGCCTGGGGATCGAGACGACCTTCATCGACGACATCGCCGACCCGGATGCCTGGCGGCAGGCGATCCGTCCGGACACGAGAGCACTGTTCGGCGAGTCGATCGCCAACGCCCGCAACGACATCCTCGACATCGCCGCGGTGAGCGCTGTCGCCGACGAGTTCGCGATCCCGCTGATCGTCGACAACACTCTGGCGACGCCGTACCTGCTGCGTCCCCTCGAGCACGGAGCCGCGATGGTCGTGCACTCCGCCTCGAAGTTCCTCGCGGGGCACGGTTCGGTGCTCGGCGGCGTGATCGCCGACGACGGGCGGTTCGACGCTGCCACCGCAGGTCACAACGCGCCGCACCTCGTGCTCCCGGGCCGCGGCGGCGTGCCGAGCGTGGCGGCGCGACACGGCGGGGCCGCACGCATCGCCTACGCCCGTGAGTCCGTGGCGCCGCGCTTCGGTGCCTCCCCCTCTCCCCTCAACGCCTTCCTCATCGGTCAGGGCGCCGAGACACTGGGACTGCGGGTAGAGCGCCAGTCGCGCAACGCGCTCGAGATCGCCCGGTGGCTGTCGTCGCAGGACGCGGTGGAGAGCGTGGACTACGTGGGCCTCGAGAGCCATCCCGACCATCGCCTCGCAGCGACCTACCTCCGTGGCGGATACGGCTCGATTTTCACCTTCACCCTTCGAGGCGGCCTCGACGCCGCTCGCGACTTCGTCGAGGGGGTGGAGGTCTTCACCCACATGACCCATATCGGAGACGTCCGGTCACTGGTGCTGCATCCGGGCACGACCAGCCACTCGCATCGGACGCCGGAAGAGCGCGCTGTGCTCGGAATCCGCCCCGGCACACTGCGTCTCTCGATCGGGATCGAGGACGTCGCCGACCTCCTCGGCGATCTGAGCCGCGTGCTGGAACGCGCACGGGAGGCCGTCCTATGAGCACACCGCAGCACTTCGGCTGGTTCCTCGCCCGGGGTTTCGGTCCGCAGGGCTGGGGCTACCCCTCGCTGGACTGGGACTACGACTGGACCCGTCCTGAGATCTACCAGGAGGCCGCGCGCACCCTGGAGCAGGCGGGCTTCGACCTCGTCATCATCGAGGACGCCCCCTCCCTCGGATCCGCCGACACGATCGACCTGCGCGTGCGGCACGCCTTCGGGGGCCCGAAGCACGACCCGCTGCTGCTCGCGCCCTATCTCTTCCAGGCGACCCGTCACCTCGGGGTGGTGCCGACGGTCAACCCCGCGGCCTCCCTTCCCTATACGGCGGCGCGACAGTTCTCCACGCTGCAGCACCTGAGCGGCCACCGCCTCGGACTCAACGTGGTCACCGACACCGGGAGCGCCAGGCACTTCTCCGACTCGGCGCAGCTCGGACACGACGCGGCCTACGACCGCGCGGAGGAGTGGCTCACCGGCATCCGCTCCCTCTGGCGCAGCTGGGAGGAGGGCGCTCTCGTTCGCGACCGCGACACGGGCGTCTTCGCCGACGGCTCCAAGCTGCAGCCCGTGCGGCACCGAGGCGCCCACTTCGCGTTCGACGGGCCTCTCAACGCCATCCCCTTCACAGACGGCGAACCTGCGATCGTCTCCCCCGGTGGCTCCGGACGCGGACTCGGCTTCGCAGGCGCGCACTCCGACGTCCAGCTCGCGCTCGCCCCTCTGCACGAGGCGTCGGTGCGCGCGTACCGCGCGAAGATCCACGACGCCGCGATCGCCGCCGGCCGCTCCCCTGCAGACATCAAGATCCTCTTCGCCATCCAGCCCGTGATCACCTCGTCGGCGGAGGAAGC
Source organism: Microbacterium sp. (assembly GCF_041641055.1). Lineage (GTDB taxonomy): Bacteria > Actinomycetota > Actinomycetes > Actinomycetales > Microbacteriaceae > Microbacterium. Next base: position 52,258 of record NZ_JBEPZB010000018.1, read on the forward strand.
GGATCGGATCGTCGCCGCATCCGCGCATCCCGACGACGCCGCCCTCGTGCAGATCGCCCGCAAGCAGTCCAGCGACCTCGAGACCGACCTGACCTCGCTCGACCTCGATCGGCCGCTCGACCTCTCGATCTTCGGGGATCACGTGTCTCGTGGCAGCATCCAGCGCCTGATCGGGGACCGCGGCGAGTCGGCGCCCCTGCGGGCACACCTCACGGCACTCGCCCGGACCGGCCGCATCACCGACCGCTCCGGCTTCGTCGGCACGGCGGAGGAGTTCGCCGACCTGATCGAGGAGCTCGGGGAATGGGGCAACGACGGCGTGCTGCTGTGGGGAGACTTCCACCCGGTGACGCTGCACCGCACACTCGACGAGCTCGTTCCCGTGCTGCGGCGCCGAGGAATCCTCCGTCGCGAGCACGTCGAGGGCGGCCTCCAGGCCAATCTCCGCGCGTTCTGAGCGGCCCCCGCTCACCAGCCCATCGAACCGGGGACGCCCTTGAAGGGCCCCGCGACCGACGACGTGACCCAGCCGCCGTAGAACCCGCCGGGCTGCGGCACCACGACCTCATCGCCGACGGTGCACTCGTCCATCGGCCCTGCGTACACCGCCACTCGGTCGGCCAGCATCTCGAAGCCCGGTGACGGCTGCGGGTAGTTACATGCGGCCCCGGCGGCGACGATCCCCCCGCCTCGTACGTCGAGGTAGCGCGCGGCGCCCTTGAACTCGCAGAACGACGACCCTGTCGCATCCGCGAGCGCTCCGTCGACGAAGTCGGCGATCGGAAGGTAGTACACCGGAGGATGACTCGTCTCGAGCACCCGCACCGCGTCCGTGGTGTCAGCGACGATCTCGCCGCCGAGACGGATGGTGAGGCGTTCGGGAACTCGCTCGACCCGCGGCGGCCGTGGGTAGTCCCAGACGGATTCCTGGTCGGCAACGGGAACATCGGGCACGGGTCTGCGCATCTGTTCACTGTACGTCGCGCGGTGTTGACTGGGGTCATGACCGCAATACCGATGTTCCCGCTCGGGTCGGTGCTCTTCCCGTACACCCCGCTGCTGTTGCGCGTCTTCGAGCCTCGCTACCTCACGATGATCGGTCGTCTGCTCGACGAGGAGGACCCGGAGTTCGGCGTCGTGCTCATCGAGCGCGGTCCCGAAGTCGGCGGCGGCGACCGGCGCAGCGGTCTCGGCACGATGGCGAGGCTGGTGAGCGTGTCTCCCGACGCCGAGATGCTGCACATCGTCGCGGTCGGCACGTCGCGCGTCACCATCGAGGAATGGGTCGACGATGCGCCCTATCCCCGTGCTGAGGTCACCCCTCTTCCCGAGCTGATCTGGCACGACGCGCTCACCCCTCTGCGAACAGAGGCCGAGGCGATCGTCCGGCGTGTCCTCGCGCGCGCGGACTCCCGCTGGGAGGCCGATACGGAGCTGTCCGACGACCCGCTCGCAGCCGCGTGGCAGCTCGCCGCGATCGCACCGCTCGGCGAGTACGACCGCTACACGCTCCTGCAGTCGACCAGCGTCGGTGCACTGCTCGGCCAGGTCATCGACCTGACCCTGGAAGCCGAATCCCTGTGGTCGGCAGGCTGATGTCAGTCGACTGAGATCGCGCCGGCCCTCACTCGACCGTCGGACTGATGCGCTGTGCGCGCTTCTCCCGCGACGAGGCGATCAGGCTCGCGATGGTCGCGACACCCATCGACACGACGATGACGCCGAGCGACACCATGTTGTCGATGTCCGGCACCCACTCGACGTGCTCGCCGCCGTTGATGAACGGCAGCTCGTTCTCGTGCAGGGCGTGCAGGATCAGCTTCACACCGATGAACCCGAGGATCACGGCGATGCCGTAGTGGAGGTAGCGGAGGCGGTCGAGCAGGTCGCCGAGCAGGAAGTACAGCTGACGGAGCCCCATCAGCGCGAAGATGTTCGCGGCGAAGACGAGGAACCCGTTGGTGGTGATCTCGAAGATCGCGGGGATCGAGTCGATCGCGAAGATCAGGTCGGTGACGCCGATCGTGATGAACACGATCACCATGGGCGTCCACATGCGCTTGCCGTCGACGGTGGTGCGGAGCTTCGACCCGTCGTACTCCTCGCTGATGTCGATGCGACGGCGAAGAAGTCGCACCACGAAGTTCTCGCGCTGCACCTCTCCCTCGTGATCGCCCTCCGGCATCGCCTGGCGGATGGCCGTCCAGATGAGGAAGGCGCCGAAGATGTAGAAGATCGGCGAGAAGTGCTCGACGATCGTCACGCCGACGAGGATGAAGGCGCCGCGAAGGATCAGGGCGATGATGATGCCGACCATGAGCACCTGCTGCTGCAGGCGCCGAGGCACGGCGAACTGAGCCATGATCAGCACGAAGACGAACAGGTTGTCGATCGAGAGGCTGTACTCGAGCGCCCATCCCGTGATGAAGTCGCCCGCGTTGCGCCACCCGGCCACATTGCCCAGGAGGACAGCGAAGAGCAGGGCGAGTCCCACGTAGAACACCACCCAGAGCGTGGACTCCTTGGTGGACGGGATGTGCGGACGGAGGCGGATGAGCAGCAGGTCGCCGATCAGGATGATCGTGAGGACGACCATCGAGGTGATCTCGAACCAGACAGGGATTGCCAAGGGTGCACTGCACCTTTCGGGAGGGGTCGGAAGAACGCCGAAAGTCTCTCCCACGCACAGAGTGCGCCGCACGACCGGAGCAGCGATGTCGATGCTCGTGATGACGGTGGATGCGCTTGCGGGATACTCCCCTTCGCGACACCGATTCTAGCGGAGCGGATGCGGCATGGTGGAATGGTCGGCGTGACATCGACCTCGCGCCCCGACACGGCATCCTCCGTCATCGCTCCGCTCGACACCCCTCCCCGCAATCCCTGGGCACGCTCCATCGGATCTCTCATCTTCGTGAGCCGGTGGTTGCAGGCTCCCCTCTACATCGGCCTGATCGTGGCGCAGCTCGTCTACGTGGTCGTCTTCATGGTGGAGCTGTGGCACCTCATCGACGGCGTCATCCACGACATCTCGCATCTCGACGAGGCGGTGATCATGCTCGCGGTGCTGGGCCTGATCGACGTCGTGATGATCGCCAACCTGCTCATCATGGTCATCATCGGCGGGTACGAGACCTTCGTGTCACGCATCAATGTCGACGGCCACCCCGACCAGCCCGAGTGGCTCTCCCATGTGAACGCCAACGTCCTCAAGGTCAAACTGGCGATGGCGATCATCGGCATCTCCTCGATCCACCTCCTCAAGACCTTCATCGAGGTCGGCGGCATGAGCGAGCGCGGCATCAGCACCGACGGCGAGAAGTACACCCCGACCGGGGTCCTCTGGCAGGTCGTCATCCACATGGTGTTCATCGTGTCCGCCGTCGCTCTCGCCTGGATCGACCGCATGTCTCAGCAGACCCTCGCCAAGGCGCACGCTCAGCCGACGCACTGATCTGAGACGATGGGGCATCCCTCGACACTTCCCAGGTGAGAGACACCGAACGGAATCAGGATGCCCGTGCAGACGAGTGATCAGAGATGGGCGGCCCAGGCCGCGGCCGGTGACCAGAGCGCCTTCCGCGAGCTGTACCGCGCGCACGTCCGACCGGTCTACTGGATCGCCCACAGCATCCTCGGCTCGGCCGCGGATGCTGAGGACGTGACTCAGGAGACCTTCGTCACCGCGTGGCGGAAGCTGACCGGGTTCGAGCTGCAGGGTGAGTCGATCCTGCCCTGGCTCGCGACGATCTGTCGTTTCCAGGCTGCGAACCGGCTGCGTCAGCGTCGGCGGGATCTGGCGCACACGACGGATGCCGCAGAGGAGACCCTCGCCTCGACGATCAGCGTCGAGGAGCAGGTCATCACTGCGGCCCTGGCGACGCGGATCGCCGCCGAGGTGGGCACGCTCAGCGAGCTCGACCAGGAGATCTTCCGTCTGTGCGCCGCCGAGGGCTATGCCTATCAGGCGGCCGCCGATGAACTCGGCGTGAGTCACGCGATCGTCCGGAACCGTCTCTCCCGAGTGCGCACCCGACTGCGCGGTGCCGTCAAGGAAGCGAGCGAGGCATGAACGACGACAGCACGACAGACGACCTTCCCGAACTCTCCGACGCCGCTGTGTCGCGCATCGAGCGAGCGGTGTTCACCGAGATCGCCGCCGAGCGTCCGCGCACGGCGCCAGCCGCATCCGCCGCCCGACCGCGCCGGCGCCGGTGGCTCACCGGCGCCGGGATCGCCGCGGCGTTCGTCGTCGGAGTGCTCGTGACACCGCCGATCCTCACGGCGGTCGACGGAGGCGGCGCGATGAGCACCGCCGAGAGCGGAGACATGCCGGCGAATGGAGTCGCTCAGGACTCCGGTGGCGGGTCGGCGGACCAGAGCGCACCGGGGGCGATCACCGATTCCACAGAATCCGGCGCTGTCGCGGGCGACGTGGGCGACAGCGAGCGCGAGATCATCGCGACGGCAGCAGCCACCGTGCAGGTCGAGGACATCTCCGATGCCGCGTCCGAGATCGGCGCGCTCGCGGCCGCACATGACGGCTACGTCGAGAGCACCGAGATCGGCAAGGACCTCGCGGTCGACGACACGTCGGCACCCGCTCCCTCGAACTCCGGTTACGGCTGGATCAGCATCCGGGTGCCGTCGGCCGACCTCACCGAGGTCATCGACCGACTCTCCGACACGGGTGAGGTGCTCTCCTCGTCCGTGTCCCAGCAGGACGTCACGTCGACGGCGATCGATCTGCGCGCCAGGGTCGAGGCGACGAAGGCATCCGTCACGCGACTCACGGAGCTGATGTCGCAGACCGGCACCGTCGCGGAGCTCATCGAGGCGGAGGTCGCCCTCACCGATCGCCAGGCCCAGCTCGAGTCGTACGAGCAGCAGCTCGCGGCGCTCGAAGACCAGGTGGCGATGTCGAGCCTGCAGGTCGAGCTGACGCGCGCCGCGGCGCCGAGCACCGCAGATCCCGCGGGGTTCGGAGACGGGCTGCTCGCCGGGTGGAACGGTCTCGTGGTGTCGCTGAACGCCGTGGTCATCGCCGTCGGGTTCCTGCTCCCCTGGATCGCGCTGGTCGGGCTGGTCCTCGTGGGGGTCTGGGCGGTCCGTCGGTCCCGCCGCAACCGTCGCGCCAGGTCGCAGCAGGCCGCATCAGACGGTTCCGTGAACGACTGATCGAGAAGATCCGCGAGGTGCTGCTCGCCAGGTGAGGGGGCAGCACTTCGCTGTGATTCCGGGGTATACAAGAAGTCTTGTGAGACTGGGGAGACGACTTTACGGTTGCTCCCATGGAAGACATCTCGGTGATCACGGCCATCAGTCACCCGCTGCGCCGGCGCATCTACGACCACCTCCTGCTGTACGGGACGACGCAGGTCACGACGCTCGCCCGCGCGCTGAAGAGCCAGGTGGGCAGCATCAGTCACCATCTGCGGATGCTGGAGCGCGCCGGCCTCGTTCAGCGCGAGTCGGATCCCGTCGGGGACCGGCGCACGAGCTGGTGGCGCATCGCCCGGCGAGGTCTCACCTGGTCCGTGGATGACTTCTCCGACTCGCCCTCCGAAGCGATGCTGGCCCGAGAGGCGCAGCGCCAGGGCATCCGGATGCAGATCGAGCGTCTCCAGCGGTGGCAGCGGCGCCATGACGACCCCGCCTTCGCCGCGTACGATGCCTCGAACACCGAGACGATGGCCTGGGCGACCCCCGACGAGCTGCGCGACCTGTCCGCACGAGTGCTCACCGCATTGGCGGACTGGCGGGACACCGTCGATCTGGACGACGGGCAGGAGCGCACTCCGGTCTTCTTCTTCGCCCATGCCTTCCCGACCGCGCCATGAGCGTCGCGCCGGAGCCTGTGCAGGTGCAGGAGCCACCGCCTTTTCGACGTGACCACCGTGTGCACGCCTGGATCGCGGTCAAGGCGGCATCGGACGCCGGCGACGCGCTGTGGACCATCGCGCTGGCGTGGACCGCGGTGCAGATCGCCTCCCCCGCGATCGCGGGGTTCGTGATCGCCGCCGGCACGGTGCCTCGCGCGGCGGTGCTGCTGTTCGGCGGCGTGATCGCCGACCGCTCGGACGCACGACGAGTGATGATGCTCTTCACGATCCTCCGCGTCGGCGTTCTCGGGGCGGTCTCGCTCTGGGTGCTGGCGGCACCTCCCACCCTCGCCGTGCTCCTGTTCGCCGCGATCGCCTTCGGTGTCTGCGACGCGTTCTACGAACCCTCCGCCGGCACGGTCGCCCGGCAGCTCGTCCGCACGAGCGACCTGCCCTCGTACGGCGCGCTGGCACAGACGGCTTCTCGCCTCGGCACCATGGCGGGAGCCGCACTCGGCGGCCTCCTCGTCGCGGTCACCGGGCTCGCCGGCAGCGCGGCGGCCAACGCCATGACCTTCACCGTCGTCTTCGCCTTCATCGCACTCTGGCTGCGGCCGCGGTTCCTGCTCCCTCGGGCGCACCGGGAGTCCGCCCTCCGCGGCATCGCACGCGGCTTCGGACATCTGCGAACCCACCGCACGACGCGCACCCTGGTCCTCGCCCTGTCCGGCCTCAACCTCGCCGTGGGCCCCGCCGTCGGCATCGGGTTGGTCCTGCGTGCTCAGGACGAGGGCTGGGGTGCCCCCGCCGTCGGACTCTTCGAGGCGCTCCTCGGCGCAGGCGCAGCGCTCGGCGCCGTGTCCGTGGCCCGATGGCGGCCCCGCCTCGAGGCGCGAGCGGGCTTCGGGGCCCTGGTCGTGCAGGGGGCGGGAATCGCCGCGCTCGGCTGGGGACCGGTGTGGACGGTGGCGGCTTCCGCGTTCGTCATCGGCGTCACCGCCGGCTACGCCTCGGTGCTTCTCAGTGCGACCTTCTCGGCGACGGTCGACGCGGCCTTCCTCGGCCGGATGGGGTCGATCACGCGTCTCGGGGACGACTGCCTGATGCCCCTCGCGATGGCGGGGTTCGGGATGCTCGCCTCGGCGACGGCCGTGTGGGTGCCCTTCGCCGTCTTCGGCGCCGCGATGATGGGGTTGATGATCCTGCCGCTGAGCACTCCGGAGTTCCGGCGTCTGAGCCTGGCTCGCCGCTAGAGTCGTCGGCATGAGCAGCGCCGCCACCGGTTCCCCGTCGCGCGTAGTCCCGGCCAGCCGCGACCTGACGCTCGATCTGGCCAGGGTCTCGTGCGTGATCCTCGTCGTCTTCGTGCACATCCTCTTCACGGGGGTCGGACGCGCCCCGGACGGCTCGCTCCTGATCGAGCGCACCGTGGAGGCGCAGTCGTGGTTCACCGCGGCATCCTGGATCGCCAACATCATGCCGCTCTTCTTCGTCGTCGGCGGGTACGCCGCCCGTGCCGGGTGGCGGTCGGCCGTCGCGAGGGGCGACTCCGCAGACGACTTCGTGCGGGTCCGGCTGGTGCGGCTCGCGCGTCCGGCTCTGCCCCTCTTCGCCTTCCTAGCCGTCGCGCTCGGCGTCACACGCCTGATCGGCATCGACCCCGCGCTCGTCGACACCGTGGCCATCGGAGTGGGTTCGCCGCTCTGGTTCCTCGCCGCGTACATGATCGTGCAGGCACTGGCGCCGGCGATGATGCGGTGGCACGAGCGGTTCGGCGGCTGGGTGCTGCCGGTACTGCTCGGCGGTGCGGTGGCGGTCGACTTCCTGCGGTTCACGGTCATCGGCGGGATGCTCGACATCCAGCCCGTCGCCGGCACCGGATACGGCCTCGGGCAGGAGCTCTTCGGCATCCCCAACATCGCCTTCGTCTGGCTGTTCGCTCAGCAGCTCGGGTTCTTCCTCTATGACGGCTGGTTCGCCGCACGGCGCTGGTGGCAGCTCGGCCTCCTGATCGCCGCCGGGTACGCCGCGCTGTGGGGCCTGGTGTCGCTCGGCGGGTACTCGTGGAACATGCTCGGGAACCAATGGCCGCCGACGACCGCGATGGTGCTTCTCGCGGTGGTGCAGGCCGCGGGCCTCACGCTGCTGCACGGGCCGCTCACCCGTCTGATGCGCGGCAGGATCGCGCAGGGCGCCGTCTTCCTGATCGGATCCCGTCTGATGACGGTCTACCTGTGGCATCTCCCGGTGATCATGATCCTCACCGGCATCCAGCTCGTCCTGCCGCTGCCGCTGCCCGCGCCAGGGAGTGCTGTGTGGTGGTGGACGCGGCCGGTGTTCCTCATCGTCGTGCTCGGCGTCGTCTGGTTGCTCTCGCTCTGGCTGGTCCGGTTCGAGAAGAGCCCGGCACCCGGCGAGCCACGCTTCCCTGCGGGCGCGGCGACGACATCCGCAGTCCTGCTCTTCGTCGCGCCGGTGATCGCCATCACGGCGTACGGACTGGACTTCCCGCTCGCGGCGCTCGCGCTCGCGTGCACCGCTGCCGCACTCTGGCTGACCGGGTCGGCACGTCCCGCGCGAGTGTGACGGGCGGGGTCCCACCTGCCTCGGAGACGACGAAGGCCCCCGGGAAACCGGGGGCCTTCGCCTGTTGTGTGACCCCAGCGGGATTCGAACCCGCGTTACCGCCGTGAGAGGGCAGCGTACTAGGCCGCTATACGATGGGGCCGTCTGGGGGAACGTTTCCGTCCCGCGACAACTGTTCAAGTATGCCATGACGATTCTCACGTCGGCAAATCGAGCCGAGGCGTGCGCGCTTCCCGGGCGTGGCGCGCCGCATCGAGGTTTGCCAGCGAGGCTTCGAGGGAGTTGACTCGTGCCATGCGAGTCACGAAATTCGAACATGCCGCACTGCGAATTCAACAGGGCGATGACGTGCTGCTGGTCGACCCGGGATCCTTCACCGCACCGCTCGACGATCTGTCCGGCCTCGTCGCCGTCGTGATCACTCACGAGCACCCCGATCATTGGACGCCGGAGCACCTGGATCGGATCCTGCGTGCCGCGCCCGGCACTCCCGTGTACGGACCGGCGGGGGTCGCACGCGCGGCGGACGGCTACGAGATCTCCGTCGTCGCTCCCGGTGACACCGTCACCGCCGGCCGATTCACCCTCCGTTTCTTCGGCGGCACCCATGAGGTCATCCACTCCTCGCTCCCGGTGATCGACAATGTGGGCCTCCTGGTGAACGACGAGTTCTACTACCCGGGCGACTCCTACGCGGTGCCCGAGGGCGTCGAGGTCGGCACGCTCGCCGCTCCGCTCGGAGCCCCCTGGCTCAAGATCGGCGAGGCCATGGACTACGTCCTCGCCGTGAAGCCCCGCCGCGCCTTCGGCACTCACGACATGACGCTCTCGGTCGCGGGCAAGACCATGCACCGACAGCGACTCCAGTGGGCGACCGAGCAGGGCGGTGGCGAGTTCGTCGTGCTGGAGCCCGGCGAGTCGCTCGACGTCTGAGCGTGGTCGACTCCCCCGCCGCCGAGCATCGGGTCACCGACATCCAAATCCGGCGGATGCTGCAGGAGGCCGCGCCGGAGTGGGCCGGACTCCCCCTCGCGCGCTTCGCGGAGGGCTGGGACAACGCGCTGTGGCGCCTCGGACCGGACCTGCTCGTCCGCCTGCCGCGCCGGGCGGTGGCTGCACCGCTCATCGTGAACGAGCAGCACGCCCTCCCCGAGGTGGGGCCGGCCCTGACGGCGATCGGCATCCGGACTCCGGTCCCGGTGCTCGCGGGGCACCCGACCGTCGACTTCCCCTGGCCGTGGTCTGTGGTGCCCTGGATCGAGGGCTCGACCGCGCTCGGGCTCCCCCGCTCCGAGAACTCGCTCTGGGCCCCTCAGCTCGCCGAAGCGCTGCGCCGCGTGCACGTCTACGCGCCGAGGGACGTCGCCGACAATCCCGTGCGAGGACGCGCGCTCGGCACGCGGGACGAGGCGATGCGAGACCGTCTGCAGACGCTCGCACGGCACTCGTCCCTCCGCCGGGCCTGGTCGGCGGGACTCACCGCTCCGCCGACCGACGAACGTGTCTGGATCCACGGCGACCTCCACCCCGGCAACCTGCTGGTCGAGGACGGACGCCTGGTGGCGCTCATCGACTTCGGCGATGTCACGGCCGGTGACCCGGCCTACGACCTGGCCTCATCCTGGATGCTGTTCGATGCCGCGGGCCGCGAGGCGTTCCGCGCGGCGACCGACGAGCGCTACGACGACGCGACCTGGGTGCGCGCTCGCGCCTGGGCCGCGTACATCGCCTCGGTACTGCTCACGCAGAGCGACGACCGACCCGACTATCGCGCGGTCGGGGTGAGCACCGCAGAGGCGATCGACGCGGGTTAGTCCTGCGACGCCTGCACGCGGAGGTCCCGAGCGAGGTGGTCGCGCTGCTCGACGACGATGCGGCGCAGTGCGGCCGGCACCGACTCGTTCTCGGCGATCCAGGCATCGACGAGGGTGAGGTCCGACGACGCGGGGAAGAGCCCCACGACCAGACGCTGAGCCAACTCGATGCTACGGGTCGCCCAGGCATCCCGGATGCGCGCGAAGTACTCCTCGTCGAAGCCGGCGATGAGGTCACGCCGACCTCCGGCCCTGAACCCGCCGATCTCGGCGTCCAGATGATCGTTGCTGAGAGAGGTGTCGTTCCAGGCACGGTCCCACGCCCCCGCCCGGACAGAAGCCTCAGGGCGCGAGGCGAGGGCGCGGCGTGCTGCAGTCCGTCCGCTCCCGGTGTCATCGCGCTCCTGCTCGGCGGCGACCTCGTCGGCTCCGGCATGCCCGGTGGTGACGAGCGCCGTGAGCAGCTGCCACCGCAGATCGGGATCGATCACCAGGCCCTCCGGCACCTGGCCGTCGAGCAGAGCCCGGACGTCGTCCGCACGCACGTCGTCGAACGCGGAGGCGGTGGCGAGAGCCCGCGCCCACGACAGCTGGGCGTCGCTGCCGGCATCCGAGGCCTGCAGCGCGGTCCAGGCGGTCTCCACCCAGGCGCGCTGCTCCTCCTGTCGTCGGGTCGTGCTCACGTAGTGGCGGATCGAGAACAGTGTGTTCGCGAGGATGCCGACCAGGAGTCCGATGTTCGTCTCACCCGGCGCATGGGCGCGGACGATGGAGGTGTAGCGCGTCGCCGAGAGCTCGCCGTCGCGGGTCGCGTTCCACAGCGACGACCACACGACCGCTCGCGCCAGCGGGTCCTCGATCGAGGACAGCGACTGCTCCACCGTCGTCAGCGACGCCTCATCGAGGCGCACCTTCGCATACGTGAGGTCGTCGTCGTTGAGGAGCACGAGATCGGCATCCGGGAGCTCGAGCGACGTGCGCTCGTCGACGATGTCGAGCGAGATCTGATCACGCCGGACGACGCGACCGTCGACGCGGTCGTAGAGTCCGATGCGCAGCCGGTGCGGCCGCGGGTCGCTCTGCACGAGGGCGCTGCGACCCTCCTCGTCCTTCTCGAGCCGGATCGTCGACAGTCCCGTCGTCTGGAGCCAAGCCTGCGACCACTCGGTCATGTCGCGGCCCGACACGGCGCTCAGCTCCACCAGGAAGTCGTCGAGGGTCGTGTTGCCGAACGCGTTCTGCGCGAAGTAGCGCCTCGCGCCCTCGAAGAACGCCTCGTCGCCGACGAAGGCGACGAGCTGCTTCAGCACCGCCGCGCCCTTCGCGTACGTGATGCCGTCGAAGTTGAGCTTGGCGGCCTCGAGGTCGGTGATGTCCGCGACGATCGGATGCGTCGTGGGGAGCTGGTCCTGCTGGTACGCCCAGGCCTTGCGGTTGGCGGCGAACTTCACCCATGCGTCGTGGAAGCGCGTCGCCACTGCGGACGCGTGCGAACCCATGTAGTCGGCGAACGACTCCTTGAGCCAGAGGTCGTCCCACCACTTCATGGTCACGAGGTCGCCGAACCACATGTGCGCCATCTCGTGCAGGATCGTGTTCGCGCGCGCGGCGCGCTGCGCGTCGGTGGCGGCGCCGCGCGACAGGTACGCCTCGGTGAAGGTCACGAGACCGGGGTTCTCCATCGCGCCGAGGTTGTACTCCGGGACGAAGATCTGGTCGTACTTGCCCCAGGGGTAGGGGTAGGCGAACGCGTCGGTGAAGAAGTCCAGTCCCTGGCGGGTGACCTCGAGGATCTCGTCCGACTCGAGGTGCTGTGCGAGAGACCGCCGGACGAGCACGCCGAGGGCGATGTGCTGGTCGTCGCGACTCCACTCCCCCGCGACCCGCTGGTACGGGCCCGCGGCGACCGCGGTGATGTAGCTCGAGATCGGGAGCGTGGGCGCGAACTCGACGCGCTGGACGCCCACTCCGGCGTCGACCTTCGATGCCTGCTGGTTCGAGAGCACCTCCCAGCCCGCAGGGGCGTCGATCACGAAGGTGTAGGCGGCCTTCATGTCGGGCTGCTCGAAGCACGCCATCACCCGGCGCGAGTCGGCCGGCTCGTACTGCGTGTAGAGGTAGGTGTGCTCGTCGACGGGGTCGTGGAAGCGGTGCAGACCCTCGCCGGACCGGCTGTACGAGCCGACGGCCTCGATGCGCACCACGTTCTCCTCGGCGAGTCCCTGAAGTGCGATGCGGGCACCGTCGTAGGCGACCTCCTGCTCGGCGCCGTTGACGATCACCCGGTCGACGCTCTCTCCGATGAAGTCGAGCCAGGTCGTGTCCTGAGTGGCCCCGAACTCCAGGGTCGTGACGGTCGGGAAGCCGCTGCGTGCCCGCTCGGGTGCACCCGTGAGGTCGAGTTCGACGCGGATGCTGCGGACGGAGACGGCGGCGGATCGCGCGGCGGTCTCCTCCCGGGAGAGGTTGGCTGTGTCCATGTCTCCATCCTTTCATCTGTCTCCTCCGTCGCCGAGGCGACCTGTCCGCCCTCCGCTTTGTTGCGTGGCGCAACATTCGGGCGTAGAGTTGCACTATGCAACACAGCGAACGGTCCGGCTCCCGAGGCGACGACGGTGCCCTCGTGCTGAGGTCTCTCCTCGCCATCACCCGTCGTGGCCTGGTCGACGCGCGATCCGGTGACACGCAGCTCTCCTTCACCGACCAGTCGATCGTCATGGCGATCGCCGAGGAGCCCGGCATCCGCTCCACCGACATCGCGAAGATGTTCCGCCTGAACCGCTCCACGGTGTCGCGGCAGCTGTCCTCGCTCATCGGTCTGGGGCTCGTTCAGGAGCTGCCTGGGGCGTCGGGCCGTGGCCGGCCGCTCACACTGACCACGGAGGGCGAGGCCGCGTTCCGCACCACGCTGCACACCCTGCAGCACGCGATCGACACGCACCTGTCGGAGTGGACGGATGCCGAGGTCGCGCGATTCGCGCGCGACCTGCACCGGTTCGATCGCGGCTCCGCAGAATCCTGACCACGGCCCACAAGGCCTCCAGAGGAAGAAGAGAAATGAAGAACATCACTGTTCTCGGCACCGGCGTGCTCGGTTCGCAGATCGCGTTCCAGACCGCCTTCCACGGATTCGACGTCGTCGCCTACGACATCGACCAGCCGGCGCTCGAGCGCGCGGCCGAGCGGTTCGAGCGTCTCGCCGCGCGGTATGTCGCCGACGGCGTCGCGAACGCGGCCGACGGCGGCGCGGAGGCGGCCATCGGGCGCATCCGCGTGTCGTCCGACCTCGCCGACGCCGCCCGCGACGCGCAGCTGATCATCGAGGCGGTGCCCGAGAGCCTCGAGCTCAAGCAGGGCATCTATCGCACGCTCGCAGGGGTTGCGCCCGCGACCACGATCTTCGCGACGAACTCGTCCACCCTGTTGCCGAGTGCCCTCGCCGAATCGACCGGGCGCCCCGATCGGTTCCTCGCTCTGCACTTCGCGAACGAGATCTGGTCGCACAACACCGCCGAGGTCATGGGGACTACCGCCACCGACCCCGCCGTGTACGAGACGGTGGTCGAGTTCGCCTCGCAGATCGGCATGGTGCCGATCCAGATCAAGAAGGAGAAGGCCGGCTACCTCCTCAACTCGCTGCTCGTGCCGTTCCTCGAAGCGGGTGCAGGGCTCCTCGTCGACGGGATCGCTGAGCCCGAGGCGATCGACGCCACCTGGCGGATCGGCACCGGCGCTCCTGCCGGCCCCTTCGAGATCTACGACATCGTCGGGCTGGAGACCGCGTACAACATCTCGCGCATGGGCGGCGAGCAGCAGCAGCGCTTCGCGGCGCTCCTCAAGGAGCAGTACATCGACAAGGGCAAGCTCGGCGTCGCCACGGGCGAGGGCTTCTACACGTACCCACGCGAGAGCTGATCCGTCATCCCTTGATGAGCTTGCGGATCGCCGTCTCCGGCGAGACCGAGAGATCCAGGAGACGCCCGCGGGCATACAGACGGAACACTCGGGGGTCGATGTAGCTCCCCCGCGCGACCGCGAGGGTGTTGCCGAGCGCCGACGCCGTGGCCTGCACGGCGAGGCGCTCGGCACGGCGTCGCTCGGTCTGCGTCTCGAGCCGACCGATCCGCGCGAGCGCGTCCGCTGCGAGGATCGTGCCGTGCAGCGTCCGGAAGTCCTTCGCCGTGAAGGATGCGCCGGCGACCTTGCGCAGGTAGTCGTTGACCTCGCTCGAGGTCAGACGCACGCGCCGCCTGCCCTTGCGGTACGCGAGCAGAGGGGCGCGCGGCGACCCGACGGCGAACTCGGACAGAGCCTCGGCGAGCGGAGCGTCGGTGATCTCGATGGATGCCAGCTGCTTGCTCTTCGCGGGAAAGCTCAGGGCGACCGTGCTGCCGTCGACCCGCACATCCCGGCGACGGAGGGTGCTGAGCCCCCTGCTGCCGTGCTTCACGAGGTAGCGCTCCGACCCGATGCGCAGCGCCGCGTCGTCGAGCAGGCGGAACGAGACCGCCAGGGCCCGCTCCCTCGTGAGGCCGGGCTCGCCGATCGCGCGGGTCACCTTGGCGCGCGCGGCAGGCAGGGCAGCTGCCAGATCGAGGGCGCGCGCGAACTTACGCTGGTCCCGGCCCGTGCGCCACAGCGGGTGGTACAGGTACTGCCGGCGTCCCGCATCGTCGGTGCCCACCGCCTGGATGTGCGCGAGCGGGTCGGCGGCGATCCACACGTCCTTCCACGCCGGAGGGATCGCCAGATCCCGGATGCGCTCACGATCCGCCTCCGAGACGGGACTGTTCCCTGCGTCGACGTAACGGAACCCCGATCCTGATCGCAGCCGCCGGATCCCCGGCGTCTCCCCCGGGACGACTCGTGTGAGCGCCATCCTCGTCCTCTCCCTGCCTCGCGTGGTGAATCGTCGACAACGATGCCGTCGGCGGTCGATCGCGTGAAGGGCATGGCTTTGCAGCCGTCCTCCTGCTAGGTGGCGACGCGGTCTCAGCGCGGGTCGGCGAGCGGCGCCGGCGCGTCCACCACACCGTTCGCCGCGGGGCTGAGCACCCGCTCGAGCACGATCGCGATCACCCCGACAGCCACGCTGCCCGCCACCATCGCGGCGACGAACCAGATCGTCAGCCCCTCGCCGAGCATCACCCCGGCCACGAGCGGACCGGTGATCGCTCCACCCTGGAACGCCGCCGAGTTGACCGCGTTGTAGCGCCCTCTGGTCCGATCGCTCGCGAGATCGTTGTAGATGGCCGGAACCGTGGGCTGCAGCATGGTCTCGCCGAATGCGAAGACGCCCATGTATGCGATGACCCCGATCGCCGCCGCGAGCGACGCAGGCAGGAGCCCCGTGAGACCGAGGATCACCCAGGACACCGCCCAGATGAGGGCCATCACCTGCATCACCCGTGTGCGTCTGCGACCGGCGATGAGTCTCAGGACCGTGAACTGCAGCAGCACGATGACGGCGGTGTTGACGGCGAACGCGATGCCGACGACCTGAGTGGAGACGCCGGACACCTGGCGCGCGAACGCGGGGAATCCCGCCTCCAGCTGCCCGTACCCGATGAACACCGAGAGGAACGTGAGGAGGGTGAGCCAGCGCACCGCCGGCTGACGGAGGATCGCGAGATACGACCCGCCCCCGTCGTCGGCGGTCGCGTCCGCGTCGGCCTGCGTGCGGACGTGGCGCAGGGGGCCGAGCAGCAGAGCCATCGGGATCAGGCTCGTGGCCGCGTCGATCAGGAAGATCGCGGTGAAGGTGCCAGGGTCGTGCACGTCGACGAAGAAACCGCCGATGATGCCTCCGACCCCGATGCCGAGGTTGACCAGGGCGAAGTTCACGCCGAAGTACTGCTGACGCACCTCGCCCTCGACGACGCTCGCGATGAGCGCGTTGAAGCCGGGCCACGACACCCCGAAGTTGACGCCGATGAGCATCACGGCCACCGCGGCCACCGCGGGATGCGTGGCGAACGCGAGCAGTGCGCATCCCGCGATCATCGACACCAGACCGACCAGCAGCACCCGCCGCGCGCCGTATCGATCGATCAGCGTTCCACCGGGGCCCGTGACGAGCAGCCCGGTGATCGCGATGAGGCTCATCAGCGCGCCGGAGAGGCCGAGATCGAAGCCCCGCACCTCGTGCAGGTAGATGATCGTGAACGGCAGCGTCATTCCGCGACCGAAGGTCTGCACGACGACCGTCGACAGCAGCCAGCGCCCCTCCCGAGGGAGCGCTCGCCAGAAGGTGCGGATGCCGGTCATCCGTCGATTCTCGCGCAGGCCGCCGACATCGGCGTGCATCCGCGCCTCGCGCGGCCTGTGCCGGATTGTCCGGTGGGGCGAAGGTCTGCCATTCTCTTGATCATGACGATGTCACTCGAGGAGTTCCGCGCGTCCCTGTCGAGTGCGGAGCGGCGCGGCGCGCTGGGACTGCCCCTGACCGATGTCGAGGCCCAGCAGGTCGCGGACGACGCCTCCTCCACCCAGAGCTGGTACTCCTATTGGCTCTCGACCCAGCCGGCCCAGCCGACTCCGCCGCCCCCCGCAGGTCCCGCCTACGACGCGCCGCCGCCCCCCGCGGGCCCCGCATACGACGCTCCCCCGCCCCCGCAGGTCCGGCCTACGACGCTCCGCCGCCCGCGTCCGTGGCGTCCCCGCAACCCGCTCCCACGCACCCGATCCCGGACGCGCAGGCCACGGCAGTGCTCCCGGAGGGCGTCGGCGCCCCGGCATCCGCGCCGATCGATCCGGCATTCGCTGCGACGGCGGCCTACCCCGGATACGAGGGGCAGCCGGGCGCGTTCGCCGTGTATCCCGACGCCGGCGCAGCAGCGGGTGGCGAGGCTCCCCGCAAGAAGCGTGTCGGTCTGTGGGTGACACTCTCGATCGTGGGCGCTCTGCTGCTCATCGCCGCGATCGTCGTCGTGTTCGCCTTCGCCACGGCGCGACACTGGACGAAGACCGATGTCCCGGAGCAGCCGGAGACCTTCCACAGCGAGGAGTACGAGACCGGTCGCTACGACGTCACCATGGACGAGGTGAACCCGTGCACGGTCAACCAGGACTGGACCGACTGCACGAACCTCATGGTCGCGACCTACACAGCGGCATGCGCCGACGTGGAGCTCACCGAGACGGCGAGCCTGCTCTGCGCCGACTACAGCGATGCGATCGCCGAGATGAAGGCGCAGGACGGCGACGGCTACTACGTGGCCACCCTCGGTACCTACGGCACTCTGCACCAGACACCGGAGATCGACACCAGGCAGGTCTCGAACGACGACTACAAGCCCGCCGTCACGCACGAGGCCGTCTGCTACCTCGAGTTCATCGGAGAGTGCGAGTAGGGAGCGCGTAGGCCCTCGCACGAGCGCGAGATGTCAGCGGCCTGCCCGGGGCTGCCCGCCCTCGCCGCTCAGCGAGCGGGTCATCATGATCTCCACGCGCCCGTCCCGCAGCGTCACGCTCGCTCCGTCGGGGACGAAACCGAGCCTCGTGTACGCCGCGACGCCCCGCGCATTGCTGTCGATCACACCGAGGTGGACAGCGTCTGCTCCGCGCGCGACGACGAACTCGGCGCACGCCTCGACGAGCGCGTCCACCACACCCTGACCGCGGTGCGCGGGTGACACCCAGACGCCGTTGATCGACCACCGGCCGTCGATCTCGTAGACGCCCCCGATGCCGACATCCGCGTCATCGATGCTCGCTATGAAGGCCCCGGGGTGCGACGCCCGGCCACGCCAGACATCCTCTCCGAACGCGCTCTCCCGCTCCCAGCTCGAGCCGAACATCTCGGGCGACTCCGCAAGGGATGCGAGGCGAAGCTCGCGGTAGCGATTCCAGAGCGACGGGCGGGCTCGCGTGATCATGACCTGCACCCTCGTAGCCTGCCAGACGCGACCCGACCCGAATGGATCCGAGGCTGGCAGGCGCCCGCTGATCACCCGGGTCCGGAAACGACGAAACCCCCGCCTGAGCGGGGGTTTTCGTCTTGCTGGGGTACCTGGACTCGAACCAAGAACAACGGAACCAGAAACCGCCGTGTTGCCAATTACACCATACCCCAAGGGCGAAACC
>NZ_JBEPZB010000019.1:0-61843 GCF_041641055.1 Microbacterium sp.
GAGCAGGACGTGCAGGTGCGGAGCCGGAGCTCAACGCACGGATGCCGTCAGACGCGACGCAACGAAGGCGGCGTCGCAACTATCACCGGACATCGCCATCACCGCCTCTCGCGCTCTGAAGGGGTCACGTGACCCGATGTGCCAGCATACTCCTGGTCGCTGGGCGGAAGCCGACCCGAGAGTGTCGGCACTCCCGGGTCACACTTCGCTGATGGAGTCACTGCGGCGGCGGGAGATGGCGATCACGCCTCCGGCCACGATGAGCATCAGGGCCAGGCCTGCGGCCGACCAGGCGACGGTGCCGCCGGTGACGGCGAGACCTCCAGCGGGCGCGGGAGCCGGGGGCGCCACGTCCACCGCCGCCGTTGACGCGGTCGAGATGATCGAACCGCCCGCGGGCGTGGTCGCTGAGGCCGTGGCGGTGTTGGACAGCTCACCGCCACCGGAGAGATCGGCCGTGACGACGGTGTAGGTCGCCGTGCAGGTGATGCTCGCCCCCGGCGTCAGAACGCCGGCCGGACACTCGACGGGTGACAGCTCGCCGTTGCCGGTGAACGCGCCCTCGTTGATCGTCGGGTTCGTCAGGATGACGTTACCGGTGTTGGAGACGACGAAGGAGTACGCGACGACCTGACCGACCGCGGTGATCTGCTGGACATTCGCGCTCTTGACCACGGACAGCGCCGGGGCGGGTGCTGTCGTCGGCGTCGAGGTGGACGAGACGAGAGAGGTGATCGTCTGGCCGGTAGGGCTCGTTCCCGTTGCGGTTGCGTCGTTGTCCACCGAGCCGTTCTCGACGTCAGCGACCGTCACCGTGTAGGGCTCGTTCGCGGTACATGTCTGTGACCTACCAGCAGACAGCACCGATGCAGGACAGGCAACCGCGCCGGCCTTGGGGTCGTCGACCGCCAGGTCCGAGAGGGTGGCGTCGCCGGTGTTGGTGAGGTCGAAGGAGTATTGAATGGTGTCGCCGGCATCGGTGATGCCGTTGGCGTTGACGTCCACCGGAGTCGAAGCCCGCTTCTCCAGCCCGAGTGCGGCGCGCGGCACGACCTCGAGCGTTGCGTCCGCGTTCGGCACGATGTTGCCGACGGACGTGGTGATGTTGCTGTTGTTGTTCGTGTACGTCCCCGGCTGAGCCGACGTGACGTTGACGGTGACCACGCAGGTACCACCGGCGGCGATCGTGGCATCGGTGACATCCACAGAAGTCTGGCCTGCCACGGGTTCGCCGCCGTTCACTGCTGCTGCACCGCATCCCGTGGTCGTCACCGCGGAGTCTGCCAACGTCAATCCGGTCGGCAGGGAATCTGCGAAGCTGACCCCGCTGAGAGGGATCGCCCCCTCGGTGCCGGGGTTGGTGACCGTGATGCTCAATGCAGACGTAGCGCCGGCCGTCACGGTCGACGGTGTGAACGCTTTCGTCAGGGAAGCCTCGTGGAACGACAATGACCAGTACCAGCCGTCGTTGCCCGCGCCGACAGGGGTGTTCCGGAACGTGAAGCGGCTGACCGGCCCATCGTTCTGCGACAGCCGGAAGGAGCCGCAGCCGGGGTTGTTGGTGGCCGCAGCGTCGTCGGAGCAGGTCGCGGTTCCCATGGGAACCGCGTTACGAATGCGGGTGCCGCTGTTCTGGAGCTGGAGTGAGACGTTCGACTTCACCTTGTCCAGCCGGTACCCGCCAGGGAACTGCTGAACGATATCGACGTAGGACGCATCGAGGTTGTTGATGTGAAGGGTCAATCCCAGGATCGGTTTGTTCAACGTCACGGTCCGCACATTCAGCCCGGTCCCGACCAGGCACTCGGTGACCCCCACCGCAGTCGACGGGGCTTGCGGGGAGTAGTAGCTCTGCGCGTTGCGGCTGACCAGCGTCGTGTTGGGCACCACGTTCGTGGTGCTCCCGCAACGGTTGCTCGCAGCGCTGAGCGTGGCAGTGACGGCACTCGCTCCGAAGGACAGCGTCGCCGGGGCCGTCGACGCGCCAGTCGCGCCCGTCAACCACTGTTCATCGGGAGAGACATCCGCGACAGCGTCGGACGGCGCGCTCAGTAGTGCCGAGCTGGCGAGAAGGACAGCTGCCAAGGCGATCGCGACGCCATGGGTACCGAGTCTCCGAGCTCGGGTTCCCTCCGAATTGCGGACTCGGCTGGAAGGACGAAGAAAGGACATGGTCTCCCCTGAGTGGTGCCACGCCTCTCGAAGCGCTTCTCCCGAGCGGCAGGCAAGTATTCGTCGATCCTATAAGCGACGCGATCACACCGAGCGCGACCCCGCCCGCACCACAGTCCGAACCCGGCGACCCTCCCGACCCGGTCGCACCGCGCACTCGCTCACGCCGCCGGTCAGCGCCCGTCGCCCCGGCGGGCCGCCACGAAGTCCGGGAAGTCCGACGGGCCGATGCCGTCCGGGGCGAAGAACGCGCGGACGAACTGGCGCGCATGTTGTTCGAGCTCGTCGTCCGTCAGCGTCGGCTGCGGGGCGCCGGCAGGGTGCGTTGACAGCCCGAGCGTGAAGCCATAGTCCGACTCCCCAGGGCCGTCGATCCAGAGGAAGTCGTAGACGAGCTGTCCGTCCTCCTGGATGCGGGTGCTCACCGCGATGCGCTCTCCGGCTTCCTCGACGATCATGCGGGTCCTCGCTTCGACGGGAAGGGGTGAAAACACGGGGTGAAAAACCGGCATCCGGTCAGTCGCCCGTGCAGGCGTCCCTCAGGATATCTGAGGCGTTGCTGGCATGGACCGCAGCGCATCGGGGAGCGTCCGCAGTTCATCCCCAGGCCTCTGGCCTGCTGCTCGTGACGCTCTGGGGAGAGGAAAGCTTCGCTGTGTCGCGCACGAAAACAGGAACACCGTCACTGCTGCGTCGTACCGTCGCCGGACTGAGCGCCGTAGGGATCGCTCTGATCGGACTGGTGGCGATGCCGTCGATGGCCGCCGCTGCGCCGAACGCGGCGATCGTCGTCGGTGCCGTCAGCATCGCCCCGGCGGATGCGCAGGCCACGGTGGGCGACCGGCTGACCGTGTCGGGCTCGTGGGATGCCAGCGCTGCCGACCCGCACGCCGGTGACACGTTCACGATCGGTCTGCCGCCGGAACTCGCGTTCCCGCAGGCGGTGCCGTTCCCCCTGCTCGGTTCCGACGACGAGGGCAACTCCGTGGTGTGGGGCAACTGCCTCACCGACCCCGCCACGGGCATCGCCACCTGCGAGCTGACGGACGCGGTCGAGGCCACGCCGGAGCTCGTCCAGGGCGCCTGGCAGTTCGAGGTCGATGCAGTGAGCGCGACCACCGCCGAAGGCGTCGAGTTCGATCTCAACGGGGCGACGGTCATCGTCGATCTGCCCGGTACCGGGGGCATCGACGACGGCATCGAGCTCCCGGGCGAGGTCTCCAAGTCCGGAGTCATGAACCAGGACAACTGGTCGATGACGTGGACCGTCGACATCCCCGGCGCGAACATGGTCGGGCAGAACACGGTGACCCTGCACGACACGTTGGGTGCCGGGCATGAACTCTGCACGCCCACCGGCCTCAAGGTCGAGACGGTGCGCGGCTCGACGGTCGTGAACGTCACCGGACTCGCCACGACGGTCCCCGCGGCAGGCGCCACCGAGTTCGACGTGGTGCTGACCGCACCCACGTCCGGATTCGACGCGAACGTCACGTATCGCGTGACCTACCAGACGTGCACGCCCGACGGGCAGATCGACCCCGCCGGCACGACGTATGAGAACTCCGCCCAGGTCGAGGGCTGGGGCAGCGCGGGCGCGGGCGTCGGCGAGGTGCGCAATCTCCCCTGGCAGCAGAACCTGACGAAGTCCGGAAGTGTGCTGGGCGGCGCCGAGCGCAACGGCAAGGTCGCCTGGACCGTCACGATCCCCGGCGATCAGCTGCTCGGCAAGGACGGCTTCACGATGACCGAGGCGCTGGGCGCGGGACACCAGCTCTGCACCGACACGATCAGCGGCCTCCAGGTGACGGAGCGCTACGGTCCGAGCAACCAGCTGCAGCAGAACATCACCTCCCGGCTGACGGCGACGACCCTGTCATCCAGTGCGCAGGGCTTCCAGGTCCGATTCGACATCGATGACGAGGCGCTCGAGTTCCGGGCCTCCGATTACCGATACGTCATCACGTACACGACGTGCGTCACCTCCACCGACCTTCCCGCCGGCGGCACCGGGTACACGAACCGGGTCGACATCGACGGACAGGTCGCCGGCACCACGGCATCCGTCCCCGCCCGCAGCCAGGGCAAGAGCGGCCAGATCAACACGGCGGCGGTGACCCTCGACGGCGTGCAGCACATGCCGCAGACGACCCTGAACTGGACCGTCCGCATCCCCGGCCAGATGATCGAGGACATCGACGGTCCTCTCACGCTGACCGACACGTTCTCGGCGTCCCAGATGATCTGCGAGGCCGGCGACCCTTCGGGGGGAACGGCTGCGCGGATGAACCTGAAGGTCGACGCACGCGACCAGATCCAGAACGGCGGCCTCAGCACCGTCGACCTCACGGGCGACACCGAGGCGACGGTCGACGGGAACGTGATCACGTTCGACATCGATCCCACCGACCTGCCGATCCCGACGGGCACGAGCGACGGCTTCACGCGGGAGTACCAGTACGTCATCACGTACACGACCTGCACGGCCAGCGGCGGAATGGATGCCAGGGGCACCGAGTACAGCAACACGCTCACCGGCTCGGGCATCAACTTCACGACCACCTCGACCCAGAACAACTCCGGCAGCGGAACCGGTCAGGGCGTCACCCGCGGGTCCGTCTCAATCGACAAGATCCTGGCCGACACCCCCGGCGCCGAGTTCGTGCCCGACGACGCTGCGTTCACGGTGCACGTCAGGGAGATCGATCCGGCGGGGACTACTCAGAACGAGTACGACCTGCGCGTGCCGCTGACCGGAGCGCCGGTGAGCGGACTCAACGCCCGCGGCACCGGATGGACCGTCCAGCTCACCGAGCCCACGTTCCCGTCGATCCCGGGTGTCACCTTCGGCACGCCGGTGTTCGCACCCGGAACAGGTCTGACGGTGAGCCCTGACGGCACAGTGGCGACCGCATCCATCAACCCGGGGACGAACGTGTCGGTCGCCCTCACCAACGAGGCTCGACTGGGGTCCATCAGTCTCGTGAAGGCGCTCGAGGGACCGGCTGCCGGTCTCGTCGACGCGGACCGCACGTACCGCGTGACGGCTCAGATCGACACGAGTGCGCTCGGTGCGGGCTTCCCCTCGCAGCCCGCGCGCACGCTCGACGTGGTCGCCGGAGAGCCGGTCGTGCTCGCCGATCTGCCGATCGGCGCGACCGTCCGGTTCAGCGAGGCGCGTCCCGCGAACGATGACCGGCTCACCTGGGGAGAGCCCGTCTTCGCACCGGCAAGCGTGACGGTCACGGCGGCTCACGCGGTGACGCCGGCGAACGTCACACTGACGAACACCGTCTCGCGGACGGTCGGCACGTTCTCGATCGTGAAGACGGTCACCGGAGCGCAGGCCGACAACCCGGCCGTGCCGGACGCGGTGACGGTCACGGCCGCATGGGATCAGGAGGGGACGCCGGGGTCGAAGACCCTGACGGTTCCCACGGACGGCACCCCCGTGCCGCTCGGGGAGAACCTCCTCGTCGGGACCGAGGTCACCCTGACGGAGACTCCTCTGTCGGACGGGTCGAGCATCGCCTGGGGCGCTCCGACCTGGTCGGGGACGGGCGTGAGCGTCGATGGGCTCTCCGCGGTCGTGGCCGTCGGGCGTGCCGCCGACGCGACGGTGACCCTGGAGAACCACGCCGCGACCTCCACCGCCGGCATCAGCCTGCTGAAGGGCATCGCCGGGGAGGCAGCGACCGAGGTGCAGCCGACCACCGAGTTCCCGGTCACCGCGACCTGGGTCGACGAGGACGGAGATGAGCAGTCTCGGGAGCTGACCATCAACGCCCTCGAGCCGACGCCTTTGGGGGTCGACCTGCCGGCGGGCACCGTCGTGACGATCACCGAAGGCGCACGGCCCGACTTCGACACGGTGGTGTGGGGTTCGATCACCATCTCGGGGAGCGGAGTCGCGGATGCCGGAGACGGCTCCGCCACGGTCACGGTCTCCGATCAGCAGGGGACCGACGCACTGATCACGGTGGTCAACGAGGCGACCTGGGCACCGGGCTCGTTCTCGATCACCAAGAGCATCGCCGGGATCGCCCGGGGCGACGCGGGCGTTCCGGAGACGGTGTCCGTGACGGCCTCGTGGATCGACGGAGACGGGGAGCGGTCCGAGGAGATTCAGGTCCCGACCGACGGCTCGCCTGCGGTGTTCCCGCGAGAGCTGCCGCACGGCACCGAGGTCACTCTGGTCGAGAAGGCCCCGGAGGCGACCGCCCGGTTCACCTGGGCCGACCCCTCGTGGAGCGGAGACCGCGTGACCGCGGCCGAAGACACCACCGCAGTCGTCACCATCGGCGCGGCGGACACGGCCGAGGTGGCCCTGGTCAACACGGCGGTGGCGTCGCTCGGAGAGCTCACCATCACGAAGTCGGTGACCGGTGCGGGCGCGAGCCGCTCGGCCTCGACGGTGTTCCCGGTGACCGTGTCGTGGACCGACCTTCTCGGAGAGCCGCAGACGCGCGAGCTCGACCTCACCCCGGGAGAGCCGGCCGTCGTCGACGACCTTCCTCTGGGGACCGAGGTGCAGGTCGAAGAGCACGCCGCCACGCTGCCCGATCAGATCCGATGGAGTGGGGCCGACTGGAGCAGTGACGCCGACAATGTGTCGGTGAACACGGATGCCGGAAGCGTGCGAGCCGTCATCACCGTCACCGGTGAGCCCGGCGCGACGGCAGAACTCTCCCTGGTCAACGAGCTCACGGTGGCGCCCGCGCTGGCCGTGACCGGCGCAGACGCTGCGGCGGCCTGGACGCTTGCGGGCATCGCATCCGTCGTGGCACTGCTCGGAGCCGCGTTGATCACCGTGCGTCGCCCGCGGCGCAGCTGAGCATCCGGGACTGCATCCGGAACTGCAGGTGATTCGGGTCGGGCATCCGCGCCGTGGGGGCGCGGATGCTCAACCTGCGTCGATACCGACGAGCTCCGCGCTCTTCTGCCACAGCGACTCCGCCAGCGCCGCGCCTTCGATCCGCGGATTGACGCGTCTGGTCAGCACCCGCTCGTCGTAGTAGGCACCGGAGACCCAGGTCTTGTCCGGGGTTCCCTCGACGAACCAGCTGAGGGTGACGCCGCCCTTCTCGCTGCTGATGAGGAACAGATGCTTGAGCGGGGTGCGGTAGACGAATCGCATCACGGTGTTCGAATCGGACGCGAAGTTGGTCTGCACGGTGCCGGGGTGGAACGCCACCGAGGTGAGGCCCTCGTCGTGGAACTTGGCGTGCAGGCTCTTCGTGAAGAGCACGTTGGCGAGCTTGGCGTCGCCGTAGGCCCGGTTCGCGCTGAAGTCCTTCTCATTGTCGAGGTCGTCGATGTCGATGCGTCCGAACAGGCGGTGGGCCACGCTCGACGTGTTGATGATCGCGGCGCCGCCGGCGCGCAGCTGCGGGAGCAGCAGGTTCGTCAGCAGGAACGGCGCGAGATGGTTCACCTGCATCGTCTTCTCGAAGCCGTCGACCGTCGGAGTGCGGTCACCGAAGATGCCGCCGGCATTGTTCGCCAGCACCTGGATGCCGGTGTCGCCGACGGCCGCGGCGATCGTCGTCGCGAGTTCGCGCACGTCGTCGAGCCGGGTGAAGTCGGCGGTGAACCACTCGGCGCCGGTCTCCTCGCCCACCGCGCGCATCTTGTCGACGGAGCGGCCGACGAGGATCAGTCGATGACCGGATGCCGCCAGCTGTCGTGCAGCGGCCGCACCGATGCCGTCCGAAGCGCCGGTCAGGACGACCGTCTTCGGCGTCATGCGTCGGTACCGGGGAACGTGCGCGGCGGGGTGGAACGCGGAGCGGGCGGCCTGTCGGCGAGCGGCATCCGCTCCGGCTCCGCCTGTGGTTCCGGCGCGGGTGCGGATGCTGGTGCCGATTCGGTGGGGGCCGACGCGGGCTCCTGCGTCGCGTCCGTTCTCGAGGCCGAGGACGGGAGTTCGCGGGCCACCTGCTTCTCCAGCACCTGCACGGCCTCGTCGCTGAGCAGGATCAGTCCCTCGAGCTCGTCGCGCACCCGCCGATAGGCGACGTTGCGCTCGGCCTGGGTGGCCGACTCGTCGACGGCGACCTTGAGCAGCTGCTGGGCGCGGTCGAGGCGCTTGCGCTCGGGCTCGGTGAAGGTGGAATCGCGCAGCCGCCGCGCATCCCGTTCCGCGATCTCGAAGGCGACGGCGTAGGCGCCGACGGCATCCAGGTACTCCGACACCTGCTGCTCGGTCACGCTCGCGTCCGCGGCGTCAGGGCGCAGGGCATCCGCGGTCTTCTTGGCCCGCAGGAACGCCGCGACCAGGGGCTGGCGCCCGTCGCTCATGGCGGGGAAGGCGATGAGCTTCGCGACGTCGAGCTCATAGTCGAGCCAGCGGGCGGTGATCTCGTCGTGCTCGGAGAACAGGCGCTCGAGCAGGTGGTTCGGTGCGACGGATGCCGTCGTGTCGACGACCTCGGGACCGGTGCGCCGCGTCTGTCCTCGCGCTTCGAGCTGCGCGCGCTTGAGGTCGGCCTTGACGCGCAGCGTCTCGAGTCGGCGCTCGTGTCGGCGCTTCGCGCTGCGCTCCCAGGCCTTCGCAGCTCCGCCGGCCATGCCCAGGATCGGGAAGACGAGCCACCAGTAATTGCCCGCAAAAATCCAGAATCCCCGGATGAACTCGTCCATGATGCCTCAGCCTACTTCTCCACAACTCCGGAGATCCGGGGCACTTGCGTGGCGTAACCGCGTGGCGGCGCCGGGAATCGGCGTGCAGCGTGGTGGGGCCGTTACGTATCTCCGGAGTTGTGAAACCTGACCAGGAGCGAATCTGCCGGTATTTCGGTGCTTGCGCTGAAAACCTTAACCGTCTAGGTTTTCAGCCAGCGGGAGCGAAACCCCCGGCGTCGCGATGTCGCGATGCCTTCTGACTCCCACCGGCCAAAGGAGGCAGGCATGAGCGGTTCTGCAGCGGGTACGCCGTCGGGATTGACGACGGCGACAGCGATCGCGCGGGATCCTCGGTGGCGTGGGCGCGACCGTCGCGAACGTCGTGTTCGGTCGGGTCTCCGATCGCGCGACGAGCCGCTGGGGCCGTCGACGCATCTGATCGTGTCGGGCGGGGCGGTCGTGATGCCCTCTGGTTCTTGACATGCGGAGCCGCTGTGCGGGTCGGCGCATCCGTGACCTCCCGATCAAATCGGTGGGAGAGGAGGTCAGATGAGATGCGGAGAAAGGAAGTAGACATCACAAGCGTCGCCGAAGGCGACTAAGGCCTTGGAGGGTCAAATGCGTTTCCACTTACAAGATGTCACGAATTCTCGGCGCACTCGGATGATGAAACTGTTCTGCGTGGCGGCCATTACTGCCGCGCTGGTCATCGGGACACCAGCGGTCGCCTCGGCGACAACAGGTTTGGGCACGGTCGCAGCCGCAGCTGGTTCGCCGGACTGCAGCAAGAAGTACTCTCACGTGACGTGGATCAACCCGCTTACCCACGTGCAGCATCGTTATCTCGGGTGGAACAGTCCGTACTCGTGGAAGTACTACTCGTCCGTTTGGACTCTGGACGTGGCCGGCAGGACGTGGATCAACAATGGGGGGCATTACACCTTCTGTTACAAGTGACCGATCGTGATCGAAGAGAGGGGATGACGAACGCGCCTGTCATCCCCTCTCTTCGCGCGATCCCATTGGAGCATCGCGTAGACTCTGAGCGGAATCACCGGTTGAGGCACGCCACCTAAGGCGGCCGGAGCTTCGGCGAAGGGGCATCATGGGTCGTGGCTCCTACGCCAAAGGGGTTGCAAGACGTGCCGAGATCCTCGCCGTGGCGCTCGACGTCGTCGCCGAACTCGGCACCCGCAAGGCGTCGAACCGCGAGATCGCGACGCGGGTCGGGCTGACGCAAGCCGGATTGATGCACTACTTCAGCACGAGGGAAGAGCTGTTCCTCGAAGTGCTCCGCGCGCGCGACCAGCGGGACCATGAGCAGTTCTACTCTCCGGACCACGGGATCGACGGGTTCCTCGACGTCATCGCGCACAACGCCTCCGTCCCGGGACTCGTGCGGCTGTACGTCGAGTACTCGGCCGAGGCGACGATCGAGGGCCACCCCGCGAGGGCCTTCTTCGAGCAGCGTTTCGCGTGGGTGCGCCGGCTCATCGCGGATGCCGTGGCGCACGACCAGGCCGCCGAGCGGATGGGTTCTGACGTCGACATCCCCTACGTCGCGGATCTCGTCATCGCCGCTGCAGACGGACTCCAGGTGCAGTGGCTCCTCGACCCGTCGATCGACATGGCCGACCGGCTCGCCCGGCTATGGCACGGCATCCGCGTGGCCTCCTGGCCGACCGTGCACGCCTGAGGTTTCCAGAGGCCGAGTTTCAGAGGCCGAGCTGCTCCGCGCAGGCGACGCAGTGCGTGGCGAAGGGACGGACCTCGAGTCGCGCCTCCGGGATCGGCCGGCCGCAGTGCGCGCAGAGACCGTAGGTGCCGGCATCCAGGCGTCCCAGTGCATCGTCGACCTCTCGGAGTTCGGATGCCGCCGCCTCCGCGAGCCCGGTCAGCCGTGACCACTCCGACGAGAGCGTGACGCCTTCGGGGTCGTGCTCGTCGTCGTCGTTCGACCCCTCCCGATCGTGCATCAGCTCGGCGAGCGTGGCGGCCGTCGTCTCGACCCGTTCGGCCGCTCGAGCGCGCAGCAGCTCGAGTCGTGCGCGGGCATCCTGGGTCATCCGCCCACTGTAGGCCGGGGTACGGACATCCGCTCTCGTCTTGACAGTTGCATGCCCAGATCACGGATGCAGGCCGAGAACCCCGGATCCGCCCTGCATCCGTGATCTGGGCATGCAGGTGTACCAGGCCGCCGACACCTGCCGTTCATCGAGCGTTCCGTTTCGAGTACGGCGGTCTCGTAATTCGCTGTCACCTTCGCGAGTTGGAATACCAGTGTTCTCGGAATTCGCGAACATCTCCTCCCGAAAGGTCATCATGCGCCGCTTCACCCTGCCCGCCGTCGGCCTCCTCGGCGTCGCCGCCCTCGCCCTGACCGGCTGCCAGAGCCCGTCCGCCGAAGCGGCTCCCGCCGACCCGAATGCTCCCCTCACGATCGCGACGATCCCCGTCGGCGACGACCCCACTGCCGAGAACCCCGTCGAGGTCTTCGCCGAGCTGCTCGAAGAGGCCACCGGTCGCGACGTCGAGATCACCGATGTGCCCGACTACCTCAGCGTCGTCGAGGCGATCCGCGCCGACCACGTCGACATCGGCATCATGAGCGGTTTCCCTTCTGCGCTTGCGGTCAACACGGGCGAGGTCGACGCGCTCGTCGCCTTCCAGGGCGACGGCAAGCCCGTCTCGACCTGTGTGGTGCTGAACGACTCGCCGATCAAGACCGTCGAGGACCTCGAGGGCAAGACCGTCGCCTTCGCCGACCAGGCGTCGAGCTCGGGCTACTTCATGCCGGTGTACATGCTGCATGAGGCGGGCCTCGAGCAGGGCACCGACTACGAGGCGATCTTCGCCGGCGGACACGAAGGCAGCTTTGCCGCGCTCGAGCAGGGACAGGTGGATGCCGCCTGCACCGCCGTCATGCTGACCGAGCTCGGCGCGCCGATGTTCCCGTTCGCCGACGGGGAGTGGCGTGCGGTGGGTGAGAGTCCGGCGATGGACATCCAGGGTGCTGTGCTCGGACGTCAGTCGCTCGACGCCGAGACCCGCAAGGTCATCCAGGAGGGCATCGCCGAAGTCTTCTCGCCCGAGAACGCCGAGCGCCTCGGAGCGTACGGCGCCTTCGCCGCCGCCGAGCAGACCGTCGACCCCGACGGCTCGTCGTTCGCCTCGTTCGCCGAGATCGCCGCGGTCGCCGGTGTCGAGCTCAAGGACCTCAAGTGACGAGTCCCGCACCCGTCGTCGCTTCGCTGGAGAACGCGCGCGGTGCGTCCGCCGATCGGCATGTCGCCTCCCGACGCGCCGAGACGGCATCCGATGGTCTGGGATCGCCGACGGCGGAAGAGCTCCGCACCCCGACCGCCGAGCTGCGCCAGGCCCTGCCGCTCGTCACGGTGCGCGACCTCAGCGTCGCGTATGACACCACCACCGTGCTCGACGGCGTCGATCTCGACCTGTTCCCGGGCGAGATGGTCGCGCTGCTGGGCGCCTCGGGGTCGGGCAAGTCCACCCTGATGCGCAGTCTCACGGGCTTCGCGCCGATCTCGGCAGGGTCGGCGCGGGTCGCCGGCTACGACGTCACCAATCTCGCGCGCGGCGA
Source organism: Microbacterium sp. (assembly GCF_041641055.1). Taxonomy (GTDB): domain Bacteria; phylum Actinomycetota; class Actinomycetes; order Actinomycetales; family Microbacteriaceae; genus Microbacterium. The sequence goes on from NZ_JBEPZB010000019.1 coordinate 12,398, forward strand.
GCTGCGCACCCTGCGGTCGGATGTCGGCCAGGTGTTCCAGCAGTTCAACCTCATCCCGCGCCTGAGCGTCATGACGAACGTGCTGGCCGGAGCCCTGCACGGCGCGGGCTCCATCAATCTGGTCGGCGGCTTCTCGAGCGCGCACCGTCGCCGCGCACTCGAGCTGCTCGATCGCGTCGGCATCGCGCACAAGGCCAACGAGCCTGCTCGCTCGCTGTCGGGCGGACAGCAGCAGCGCGTCGCGATCGCCCGCGCTCTCATGCAGCAGCCGAAGGTGATCCTCGCCGACGAACCGGTCGCGTCGCTCGACCCGAAGCTCGCCGACTCCGTGCTCGGTCTGCTGCGCGAGATCGCCACCGAAGACGGCATCCCCGTGCTCGTCAGCCTGCACGTGCTGCCGCTGGCCCTCGCGCACAGCGACCGCATCATCGGCCTGCGGCACGGACGGATGCTGGTCGCCGGCGCCACTTCGCAGCTGGATGCCGCGGCCCTTGCGCCGCTCTACGACGACGAGGAGCACGACGATGACGCTCACCACTGACCCCCGCTCCACGGCAGGGTCGGCAGGCTCAGCCGGCCCCGCCGCCGGCACGACCGACCGCTCGATCTCGAGGCCGACCCTCGACCCTGCCGAGCGCTCGCGGCTCGAGCGGGCGTTCCGGGTGCCGCGCGCGAGGTTTTTGCTCGGGCTGCCGATCGCCGCCCTGCTGCTGATCTGGTCGTTCAACGGCGCCGAGTTCAACTTCATCAAGCTGGGCGACGGCGCGGTCAACATGGGCGAGTTCCTGTCGCGCCTGCTCCCGCCGGACTTCTCGAAGATCGGCACGATCCTCGCGCTGCTGCTCGAGACCTTCCAGATGGCGGTGGTCGGCACCGTGCTCGGAGCCGTGCTGTCGCTGCTCGTCGCCTTCGGGGCATCGTCGAACATCGCGCCGAAGTGGGTCTACTACCCGACGCGCTGGGTGATGAACATCATCCGCTCGGTGCCCGACCTGGTGTTCGCGCTCATGTTCGTCTCGGCTGTCGGACTCGGTCCGTTCGCCGGCATCCTGGCCATGACCCTCGGCTCGATCGGGTCGATCGGCAAGATCTTCGCCGAGGCCATGGAGCAGGTCGACCGCGGACCCGTCGTCGCCATGGAGGCGGTCGGTGCCTCGAAGCGTCAGGTCATCCAGTACGGCATCCTGCCGCAGAGCGCACCGCTGCTCACGTCCTACACGCTGCTGCTGTTCGAGGGCAACGTGCGCGGCGCGACCATCCTCGGCCTCGTCGGCGCCGGTGGCATCGGCCTCGAGCTGACCACCGCCATGCGCATGTACGACTACGGCCACCTCAGCGCCATCATCATCTGCATCATCGTGCTCGTCACGGCGATCGACCAGGGCAGCGCCCTCATCCGAAGGAGAATCACATGACCATCGCCGACATCGACCTGGTGCTCAGCGCCCCCGTCAATCTGCGCGATCTCGGCGGCATCCCCATCGACGGAGGCGTGCTCCGACAGGGAGTCGCGATCCGCACGGACGATCTCGCCTATGTGACCGACGAGGTCGCGTCAGAGCTCGTCGCCGCAGGTCTCACCGCGATCATCGACCTGCGTTCGCCGCTGGAGGTGTCGGTCACCGGCCGTGGACCGCTCGGCGAGTACCCGGTCTCGTATCATCACCTTCCGCTGATCGCGGATGTCGGCGAGTCGATGAGCCGTGACGCGCCCGAGCTCAGCCACGACGCCATGGGCCGGATGTACCTGCGCATGGTCGACGTCGCCGCGCCTCAGCTCGTCACCGCGCTGAACGTCATCGCGCACACCCCGGGCACCGCGGCATTCCACTGCGCCGCCGGACGCGATCGCACCGGCGTGCTCGCGGCGATGCTGCTGCTCGCCCTCGGAGCGGCGGATGACGACATCGTCGCCGACTACGCCCTGACCGGCGCGAACATGGTGGCGATCATGCAGCGCACTGCGCCGGTGATGGGCGCGATGTGGAAGGCGCTCGGCTTCGACGCGGACGCCTCCGGGGCGACGTCGTCGCTGCTCGAAGGCTCGATGGAGGTGTCGATGCGCACCGTGCTCGACACGCTTCGCGAGCAGCACGGCGATCCGCTGGCGCCGCTGCGGGCAGCCGGACTGTCGCATGCGACCATCGCGCGACTTCGCGAACGGGCGCTCGCCGCGTGACGACCGCGGAGCTGGAGGCTCGCGTCGCGAGCGCGGGTGACGCTGTCGGTGCTGCCCCGGTCGCGCTTGGTGCCGTTCCGGTCGCCGCTGGTGCCGTGTCCGACGGTTCTGTCGGTGTTCCGGTCGCACTTGGTGCCGCTTCGCACCTCGTGAACCCGGCACAAAGTGCGACCGGAACTGCGGGCGCGAAGTCCGCGGGCGGGACGGATGCCGGTGCAGCGGTGCGGCGTCGGCCCGGCCGGCCGCGTGACGAGGACATGGATGGTCAGATCCTCGCGGCGACGCTCGCGATCATCGACGCCGGCGAGGATGTGACGGTCGGCCGCGTCGTCGCGCGGAGTGGTGTGAGTCGTGCCGCGCTGTATCGTCGGTGGCCGTCGCTCACGACGCTGATCGCCGCGGCTCTCGACGTCGGCCGGACGATTCCGCCGGAGTACCCGGACGATGTCGACCTGCGCGAGGCGCTGTTCGACGGTTTCGGGCTCGGTGAGACCGGGATGGCGCTGTCGGTCGCGGCATCCGGATATGCGGAGGAGCGATTCCGACAGCGCATCCGGCTCGTGATGGCGGACCGTGCACTCCAGAAGGCGTACTGGCAGTCGCATGTGTCGCGGCGGCGGGTGCCGCTGGTGACTGCGCTGCGCCGCGGGATCGCTCGCGGTGAGCTGCGGGACGATCTCGATGTCGAGGCCTGCTTCGATGCGATAGCCGGCAGCGCGTATTACCAGATCGTCGTGCGCGGCGATCGGATGGACGACCCCTCGGTGGCTGCGCGTGTGCGTGCCGCGGTGGACATGATCTGGCGCGGGATGGTGGCCTGACGCGGCATCCGCTTCATCTGCATGCTCAGATCACAGATGCAGGGCGAGACCCCCGGATCCGGCCCGCATCTGTGACCGGGGCATGCATTCGGAAAGGGGCTGTGCGAGGACGATGGCGATGACAACCTGGACGACAGTGATCGGGGTCGGTCACGGGTACGGGAGCAGGATGCCTATGCGAGCCACTCGGTGACGAACCGGTCGTTCGCATGGATGTGGGTCGCCTCATAAGTCCCGCCATCGAGGACCTCGAAGCGGTGCGCGACGAGGGCGGGCACGACGAGGATCTGCCCGCCGACACCGACGACGGTCTCCTCGCCGACAGTGAAGAGCGCGCGACCCTGACGGATCACGAACGTCTCCGCATACGGATGCCGGTGCAGCCGCGGCCCTGCCCCTGGCCGGGCGATGTACTCCCGCATGATGCTGACGGGCGACCCGATCAGGTAGCCCTCGATGTCTGCATCCCGCGGAGCGTCGATCGGTGCGATGGTCATCGTGCCTCCTTGCGCGCTTGCCGCCGAGGCTACCGAGGCGCGCGCGAGTTCGGAAGACTCGCGGGAATCTCACGCAACGAAGGAGATCTCACGCAACGAAGGAGCATTCCTCGGTTGGGCTCCTTCGTTGTGCGAGATCTCCTTCGCTGGGAACCCAGGCAGTCACTGCCGCGCGAGCGGCAGTGACTGCCGCGACGTCAGCGCGCCTCAGGCGTCTCAGAGCTCGCCACGACGGTGACCGTGTCGGTCCGCACGCCGGGGTGGTCGCGCTCGAGCGCCGCGCCCTCCATGTCGACGTTGGGGAGGATGCGGTCGAGCCAGCGCGGCAGCCACCAGGCCGATCTGCCGAGCAGGTGCATGAGCGCCGGCATGAGGAGCATCCGCACGACGAAGGCGTCGAGCAGCACGCCGAAGGCGAGCCCGAAGCCGATCGAGCGGATGATCGTCGACTCCGAGAAGATGAACCCTCCGAAGACCGACACCATGATCAGGGCGGCGGCGACGACCACCGAGCGCCCGGCCCGGAATCCCTGGGCCACGGCGTCGCGCGCCGAGGCGCCGTGCACGTACGCCTCTCGCATGCCCGAGGCGAGGAACAGTTGATAGTCCATCGCGAGCCCGAACAGGATGCCGACGAGGATGACCGGGAGGAAGCTGAGGATGGGGCCGGTGCTGTGCAGGCCGATGATCTCGGCACCCCAGCCCCACTGGAACACGGCGACGATGAGTCCGTAGGTCGCGAAGAGCGACAGGACGAACCCTCCGGTCGCGATGATCGGGACCAGCAGCGAACGGAACACGACGATCATGATCAGCAGCGAGAGCCCGACGACGACCACGAGGTAGAGCGGCAGGACGCCGGCCAGTGCCTCGGAGATGTCGATGTTGGTCGCCGCCTGGCCCGCCACGCCGAGTGTGATGCCCCCGTCGAGCTGCGGCAGCGACCGGATGTCCTGCACGAGCTTCTCGGTCGAGGCGCTGTTCGGGCCCTCTGCGGGGAGCACCTGGAACGCGAGGAGGGTGTTGTCGTCCGACGTCGCGATGGGTGCGACAGCGTCGACGTCATCCTGGTCGGACAGCGTCTGGGCGATCTCGACCTGTGTGGCGAGCAGATCGTCGTCGCTCACGGCGTCGTCGAGGGTCGCCGTGACCAGCAGTGGCCCGTTCGCCCCTTCTCCGAACTGGTCGTCGACGGCGTGGAACGCGCGGTAACTCGTGGAATCGGACGGTTCGCTGGCGCCGTCGGGCAGGCCGAGGCGCATCGACATCGACGGGATGGCCACGACCAGAAGCACGATGACGCTGACCAGCGCCGTGACGATCGCGCGCAGCGTCGACATCCGCGTGACGGGCTTGCCTGCGGCGTGCGGCTGGCCGATCGTGGCGCGGGTCTTGGTGCTGAGCAGGCGCGTGCCGATCAGGCCGAGGATGGCGGGAGCCAGTGTGATTGCGACCAGCACGGCGACCGCGACGCAGACCGCACCGACCGTGCCCATGAGCCCGAGGAACGGGACGCCCGTCACGTTCAGTGCGAGCAGGGCGACGATCACCGTGGCGCCGGCGAAGACCACTGCGGTGCCGGAGGTGCCGGTCGCGAGGCCGATCGACTCCCTGACGGGGACGCCGTTGAGCAGCTGCTTGCGATGCCTGTTGACGATGAACAGCGAGTAGTCGATGCCCACCGCGAGACCGAGCATCACCCCGAGGACGGGAGTGACGGATGCCATATCGACGACGCCCGAGAAGGCGAGGGATGCCGTCACGCCGACACCCACACCCACGACCGCCGTGACGATCGGCAGGGCGGCGCCGATGAGCGTGCCGAGCATCACGATCAGGACCACGGCGGCGAACGCGAGACCGATCGCCTCGCCGACGCCGAAGATCTCGGGGACTCCCTGTGCGATGTCGGTGCCGAAGTCGACCTCGACGCCGTCGATGGGAGATGACTCGAAGTGGTCGATCGTGCCCTGCTTGACCTCTTCGGACAGTTCGAGACGCGGGTCCTCGAACGACACGTTGACGATCGCCGTCGACCCGTCTTCTGAGACGACGCCGATTCCGTCGGCGAGCTCGAGCAGAGTCGATCCGAGGTCGACCTTCTCGGCATTGGCCTCGAGCTCTGCCCGTGACTCGTCGATCGTCTTCTGCTGTGCATCGAGTTCGGCGAGCTGCGCGTTGAGCGCCGCGATCTGTGCGTCCAGGGCTGCGACCTGCTCGGAGGCCCCGCCGGTCTCGGCCTGCGACCGCGCAGCGATGAGCTGCTCGAGTCCGGCTTCGAGCTGGGTGCGCCCGTCGTCGAGCTGGGTCTGTCCGGCATCGAGCTGCGCCGTGCCGCCCTCGATCTGGTCCTTGCCATCCGCGAGATCCCGCGCCTGCACCGCCTGCTGCTGCTGCGCGTCGAACGGGTCGATGACCGACGCCACGCCGTCGAGATCTTCGGCGCTCGCGGCGAGCTTCGCGATCTCCTGCTTCTGCTGCTCGGTGAACGCGGAGCCGTCAGCGGTGCGGTAGACGACCGTGCCGGTGCCGCCGGCGGTGTCCGGCAGCTTCTTCGCGAGCTGGTCTGTCACCTCGCCCGAGGCCGTGCCGGGGATGTCGAAGCTGTTGCTCAGAGTGCCGCCGAGTGTGAGGAACGCGCCGACTCCCAGGCCGAGGATGATGACCCACGAGACGATCACCGTCCACGCCTTGCGTGCAGCGAACGAACCCAGGCGGAACAGCAGTGAAGCCACGACATCTCCTTCAGACAGATAGATCATACGGGGCGTCTCGTCTAGAGATCTGTGGTTATCCTGAACGTGTGGTGAACGAGCATCGAAGCGGGCCAGTGCGCAGCACGGCTGCCCGCGAGGCGATCCTCGATGCGACCGCGCGGCTCTTCCACAATCAGGGGTACGACCGGCTCACGATCCAGGGGATCGCGAAGGAAGCCGGGGTCGGAAAGCAGACCATCTACCGATGGTGGCCCTCGCGCGGAGCGCTCATCGGCGAATGCCTCGCTGAAGGTCGCCTCATCCCCGTCGACTTCGTCGTGCCGGACACCGGCGACCTCGCCGCGGACGTCGAGACCTGGCTGCGCAGCGTTCTCTCGATCCTCGAGGCCCCGGAAGGCGGGGCTCTTCTCCGTTCGCTGGTCGCCGCCGCGACCGAGGACGCGGGGGTCGGAGCGCACCTCGGCGAGAGCCTCGGCGTGGAGAAGTACCTCACCGAGCGCATCCGAGGCGGCATCCGCGACGGACAGCTCCCCTCGGACGCCCCGGTCGAGCAGCTCGGTCGAGCCATCCTCGGAGCGATCATCGTCGAGTCGCTCGGCCGCGAGCACCACGACTCCGAATCCATCGTCCACCTGACCCGCTTCCTCTTCTCGCCGCGGTCATAGCGCCGATTCTCGCCGCGGTCATAGCGCCGACACCGCCTGCCCGCCGGTCTGCGCGTCGAGGCCCGATCGGTGCCCGTACGCGAACGAACCCGCATCCGCGTGCCGACGTTGTCGCGCGTGCGACGTGCGCATCCCATCGACAGTTGCATCCACTCGGCTGCGACGGGATGCGAGGACGAGCTCCGTGCCCGTCCCGCTCTCGTCCACCATGACGCGATGGCTCTCGTGGATGCGGCTCATGGCGCCGACGGCGAAGCCCCGCAGGAAGCCGCTGCGCGCTCGCCGCTTCACCCCCTCGCGCTGATCGATGTAGTGGTGACGATGCGCGAGCCACCAGGTGCGCATCGCGACCATGCCCTGCACCTGCAGACTGGTGGTCAGGGTCTTCACCTGCGACACGTCGGAGGCGTGGCCGACCAGCAGCAGGCCGGCGATCGGCGGATACTCGGCGAGTATCGGACGAACGGCGCCGAGTCCCCGGGCCACGCCGATCCCGATCTCGCGGAGATCCTTCGCATAGACGCCGCGGAACAGCATCCGCTCGGTGACGATCTGCTCCTGCGTCTGACCCTGCAGGCCTCGCCTCTCGTCGATCTGCGCCTGTTCGATCCCGTACTTCACGATCAGCCGTTCGGCGTGCTCGGTCAGCGCCTCGGCCTCTTCAGGCGTCGTGCTCTCAGCCTTCGCCAGCAGCTTGGCGATCAGGTCGAGTTTGGCTTCGGTCATGGCATCCCCCTCGTTTGGTGATGCCGTGATCCTTCGCGGGGGTGCCTACATTGCGAGGCCGAATCCCGGGAACTGTGAAGAAACCCGGATCACGGATGCCGGTGCAGAAGAGGATGCCGCGAGGCCGGCCGGGCACAGATTCGGACCCGGCCGCCGACACGCCGTCACAGGGGCCGGGGTCGCCGGAGTGCCGCCCGGGCACTCCGAAGTTGTGCCCGGTGCGGCCCGGCCCGGCCCGGCGCGGCCCGGCACCGGGCCCAGCACCCGAGAGAACCCGATTCAGCCCAGGATGAGCGTGATGACGGTCGCGCCGCCACCGCCGAGGATGAGGGCGACGATCACGGTCCACGCGATGATGCGGATGCGACGGTTGCGCTTCTCGCCGAGGTCGCCGTAGTCCTCGCTCAGGCCGTCGCCGCTCATGCGCCGACCGGCTCGGCGACCGTCGGGCCGAAGGCGGCGGGCAGGGTCGCCTGCGAGCGCTCGCGGATCTCGGCGATCGGCACCGTGAACACATCCTGCACCTGCAGCTGTGCACCCTCGGAGTCGGTCACGCCGATGCGCATCACCGGGTAGCCGCGGCCTTCGCAGAGCCCGCGGAACTTCACGTCGTCCTCCCGCGGCACCGTCACGATGACGCGGCCGGTGGACTCCGAGAACAGGGCGGATGCGGCATCCACACCGTCTCGCTCGAGGATCTCGTTCAGCCAGACGCGGGCGCCGACGCCGAAGCGCGAGACGCCCTCGGCGAGAGCCTGCGCGAGGCCACCCTCCGACACGTCGTGCGCCGACGAGATCAGCCACTCGTCGCGGGCCGCCGCCAGCAGGCCGGCGAGGCGCTTCTCGCCCGCGAGGTCGACCTTCGGGGGGAGTCCGCCGAGGTGCTGGTGCACGGTCTCGGCCCATGCCGACCCCGACAGCTCGGTCGAGGTGGTGCCGAGCAGGTAGATGTTCTGGCCCTCGTCCTGCCATCCGGAGGGGATGCGGCGCGAGACGTCGTCGATGATGCCGAGCACGCCGACGAGCGGAGTCGGGTGGATCGGCACGTCGCCGGTCTGGTTGTAGAACGAGACGTTGCCGCCGGTGACCGGGGTGCCGAGTTCGTAGCAGCCGTCCGCCAGACCGTCGACCGTCTGCCCGAACTGCCACATGACCTCGGGGTTCTCGGGGGATCCGAAGTTCAGGCAGTCGGTGATCGCGGTGGGCACGGCGCCGGTGACGGCGACGTTGCGGTACGCCTCGGCGAGGGCCAGCTGCGCGCCCGCGTACGGGTCGAGCTGGCAGTAGCGGCCGTTGGCGTCGGTCGAGATCGCGAAGCCCAGGCCCGACTCCTCGTCGACGCGGATCATGCCGGCGTCGTCCGGGAAGGCGAGGGCCGTGTTGCCGAGCACGTAGTAGTCGTACTGGTTGGTGATCCAGCGGGTGTCGGCGAGGTTCGGCGAGGCGACCAGGTCGAGGAACTGCTCGCGCAGCACCTCGGGGTCATTCGAGCGGGGCAGCTTCTCGGCGGCATCCGCCTGCAGTGCGTCGATCCACGTCGGGTACGCGACCGGGCGGTCGTAGACCGGGCCGTCGACCGCGACGGTCGAGGGGTCGACGTCGACGATGCGCTCGCCCTGCCAGTCGATGATGAGGCGGCCGTCTCCGGTGACCTCACCGAGGACGGACGTCTCGACGTCCCACTTCTTCACGACCGCGAGGAACGCGTCGAGCTTCTCGGGCGCGACGATCGCCATCATGCGCTCCTGCGACTCCGACATGAGGATCTCCTCGGCCGTGAGCGAGGGGTCGCGCAGCAGCACGTTGTCGAGCGAGACCTTCATGCCGCTGTTGCCGTTGGCCGCGAGTTCGCTGGTCGCGCAGGAGATGCCGGCCGCGCCGAGGTCCTGGATGGCCTCGACGAGCTCGTCGCGGTACAGCTCGAGGCAGCACTCGATGAGCACCTTCTCGGCGAACGGATCGCCCACCTGCACGGCGGGGCGCTTGGTGGGTCCGGTGCTGTCGAACGAATCGGATGCCAGGATGCTGGCGCCGCCGATGCCGTCGCCACCCGTGCGGGCGCCGAACAGCACGACCTTGTTGCCGACGCCGGTGGCGTTGGCGAGCTTGAGGTCCTCGTGGCGCAGGACGCCGACCGCGAGGGCGTTGACGAGCGGGTTGGCCTGGTAGACGGAGTCGAAGACCGTCTCGCCGCCGATGTTCGGCAGGCCGAGGCAGTTGCCGTAGAAGCTGATGCCGCTGGTCACGCCGTGCACGACGCGGGCCGTGTCTGGGTGGTCGATCGCGCCGAAGCGGAGAGCGTCCATGACCGCGACCGGGCGCGCGCCCATCGAGATGATGTCGCGGACGATGCCGCCGACGCCGGTCGCCGCACCCTGGAACGGCTCGATGAAGCTCGGGTGGTTGTGGCTCTCGGCCTTGAAGGTGACGGCCCAGCCTTCGCCGACGTCGATGACGCCCGCGTTCTGGCCCATGCCCACCATGAGGCGTTCCTTCATCTCGTCCGAGACCTTCTGGCCGAAGCGGCGCAGGTAGTTCTTCGACGACTTGTACGAGCAGTGCTCCGACCACATCACGGAGTACATGGCCAGCTCGCCGGAGGTCGGGCGGCGGCCCAGGATCTCCTTGATGCGGGCGTACTCGTCATCCTTGAGGCCCAGCGCTGCGTACGGCTGCTCCTTCTCCGGAGTCGCGGTGGCGTTCTCGACGGAGTCGGGGACGTGCTTGTGGGCAGGTGCAGGGGCGGTGGTCACGCGCACTCCTAGATGAGGGGCCGGCGGGGCATGGCCAGTCTACCCGGGGGACGCGGGGCGGTCGGTCGGTGCGGATGCGGCGGCGAAGCGCGCGGCGAGGGTGCTCGCGGCCTCGGCGAGGGCGGGTGGGCCGACGACGCGGAACGGCGCGTCGAACCGGGCGATCGAGGCGAGGATGCCGACCCACGACCAGGATCCGACGGTGACCATGCAGGACGCGTCTTCGACCGGCTCGACGGTGCCGTCCCGGCCGATCCAGGGTGCGACGTCGCGGGCGGGCAGCTCGATGAACAGCTCGCCGACGCACGGCCAGCGGTCGTCGGCATCCGACCCCTTCGCTCGCGCGGCCAGGTAGGTCTCGGCATCGGCCGCCGGCAGTGGGCGCGGGATGAACTCGGGGCCGGTCGGGATGCGCGGCGACATCCGGTCGAGGCGGAAGGTGCGCCAGTCGTCCGCTTCGAGGTCCCAGGCGAGCAGATACCAGCGGCCTTCGCGGGCGACGACGGCGCGCGGCTCGGTCCGGCGGGCGGGGCGTTCGGGGTCGGCGCCGTAGTCGAAGCGCAGCATCCGCCGGTCGCGCACGGCCGCGCTCACCGCCTCGAGCACCGCAGGATCCACTCGTGTCTCGTTCTCGACGCCGGTGAAGCGGATGCCGTCGACCCGGTGCCGCAGGCGCGACGGCATGACCTGCCGCACCGTCGCGAGTGCGCGCGCGGCCCCCTCGTCGATGTCGATGCCGGTGGTGGGGACGCTCTGCAGCGCCACGGCGATCGCGACGGCCTGCTCGTCGTCGAAGAGCAGCGGCGGCAGCTCGGAGCCCGCGGCGAGACGGTATCCGCCATCCGGACCCTTGATCGCGGTGATCCGGTAGCCGAGGTCGCGCAGCCGCTCGACGTCGCGTCGCACGGTGCGGGGCGTGACGTCGAGGCGGTCGGCGAGCACGTGGCCCGGCCAGTCGCGCCGCGTCTGCAGCAGCGACAGCAGGGCGAGCATGCGAGACGGGCTGCCGGTCATGGCATCCATTCTGCGTCAGGTAGAGGACCGATCCTGACCTCTACTGGTGTGACCGTGGTGTCAGCGGCATCCGCCGCTGCTGACGATCCGAGGAGATCCCATGTCCATCACCACCACCACCCACCTCAACTTCCGCGGCACCGCCCGCCAGGCCCTCGAGTTCTACCAGAGCGTGTTCGGCGGTGACGTGACGCTCGCGACCTACGGCGACTTCGGGATGCCGGCGGATGCGCCCGGCGCCGACAAGGTCGTGTTCGGTCAGGTCGAGAACGCCGAGGGCCTGCGCCTCATGGCGTACGACGTGCCCGGCACCACGAAGGACCACGCCGCGGAGTACCACGCCGGGGAGGATCACGCCGGGACGGCGGGGACCACCACCCGCGAGAACGGGGTCACCGTCACCGACCGCACCTTCTTCCAGTCGCTGCGCGCCGACTCGCTCGACGAGCTCATCGGCTATTGGGATGCGCTCGCCGACGGGGCCGTGATCGTCGAGCCCCTCGCCGCCTCGGCGTGGTCGCCCGGCTTCGGCATGCTCACCGACCGCTTCGGGGTGACCTGGGTGCTCGACGTGCGCGCCGCGTACGCGGGCTGAGTCGGTCGCCGTCCACAACTCCGGAGAAGCGATGCCGGATCTGCGGTGAACGCGCGTTTGCAGCAGATCGGGCGTGCTTCTCCGGAGTTGTGGCTGCGCGGCGCCCGTGACCTTCCTTCCGGGCCGACGACGAATCCCGGTACTTCAGCATCTCGCAACCAAACGAAGCCGATTCGTAGTTGTATGAGGACGCAACCACGACAAGGAAGGCATGATGATGAAGTCACGCAAGAAGCTGGGCGCTGTCACGGGGATGATCGTCGCCGTCAGTCTGCTGATCCCGAACACGGCGCACGCCTCGACGGACAGCCCCACGGTCGATGACCTGTCCACCCAGCAGACGCAGGCGATCGCCGATTGGGAGGCCGGCGCGGCGAACACGTCGACCGTCACCCGACCGAGTGCGAAGACGGCGCTGTCCGCGTCGGGGACGACCGCGACCTCCGGGACCAGTTCGATGAAGCTCTATCGCGGTTCGTGGGTCATGTGGGCGGAGGAGCGGGTCAACTTCGGGTGGGCATCGGGTGGCCGCGTGACGTGGAGCGACGCCTATCAGGCCGCCGGGTACGTCGGCGCGAGCTATGTCCGCCGCAATGGGACGAAGCGCATCTTCGCCTCGTCGACGCGTCATGACTGGCGTGGGTCCTACACCGTCGGCGCCGCAGTGCCCACTCCGTGGGGCAGCGTGAAGGTGTACAGCGCGACGTCGTTCGCCTTCTCGCGCGTGCTGAGCATCGGCGCCTGGCAGCGATGGGAGGACTGAGCCCAGGGCCGGCCGTCACAGTGCCGACCGCTACAGAGCGAGCCGTCCCAGGACTGACCGTCACGGGGCTGCGCAAGTCCTTCGGCCGGCGCGAAGTCCTCGACGTCGACCTGCACCTCGACGAGGGGGAGGTCTGCGTGGTCCTCGGTGAGAACGGCGTGGGCAAGACGACGCTGTTCCGATGCCTGCTCGGCCTCGACGACCACCACGGCGAGGTGCGGGTCGGCGGGGTTCGGGCAGGTGGACGGATGCGCGGAATCCTGGACCGGGAGATGCTCTACGGTCGCTGGAGCGCGGCCGCGAACCTGCGCTACCTGCTGAACGACTCGGATGCCGATCGACGCGAACTCGTCCGGGAGCTGGTCGGCCCCGAGCTGCTCCGGCAGCGTGTGGGGCGGATGTCGACCGGCCAGACCAAGCTCGTCCTGCTGGCTGCGCTTCTGGCCAGCGATGCCGACGTCCTGCTCCTGGACGAGTTCGCGAACGGACTCGACCAGACGACCCGGGCCCGCTTCCGAGAAGTGGTGGCTCACGAGGTGGACGCGAGGCGACGGATCGTGATCGCCACCGGTCACGACCTGTCGGCCTTCGGGTCCCTCCCCACGCGTGTGCTGCTTCTTCACGACCGGACGCTGCACGACATCACCGCCGACTACCTGACCGACAAGGACCTCGCCCGTGCCTATGCGAAGCATCGCCCGCGAAACCAGACGTGAGATCCGATGGATCGTCAGCAGCAGACTCCTTCTCGCACTCATCGGCGGCGCGGTCGTGATGGCGGCGTGGGGCGCGCTGGCCGGCGCATCCTCCGCGATCGCGCTCGTCGTGCAGTTCGAAGGCACGCTGCGTCTGTACAAGGAGAACGGTGAGGACATCTCGACGGCGCTGGCAGCGCCGGCCGGAGTCTCGGGAGACGCCTCGCAGCAGAACATCGGCAACCCCCTCCGCTACGACCTCGATCAGGCGGTGCAGGCGCTGACGCAGACGCAGGGCATGGGCGCGGTCGCGTCGACGCTGAGTCTGAGCGCGTTCATCCTCCTGCCGGTGATCGGATTCGTCGTCGCCGTGTACCTGGCGACCCATGACACGGCGTCGGGGTCGATCGCCTGGCGGTGGCCGGAGAGCGGCGCAGTTCGACTCGCGGGGAGCAAGGCCATCGCGTTGGCGGTGACCATGGTCGCCCTCACGGCGGCGACGGCGGTGGCGAGCGTGGTGGGCTCGTGGATCACCGGACCGATCGTGGCGGCGCGGGCAGCGGAACTCGCATCGTTCGCCGTGCCGGGACCCGACGTCGGACGCACCGTGCTCATCGGCGTGCTCGCGGCTTCGGCCGGCACGACCGCGGCGCTGCTGGGACTGCTCGTGGGCACCGTCACGAGAGATCGCACCTTCACGGTGGCGGTCTTCGTGCTCGCCTACTTCCTCGCACCGATGCTCGGGGCCTCAGACCCTCGGAACATGATCCCACTCACCGGCGAAGGAGTGTTCTACTTCGTCGGACAGTTCCGGCCCGAGGCGGTGGGCGACCTGCAGCCGGTGGTGGGGGCGGCAGCGCAGGGCGTGGCGGCGCTGATCGCGATCATCGGGGTCGCCGTTACGTGGCGCGTCCGGTCCCGACTCCCGTCGGAGCGATGAGGGTCGGACGCCCGCTAGCCCTTGCCTTTATCGCCCTTGCCGGAGTTTCCCTTGCCGGGATTCCCCTTGTCCGGATTGCCCTTGCCGGGATTATCCGAGTTGCCCGAGTTCCCGGAGTTGCCCGCGTTGTCGACGGGCTCGGTCACCACTTCGACAGGGGCTGCCGGAGCATCCTCCGTCGTGGTGTCCGCACTGACCTCGGGCGCCCGGACGACGGCGGTCGAGACCCGGCCCAGGTCTGCGGCGCCGGGAGAGGTGAAAGCGGCGAGTCCGACCACGAGTGCGCCGGTCGCCGCGAGTCCGGCGGCTCCGAAGATCATTCGGCGGCGGCGGTTGCTGCGCGGTGCGCGTTCGGAGTCGTCGTCGACGGTCGGGAGGACGGCGGTCTGGTCGGTGCGGGGAGCGCTCGCGGCGGCATCCGTCGCTTCGTCTCCTGCACCGACCGGCATGGCGGAGAACGCCGGTGTGGGGGAGCTGGCCGGTGTGGCGGAGCTGGCGGAGCCGGCCGAGCCAACCGACATGCTGGAGCCGGCCGACATGCTGGAGCCGGCCGACATGCCGGAGCCGGCCGACATGCCGGAGCCGGGCGACATGACGGAGCCGGCGGACGTGCTGGGGCCTGCCGGCGTGGCCGGACCGGCCGAACCCGCGGGATCGAAGGCCGAGGCGCTTCCCTCGGCCGCGACCACGGAGGCGACCGCCGCGGCCACAGCCGCTCCGCTGCCGTCCGAGGCATAGTCACGCAGCAGCGCGCGGGCAGCGCGGGCGACCTCGACGGCGGTCGGGCGCTCCTCCGGCTCAAGCCGCGTCATGCGGGTGAGCAGATCGCGCCACTCGTCCGGGACGGTCTCGGAGATCGTGGGCGGATTCATCAGTCGTGCGATCGCCGCCGCCCTGCCAGAGGCGAGAGCCGAGTAGCCGGGCGATCCGGTGAGAGCCTCCAGCGCGACGAGTCCGAGCGAGAAGATGTCGACCGGCGTGCCGGGGTCGGCGTCGCGCAGCTGCTCGGGTGCCATATAGGTGAGTGTGCCGAGGACGATTCCCGGGGTCGTGAGGCGCGTGTTCTCGATCGAGCAGGCGATGCCGAAGTCGGCGAGCTTGGCGGCGAACGGGCGGCCGGCGCGTCCGCGAGCGAGCAGCACGTTCGACGGTTTGACGTCTCGATGCACGATTCCCGCCGCGTGCACGGCCGTCAGCCCTTCGGCGAGGTCCCGGGTGAAGCGGGCGACCTCTCGGGGCGGCAGGGGCCCTGCGGCCATCCGCTGCGCGAGCGTGGGGCCGTCGACGAACTCCATGACCAGATACTGCGGGCGTCGCGGTTCGAGCTGCGCATCGTGCAGCGTGACGAGCGAGGGGTGGCTGAGCGACGCGAGCAGCGCCTTCTCGGTGTGCGCGCGTTCGATCGACGACACCGGGCCATCGCCCTCATGGATCATCTTGATCGCCACGGTGCGCTCGAGGTGCGTGTCGTCAGCGCGATAGACGGTAGCCATCCCACCGCGCCCGACGCGATCGTGCAGTATGTAGCGTCCATCGAGCAGTGCCGCCGTCGGCGACATCACTTCCAGCGTCATCGCGTGCTCCTTGCAGATGCATTCGGGTCATGCATCCCTGGAGGATAGGCACGGCGCGATCCGCCCGTCATCGGGGTTGACGTGCGCGAAAATCGGTGGATGCGGTCCCGGCGACGGCGCGCGGTGAACGCGGGGACGGCGCGCGGGGAAGCGCGGCGTGCGGGGGCGAAAACGAATCCGCGATGGTGAGCGGGGCCAGAAACGCATCGGATATTGCCGTTCGGGGTGCGCTTTTGACCCCGCACCGCGAGCCCGGTGATCTATTGACCCCGCACCGCGAGCTCGGCAAGCGCGGCGGCCGTCACGAGCGTGTCAAGGCCCTCCTCGATGTCCGAACCCCCGCGTAGAAATGAGGCACACAGAGAGGATGTGGCATGGCCGCAGGTGACATCGAGACATTCCAGCGAGACGGGATCTGGTTCAACCGCATCGAGGGCGAGTCCCGCACCTTGGGCACCAGTTTCGAGAGTCGATCTGAGGCGATCAAGGTCGGGCGCGGAGCGGCGACGGCACGCCAGGTCAAGCACACCGTGCGCGCCGAAGAGGGGCCCTCAGGGACGGGCAACCTCTACGACTGGCATCCGCGCGACCTCATGAACTGAGCAGCGGGTGGTCGATCACGCACGAGAAGAGCGGATGCTGCTGCAGGTATGCCTCAACGGCGCACGCGCTGTGGCGCAGCATCCGGCGTTGACCGCAGACGTCACGCTCACCGCAGCCGATGCCGCCAGGGCGGTCGCGGCGGGCGCACGAGAGATCCATGTGCATCCGAAGGATGCCGAGGGCGATGACAGTCTCGCCTCCGGCGACGTCGGGCGGTGGCTGGTCGCGTTGCGCGAGGCATGCCCCGGCGTGCCGATCGGCGTCACCACCGGAGCCTGGATCGAATCGGACGTCGAGCGGCGTCTGGCGGCGATCGGCGAATGGTCTGTGCTGCCCGACTTCGCCTCCGTCAACTGGCATGAGGCGGGTGCCGACGAGGTGGCCGCGCTGCTGCTGCGCCGCGGCGTCCGGATCGAGGCCGGCATCTGGGATGCCACGGGGCTCGACGCCTGGCGGCGCTCGCCGGTGCACGCCGACACGATGCGGGTGCTCGTCGAGATGCCCGACGAGGCTGCCGACATGGTCCGCCGTCATGCCGAGGGGCTGATCGCCCACGTGCGGCTCGATGATCCCGGCATCCCGATCCTGCTGCACGGAGAGCAGCGCTCGGCGTGGCCGGCGTTCACGCTCGCGGTCGAACTCGGCCTGGATTCCCGCGTCGGGCTCGAAGACACGCTCGCGCTTCCCGATGGACGAACCGCTCCCGACAATGCCGCGTTGGTGCGGTCCGCTGCCGCGTTCGTGACGGCCGCAGATGCCGAGCTCGCGTCATCGGCGACACTCACGGAAACCTGACTCGCGTCGGTCGTCGCCCTCTCCTTAGGCTGGAGACTTCTCGTCGAGAAGGAGCATCCGATGTCCGAAGTCCGGATCGTGGCCAGCGGCGGCCGACCCACGGCGACCGCGCGATGTCGATTCGCGGACTGAGAGCCGCACACGATGTCTGACGCGCCCGCTTCCTCTCTCCACCCCTTCGACGCGCGCACGCGGTTCGATCTCGACCGGCCCGAGAGCCGCAAGTGGAGCCTGCACCCCGGGCACATCGGCGCATGGGTGGCGGAGATGGACTTCGGCGTCGCGCCGGTGATCGCCGACGCGATGCACCGGGCGATCGACGAGGAGAACCTCGGCTATCTGTCGCCGCCGCTCGCCGAGCGCCTGGGTGAGGCGACGGCCGGATGGATGCAGAGCGAATACGACTGGGCCATCGATCCGGAGCGGGTGCATCCCGTGTCGGACGTCATGGCGGCTCTGCGCGTCGCGGTAGAGGAGTATGCGCCGGCCGGTTCGCCGGTGATCGTGCCGACTCCTGCATATATGCCGTTCCTCACATATCTTCCGGCGATCGGGCATCCGGTGATCGAGGTTCCCGGCATCGAGATCGACGGCCGGTGGCATCACGACCTGCAGCGCATCGACGAGGCGTTCGCCGCCGGGGCGCGCACGCTCGTGCTCTGCAATCCGCACAATCCGACCGGCACCGTGATCGATCGTTCGGAGTTGGAGGCGTTCGCGGAGGTGGTCGAGCGGCACGGCGGCCGGGTCTTCGCCGATGAGATCCACGCGCCGCTGCGCTTCGACGGGCGGCCGTTCATCCCGTACGCATCGGTGTCTGAGGCGACGGCCGCCCACACCATCACCGGCACGAGCGCGTCGAAGGCGTGGAACATCCCGGGCCTCAAGACCGCTCAGCTCATCACCTCGAACGACGCCGACCAGCAGCTGTACCGTCGGTTCGGCTTCTCGGTGCAGCACGGTGCCGCGACGCTCGGTGTGGTCGCGTCGACTGCCGCGTATCGGGAGGGCAAGCCCTGGCTCGACGACGTGCTGGCGTACCTCTCGGACTCACGACAGACGCTCGCGTCGCTCGTGGCCGAGCACCTTCCCGGCGCGGTGTATCGCGCGCCGGAGGCGACGTACATCGGCTGGATCGATGCCCAAGCGCTGGAGATCGACGGCTCACCGGCCGCGTTCTTCCGCGAGCATGCGGGTGTGGTCCTGACCGACGGGGCTTTGCTCGGGCACGGGTATGAGCGGTTCGTGCGGATCGTCTTCGCGACGCCGCGGCCGGTGCTGAGCGAGGCCCTCGCCGCCATGGGTGCGGCGGTCCGCGCGCGCTGATGCGCGGGGTGGATGCCGGGTAGTTGCGCCGTCGCGCCTCGACGCCCTGAGCCCTGGCGTCCTGCGGGATGGTCACTAGCGCACCGCTGGAGGGCGCGTCGCCCCCTGCCACCGGTGGGTGGTCACTAACGCACCGCTGGAGGCCGTTTCCGGTGCGAACTTGACCCCGCTGGCCGCGGGAGATGCGAAACCGACCCCGCAGCGTTCGTTCCCGCATCCGCCGAGCCAGTGGCTCGCGAGCCGAACGCGGACTACTGCAGACCCCGCGTCGGGTGAGTGGTCACTAACGCACCGCCGGAGGCCGTTTCCGGTGCAAAATTGACCCCGCTGGCGGCGGGAGGTGCGAAATCGGCCCCGCTGACCTCGCCACCGCAGCGGTCCGGATTCACCCCACCACGGGATGCCTCTAGCCGGCCTCCCCCGCGGCCCGCTCGCGCAGTGCCCCGGCGATCCGCTCGACCGCCTCGACCAGCAGCGGCCTTGGCAGCGCGAAGACGAAGCGCGTGTATCCGATGGCGGCCTCCCCGCAAGCCGCCCCATCCGTCATCGCGACGCCGGCATGCTCCCGGAACCACTCGCCGAGGTCACCCGTCAGGCCGGTCT
Organism: Microbacterium sp.; assembly: GCF_041641055.1. Lineage (GTDB taxonomy): Bacteria > Actinomycetota > Actinomycetes > Actinomycetales > Microbacteriaceae > Microbacterium. The sequence continues at coordinate 31,664 of NZ_JBEPZB010000019.1, forward strand.
CCCGGAAGTCGAGCAGCGCGATATAGCTGCCCTCGGGGACGATCATCCGCACGCCGGGGAGCTTCTCATCGACGAGTTGCGCGAGCATCCGCCGGTTGCCGTCGAGGTACTCGACCACTCCATCGAGCCATTCGCGCCCGCCGGTGTATGCGGCGATGTTCGCCACCACGCCGAGCGTCGAGGTTCCGTGCCCTGGCCAGAACCCGAGCCGTTCCCACAGCTCGGCGTCGGCGTCGTTCGAGAGGATGATCTGCGCGCACTTGAGGCCGGCGAGGTTCCAGGCCTTCGACGCGGAGGTCGCGGTCAGCGTGTGGGATGCGGCGGCATCCGACACCGACGCGTAGGGGATGTGCCGACCCCGGGCATAGACGATCGGCGCGTGGATCTCGTCGGAGAACACCCGACCGCCGGCCGCCGTGACCACGTCGGCGATCGCGAGCAGCTCCTCGCGCGTGGCGACGGTGCCCAGCGGATTGTGCGGGTTGCAGAGCACCAGCATCTCGCCGCCGTCGCGGAAGGCCTGGGCGACGCGGTCGAGATCCATCACCCAGCGTCCATCGACCTCGATGCTCGGCACTTCGATGACCCGGCGGCCATGCATCGGCGGCACGAGGAGGAACGGCATGTACGCGGGCGTCGGCACGATCACCGCGGACCCGGGAGTCGTGAAGTGCTCGATGGCCAGCTCGAACGCGGCGATCACATCCGGCACGTGATGGACCCGATCCGGCGAGATCTGCCACCCGTACGAGTCGGCATACCAGCGCGCGGTCGCCTCGGACAGGTCGGTCGCGAGCTTCGCCGGCAGGTATCCGGTGACGCCCAGATCGAGGGCGTTCTTCACGGCATCGGTGATCGCGGGGGCGAGCCCGTAGTCCATCTCGGCCACGAACGCGCCGATGGTGTCGGGGAACGTCGTCCATTTCATGCTGCCCGCGGCTCGCAGGTCATCGTGGGTGATCTGGTCGAACGTGGCGGAGGTCATGCATCAATCCTTCCACCCGCTGGCGACACCGGGCCCGGTCCGGAGCCTGCGGAAGCCTAGGTCGCGCACGGCTGCAGGGTCACTTCTGCATCGGAAACGGGCCGCACGGGTGCGTTTCTGACCCCGCCCGACTGCGCCCGACTGCGCCCCCGGGTGCGGGGCCACTTCTGCATCGGAAACGGGCCGCACGGGTGCGCTTCTGACCCCGCCCGACCACGCAGCACCGCACCAACCACCCCGCCACGCCCGCAACACCATTGAGCGCACTCGGCACGCGTGCCAGGATGGCCCCGACTCGGCTCACCGGGGCTGGGACGAAGGGATTTCTCATGCAGCTGGCGATGATCGGACTCGGCCGGATGGGCGCCAACATCGTGCGCCGCCTCATGCGGGCGGGGCACGAATGCGTGGTCTACGACGTGAACGCGGATGCCGTGCAGGCGCTCGTCGCCGAGGGCGCCACCGGTGCCGACAGCATGGCCGACCTCGCGTCGAAGCTCGAGGCACCGCGGGCTGTGTGGATGATGGTTCCGGCGTCGCTGACCGGCATGGTCGCCGACCAGGTCGCGGCCGTGCTCGACGAGGGCGACATCCTGATCGACGGCGGCAACTCGAATTACCGTGACGACGTGCGGCGTGCGAAGACGTTCCGCGAGCGCGGCATCCATTACGTCGATGTCGGCACGAGCGGCGGCGTCTTCGGTCTCGACCGCGGGTACTGCCTCATGGTCGGCGGTTCCGATGAAGCCGTCCAGCGGATCGAGCCTGTGCTGCGCACGATCGCCCCGGGCGTCGGCGAGATCGAGCGGACTCCCGGCCGCACCGGCGACCTCACCCCCGAGGAGCAGGGCTATCTGCACTGCGGCCCGACGGGTGCCGGGCACTTCGTGAAGATGGTCCACAACGGCATCGAGTACGGCATCATGGCGTCGATCGCCGAGGGGCTCAACCTGCTGCAGAACGCGGATGCCGGTGTGCGCGAAGCCGAGCATTCCGCCGAGATCGCCCCGCTCGAGGAACCGGAGTACTACCAGTTCCCGATCGATACCTCGAAGGTCGCCGAGCTGTGGCGGCGGGGATCGGTGATCTCGTCGTGGCTGCTCGACCTGACCGCCGCGGCGCTCGCCGAGAACCCGACGCTCGACGGGCTGGCGGGTCGCGTGTCCGACTCGGGTGAAGGTCGCTGGACGGTCAAGGCCGCGGTCGATGTGGGCGTGCCCGTGCCGGTGCTCGCGGCGTCGCTGTTCGAGCGCTTCGCCTCTCGCGGCGAGGACCACTTCGCCAACCAGGTGCTGTCGGCGATGCGGTTGCAGTTCGGCGGGCATCAGGAGCTGCCGGCGGGCGACGTGCTCGAAGCCGGGTCGCGCAAGGCGGACTCCGACAGCGCCTGATCGCGTTCTCCCGGTTCGTCGAGCGGGGCCCACGGAGGTTCACGTCCACAACTCCGGAAAAGCAGGTGCGTCCGCCGGCTCGGCCCCGGAATCCCGGGGAACCGATGCGTCGGCCCGCTCGTTCTTCCGGAGTTGTGAACGGGCGGAACCGCCGCCGTCCGCCCGAGCCGAAGCCCCCGACCCCAGAAAGGCATCCGATGACCGCCGCCACGCGTCGAGCCACCCCGCACGACGCCGCCCGTCTCGCCGAACTCCTGCACGACTTCAACACGGAGTTCGACACCGAGACGCCGGGGGTCGAGGTGCTCGCGGAGCGGTTGCGCACGTTGCTGGGCGGAACCTCGACCTTTGCGGTGCTCGGCGGTGATCCTGCGGTCGGTCTCGCACTCGTGACGCTGCGCCCGAACGTGTGGTCTGACGGACCGGTCGCGCTGCTCGACGAGATGTATGTCGAGCCGTCGCAGCGCGGTGGTGGTGTCGGTAGCGCGATCCTCCGGCACATGGTCGAGATCTGCCGCGACCTCGGTGTGGCGGCGATCGAGATCAACGTCGACGAGTCGGATGGCGACGCGATGCGCTTCTACGAGCGGCACGGGTTCAGCGGCGTCGACCCCGACACCGGCGAGCGGGCGTTCTACTTCTATCGCGCGCTTGGGCCGGACGCCTGACCAGTCGGCAGAGCTTTCGTCTTCAGCCACCTCGCGACCGATATGGTGCAGGCATGGACGGAACGCAGGATGCCGCGCGCGACGGCGCCACCGAGCAGGTTCGCACCGACAGCGCTGTCGAACCGATGCCGCCGTTCATGAGCCGGACCGCCGTCCGCCGCCTCTCGTGGGCGATCGCCTGGGTCATGCCCGTGATCGCTCTCGCCGTCGGCATCGCACTGACGGCTTCGGGAACGAGCGAGGTGTGGACTCCGGTCGGCGACGACACCTACGACGTGACGCTGCTCGCCGTCTGGCCAGTGGGCCTCGTTCTCCTCGCGGTCGGCGCGCTCGGGCTCATCGCCGCAGCCATCGCGACCGCGGTGATGACGAGCGATCGGGCTGAGTAGAGGGGCCGACGTCTAGCGGTCGCAGGCGATCCCGTCGCCGTCTCGGTCGAGGTCGTAGATGTCGCTGCCGACGATCGTGACCGGACCCTCCGTGTACCCGGGTCCGTCGCCGCTGCCGCCTGCGCAGTCGACATCGCTGCTGATCGGAACGCACGCTCCGGAGTAGTTCGGATCGCACCCCCCGCCGCCCTGCTGCACCAGCGGAACGGGCGCTGCGACGGGGGCCGGTGCCTTGGTCCCGCGCGCCGTGACCTCGTTCACCGGCGCCGTCTGCACCGTCTCGCTGACCACTTCGCGGGCTGTCTCGACACCGTCGACCATGGTCACCCGGTAGGTGATGATCTTCACGCCATTCACTCCGGCGGTGACGATCGCAGTCGTGCCCTGATCGCGCAGCGCATCGTCGACGGTGGTCTTCTCGAAGGGGATCGCTACTTCCTCTGTCGCGGTCTCGAACATCGTCGGCGTCGGAGTGGGTGTCGGGCTGGGCTCGGGCGTCGCTGTCGACGCGCCCACGAACGGCTGCGGGTCGGATGCCGTCGGCGTGCCGCCGGTGCTCGCGCTCGCGATGCCTCCGCCAGTCACGAGCAGGGCGGCCATACCCAGCGCGATCAGGCCGGACGGCCTCGAACGGAGTCCGAGAGCAGGAAGAGGACGCGCCAGCAGAACGTAAAGGGCGATGCCGACCACGGCTGTCGCCGCCAGGACGATCGCGATCGGAGACAGTCGGGCGAGCAGACCGCCGACGACGAGTGCGCCGACGATGATCCCGGCGGTGCGCCATCCGGTCCGACGCTTCGCAGGAGTGGGCGCTGCAGCGTCCGCGAGCGCCGCGCTCTGCGTCGTCGCCGCCGCTGCGGGCGATGGCGACGTGGCATCCGTCCAGCGATGTCCATCCCACCAGCGCAGCTGGTTCGGATTCTCCGGATCGGGATGCCAGGCGGCAGGTGGCTGTGACATGAGTGTTCCCCTCGGCGATGAGGCGACGAATCGCCAGCGCTCCCACAGCGCCTCAACCTGTATATCGGTTGGGCGGCGCGCCCGACAACGACCGAATCTGAAACGTGATGAACCGGTGCTAGGTTCACATCCGTCGCCTGATCTGATCACACGAGAGTCACCATGAACACTGCTGCAGCCAAGCCCGTCGCCGCGATCGCTCTGCTCGCCCTTCTCGGGCTGGGGACGGTCTCCTGCTCCGCCCCGTCCGATTCGACGACGTCGTCGGATTCGAAGTCCGACTCCCCGTCCGCAGCGCCGGAAGAGGTCGAAGAGGCGCCGGAGCCCGTCGATCTGACCGGCGAGTGGAAGCAGTCGAACCCCAACGATCCCGAGAGCTTCCAGTCCGCGACCATCACGGCGGACACGATCGAGGTCTACTGGAACGCCACCGACACGAAGTCGCTCTACTGGGCCGGGACGATCGAGGTGCCTGAAGACGGTTCCACCTCGTTCACCTGGGACTCGGTGAACGATACGACGAAGACCGACTCGGCCATGCTCGCCTCCAGCGACCCGACCAAGACCTTCACCTACGCGGACGGCGAGATCTCGTACGAGGTGACCGCGCTCGGCACCACGGTTACCGTGCGCCTCGCGCAGCAGTAGCCCGCAACCGACGCGCTGGACTCACCCTCCCCGCGGACCCTCCCACCCCGACCAGCCCGGGCGGTCGACGATGCAGAACCGGTTGCCCTCGGGGTCTTCCATGATGACGTAGTCGGCATCCTCGGGCCGCTTGTCCCAGTGCACCTCGCGCGCACCGAGCTCGGTCAGGCGGCGGACTTCGGCGGCCTGATCCTCGGCGTAGATGTCGAGGTGGATGCGCGGCGGCAGCATCCGCTCGGAATGGTGCGCGTCCAGGGCGATGCAAGGAGTGTCAGCGTCGCGAGGTTTCATCACGACCCAGTCGCCGGATGCGGGGTCCCGCTCGACATAGTCCAGCGCCGCCTGCCAGAAGCGGGACTGAGCGAGGAGGTCATTCACGCGGATCACGATCGACACGATCTTCAGCATGCCGGTCAGCGTAGGTCGGCTCCGGGTGGCCGGACAGGGGCTTGCGCCGCAGCATCCGAAGTTTTCAGGAGGGATCGATCCGCCCGAAGTCGCTTGTCAGCCACGCCTCGATCGAGGGGAACGGGAACTCGCGAGGCGCGTGGATGCCGGGAAGGATGCTGGTCGACAGCATCCGATCGAGTCGGAACAGTCGCCAGTCGTCGCGGTCGATGTCGAATCCGACGACGTACCAGTGCCGATTCCGCAGGAAGTGGCGGTACGGCTCCACGACCCTCGTCGACCGCGCGCCGTGCTGGTCGGTGTACTCGAAGCGGACTCTGGCACCGCGCGCGACGGCATCCGAGAGCGTCCCGACCAGCGACCAGTCGACCGGAGCCGGCGATTCCTGCAGGATCTGCGTCGAGATCGCGGTCGCCGCCGCTCGCCGTCGCAACGCGGGCGACAGGGTCTGCTCGAGCTTGGTGCGCGCTACGGATGCCGAAGGGTCGCCCGGCGTCCACGTCTCGAGCACGAGCAGGCTGGTGATGATCGTCGCGACCTCGTCGGCGCTGAGTAGCAGCGGCGGGATCTTCGTGCCGGGAACCAGACGGTACGCGGCGCCCGGGCCTGGCCGCGACCGTACGTCGTAGCCGAGGTCGCGCAGTCGCTGCGCGTCTCTCCGCACGGTCCGCGTGCTGGCGTCGAGACGTTCGGCAAGCGCGTCGACGCTCCACTCGCCGCCCGTCTGGAGCAGCGTGAGCAGGTGCAGGGTGCGGTTCGACGGGGAGTCCACGCCTCCATGATCGTCGAAGATGCGGCCAGAATCAGGCCGCATCGCGATCTAGCGTGGCCAGTCCAGGGCAAGAGACAGGCACGACGAAGGGACTCACCATGCGAATCGCCGTCACCACACCGAACGGCAACGTCGGACGACCCCTCAGTCAGATGCTCGTGCGCGCCGGCATCCGTCCGCTGCTGCTCACCCGGCATCCCGAGCAGATCGCCGACGATCTCCTGCCGCACGTTGACGTGGCGCGCGCGGACTCACGGAATGCGAGCGAGGTCGCCGCGGCGACGCGGGGAGTGGATGCGCTGTATTGGGTCGATCCGTCGGCGATGTCGGAGGATCCGCTGGCCGACTACGCCCGCGCCACGGATGCCCTTGTGGCCGGCGTGGTCGAGAACCGCATCGGGCGGGTGGTGTTCCAGAGCAGCGTCGGCGCCGAGAAGCGTCACGGTGCCGGGGAGATCGACGGACTCGCGGCGACCGAGGTGGCGCTGGATGCCCTCGACATCGACGTCACGCATCTGCGGTGCGGCTACTTCTTCAGCAACCTGCTGCTCGACGTCGAGTCCCTGCGGTCGGGGCGGCTGCAGACTGTGCTGCCGCTCGATGCGCCGATGGCGTGGGTCGCGCCGCGCGACATCGCCGAGGTCGCGGCGCTGACCCTGCTCAACCGCGAGTGGACCGGGCGCCGTGTGCAGGCCGTGCACGGTCCGGCGAATCTGAGCTGGTCGCAGGTCGCCAAGATCCTCAGGCAGGAGCTCGGGCGGGACGTGACGGTCGAGCGGATCTCGGATGAGGCGATGCGGCGGGGCTTGATCGAGGTCGGGATGCCCGACGCGATGGCGGACGCCGTGCTCGGGATGTCGACCGGGCTGCGGGATGGGTTCGTGCCCGAGCAGGAACGGTCGATCGTGACGACGACACCCACGAGCCTGCAGGCGTGGGTGCGGGAGGAGTTGGTCGGCTGGCTCACTGCGCGTCGAGCTCGCTCCAGAACGTGACGATCGCCTCCGCGAGCGCATCGGGCTGCTCGACCGCCACCAGGGTGCGGGCACCCGCGACCACAAGTGACCGGGCGTCGGGAATCTCCGCTGCTGCCGCGCGCATCTCTGCGGGGGTCCACTCGCCGCGGTCGTCACCGGTGATCAGAAGGGTGGGTGCCGCGATCCGCGGCAGACGGTGGGTGGCGTCAGCGCGATTGATGATGAACGAGGTGACCGTCTTCGCGATGCTCTCGCGGTGCACTCTCGTCAGAGCGCGGTCGATGACATCGGTCATCGGGCGGAGCTTGGCGTGCGCCGGTATGAGCTGGGCGTCGTGGATCACGTGCCGGAGATGTGCGATCGGTCCGAATCGAGCGAGGATCTGGTTCGCGATGATCAGCTTGATGCGGAAGACAGGGTCGATCGGCTCGACGGGCGAGCTCACCGCGACCAGGGAGCGGATCAGGTCAGGGGAGAGCGCAGCCAGCGTCATGCCGACGTGACCGCCCCACGCGCCGCCCACCCAGTCCACGCTGCCCCCAGGCGCCAGATGATCGATGATCTGCGCGCCGACCTCGGCACACTCCTCGATGGACGAGAGGCGTGTCAACGGCGCACTGTCTCCATAGCCGGGGCCGTCGATGACGACGAGCGTGCGGTGCGGAGCCAACTGGTCGATGGTGCCTCCCCAGGAGTCGCCGTCGACGAACATGCCGTGCCACAGCAGCGCGATGGGCCCTGTGCCGAGGATGGTCGCGGAGATATCGCCGAGTGATGTGCGGAAACTGGTCTGGATCGTGTTCTCGGTGTGCGTCATCGCTCCAGCCTGAGGCTCGGCATCGGGCGTCTCCGCGGGTCTCGATCGAATGCAACGTTCGTGCAATGATCAGCTGTGGCCACTGCGCACGTGCAGCTTCTCGACAGGGTCGACGCCGACGTCGACGGGGTCGTCGTCGAGCTGGGCGGCAGGCTTCCGCGGGCGCTGCTGGCCAGGCTCGCGCTCGAGCGAGGGGCCCCGGTGGCCGTCGCCGACCTGCTCGTGGACCTGTGGGTCGATCCGCCGGCGCAGGCGACGGCCACCCTGCGCGCCTACATGTCGCGTCTTCGAGCAACCGCGCTGGGGCCGTGGCTCCACGGAGGTCGCTCGGGTTATCGCCTGGTCGACGACTCGGCGGTGCACGTGGACCTGTGGAAACTGGAGGATGCGGTGAGATCGCCGCTCTCCTCCGATCTCGTTCAGGTGCGGTCGCTGCTGAGTCGATGGCGGGGCGCACCGCTCGGGGGAATCGGAGAGCCGCCTTTCGTCGGTGCGGCTCGAGACCGGATGCGGCGGGGCGTCGATGCTGTGCGATTGGAGGGCGCCCGGCTCGACCTCGATGCGGGGCGTCATTCGGATGCGCTGGTCGCTTTGCTCGAGTTGCGGCGAGAGCATCCTGACGACGAGGACCTGCTGGCGCTCGTCCGGGTCGCGGAGGCACGCGCCGACATGGGCGAGCGCGCTGTCGTGAGAGTGCGTGGAGGACACGTTCTCGGTTCGGCGCGAGTGCCTCGCCGAGACTCCGCTCGCGGACCGGGCAGGCAGGGTCGCGTGTACGGCGTGCCGGCACCGATCGCGAAGATGGTGGGTCGACGAGACGAGCGCGCGGCTCTGACCGCGGCGCTCGACGTGGCGCGACTGGTGACGCTCACGGGTGCGGCCGGTGTGGGCAAGACGCGGCTCGTCGTCGATTGGCTGGGCGGCGGCGCTGCCTCGCGCGAAGAGCACGTCTGGTTCGTCGGTCTGGGTGGAGCTGCGGCGACCGTGGAGGCGACAACCGAGGTGATCGCGTCCGCGACCGGCGCCCCGCACGCATCGGTTGAGGGGGTCGCCGAGCACCTGGCGGATCGCAGCGGCATCCTGGTGATCGACGGAGTGGATGCCACGAGCGACGCCGTCGCTTCGATCGCCAGCGCGGTGCTCGCCCGCGCGAGGGGCATTGCGATCCTGTCGACGTCGCGACGCGAGCTCGGCGTGCCCGGCGAGAGCGTGATGCGCCTCGATCCGCTGACGGTGTCGGAGGCGTGTGAGCTCTTCGAGGCGAGGCTGGTGCCGGAGGCTCGAGCTGTCGACAGTGCAGCGGTCACTCGACTCGTCGACGTGCTGGGACGGTTGCCCTTGGCGATCGAGTTCGCGGCGGCGCGAGCGGCGTCGATGCCGCTGGAGGAAGTCGGGAGCTCGCTGCTCCGAGACATCGGGCGGTCTGCGCAGGTGGGGGAGCTGCCGTTGGCGGGGGCGCTGCGGTCGTCGCTCGACCTTCTGTCGGCAGATCAGCGCGACACACTGCACAGCCTCGCTGGGTTCCGGGCGCCGTTCACACGCGAGGCCGTCGCCGCGGTGTGCGGAGGACGCTCGCGGGATGTCGATCTCGACCGTCTCGTCGCCTACTCGCTCGTGTCCGCCGAGGAGCGGGCGGGCGAACCTGTGTTCCACGTGGCAGAGCTGATCCGTCGTGCTGCCCTGGGTGACGCCGCGCCAGACGCAGCATGGCGTCGACGCCACCGCGAATGGTTCGGCGCCAGAGCGGCCCTCGCATCGGTCGCTCTCACTGCTCGCGGATCGTCCGCTGAGATGCTGCGTCTACGCACCGAATGGCCCGACATCACTGCTGCATTCGACTGCTCCGTCTCTGATGGCGATAAAGAGACGGCTGCGACGATCTCCGGAGGACTTCTGTGGTTCGGGGTGCGCGCGGGGCGTCAGCAGGAGCTGATCGCGATGACCCGTCAGGCGTGCGCCCTGCCCGGTGCGGTCGACGTCGCCCTCGAGGCCGGACTCTTCTCGACCAGAGGCTTCCTCGCCTACCAACTCGGGTCGATGGACGAGGCAGCGGAATGGATCTCGGCTGCACGCGAGCGCGCGGAGCGTTCGGATGATCACGCACTCAGGGGGCTCGCTGCGGCGTTCTCGGCCTATCTGCTCACTCTCAGCCCGACGCCGTCACGCCACCCGACGCATGAGGTGGAGGCGGCGCTCGAGGGCATCGATCGCATGCCCGATGCCGCCGCGGCCATGGTCCTGCTCATCACGGGGCAGGTGCAGCGAGCATCCGGGCGCTCGCAGGCGGCGGTCGACCTCCTCGAACGTGCGGGCGCTCTCGCATCGCGGTGCGGGCACGAGTGGGTGGCGCTGATGGCTCCGGTCATCGCCGCGAAAGTGCATCTCGATCTTCGGCACGGAGCGCCCGCGGTGGCGACGTTGCTGCCGGTGATCCGTCGAGCGGCCGCGCATGACGATCCGGTGTCGCTTCTGATCGCCGTGTCGGTCGCCGCGGGTGCTGCCGCAGCGCTCGGTGCCGATGCGACCGGGGCGCAGATCATCGGCGCCGTCGACGCCATCGGACGACGCTACGGCTTCGATCCCCGCGCCAACGAACCGGCCGACTTCGAGCTGTATCGGCGCAGAGTGCGCGAAGGTCTCACCGAGGCAGAGTGGCGGACGGAGTATGTGTCGGGACTGCGGCGGGAACCCGGCGAGCTCGTCGAGCTGGTGCTCGGTCTTGCAACGCTTCGGTGAGCGGCGAGATACCCTGATCCCGTTGAACAGGCACCGCCCGCATCGAAGGAGATCGGCGAGATGAGACCACTGCGCTACTCGATCAACGTCACGCTCGACGGCTGCGTGCATCATGAGGCGGGCGTTGCTCCGGACGAGGAGCTGATGGGGTACTGGACCGCCGAGATGCAGCGGGCGGATGCCGTGCTCTACGGGCGGACGACCTACGAGATGATGCAGTCCGCGTGGCGGCGTCCGGACTCCGGAGCGTGGCCGGACTGGATGCAGGAGTGGGAGACGCCGTTCGCCGACGCCCTCGACCGCATCCCGAAGCACGTCGTCTCGAGCACGCTCAGCGAGGTCGACTGGAACGCAGAGCTCGTCCAGGGCGACCTCGGCGAAGCGGTCCGACAGCTGAAGCAGCAGCCGGGCGAGGGGCTGTCGGTGGGTGGGGTGACTCTGCCGCTGGCGCTCGCCGCCCTCGGACTCATCGACGAATACACCTTCGTCGTGCATCCGATCATCGCCGGGCACGGACCCCGGTTGCTCGATGGGCTGCAGGAGAGTCTGCGGCTCGAGTTGGTGAGCCGGCGGGAGTTCGGATCGGGAGCGGTGGCGCAGACGTACCGGGTGCGGGTCTGAGCCCAAGGTAGGGGCCCGCGCTCTCCGGGGCCGAAGGGTCAGGATCGCACTCCGGCCCGGGCCGACAGAATCGTCCGGGCAGCGTCAGCGATCCCGGATGCGAGCGAAGTCCGTGTCGTCGATGTCTTGCAGTCCGATGGTCAGCGGAGTGAGTCTTGTGCTCTGTGCTGCTCCGTCGCGATCGATGTAGTCGAGGGTGGGACTGAAGATGTGGAAATCCGCGTCATCGTCGCACGTCAGCGACACCCTGACCGAGTCGGTCGCCGCATCCATGGAGATTCCGTCGACCTCGACGTGGGAGTTGCCGGAGTGAAAGGCCTGCACGGTCTTCGTCGATGAGGGCAGCGGAAAGTCGGCGGTTGTGCACGCCGACATCGCGGCGATCGCGGCCGAAACCTGATCGGTGGCGAACTCCTCTGGTTCAGCGCTGGCGAGGGTCCATGATCCGACATCCACTCGAACAGGCTCGGGCGTCTCGGTGAAGACGAGACCCACGGATGTGAAGGAGATGCCTTCGGGTGGAGGCAGGAGATCGAACGCGATGTTGCCGAGGTCGTAGCCGCCGGAGCCTTCTCCCCGGATGACCTCGAACTCGCCGGGGCCCACCGACGCGTCGCCGGGAAGCGCGACTCCGGTCAGGTCGGTCCAGATCGGGTCGTCGGCCGAGGCAGCGAAGATGAGGTTGACGGGGTACGCCTGGCCCGACGGATACACGACGTCGGCCGAGGTGAGAGCGAACGGCGGAGCGAGGATCTCCGTGTCAGATGGTGCGCAGGAGGTGAGGGATGCGCTCGCCGCGATCACGAGCGCACCCACCACCAGCATGGGTCGCTTCATGTCACTGGTAGTGCACGATGAGGTACTGGTCCTTCGTCGGGGCGTAGAGGCTGCCGTAGGTCCAAGTGGCACCCGGGACCGGCTTGCCGTCCTGATGGTAAGCGGTCTTGATGCCGTACTTGTTGTAGTTGGAGGCGAGCCCCAGCTTCGAGTACCGGGTACTGCTCGCGGCGATGTTCACCGTGATCGAGTAGCTCTTCGTGACGGTTCCCGAGACGCCGATATTGCTCGAAGCGGTCGGCCCGCTCACGCCGAGACCGGCTGAGACTGTGGCGCTCACCGTCGTCGAAGAGTTCCATGAGTAACCTGTCGACCTCGCCCACGCTTCGGTCAGGTACTTCACGAACTTCTTCTGAATGAGTACAGGGCCGCTCACCTTCACGGCCCGCTTCACAGGAGCGCCGCACACGACGCAGTCCGGCGCGCTGTCGTCGACAGCATCCGTTCCGCCGCCGCCGTTGCTCGTCGTCTCGGCGGAGACAGCGCTGCTCGACACTGTTGCGGCGGCTGCAGATGCTGGCAGAGTGCCTGCGCCTATAAGCGTCGCGACGATTAGTGCCCCAGCAGCCCATCTCGGATCGATCTCGTCTTCATTGACTTCCTCGTTCCTTCATATGTGATCTGATATGACCCATTAACGTCCTCATATGAGGTGTGAGCAATATATTCTCTAGCGCGCGGCATCCGCGGACGGAGCGGTCACTCAGACGTATTGGCCAGTGGATTGATTGCTGCGGACTCAAGCCGCGCGCTCGACACACGGTTCCGTCGAGCGAGCAGCAGCGGCGCGAGCACGGCGAAGATGACCGCGAGCGCCGCGACGCCGACCATGGAGCCACGCATTCCGGCGAAAGTGGAAAGCAGCCCGACGTAGACCGGTCCGAGGATGAAGCCGATGTACGAGATCGCCGTCATCGCCGAGGTGGCTCGACCGCGTTGCGCCGGAGCGACGTCGCGCGTCGCCTCGCTGAGCAGCGTCGGATAGAGCACTGCTGTGCCGATCGCGGCCAGGGCGAGGCCACCGATCGCCATCGGGACGGTGCTCGCCGTGCTGACGAGGAGAGTGCCCGCTGCAGCCAGAGCCGCGCCGCCGATCAGCAGCATCCGTGGGGAGAGGCGCGGGAGGGCGCCGACCGTGAACCTGGTCGCCGCCGCGAACAGGGCGAAGGTCGCCGGGGCGAGGGCCGTCACGGCAGGATCCGCCCCGAGCACGTCGCCGACGAAGATGGCGCTCCAGCTCTGGTGCGCGTTCTCGATGGCGAAGCCGAGCGCACCCACGAGGCCGACGGCGACGAACGGGATCCACCAGAGCGGCCTCACGTGCGGGTGCGGGGTCTCCGCGGAGGCGCGGTGCGCGCGGTCACCGGTCATCATGACGACGACCCCGGCGATCGCGAGCGCCGCGCCGGCGACGAGGAACACCGCCTCGGGTCCGAACCCGAGGGAGCGCAGTCCGCCGGCTCCTGCGCTGCCGAGCACGACGGATGCCGAGAAGACCCCGTGGGCGACCGTGATCACTCTCCGTCCTGAGCGCTGCTCGACGAGGCCCGCCTGAGCGTTGATCGCGACATCGGCCGCGCCGGATGAGGCGCCGACCAGGGTCATCCCGATGATCAGGCCGAGGAGGTCGTGGGCGATCGCCGCGATCGTCACCCCCGAGACGGCCAGCAGGATCAGCAGGACGCCGCCGATCCGGCTGCCGAAGCGATCGACGGCCCGCCCGACCAGCAGCATCGCGGGAAGGGCTCCGGCGCCGACGAACAGCAGCGCGATACCCAGCGCGGACTCGTCGACGGCAGCGGAGTCGCGGAGCGCCGGCAACGCGGCTCCCCAGGTTCCCCAGAACAGGCCGTAGGCGGCGAAGCCCAGGTACGCAGATGTTGCTCCTCGCATCTGTGTAACGATACACACGTAGGATGAGGATGTGAAGTCAGATCATGTGACGATGCGCCAGGTCGCAGCCGAGGCCGGCGTCGGCATGATGACGGTGAGCTACACATACACACGGCCCGACCGCGTCGCGGCGTCGACCCGTGAACGGGTGCTCGAGGCGGCGGCACGACTCGGATATCGGGGGCCCGATCCGGTCGCGAGGTCGCTGCGTCGCGGCGCGACCCGGAACCTCGGAGTGGTGTTCGGCGAGCACCTGACCTACGCATTCGAGGATCCGCAGGCCGCTCGATTCCTGGCAGGCGTGTCGAGTGTGTGCGTGGCCGAGCGGCTGGGGCTGACGCTCATTCCCACCACTGGTGACCCCGACGACATCGAGCGCGTGCGGGAGTCGGCCGTCGACGGTTTCGTGGTCTGGACCACCACTGCCGACGATCCCGTGCTCGATGCGGTGGCAGCGACGGGGCGGCCCGCCGCCGTGCAGGGGGGTCCCGCTCGAGAAGGGATCACCCTCGTCAGCGCGGACGACGAGGCGGCCGCGTACGCGATCGCCTCCCACATGCTGCGCACCGCTCGATCGCCGCTGGTGCTGTCCGAGCCGACCGATGCTGACCGGGTGGCCCGACTGGTCCGGGGGCCGGACCCCGACGTGTCCTTCCCCGTCACCCGCAATCGCCTCTCGGGATATCGACGCGCTTTCCTCGATTCGGACAGGGACTGGGCTGGTGCTCCGGTCGCGATCGTCAGCCGCAACACGCGAGACGACGCGCGAGCGGCGGTCACTGCAGCGCTCGAGGAGGTCCGACCGGATGCCGTCATCGCGATGAGCGATCAGCTCGCGGCGGGTGCGATCGACGTGCTCGGCGACTCCACGCCGGTCAGCGGATGGGACGACAGCGAGCTCGCTCAGAGTCTCGGGTTCTCGAGCGTGCGTCAGTCGCTGTTCGATCAGGGGGCGGCGTGCGCTCGAGTCGCTGCGGGACTCGCGACCGACGTGAATCCGGCGCCGTGGGAGCTGATCATCCGATAGAAGGGTCGACGGTGCGCGAATCGGATGCCCGCACCTGAGTAGCCTGTTCAGGTGCCCCGTCCTCGAAGTGAAGCTGCGCGCCAGTCCGTGCTGGAGGCGATGCGCGCCGCCGTCGTGGCCGGTCAGTACGAGGCGGTGACGATCGAGGGGCTCGCCGAGACGGCCGGAGTCTCGAAGCAGACGATCTATCGGTGGTGGCCGTCGAAGGCCGCGATCCTCGGTGAGGCGCTGCTCGAGGGGGACCTGCCCGGCGCGGATCCCGCTGTCGCGATGAGCGACGACATCCGTGCCGACCTGCATGCGTGGTTCTCGACGATGTCTGCCGGGCTCGCGCGGCCCGAGGGCGTCGCGCTCGCACGGGCGCTGATCGCGGTGACCGCCACGGACCACGAGCTCGGACTCGCGCTGAACGAGCGGCTCGCGGCGCCGATCCGCTCGTGGGTGGCCGAACGGATCGCGCGAGGACAGGCTGCCGGCGAGATCCGGGAAGACGTGGATGCTGACGCGATCGCCGACCAGCTCATCGCCATGGCGTCGTACGCCGCGCTGATCGGTCAGCCGTTGAGTGCCGAGCGCGTCGAGGAGACGGTGACGCGGCTGCTGCGGGGGATTGCGCTGTAGCTAGCCGCGACCCGGGGTCACGGTGTGCAGTAGGCGACCATCTCGTCGGTCGCGGTGCGCATGTTCGTGGACGCTGCATCCAGGCCGGCGACGTCACCGGTGATCGCTTTCTCGCCCTCGGTGACGAACGCGTCGATGCTCGTGGTCCAGGCGTCGCGGAGGGTGACGAACTCCTCGGGTCCGTCGACCCCGCGGATGTTCTCGGCCACGCTGCGGACCTCGTCGAGCGCCGCCTGCGCGGCCTCGGGAGTCGGCGAGCTGACGCTGTCGATCACACCCGCCACCTGCGCGGCCTGAGCTGCGACCTGGCCGCACGCGGCGATGGTCGACGCCTGCGCGCATCCGGAGAGCAGCAGGATGCTGACGGCCAGCGTCGCGAGCGCGGGGAGCTTCTTCATGCTGGCCAGGGTACCGACGCGAGATGTGAGGAGTACGCCTAGCCCCAGGCGGGCCCGACGAAGGTCACGGGCTTTCCGGCTGCGCGCGCGTAGTCGATCTCTCGCGTCGTGGACTCGCCGAAGCGCTCGCCGCTGTTCACCACCACGATGCGGTCGGCCAGGTCGATCCTGCACAGGTGCAGCTCTCCCAAAGCAGCCTTCTGGTCGTCGGAGATCGGGGTGTCGATCTCGGCAGGCATGAGGACGATGACGCCGGCGAGCGTCAAGGACTGGCTCACTGTCCCCATGTCCTCGGCGAACCGCATGGAGCCGCAGATGCAGACAATCTCGGGACGTTCGGGCACGGTGTCAGTCTCTCACTGGGGCTGGGGCGAGCGGTCTGAGCCTCTGATGGTGCCGCGGTCTAGGCTCTGCTCATGAGCGAGCCCGCCGCCGAGCCTTCCCTGATCCAGCAGCGCATGGCACTGCAGCGCCGCAAGAACTTCGCGCTCTACACAATCGTGTTGTCGGCGGTCATGGCCGCGGCATGGGCCGTCGTGATCATGCTCGATCCGAGCGCGCCGTACCGATGGATCAGCTTCGTCGTCTTCGGGGCAGGAGTGGTTGTCGGGATATTCGAGCTGCGCAAGGCGCGTCGAGCGATCGGCGAGTTCGAAGGCCGGCATGGCCGCCATGCCGGCCTCCAAGACTGAGCTGCTTACTGCACCGACCATCCTCCATCCGACGCCAGGATCGCGCCGTTGATGTTCACGGCGTCGTCCGACAGCAGGAACGTGATCGACGCGGCGAGGTGCTCGGCGGTTGCCACCGTCGGGATCGCCTGCTGGAACGGGGCCAGGCGGCCGGAGCCGTACTCCGACATGTTCGGGGGCATCGGGATGCCAGTGGCGACGCCGCCCGGGGCGACGGAGTTCACGCGGATGCCCTTCGGCCCGTACATGAACGCCGCGGACTTCGTGACGCCGATGATGCCGTGCTTGCTGGCCGTGTAGGCGTTGCCCGAGGAGTTGCCGCGCAGGCCCGCTTCGCTCGAGACGTTGAGGATCGAGCCGCGGCCGGCCTTCTCCATGATCGGCAGCACCGCGCGCATGAGCTTGAACGGGGCGGTGAGGTTGATGGCGATGACGCGGTCCCAGACGGCATCCGTCGTCTCGCCGGCGGGGGAGAAGTCGTCGTTGATGCCGGCGACGTTCGCGAGGGCGTCGATGCGGTCGCCCGCGGCGGCGATGACGGCGTCGATCGCGTCCTGCTTGGTGAGGTCTCCGGCGACGGTGGTGATGTCGGCATCCGGCAGTTCGGCCTTCAGGGCGTCGAGCTTCTCGGCGGCGATGTCGGAGGCGATGACGCGTCCGCCTTCGCGGGCGATGCGGGATGCCGTCGCCTTGCCGATACCGGATGCTGCGCCCGTGACGATCACGGTCTTGCCAGCGAAGCGTCCGGTGGTGGGCTTCTCGGTCCAGCCCTCGGATTCGTCGGCCTCGGGGATCTCACCGCCGTTGGCCGCGCGCACCAGGTCGTCCACGACCGACTGAGGAAGCTGGCCCTGGCTCATCGCGACCAGCTGCTGCAGCGGGAGGCCGAGCACGGGGGTGAGGAGCTCGGGGTCGGCGCCCGTACGCGGCTGGAGGCACAGGAGGCAACAGCAAGGGTCACCGCAAGCTCTTCCTCACCCGCGATCGGCCGTGGGTTCCGTTCAAGCGCATCGTGATCCGTCATCGGAAGGCCTAATCATGGAGACCACGCTCGAGCAGTACAGCGTTAGAGACGTCGTGGAGGGATTCACTTATTCCGACCTGGAGGAGAAGGGCCTGTTTGGTCTGAGTGGGCAGCTGGTTATTCAGCCCGAGTATCAACGGGGATATCTCTACGCCGACGGTCGCGGGCGAGATCGCGACGTCATTGACTCGCTCATCAGGGGCTATCCACTTGGTCTGATTTACTTCGTGCGTACCGCCAACGGGACCCTGGAGGTGCTCGACGGCCAGCAGCGCATCACCAGCATCGGACGATTTGTCCAGAATAAGTTCGCCGTCGTTCTGGACGGTCGAGAGCAGACGTTCTCGTCGCTGCCCAAAGAGGTCAGAGAGCGCATCATGGGCTCCACGCTTCTCGTCTATGTCTGCGAGGGTGAGGAGAAGGAAATCACGGACTGGTTTGAGACCATCAATATTTCCGGGGTGCCGTTGAATCACCAAGAGCTTCTCAACGCTATTTTTTCTGGTCCGTTCATTACTAAGGCGAAGGCCGAATTCTCCAACAGTCAGAACGCGAACATGCAGAAATGGGGGGCTTACCTTAAGGGTGATCCCAAGCGTCAGGAGATTCTCGAGACTGCGCTCAAGTGGGTCGCGTCGGCAAAAGGCCAGGAGGTGGACCGCTTTATGGGCGACCACCGCGACGACGAAAACATAGACGGGCTCAAGACGTACTTCACCACGGTGATTGACTGGGTGGGGACAGTGTTCCCCGGCGCGCCGAGGAAAGAGATGCGCGGGCTAGAGTGGGGACGTCTCTATGAGAAGTACCACGCGACGGCCTACAACCCCGCGAAGGTGCGCGAGCAAGTGGATGACCTGCATGACGACCTCGGGGTCGGACGCCCATCTGGTATCTATGAGTATGTCCTTAGCGGCTTGACCGACACGAGACTCATCGGTATTCGGCTGTTCGACGAGAAGACCAAGCGGGCGGCTTACAAGCGTCAAACCGACGCGGCGAACGGGGCCGGCGTCTCGAACTGTCCGCTGTGTGCGGCGGGAAGCAACGCGAATAGGACGCGCATTTACGCCATCGGCGACATGGATGCGGATCACGTGACTGCGTGGAGCAAGGGTGGGGCGTCGGACCTCGCGAACTGCGAGATGCTTTGTGTAATGCATAATCGCGCCAAAGGTAACCGTTAACAACGACGGCCCAGGTTGATGTCGAGCGCTGACCGAGGTGGTTGGGTTGCATATTCTGGCACCGCGACTTTGGCTCGACGATCGGGTGAGACCTGTGCGCCAGCGTCTCCGAACCTAGTCAAGGAGTCGGCGCAGCGCACGAAGCGCCGCGACACCGAGAGCGAGGAAATATGGTCTCTGCCCGAAAGAGTATCCGTCGGAGGCGAGGCGTATTGTGTTGGATGTGATAGAAATCATCGGGACGGTCGCGACCGTTCTCGCCCTTGTTTGGGCGATCGTAGCTACGGTGCAGACTAGGCGCGACCTACTCGAGGAGACACGGCGGCAGTTTGACTTGGGTCTCTTGGCTGAGATGTGGAAGGTGCTCGGCGAGACCGGCAACGTGAGCGCGTTGCGTGGGCACGTCGGTGCACTTATTCGCGATAGGAACGATGCGCCGGATCTTCCTCTGCTACGAGCCTATCTCGGAGTGAAGCCAGACTCCTCCGGGCAGAGCCTTCTGGTCGGTATGGACGGTTTAAAGGCGACGGATCAGCGGCTAATTGACGCCGCACAGGCTGAGATCGACGAGGCGATCAATCGCCGTGTAGCTGGAAGTTAGGGGCAACTCGATGCAAACAGCAGCCGAGCGTCAGTATCTTATTCGTCACCAAGGCGATATTGATGCCTTTCTCGCTGACCTCTCCGAACGGGATCTGTTGCGTGACAGCGTGCGTGAAGAGTGGCGGCACGCCGTCCGGTCTGCGATCCTGCTTCGGAATCAGTTGAAGGGGATGGGTGCGTACCGCGCCGATGGTGTATACAAAGGAACGCTGATCAATCTCGAGTACGCCTTCAAGAGTTTCTTGCGGCGAGCCGGGCATGACGGCGTCGACTTCGATAAAAGCGTCAGTACCGGGTACCGGGCGCTGATCGAGCTGCAAGAGACGGTCGCGCAACAGGTTGAGAACCTCGTGCGAGACGACCCGGCCCTCGCAGCGACATACATGGGCCTGCCCGCTGAGATCCGCGGGAACAGTAAGCGAACTCGTGATTTTCACGGTTTGTGAGTGTTCTTGAGCGGGCTCGCAGGTCCGGTCGTAGAAGCGGCTGCCTCCGAGTACGTTCCACGCGCAGACCCCGAGTACCGCCGCCAGGCCAACGCGCGCGAGTCCGAGTAGAAGGGCCCACGCAGAATCTGGGACTTCCTCCGCACCCGACTCGCGACGCGATGCCGCCGGCTAGTTCGGTTTCGTGGTGCGAGTTCGCGACGCAGCACTCCGTGGCGGTTCCGCCCGCAGGTGCCCACTGACCTGGGTCATCACCCGCGCGAGCATCTCCACGTCCTCTGCGCTGAGCGACTCGAACAGATGCGTCTTCACGGCTTCAATGTGCCCAGGGAACACCTTGGCCAGTACATCCCGCCCCTCATCTGTGATCGCGACGATGGTGCTGCGCTCATCCTCCGATGACGGACCACGCGTGACGAGCCCGCGCTCCTCCAAGGACTGCGCCTGATACGTCAGCCCACTTCGGCTGTACACGACTCCATCGGCAAGGTCCGTCATCCGCTGCGCCCCACCCGGAGCGTCGCCGAGCCGGGCGAGCAGCTGGAACTGCACGTAGCTGAGCTTTCCGACGTCGCGCAGCTGCTTCTCGACCGCATGCCGAAGCAGGCTGCTCACCTCGGTGAAGGCGAAGTAGGCCGCAAGCTCCGTCGAGGAGAGCTGAGGGGGTGGTGTGCTCATGGATCCAGTATAGGTGTTGCTTCGAATTCGAAGCAGTGCTAGCTTCGTTATATTACTTCGAATTCGAAGTACCTGACGAGAGGAAAGATCATGAAGGCAGTACGGTTCCACGAAGTGGGCGGCCCCGAGGTTCTGCAGTACGAGGAGGTCGACCAGCCCAACCCGGGTGCCAGCCAGGTACGGCTGCGCGTCGCAGCATCCGCATTCAGTGCTGCCGACAACGGCATGCGCGCCGGCTTCCTTCCGATTCCGGTGGCGCTCCCGCACATCCCCGGATACGACGTATCGGGAACGGTCGACGCCCTGGGCGACGGAGTCGACGGTTTCGCTCTGGGTGACGCGGTGATCGCCTTCTTGCCGATGGCGACCGACGGCGGAGCTGCGGAGTACGCCATCGCCCCAGCGGATGCACTCGTCGCCGCTCCGACCACCGTGCCGCTCGCGGATGCTGCGGGGCTCCCGTCGGTGGCGCTCACCGCGCGTCAGGCGCTCTTCGACGACGGTGGCCTCGAAGCAGGGCAGCGAGTGCTCATCGTCGGTGCCGGTGGAGTCGTCGGCAAGTACGCGATCGCCCTAGCGAAGCGTGCTGGGGCGTTCGTCATCGCGACAGCCAGCCCGCGGAGTGCAGACGCCGTCCGTGCCGCGGGTGCCGACGAGATCATCGACCACACCGAGACCGACGTCTTGGATGCCGTCACCGAAGAGGTCGACCTCCTGCTCAACCTGGCTCCCATCGCGCCCGACGAGTTCACTGCCCTTGTGCGACTCGTGCGCGATGGGGGAGTCGTTGTGAGCACCACTGCCTGGATGCCGGCCCCGGACGACGCCGAACGTGGCGTGAAGTCTGTAGTCGTCTTCGTTCGGAGTGACGCGGAAAAGCTCGCGGAGCTGGTGTCGCTGGTCGACGAGGGCGTGCTCACCTTGGAGGTCACCCGGCGCATCCCGCTGACCGAGCTCCCGGCGCTGCACGCGGAGGCGGCGGAGGGTCGGGTCACGGGCAAGGTCATCGTCATTCCGTGAGCGGCTGGCGACATCTCTCGAGCCAGGGCACGAGCGAGCGCAGGGCCAGTGAGTACCTGCGCTCGCCGACCCGGCACTGGCGTACCTCCGTCACTGTTAGCGTGCTCTCGGAGGCAGCCATGAATCAAAGTCGCGTTCTCGACGTGGTCGCTGCGGTGATCGAACGTGAGGGAATGGTGCTTGCTTGCCGGCGCCGACCGGAGAAGGCGGCGGGGGGCAAGTGGGAGTTCCCGGGCGGAAAGATCGAGCGAGACGAGACCAGTGAAGAGGCCCTCGTGCGTGAGATTCAGGAGGAGTTGGAAACCGAGATCGAGATCACTGGTCGTCTGAGAACCGACGAGACACAAGTCGGCGACACCGTGATTCGGCTCGCGTGCTTCCGCGCACGGCTACTCGAGGCGGCGCCCACGAGGAGTTCTGACCACGATGAGATCCGGTGGGTGAGGCTCGCCGACCTGCCCGCACTGGATTGGGCCGCTCCGGACCTACCAGCGGTCGCTGAGCTGTCGAGGGCCACCCCTAGTCAATGACCGAGAACCCGTCGCCTTCACGCACGATCAAGACGATGCCTAGGTCCGACAGAAGTGACTCCAGATGCGGAACCGGACGACTAGGAAGCAAGATCGCGGGAACCGCTGCGCGCCCCGAGTTGCGCGCAAGCAAGGCATAGTCGAGCACTTGGCCGATTGCTGTGCGGACGTACTCTCGTGCGGGTGACTTCTTTGCCTCGACGATCCATCCGGTCTCCTCGACGTAGAGGTCTGGCTTGATGGTGGCTCCCGCGGAGGCAAGTGACAGTGCACGCGGCGTCTGGCCACGCGCTTCAATCCACCGCCCGAAGTCGGCCTGCAGAGCGAACTCGATACGCGATGCGACGCGGTCGTTGAGCAACACCGGCGCTTCAACGACGTAGGACGAGGACTCCGGCGGCATCCAGGATGCGATCCGAACATCACCGGTGGGAGCGCTCGGTCGCGGGTCCAGCGCCTCGATGTCGGCGACAACAGGGACGAGCTTGAAGATGATCCCCTTCCGGCGGGCGTTCTCCGAGTCAGGGATCTCGCGGATCGTGTAAGCCGGATCCCCGGTCGTGAACTCACCGACGTACGTCACCGAGGTGCCCTGTTTGGTGAATAGGCGTATCGGTCGCCCGGCTTCAGCGGCGTCCCGGAGCGCCACGTTCCCGCGCGTAAACACCTGGTCCCCGTACTGACCCTCGCCTGTATAGAGGAATGACCCGTCCTCCTGCAGCCCTTCGAATGCGTCGTACCCGTGCCGCGCACCGCTTTCGGGGCTGGTGATGACGAGGATGTCCGGGATTGCCCGCGGGGTGATGATTCCACCCTGTTCCTGGCCGCCATAGGCTGCGTGAATTTCCCGGCGCAGGACGGTGTCGCCGATCTCGAGAGTCCAGACTTTCGGATCGAGAGTCCGATTCGCGCCTGTGAATCGAGACCTCACGAGGTTTGCTTGAGCGTCGTCGAGCTCCCACCGCGTGACGCCGTCGGGGAGCGTGCCGTAGCGCTCGCGGAGCACGTCGCGAATGCGCTTCTGGTTGACATTGAGCTCGAGCGAAAGTTGGGCTGGAGTGGTGCTCATGGGTCGCAGCATACCGATATGCCAGGCCGTGGAGAGGCGGGTGCGAATTCGGTCGCTTTCCCCTCGCGGTGAGGCTTTTCCTTGTAACTGAGCGGGCACGGGGGCGGCGATGGCCAGTCGCCCTGCCATCATGGGTGCGTGAGATCCGTCAACACCGCATACAAGCTCGGGCGCGAGATCGGGCGTGATGTCGGTGACATCTGGCTCCCCGACGAAGTCCTGCGTCGGCAGGTGCGCCGCGTCATCGGTCCGAAGATCAACTTGTTCAAATCCGATGAAGACAAGGCTCTCGAAGCGGGGACGGGACTCCTCATCTGCACTGCCGTGCTGAGTGTGTTCGCGCTTGCGGTGACGGTTCTGCTGCTCCTTCCCAACTCTTACCTAGAAACGGCGAAGCCTTTACTGACGGTTCGTACGTCCTTGGAGTCGATGCTGGGAGGCACACCCCGTCTGTTGGTCTTCGGCATAACCGCCGCGCTCGTACTCATCACGATCATGTTCGCCATCGCGGCAGTGGTGGCCCGAAAACGCGCTGCTGAGGCGTACAGCGAGGCGGTTTCCGCACTGTACGCGGCAGGATTTCAGGGGGCGATGTCTGTACTGGAGGTGCGTCGCCGCAAGACCGGGATGGTCGTCGAGACGACAGGCCGCAGAGAGTTCTTGCCGCCATCGCCGCGTCCGCTCGGCGTTGACGCAAGGGGCGCAGAAGAGGTCGTTGCTCAGTGGATGCGT
This sequence comes from Microbacterium sp., assembly GCF_041641055.1. GTDB lineage: Bacteria > Actinomycetota > Actinomycetes > Actinomycetales > Microbacteriaceae > Microbacterium. Next base: position 55,793 of record NZ_JBEPZB010000019.1, read on the forward strand.
CATCTGGGAGAGGCCGATGCTGAGCTGACGAGCGTCACGGGCGACGGGGGGATCGATGTCACCGGCAGTCGCAGCTTCGCCCAGGTGAAGCACTACGCGAAAGCCGTGGGAGTCGCGCCCCTTCGCGAGCTGGCCGGAGTCGCCGCCAACGACCCGCGAGGGCGACAGCCATTGTTCTTCACCCGCACCGGATATGCGCGTGGCGCGGTCGACTTCGCGAATGCCGCCGGAATCGCACTGTACGTCTACGACGTCGAGCGCGGAGGGCTTGAAGCGATGAATGCTCGGGCGAAAACTCTCGTGCAGAACGGGATCGCGTAGAGCTGACAGGTGCACGAGGTCGAGATCGGCACCGTGCGACTGATCCGGGCGTACCAATCTGTTAGACGGAGTCGAGGAGGTCTTTGAATGAAGGCTCTAGACACTGATCCGGTGTCGAGGTGGCGCGTGCTCGGCTTGGCGGCATCCATCGCCATGCTGACCGCGGGCAGCCTGACGGCATGTGCGCCTGCATCAGACCGGTGTCTGCCCGCGCCGCTTGCGGCTTCGCCGGCGGAAGTACGCCCGGGTGAGTCCCTGACGGTCGAGAGCCAAGCTGTCGAATGCGATCTCGGGTACGAGGACGGGGCTACTTACTCGGTCGTCGTGATCTCGTCCTCAGGAGAGAAGTCCGAGGAAGTGGACGTTCCCGTCGAGCGAGATGGGAGCTTTTCGACCGACGTTGTCGTTCCCGAGTCCTTCCCCGACGGACATGCGTCCGTCGTGGTCAGCGGGAGCGCTTATGACGATTGCGGCGATGATTCCGGTTCGTGTGCCGCCTACACGATTGAGGTGATGATCGAGTCCTGACGCTCCCCGAGTGATCTCGTCTGTCTGGTCGTGAGTCGATCTACCCGGGTAGATCAGACCACGACCGTGACATGAGCGAAGTCAGTGTGCCTGCAGCACAGCCCAGGCGATCAGGCTGTCGATCCTCCGCACATCGGCGCCCTTCGAGAGCTTGACCTTGATGTGCCCGGCCCGCGTCCACAGCTCGATCTCGGAGTTCCAGTCGAGCGTGCCGGCGTTCTCGGACGACCACATGTTGATCGCGCTGTACGGCAGGGAGTAGATCTCGACCTTCTTGCCGGTGATGCCCTGAGCGTCCCGGACGATCAGACGCTTCGTCGTGAACGTCGCGGAGTCGCGGAACGTCTTGAACGACGTGATCGGCTGCTCGCCCTCCACGAGGAGTGTGTGGACGTCGGGCGGGACGGGGATCTCCTGTTGCAGGGTCCACGTGAGAATCGGCGATGCTTCCATGCTCTGATCATGGCGTACCGGCCACCTGTGCGACGACGCACGTTGCCCACGAACTACTGGTCAGAGTCCAGAAAACACGCCAGGTTCCAGCCGCGCACCGCACCCTCGTAACGAACCTGCAACACCGGGCTTTCGGCTCCCAGCGTTCTGTCAGGATGAGCGCATGACAACACCGAATGACACTCCCGCCGGCTGGTATGACGACGGCTCCGGCCGGCAGCGCTGGTGGGACGGTCAGCAGTGGGGGAACTTTGCCGATGAGGCCAACGCACCAGCTCCCCTGGCGACCGCAACCTCCGCATCCCCCGACTCCGCTTCGCCGAAGAAGCTCAACGTGCTCGCCCTCGTGTCCGCGATCGTCGCGGCCGTCGGCTTCATCTTCGCCTGCATCCCTGGCGCACTGATCCTCGGCTGGATCCTCCTGCCGATCGCCTTCGTGCTCAGCATCGTGTCTCTGTTCCTCAAGGGCGACAAGAAGTGGCTCGGCATCGTCGGCCTCATCCTCTCCATCGTCGGCACCATCGTCGGTGTCATGGTCTTCATCGGCGTCGTCGCGACGTCGGTCGATGATGCATTCGGCGATGGCGACACCACCGTGTCGCAGCCGTCCGACTCGGGCGACTCCGGCGACGAGGAGGAGGCGACCGAGGAGGAAGCCCCCGCCGCCGACGCCCAGGGCACCCGCGAGAACCCGTACCCGCTGGGCTCCGAGATCAGCAACAGCAACTGGTCCGTCGTCGTGAACTCGGTCAACCCCGACGGCAACGCAGTGGTCTCCGAGGCCAACCAGTTCAACGAGCCGGCACCCGCCGGATCGCACTACGTCATCGTGAACACCACCGTCACCTACAAGGGCGGCGACTCGAGCTACGCCGCCGAGGTCTCGGTCGACATCGTGACCGAGTCGGGCAACGTCGTCAACGGATACGACAGCCTCGCCGTGCTCACCGACGGTTTCGGCCTCGACGAACTCTACAAGGATGCCTCCGCCACCGGATCGCAAGCGTTCGTCGTCCCCGACGGCGAGACGTTCCTGATCCGCGTGACCCCCGGCATCCTCGCCGACGAGGTCTTCATCAAGCCGTAACCCCACCGTCCGTACTGCCGAGAAGCCCCGTTCAGCTCACGCTGGGCGGGGCTTCTCGCGTGACTCGCGGACGTTCGCTCGGGTAGCGTCCGAGCACCCAGCTACCCTGATCCGGTGCCTCCGATCCGCGCAGTCCTCTTCGACCTCGACGGCGTCGTCCGGCACTTCGATCCCGAGAACGTCGCGCGCATCGAGAACCAGCACGGCCTGGCCACCGGTGCGATCGAGGCCGTCGCGTTCGCTCCCCACCTCCTCGAACAGGTGACGACCGGCCGCATCTCACGCCGCGAATGGGTTCGCCGGATCGGCATCGTGATCGGCAACGCCGTTGCCGCGGAGGACTGGGGTCGCCAGCCGTTCCACGCCGACCAGCAGCTCCTCGGGCTCGTCGACGAGCTGAGAGCGCACGGCATCCGCACCGCGATCCTCACCAACGGGACCGACACGATCCCGGCCGAGCTCGCCTCGCTCGACCTCACCGACCGCTTCGAAGCCGTCTTCAACTCTGCAGAGATCGGCTGGACGAAACCCGACGTGCGGGCGTTCCAGCACGTCCTCGATCGGATGCAGCTCGCACCCGCCGAGGTGTTCTTCACCGACGACTCCGTGAGCAAGCTGGCGGGCGCGACGACGCTCGGGATGCCGACCCATCACTTCACCGGTGTCGACGGGCTGCGCGAGGCGCTGCGGTCAGCTGGCATCCCGGTGTGACCGCCTCCGATCTACCCAGGTAGATCGCCCTACTCGAACCCGCCGGTCAGCCGCCGTGATGCCAGCCACGGTGCGATTTCGGTCGCGCGCCCTGAAGCTCGGCGAGCGTCAGGCGGAGAACGCCGGAACGGCCTCGATCAGCATCCGCGTGTACTCCTCCTGCGGCGCCATGAAGATCTGCGCGGCGTCGCCGCACTCCACGAGCTTCCCGTTCTTGAGCACGGCGACGCGGTCGGCGGTCTCGGCGACGACCCCGAGGTCGTGCGTGATGAAGAGATAGGTGAGCTCGCGCTCGCGCTGCAGCTCATCGAGCAGCTTCAGGATCTGCGCCTGCACCGACACGTCGAGCGCCGAGACGGCCTCATCGAGCACGAGGAACTCGGGGTCGAGCGCGAGAGCGCGGGCGATGGCCACACGCTGCCGCTGGCCGCCCGACAGCTCGTCGGGGAACCGACCCAGCATCCCGTCGGGAAGAGCGACCTGCTCCGACAGCTCGAGGGCGCGCTTCGACCGGGACGCTCGGTCGCCCTCGCCGAACGACAGCAGCGGCTCGGTGATGAGCTGCTCGATCGTCATCCGCGGGTTCAGCGAGTCGAACGGGCTCTGGTAGACCATCTGGAACCGCCGCCGCAGCTGACGCAGCTTCTCGCCCTTCAGGTGCGTGATGTCCTCGCCGGCGAAGGAGATCGACCCGGAGGTCGGTTGCTCCAGCCGCAGCACGAGTCGCGCGAGCGTGCTCTTGCCCGACCCCGACTCGCCCACGACGGCGAGCGTCTCGCCGCGCCGCACCTCGAGAGAGACGGCGTCGACGGCGGTCAGCGAGCGGCGCTCGCCCTCGCCCTTGGGCAGCGGGAAGACCTTGGTGAGCTCGGAGACCCGCACGATCGGCTCGCCGCCGAACTCGATGCGCGCCTGGGTGGATGCCGTCCGTCGCTCGTGCGCGCTCAAACGCGGGGCTGCGGCGATCAGCTTGCGGGTGTACTCGTGCGTCGGCGCGGTCATCACCTGCTCTGCGGGTCCGGAGTCGACGATCTCGCCGTGCTTCATGACGACGACCCGGTCGGCCCGCTCGGCCGCCATCCCGAGGTCGTGCGTGATGAGCAGGATCGCCGTGCCCAGCTCCTGGGTCAGGCCGGCGAGGTGGTCGAGGATCTGCTTCTGCACGGTGACATCGAGAGCGCTCGTCGGCTCATCGGCGATGATCAGGCTCGGCTGCGCGGCCAGCGCTCCCGCGATCAGCGCGCGCTGCTTCATGCCACCCGAGAACTGGTGCGGATACTGCTTCGCCCGCTCTGCCGGATATGTGAGCCCCGCCATCTCGAGCAGTTCGACCGCACGATCATGCGCGTCGTGCTTGGTCGCGAGTCCGTGCACGAGCAGCGGCTCCGCCACCTGCACGCCCACGCGTCGCACCGGGTTGAGAGACAGTGCGGGGTCCTGGGGGACCAGTCCGATCAGACGGCCCCGGATGCCGCGCCAGCGGCGCTCGCTCAGCGGGATCAGGTCTTCGCCGTCGAACTCGATGCGCCCACCGGTGACCTCGGCGTTCGGCGCGAGGAGGTTCATGATCGACTGCGCGACCGTGCTCTTGCCGGATCCCGACTCGCCGACGATCGCGACCACTTCACCGCGACCCACGCTGAGGTTCACCCCGCGCACCGCATCGACCTCGCGGTCGCCGATCCGATAGGCGACGCGCAGATCCTCGACGCGCAGGATGTCGTCACGCGCGGCGGGTCGGCCGCCGGGTGTCGGGGTCACGGCCTCGCCGAGTCGGGCGGACTCATCGGCGGTCGCGGCGATGTCCTTCGGCATGCGTCCTCCTCGTCGAGCACGGGTCGTGTCATCAGCACTGATCATCTTCTCGTTCACGCTAGGCGTGAGGATTCATCCCGATCAAGCACTACATCGGCATTGGGCAATGCGCCCACTGCATCGATCAGTCATCGTGATCCACGTCGTCGATCAGATTCAGCAGTCGCTCGACGAGCGGATTGTGAGACTCCGAGTTCCACGCGATGTCGAGCTCGACGCTGTTCACCCGCGACGACGGGTCGGCCTCGCTGATCGGCAGCAGCGTCACGGTGTCGGGAGAGATCCGCTCGGCCGACTGCGGCACGAGCGTGAACCCGATGCCGGCGCTGACCATCGCCAGCAGGGCGGGGACCTGCCCGGCGTACTGCACGATGTGCGGGTGCACCCCGCTCGCCACGAACATCGACAGCAGCAGGTCGTGGAAGTAGCGCGCGCCGCTCGGGGAGTACATGAGCAGCGACTCGTCCTTGAGATCGATGAGCTTCACGGGCTCGGCGCGCTGCGCGAGTGCCGAGTCGCTGGGCAGCGCCACCGCGAGCCGCTCGCGGTACACCGCACGACTGCTGATCTGCGGCCGGGCGAGCAGTGGGCGCAGCAGGCCGATGTCGACCGTGCCCTTCTCGAGCTCTTCCACCTGGTCGAGCGAGACGAGTTCGCGCAGCAGCAGGGTGACGCCGGGCAGCTCGGCCGACGCGCGCCGCAGCAGATCGGGCACGACGGCCTGCCCGGCCATCGCGGTGTAGGCGATCGTGACGGTGCCGGCGGCTCCCTCACCGACCGAGCGCACGTCCGAGACGGCCTTCGCCGCGAGGTCGATCAGGCGCCGCGCGTTGGGGAGCAGCGCGCGCCCGGCCTGCGTCAGCGCGACGCGACGGCTGGTGCGATCGAACAGTCGCGTCGACAGCTCGCGCTCGAGCTGCTGGATCTGCCGACTGAGTGGCGGCTGCGTCATCTTGAGCCGGGTCGCGGCCGCACCGAAGTGCAGTTCCTCCGCGACGGCGATGAAGCACTCGAGCTGTACCAGCGAGATCATCGATCCACTCCCGACATCAATCAGTGCGAGTTTTGGTTTGTCCGCGCATCTGTCCCCACCATAGTGTCGGAGAAACTCGATGACGCGGAATCCGTCGAAGCGG
>NZ_JBEPZB010000020.1:0-54755 GCF_041641055.1 Microbacterium sp.
ACCTCATCGTTGGTGAAAGCCATGTGGTCTTCCTCTTTCTTACGGGTTGTATTCGGAACCGTGGAACAGTCTAGGGAAAGTCGGCGCGTTCTCAGGGAAGGACGACGACCTGAGCGGCGAACACGAGGCCGGCTCCGAAGCCGATCTGCAGTGCCAGGCCGCCGGACAGCTCGGGGTGCTCGGCCATCAGGCGGTGGCTGGCGAGCGGGATCGAGGCGGCCGACGTGTTGCCGGTGGTCTCGATGTCGCGGGCGATCACCGTCGTCTCGGGCAGCTTGAGCTGCTTGGCGAACTCGTCGATGATGCGCATGTTGGCCTGGTGCGGGATGAACGCGGCGATATCGGTGGGCTCGACGCCCGCCCGATCGAGCGCCTCGCGGGCGACCTTCGCCATCTCCCACACCGCCCAGCGGAAGACCGTCTGGCCCTCCTGGCGGAGCGTCGGCCAGGGCACCTCGCCGTCGCGGAACTCGGTCAGCGTGCCGTTCATGCCGACCGCGTCGGCCTTGGAGCCGTCCGAGCCCCACACCGCGGGCGCGATGCCCGGCGTGTCGCTCGGGCCGATCAGCGCGGCACCGGCCCCGTCGCCGAGCAGGAACGAGATGCTGCGGTCGGCGGGGTCGACGATGTCGGAGAGCTTCTCGGTGCCGATCACGAGGGCGTACCGGGCGGCACCGGACTTGATCAGGGCATCCGCCTGCGTGACGGCGTAGGCGTAGCCGGCGCAGGCCGCGTTGATGTCGTACGCAGCGGCCGGGTTCGCGCCCACGCGGTCGGCGACGATCGCGGACACCGACGGCGACTGCTTGGGGTTGCTGATCGTGGCGACGATGACGAGGTCGACCTGGTCGGAGGGGACGCCGGACTTCTCGATCGCCTCGGCCGCAGCGGTGGCGGCGAGGTCGATCGCATCCGTTCCCTTGTCGGCGCGGACCCTGGTCACGATGCCGGTGCGCTGGCGGATCCACTCGTCACTCGAGTCGATCGGGCCGACCAGGTCGTCGTTGGGGACGGCGTTCTCGCCCCGGGCGGCGCCGTACGAGTAGATGCGCGTGTAGGCGGGACCGGTGATCTGGTTCAGCGTGGCGCTCATGCGGCGTCTCCGTTCAGCAGCGCGACGGCCGCATCGAGGTCTTCGGGGGTCTTCACGGCGACGGAGGGGACTCCGCGCAGCCCGCGCTTGGCGAGACCGGTCAGCGCGCCGGCAGGGGCGAGCTCGATCAGCCCGGTGATGCCCCGGTCGGCGAACGACGCCATGCAGAGGTCCCACCGCACCGGCGACGACACCTGGTCGACGAGGTAGCCGAGCGCCTGCGAGCCGTCGGTCACGACCGAGCCGTCGCGGTTCGTCCAGAGCGTGATCTCCGGGTCCGAGGGCGTGACGGTCGCGACGGCGTCGCGGAGTGCTGCCACGGCGGACTCCATGAACGAGGTGTGGAAGGCGCCGGCGACCTGCAGCGGGATGACCCTGGTGCCCTTCAGGGGCTCGGAGGCGAGGGCGTCGAGCCCCGCGAGCTCTCCGGCGACGACGAGCTGGCCGCCGCCGTTGTAGTTGGCGGGGGACAGGCCGAGCTCGGAGAGACGGGTGAGGACCGCGTCCTCGTCACCGCCGAGCACCGCGCTCATGCCGGTCGGAGTCTGTGCGGCGGCGTCGGCCATCGCACGCCCGCGGATGCCGACGAGGCGCATGCCCGTCTCCGCGTCGATGACACCGCTCTCGACGAGCGCGGCGATCTCGCCCACGGAGTGTCCGGCGACGCCATCGGGGCGACGGCTCGCGCGGGCGGAGAGAGCACCCGCCGCGATCAGCGACGCGGCCACGATCAGAGGCTGCGCGATGCGCGTGTCTCGGATCGTGTCGGCATCCGACACCGTGCCGTGCTGCTGGAGGTCGACCTCAGCGGCGTCGGAGTACGCGGCGAGGCTTTCCGTCACGCCGTCCAGCTCGAGCCAGGGGGAGAGGAAACCGGGGGTCTGCGAGCCCTGTCCTGGGCATACGACGACAATCACATCCCCCAGTCTGCCAACGATCGGCCCGAAGCGGTGGATGATCCATCACAAGATTCTGAAGAACCCTTGTGTGTGGCGTACAGCTGGGCGGTGTTTCGCCGCCGATCAGCGGCCGGGGCGTCGCAGCGGAGGACGTCGGCGCACCTGCTCGGCTGCACCGATCGACCCGAGGATGAGGGCGGTCTGCAGGATGAGCGCTTCGCGGGGACCCGTGGCATCCCATCCGATCACCTCGCTGACGCGCTTCAGGCGATAGCGGACGGTGTTCGGATGCACGAACAGCTCGCGGGCGGTCGCCTCGAGCGAGCGTCCGTTGTCGAGGTAGCTCCACAGCGTCGTGACGAGGTCCGTCGAGTGTGCCTGCAGTGGGCGGTAGATGCGCTCGATCAGCGTCTGCTTGGCGAGCGGGTCGCCGGCGAGCGCGCGTTCGGGGAGGAGGTCGTCTGCCTCGACCGGCCGAGGAGCGCTGCGCCAGGCACGGGCGACGGCGAAGCCTGCCAGGGCCGCGCGTGCGCTCTGGCTCGCATCGACCAGGGCGGCGACCGCCGGGCCGAGCACGACGTAGCCGGGGCCGAAGGAGGGCTCCAGGCGAGAGGCGATCTCCTCGAAGCCGAGCTCTTCCTCCTCACCCTCCGGCACCTCCTGACCCGCGATGCGGGCGCGGCCGATCACGAGCACCAGGCGAGAGCCCTGCACGCCGATCAGGACGTCGACGGCGAGCTTGCGTGCCGTACGACGGACGAGGTCGACGTCGAATTGCGGAGGGGTCGTGCCGACCAGGACCGCGACCTCGCCATGACCGTGCCATCCGAGGGCGGCGATGCGGCTGGGCAGCTCTTCGTCTGCCTCTCCGGTGAGGATCGAGTCGACGACCAGCGCCTCGAGCCGGGCGTCCCAGAGGCCTCGGGCCTCGGCGGCCCGCGCGTACACGTCGGCCGCGGCGAAGGCCACGTCGCGGGAGTACAGCAGGATCGCCTCACGCAGGTCGTCACCGCGGCCGGCGACGCGCTCCTCCGTGACCTCGACCGTCACGCGGATCAACTGCAGCGTCTGCTGCAGGCTCACACTGCGCAGCAGCTCACGGGGAGCGGCGGCAAAGATGTCGGCCGCGATCCACGGCGTAGACGTGGGGTCCTCGTACCACTGGATGAACGAGGTGATGCCGGCCTGAGCCACCAGCCCGACCGCAGAGCGGCGGGCTGGTGGCATGTCGGCGTACCAGGGGAGGGTGTCCTCGAGGCGCTTGATCGTCACCGAGGCGATGTCGCCGGAGATCCGGCGCAGCCAGGTGAGCGTCGCGGTCTTGTCCATACCGCGCGAAGAGGAACCCGTCACCGATGGCTCAGCTTTCGCCGCCCGCGTTGCCGCTGGTGCCGGCGTTCACGTCGTGCAGGCTGTACTTCTGGATGGCCTGCACGGCGAGCGAGCGGTCGACGACCCCGTCCTCGGCGAGCGACTGCAGCGTGCGGACGACGATCGAGGGACCGTCGATCTTGAAGAAGCGACGAGCCGCGGCGCGCGTGTCCGAGAAGCCGAAGCCGTCGGCGCCGAGCGTCGCGAAACGCTGCGGGACCCACGGGCGGATCTGGTCCTGCACGGCGTGCATGAAGTCGCTCACTGCGACGACCGGACCCTCGACACCCTGCAGCTTCTGGGTGAGGTAGGCCGTGCGGGGCTCCTCTTCAGGGTGCAGGAAGTTGTGCTCGTCGGCGGCGAGGCCGTCGCGGCGCAGCTCGGTCCAGGAGGTCACCGACCACACGTCGGCGATCACACCCCAGTCGTTCTTCAGCAGCTCCTGCGCCTCGAGGGCCCAGGGGAGTCCGACGCCCGAGGCGAAGAGCTGGGCGCGGGGGCCTTCGCCCTCGCCGACGGACACGCGGTGGATGCCGCGCACGATGCCCTCGACGTCGACATCGGCCGGTTCGGCGGGCTGCACGAGCGGCTCGTTGTAGACCGTGAGGTAGTACATCACGTTGGGGTCGTCGTGGGAACCGCCGTACATGCGCTCCAGACCCGAGCGCATGATGTGCGCGATCTCGTAGCCGTAGGCCGGGTCGTACGACACCGTCGCCGGGTTCGTCGCCGCCAGCAGGTGCGAGTGGCCGTCGGCGTGCTGCAGACCTTCACCGGTGAGGGTGGTGCGGCCGGCGGTGGCGCCGATGATGAAGCCTCGTGCCATCTGGTCTCCGGCGGCCCACTGGGCGTCGCCCGTGCGCTGGAAGCCGAACATCGAGTAGAAGAGGTAGATCGGGATCAGCGGCTCGCCGTGGGTGGCGTACGACGTGCCCGCAGCGGTGAACGCCGCGAGAGCGCCGGCCTCGTTGATGCCGACGTGCACGATCTGGCCCTGCGGGCTCTCCTTGTAGGCGAGGAGCAGCTCGCGGTCGACCGAGGTGTAGTGCTGGCCGTTCGGGTTGTAGATCTTCGCCGTCGGGAAGTAGGCGTCCATGCCGAACGTGCGCGCCTCGTCCGGGATGATCGGGACGATGCGGTGCCCGAAGTCCTTCGAGCGCAGCAGGTCCTTCAGCAGACGCACGAACGCCATGGTCGTGGCGATCTCCTGCGTGCCGGAGCCCTTCTTGGGCAGCTGGTACGCCGAGTCGTCCGGCAGCGAGAGTCCGACGTGCGTGGAGCGACGCTCGGGCAGGAAGCCGCCGAGAGCCTTGCGGCGCTCGAGCATGTACTGGATCGTCTCGTCCTGGGGGCCGGGGTTGTAGTACGGCGGCAGGTACGGGTTCTCCTCGAGCTGCGCGTCCGTGACCGGGATGTGCATCGCGTCGCGGAACGTCTTGAGGTTGTCCAGCGTCATCTTCTTCATCTGGTGGGTCGCGTTGCGACCCTCGAACTGCGGACCCAGGCCGTAGCCCTTGACGGTCTTGGCGAGGATGACGGTGGGCTTGCCCTTGTGCTCGGTCGCGGCCTTGAACGCGGCGTAGACCTTGCGGTAGTCGTGGCCACCGCGCTTGAGGTTCCAGATGTCGTCGTCGGAGTAGTCCTTGACGAGTTCGAGCGTGCGCTCGTCGCGACCGAAGAAGTGCTCGCGGACGTACGCGCCGGACTCGGCCTTGTACGTCTGGTAGTCGCCGTCGGGGGTGACGTTCATCAGGTTGAGCAGCGCGCCCTCGGTGTCGCGGGCGAGCAGGTCGTCCCATTCGCGACCCCACACGACCTTGATGACGTTCCAGCCGGCACCGCGGAAGAACGACTCCAGCTCCTGGACGATCTTGCCGTTGCCTCGCACCGGGCCGTCGAGTCGCTGCAGGTTGCAGTTGACGATGAAGGTGAGGTTGTCGAGGCCCTCGTTGGCAGCGACCTGCAGCTGGCCGCGGCTCTCGACCTCGTCCATCTCGCCGTCGCCCAGGAAGGCCCAGACGTGCGAGGCGGAGGTGTCCTTGATGCCGCGGTTCTCGAGGTACTTGTTCGACATCGCCTGGTAGATGGCGTTGATCGGACCGAGGCCCATCGACACGGTCGGGAACTGCCAGTACTCCGGCATCAGACGCGGGTGCGGGTACGACGGGATGCCGTGCGGGGCGTGCGACTTCTCCTGACGGAAGCCGTCGAGCTGGTCTTCGCTCAGACGACCCTCGAGGTAGGAGCGCGCGTAGGTGCCGGGGGAGGCGTGGCCCTGGATGAAGATCTGGTCGCCGCCACCCGGGTGGTCGGCGCCCTTGAAGAAGTGGTTGAAGCCGACCTCGTAGAGCGCGGCGGAGGACGCGTAGGTCGAGATGTGACCGCCGACGCCGATGCCGGGGCGCTGTGCGCGGTGCACCGTGATGGCGGCGTTCCAGCGGATCCACGCCCGGTAGCGGCGCTCGATCTCTTCGTCACCCGGGAACTCGGGCTCGTTCTCGGGAGCGATCGTGTTGATGTAGTCGGTGGTGGGGACCATCGGCACGCCCAGGTGCAGCTCCTTGGAGCGCTTGAGCAGGCTGAGCATGATCTCGCGACCACGACCGTGGCCCTTGGCGTCGACGAGCTCGTCGAGCGACTGCTGCCACTCGCCCGTCTCTTCCGGATCGCTGTCGAGGGGGCCCTGGGAGTACGGATCCTGGTCGTGCACAGTCACGGGGGAGCCTTTCGTCAAGCTGGCAGGTCATGCCATTGAAACGGGAAGCGACGCGGGCAGCCTTGTCGGCTGTGCACAACGCGTGCCGCCATCAGCCTATCCCCCTTCCACGACATCAGCGCGCATCCGCTCGTCTGTAGAATGAGGGCACCAGGGCCTTTAGCTCAGCTGGTAGAGCGCCACGTTTACACCGTGGATGTCGTCGGTTCGATCCCGGCAGGGCCCACCGTGTTAGCAGTGGGATCGCGAGTCGGGTGATCGGGGTATTCGGCCAGCAGTCCGCCGCCCGCGGCGCGATGATCTCGTCTATTGAGTTCCACGAAGCGCTCGACCGGCGCAACCTCAGCTTCATTTCGCTGACGGGGAGCTCGACGGTGCAGGCCGGACGACCAGGAGTCGGCAGGACGTCAACGAGGATCTGATCGGCCTGGCCTGACGTGGCGTTGATGCGCTGGCACCGACACGGTGATCTAAGGGCTGGACCTCAGGGAAGGCACGCTAACCAACGTCGCGGCGGTCGCGGAGCCGGACGCAGATGCTCAGCCGCTGACGATGAGGACTGGCACAAGATCGCCCGTCCGCCCGTCGGTTACGCCTTGAACTGCCAGCCGAGAGCGCGGGCAAGCTGTTCCATGTTGAATACGGCATGACCTTTGTCGTTGCACACATTCGGAATGTGCGGCTTCGCGACGCTGTTCGACGCTCGCTCGTAGGTGACTACGGGGAAGCCTCGCGCGATGCCCAGACCGATGACGAAGGGGTCCACCGTCGAGCGCTTTCCGCCCGCTGTGATGAGACCGGGGTGAGTCCTCAGCACATCAGCGGTCGCAGCCTGGATGTCGGGGTCCAACGGAACGAAGAAGTGAGGGCGGGCCTTGGCCCACTTCGCCACGTCATCATCGCGCTTCGTCAGCTCGCCCTTCACGGGATCGATGGCTTGCAGGACGCCCTCATCCACTGCGTCGTTGAACTTGTCCCAGAACCCCGGGAATACGTCCGGCCAGTAATGATCCCGCCAGGCGGTGATGAGGACGCTCGTATCGACGGAGTACATCACTCAACCTCCGGCACGCGTGCGCGCTCGAATAGCTTGGGTATCTGATCCACCTTCGCGTTGAGCATGTTGGACGTTTCGTACGTGCTCAACAGACCCTCTGACATTGCACCCACGACATTTCGCACGTACCCCTTGCCGAGGTTGCGCACCTTCGTCCGCAGTCCGTCGCCGCCACTCGCCTTCCGGGGTTCCGGGCCGTTCGACCACCGGTCGGTGTCGTTGTATTCGTCGCGCCAGTTGTCGTAGAACTCTTGGCTGGCCTTGCCGTGAGTAAAGAGCTTCCTCAAGATGACCTCCGGGCTGACACCCCATGCGCGCGCCTCGTCGCGCAACTGCCAAAGCTGCCAATCCGAAGCCTCGTCGCGGGCGTTTAGCACGATGGGTCGCTGAGCGAACACGTGCGCCGGAACCAAGATCTCCGCGGCGAGACGATTGCACTCGACTTCAATCTGATCGACGTCTTCGGAGCCGGTGGATTCCTCATGCATGTCGCACAGCGCCGACGTGTTGTGGAGCAGATGGGCGTATTCGTGCAGCAGTGTGAAGATCCGCCTGTTGAAGTGGCTCGACCCGTTGACCCCAACAACCGGCACGGGGTCTAGTGCCACCGAGAATCCATCCGCCTCTTCCTTCGGAACAGCGTTCGCCGTCACCACCAGCACGCCCATCTCTTCAAGGGCGCTACTCCAGTAGAAGAACCAGTCGGTCGGTTTGCCGGACTGCCCCGGACGTTTGATGAGCGAGTAGACGTCAAGCATCGCCCGAGCCCGCGCCGCAACGTCTGGGAATCCGGCAGGCTCCTTCCACTCGTCATCGGGCTCCTCATCTCGGAGGTCCATGATTTCGAGGATGTTGTCTCGCTGAGCCTCAGCGCGGCGGATCTCAGCAGCGAGGATCGGGCTCTCGCGCCGTCGCGCGGTGAGCCAGGGCCGCCGGTAGTCACGGACGCGCTCCTCCACAGGGGGGCGCTCGCTGAGGTAGAAGGCCGCGAGGGGACGCCGGTACAGATCTGCGACCGCCTGGAGCTTGGCCACGGTCAGACCGGGGTCTCCGCTCTCCCAGGCGAGTAGCTGAGCCTCGTCGACCGCGAGCTTCGCCGCAGCGACGCCGGGCTCTAGGCGCGATGTTTCACGAGCCCAGACCAGCATGTCTGGATTTGGGAAGGCGGGGATGGAGCGGGACACGGGTCCTCCGGGCGACGGTTCACGTGAGACTATCGCGAACTTCTATTGCAGCGCACACCACCGACATTCTCCCGAGTCAGCGTGTCGGGACATCGACCAAGTCGGCCTCCTTGTCGGTCCAAGGACGACCAAGATCGCTCATTCGCCCGGGGGGATTCGTTCCCAGTTACACCGTGGATGTCGTCGGTTCGATCCCGGCAGGGCCCACCGTCACCCGCCCCTCGCCCAGAGCGCAGCTCGCCTACTGCGGCACCGCCGGCCACTGCAGCCGGGCGAGGCCGCCGATCGTGAGGGTCCACCGCCCGTCGTCGCGCAGACAGGTGAGCAGCGTGTGGCCGCACCCGCGGCAGAGCAGGATGAGGCAGGCGTCGTCGAGCTCCGCGACGGCATCCGCCAGCTCCGCATCGCGCTCGCAGTGAGCGCACGAGGCGCGGGCCGTGGTCATGTCGGTGCCGAAGAGCTCGAGCAGGAGTCCTCCGGCGGCGTTGCCGTCGACCCTGTCGCGATGGCCGGTGTGATGCGTCGTGCGAGGAGTGTCCATCAGGCGCCTCCGAAGCGCTCGGTGCGGATGCGGTCGGGCGAGTGCCCCGCCGCGACGAGCAGGTCTGCGACGGCCTCCACGAACCCGGTCGGACCGCACACGTAGACCGCGGGGTTCTCGGACGGCGGGATCGTGGAGGCGAGGATCGTCGCCGCATCCACCCTTCCCGCAGGACGCGCGGAGCCCGGGGGAGCCGTACGGGTGTAGGCCCAGTCGAGCGCGAAGGAACCGCCCACGAGACCGTCGAGCTCATCGGCGTAGAAGGCGTCGTCGGGCGAGCGGACCGAGTACAGCATCCTCATCGGTGCTGTGCTCGCGGAGCCGGCGTGCACGCGGGCCATCGACAGCAGCGGCACGATGCCGGATCCACCGGCGATCAGCTGCACCGGCTCCGGGCGGTCGGGGGTCCAGACGAAGTAGGCGCCGATGGGGCCGCGCACCTCGAGCTCATCGCCCGCGCGGACGTCCTCGACGAGATAGGGGGACACCTCGCCGTCGGGGACCTCGTCGACAGCGAGCTCGAGGATGTCGGCGTCGCCGGACGACGCGAGCGAGTACGAGCGCACCGCCTGGTAGCCGTCCTCCGCGGTCAGGCGCACGTCGACGTGCTGGCCGGCGAGGTTGCCCGGCCATCCGTCCACCCGCAGTTCGAGGATGCGGCCGTGCGGGGTGGCTTCGTGGACGCCGACCACGCGCGCGACGAGCCAGGTCGACGCCGTCGTCACCAGTACCGCTCCTCTTTCCACGGATCGCCGTACATGTTGTAGCCGTTCTGCTCCCAGAAGCCCGGCTCGTCCTTCTCCAGCAGATCGAGGCCGTGCACCCACTTCGCCGACTTCCAGAAGTAGAGGTGGGGCACCAGCAGCCGCGCAGGTCCGCCGTGTTCGGGGGCGAGAGGCTGACCGTCGAACTCGACGGCGATCCACGCCTTGCCGCCGGTCAGATCGGCCCGCGGCACATTGGTCGTGTACCCGCCGTAGGAGAACACCCGGGTGAAGTCGCCGGCACCGGCATCCTGCAGCAGATGATCGAGGGACACACCCCGCCAGTGGGTGCCGAGCTTCGACCACCGCGTCACGCAGTGGATGTCGGTCGTGATCGTGTCGACGGGCAGCGCGAGCAGCTCGTCCCACGACCAGGTGCGGCGGACGCCGTCGAGTCCGACGACCACGAACTCCCAGGTGTCGGTGTCGATCCTCGGGGTGGGACCTGCTGAGAGGACCGGGAAGTCCTCGGTCAGGTACTGCCCGGGAGGCAGGCGGTCGTCGGACTCGCGTCTGCGGGCTCCGAAGCCGCGGGAGATCACTGCCATGATCGCCTTCTTTCCTTGGGGGAGAGCACCGATTCTAGGGGGAGGGGAGCGGGTCGCGCAGGTGTCTCGGATGCGATCCGGGGACTGTCGTGTCGGCGTCGGAGACGCGAAGATGGTCGCATGACAGCGAACGGGGACATGATCCAGGTCGACAGCACACCCAGCGGCACCGGATGCGTCGAATGCGAGGCGACGGGATCGTGGTGGGTGCATCTTCGCCGCTGTGCCGCGTGCGGGCATATCGGGTGCTGCGACGACTCGCTCGGCACCCACGCCACGCACCACTGGCAGCAGAGCGGCCATGCCGTGATCCAGAGCTTCGAACCCGGCGAGGACTGGTTCTGGGACTACCGCGACGAGACGACGTTCGAGGGACCGGCGCTCGCCGAGCCGACGAGCCATCCGCTCTCCCAGACGGTCCCTGGTCCTGCGGACCGCCTCCCCGCCGACTGGCTCCAGATCCTGGAGAGCCGCGCTCCGTGACAGGCTTGCGTTCGCTCCCGTCCCGCGCACGCAGAGAGGAGGGTGCGGTGCGACACCGTGCTCGACTCGGCACTGTGCGGCGGCTCATCGTGGAGGGCCTGCACTTCCGGGTGATCGAGAGTCGACCGGACGACGGCGGCGAGACGATCGTGCTGATCCACGGGATCGGCATGTCGCATCGCTATCTCGCCCGCCTGCACGAGGCGCTCGCCCGATCCACCAGGGTCGTCTCTCTCGACCTCCCCGGCTTCGGGGGCCTCCCCAAGCCGTCCGACGACGTCGACATCGTGCGGATGGCGAGAGCCGTGGTGCGGGTGCTGGCAGGGGTGTGCACGGGACCCGTGGTGATCGTCGGGCACTCGATGGGAGCGCAGTGGGCGATCGAGACGGTGCTGCAGGGTGCGGCACCGGTGACCGGGGTGGTGGTGATCGGTCCGGTCGTCGACGACGCGCACCGCTCACTCGGTGCCCAGGCCGTCGGGCTCGCCCGCGACACCCTCGGGGAGTCGCTGCCGACGAACTGGATCGTGTTCAGCGACTACGTGCGGAGCGGACCTCGGTGGTACCTGCGGCAGGTGCGGCATATGCTGCGCTACCCGACGGAGGACAGGGTCCGCCACCTCGACGTGCCCGTCCTCGTGCTCCGCGGGGCGAAGGACCCCGTCGCGGGTCCGTCGTGGAGTCGGCGACTCGCGGCGAGCGCCCGCAGCGCACAGCTGGTGGAGATCCCCGGACGCCATCACGTCGTGCAGCGCTCCGCGCCGGCTGACGTGGCCGCGGTGATCCTCGAGCAGGCCGCGAGGTGGCGGACGCACCCGCACGGATAGCGCCGCACTCGCGACCGCGTCAAGACCCTGCGGCTCGGGCGGTCCCTCGACGCATCCTCGGTGCATGACCAGCGCACACCAGGAGCACCGCGACAGGGACCCCGTCGCGGAGTACATCGACGAGCGGATGGCGGACCTGATCGACGGACTCGCCTCGTGGGTCTCGGTGCCCTCGGTGGCGGGGGATCCGGAGCACCGCCTCGACCTCATCCGCTCGGCCCACTGGATCGCCGGGGAGATGCGGGACGCGGGCTTCGACGTCTCGATCCTGCCGACGGAGGAGTCCTGCACCGTCGTCGGCCGCTGGATCGTCGACGACGAGGCCCCGACCGTCCTGGTCTACAGCCATCACGACGTGCGCCCGGTGAAACCGGAGCTCTGGACCCAGACCGCCCCCTTCGTGCCGGTCCAGCGGGACGGGCGGCTGTACGGACGCGGCGCCTCCGATGCGAAGGGGCAGGTCCTCGCCCACGTCTGGGCCGCGCGGGCGCACCGCGCAGCATCCGAGGCATCCGGGCGGCCGGTCAACCTCATCCTGCTGATAGACGGCGAGGAGGAGATCGGGTCGCCAGGGCTCGCCGACCTGCTCGACGCGCACCGCGATGCGCTCGCCTGCGACGTGATCGTCTTCTCCGACACGCTGCAGTGGGACGCGGACATCCCCGCCGCCGTCACCTCGATGCGCGGCGTGGTGACAGCGACCCTGACAGTGAGGGGGCCGGACGTCGACCTGCACAGTGGAGCCGCTTCGGGGATCACGGTGAACCCCGCGCTCGCACTCTCGACAGTGCTCGGCCGGCTGCAGGACGAGACCGGACGCATCGCGATCCCCGGCTTCTACGACGACGTGCAGCCGCTCGACCCCGATCGTCGGCGAGAACTCGCGGCCGTGCCCTTCGATGAGGACGAGTGGGTCGCTCGCATGGGAGCCAGGGCCGTGGTCGGCGAAGCGGGTTACACGCCGCTCGAACGGCTCTGGGCCCGGCCGGCCGTCGAGATCATCGCGCTCGCCGCAGGGGACCAGGGGCTGAGCCGCTCGGTGATCCCGTCCGAGGCCACGGCGACCCTGAGCATCCGCACGGTGCCCGGCCAGCGCATCCCCGCGGTCGCCGACCGGCTGCGGGAATTCGTCGCACGCGAGATGCCCGAGGGCGCCGCATACTCCCTGACCGTCGAGGAGAGTCTGGGCCAGGAGCCGTACATGTCTCCGGACGGGCCGGTGCTGGAGGCACTGGAGCGCGCGCTCGAGAAGGGTTTCGGGGCGCCTGTGCAAGGGCGGCTCGGCAACGCGGGCGGCGGGCCAGCAGACCTGCTGAGTCGCCGCTTCGGGGCGCCGGTGTACTTCGTCGGCACGGGACTGCCGGAGGACTCGTGGCACTCCGGCGACGAGAGCATCGACCTCGGGATGCTGCGCCGCGGTACGGCATCCCTCGCGTATCTGTGGGCAGAGCTCGGGCAATGGAACCCGCGCGAGTCGGAGCCCTCGGACTCGTCTGTCAAGACCCTCTCGACAGACGAGTCCGCTTCCTAGCCTCGCCGCATGAACGACACTCGCTCCGTCTCCGAGGTCGCACCGGACATCTTCCGCCTGTGCGTCGCCGATGTGAACTGCTACCTGATCAGATCGAGCGACGGGCTCACGCTGATCGACGCCGGTCTCCCCGGCACGCGCCGACCGCTGCGGAGGCTCCTCGACAGTCTCGGAGCTCAGGAGAGCGACATCGATGCGGTCGTGCTCACGCACGGGCACTTCGACCACGTAGGTGTCGCCTCGCACGTCCGCGGACAGGGCGCTCGGGTGCTCGTGCACTCGCGGGATGCGCGGCTGGCGCGGCACCCGTACAGCTACCGTCCGGCGAGCCCGCGCATCCCGTACGTCCTGACCCACCCCGGCGGCATCCCCGTGATCGGGCGCATGGCCGTGCACGGCGCCCTCACCGTCCGCGGAGTCGACGCACTCGGGCGCGTGCACGACGGCCAGCGGGTGGATGCCCCGGGTGCCCCGGTGGCGCTGTGGACGCCCGGACACACCGACGGGCACTGCGCGTTCCTGCTCGAGGACCGGGGGATCCTCCTCGCCGGCGATGCGCTCGTCACCCTCGACCCGTACACGGGGCAGCGCGGGCCTCAGATCATCGCCAGGGCGGCCACCGCCGACACGACGACGGCACTGCGATCGCTGCAGGCGCTCGCCGACACCTCGGCACCGCTCGTCCTGCCCGGTCACGGGGAGCCCTGGCGGGAGGGGGCGGCCGCGGCCGTCGACGCGGCCAGACAGCGCGGCGCGCACTGAGACGGCCGACCGGCTCGGCTCAACTCCTCTCAGGTCGGCTCAGCGCAGCACCCGTCGCGCAGCGGCCACGACGAGTGCCCCGGCCAGCACCCACGGGCCGACGACGACGATCGGATCGAGCCACGCGTGTCGCAGGTCGAGGCGACCGCGGCCGAACCGCGAGGCGATCGGGCGATGATCCGCCTCGGCCATCACGCCGGTGAGGGTGATCGGATCATCCGGGCGTCGGGTGAGCAGCGAGCGCGCATGCGCGGTCACCGCATCCACGCGGTCGCCGAGCACGAGGAGCAGCCAGCGCGTGTTCTTCGTCTCGCTGAACCGGTCGTACGCGACGCGGCGGATGGCGCCGGAAACGCCGTGCAGAGGCTGCGCCGTGCCGAACACCGGAGGGAGCATCGAGTGCTCGATCGACTTCTCCCGGCGCGGACCCTCGTCCTGTCTCTCGGGGAACTCCCACCGCGCCCCCGTGTCCGGCAGGTCGTCGCGCTGCTGCCAGGTGCGTCGATGCTCGGGGGCCAGATCCGCGCCCCATCCCGGGATCCGGTCGCGGAGCTCCTCCTCGGACGGAGCGAGCTCGGGTCCTTCGGCCTTGTACGGCATGGTCATTCCTCTCCGACGACGATGAGCGGCTTGATGCAGTCGTCCAGCTTGGACGAGAACACGTGATAGGCCTCGGCGATGTGCTCCAGCGGGAAGCGATGGGTGAGCAGTTCGCCCGGACGCACGTGCCCTGCTCTGATGTGGTCGAGCAGGCGCGGCCACTGTCGCTTGACCGGAGCCTGGTTGGCTCTGACCGTCAGCCCCTTGTTCACGATGTCGCCCAGCCGCACCGCAGAGGGCAGCGGTCCGTAGGCCCCGATGAGGGAGACGGTGCCGCCCTTGCGCACGGAGTCGATGGCCCAGTTGACGGCGACGGGGGATCCGCCCTGCAGCTTGAGCTTGGCGCCCGTGAGGTGCTGCATGACGCTGCCGTCGGCCTCGGCACCCACCGCGTCGATCACGACGTCCGCGCCGAGATGGCCCGTGGTCTTCTTCAGGGCGACGACGATGTCTGGCACCTCGGCGAGGTGGATCGTCTCCGCGAACGCGAAGGCGCGCGCCTTCTCGAGCCGGTAGTCGATGTGGTCGACCACGATCACCCGGCCCGCCCCGAGGAACCAGGCAGACCGCGCGGCCGCGAGGCCGACCGGACCGGCCCCGAACACGACCACCGTGTCACGGGGGGCGATGTCCGCGAGCTGGGCGCCGAAGTATCCGGTGGAGAACGCGTCCGTGAGCGTCAGAGCATCCTCGGAGCTCAACCAGTCCGGGATGACCGACGGACCGACGTCCGCGAACGGCACGCGCACGAACTCGGCCTGGCCGCCGTCGTATCCGCCGGTGCTGTGCGAGTACCCGTAGATGCCGCCCACGGCCGTCGCGTTCGGGTTCACGTTGTGGCAGTTCGAGAACAGGCCGCGGCTGCAGAAGTAGCACGACCCGCAGTAGATGTTGAAGGGCACCATCACGCGGTCGCCGCGCTTCAGGGTCTGCACCGACGAGCCCACCTCCTCGACGACGCCCACGATCTCGTGACCGAAGGTGTGGCCGATGCGGGTGTCGGGCATCATGCCGTGGAACAGGTGCAGGTCTGAGCCGCAGACCGCCGCCCTGGTCACGCGGACGATCGCATCGTTCGGATGCTGGATGCGAGGCTCCGGCTTCTCCTCGACGCGGATCTTGTACGGGCCGCGGTACGCCATCGCCTTCATGCGCGCACCTCCGTCCCTGGGTGCAACGTGGTCATCGTGATGCTCTCCTTCTCGTCGTCGTCGGGCGCTGCCGCGTGACGCCCTGCCGGACGGGGCCGCCCGTAGCGGCGACCCCGACCGGACGTCGCGGTCTCACTCCTTGTGGGTCATGTCCTGCACGGCGCCGGCCACCTTCTCGACGACGTTCGGCAGCTCGGTGGTGCCGTAGAACCGCGCATCCGGATGGGTGGGCGGCGGCATGGTCGCCGTCGTCGTGGGGCCTTCGTGGTAGCTGAACTCGCCGTGGCCGTCCGGCGTCGGGCCGCTCGCCCAGGTCCCTTCGGCGGCGGCAGCACCATCGCTGAAGTTGAGGTACTGGTACGACACCTCGCGGTGCTCCTTGGACAGCGGGAAGTTGCTCGGCACGGGCAGCGTTTCCGCCCCCTCGGCCTTGAGCTCCTCGACGGCCGCCAGCCATTGATTCTGGTGCATCGTGTCGCGGGCGAGCAGGAAGCCCAGCATGTCCCGGACTCCGTGGTCGTCGGTCATGTGATACAGCCGGGCGACCTGCACTCGGCCCTGCATCTCGGCGTTCGCGTTGGCCGTGAAGTCGGCCAGCAGGTTGCCGCTCGACGTGATGTACGACCCCTGCCACGGGTTGCCGTTGCTGTCGACGGGCCGTGCGCCCGCGCCGGCGACGATGCCCTGCTGGACATCGGTGCCGCCGATGATCGCGGCGACCGTCGGGTCGTCCTGGACGGCATCCTCGGTGATCCCCAGCGGGGACTTCTCGAGCAGCTGCGCGATCATGACGGCGAGCATCTCGACGTGACCCATCTCCTCGGCACCGATGCCGAAGACCAGATCCCGGTACTTGCCGGGGATGTGCATGTTCCAGGCCTGGAACTGGTACTGCATGGCGACGGTGATCTCGCCGTACTGACCGCCGAGCACCTCCTGGAGCTTTCGTGCGTAGACGGCATCCGGTGCATCGGGTGTGGCCGAGAACTGGAGTTCCTGACGATGGAAGAACATGTCTGCCTCTCTGATCGGTTCTGGATGGATGCCCAGGCAAACCGTTCGGCGCTCGGTCCGATAAGGGCTTTCCATCTGCGGGATCCGCGAGGATAATCCGCGCGGGTCGCGCGAGACGGGTGCCTGCCTCGCGCTTCCCGGATGTGTCAAGACCCCAGATCGACCGGCGGTGGCGGTCGTAGCGTGCGGGCATGAAACACGTGACGTATGGCGAGAAGTCCCTGTTCATGGGCGACGATGCCGCCGACGTGCTCCTCGAGTACGCCAGGGTCGTCGCCGACACCGGGAAGGCGGACACGGTCACCCTGCGCTCGATCAGTCCGGACGGCAACACAGTGGAGGCGTCGTTCCTGTTGAACGTGAGCACGGTCCTGATGACCGAGTCCACGCACTCCGACGTCGAGCCGCCGGACAACTCGGCGAGTGTGGAGGACATCCGAGAGCGGATCGCGGCGATCGAGCGGCCGGCGGCGATGCCCGCGGAGGAGGCCTGGGATCGACCGGACTACGATGCCACCGCCACGCTCTGAGTCGTACGGGCGTTAGGCCCCGAATTCATATGGCCGTTTTTTACTCATAAACGCGAACTTCGTGCTACCTTCACTCGTAAAACAGTTGATCTAGCTTCGGAGTCGCATTGCTGAGTAATACTGCGGTTTCTGCTGATTCCGGACGGGCTGCCACCCCAGCGCCCACGCCTGATCAGCTGGCTCGCGAGAACATGCCGCTGGCCACGTTCCTCGCCGTCGAGAAGGCCCGTTCGGCCACCCACCTCGACCTCGACGATCTGCTCTCCGCCGCCCGCCTCGGTCTTGCGCGCGCCGCTCTCTCGTACGACGCGTCCCGGGGCATCCCGTTCGGCGCTTTCGCGAGCAGTCAGATCAACTGGGCGATGCTCTCGGAGATGCGCAGGGCGGACCCTGCGGGTGAGCGCGGCCGCGACAAGATCGAGCGCGTGCGTGTGGCCGCCGAGACGCTGCTCGCGAGGACAGGTCGCCCGGCGACCACAGCGGAGCTCGCGCGGGAGTCCGGACTCTCGGTCGACGCGGTCGGCGAGATGCTGCAGCTCGACGAGATGGTGCGCACGGCGATCAGCTTCGAAGAGCACTTCGACGTGGAGACGGGGCGTCAGGCCGCCGATCTCACCGACAGCGTGATCCTCCCGGAGCATGCCGTCGAGCAGTCCGAGACGCGGGCGATGGTGAACCGGATCGTCGACGCCCTGCCGGCCGCGATGCAGCAGGTGGTGCGCGGCATCTACCTCGAAGACCGCACGGTCAAGGACATCGCCGAAGAGCTCGCCGTCAGTCACGCCTATGTCTCGAAGCTGCGCTCGCGAGGACTCGCCCTGATGCGCGAGGCGATGGAGGCCTGGGAGGACGGCACGACCGGTGACCGGTCGACCAAGGCGAAGGCGGAGTTCTTCCAGACGCTGTTCGGTCCGCTGCCCGTCGAACTCGGCACCCGCGTCGGTGACCGCACCCGCGGCCTTCTCGCCGCCGTGTGAGCACAGCGCAGATTCTTCCGGATCGGTGGTTACGCCGCTGACGCTTGTCGCGAATGTCGGTTGTGCAGGCCCACGGATGGGCCCGCATCCAGCCCCATAACCACGGAGGAATTCTCATGGGTCTTCAGATCGCAACCAACGTCGGTGCACTCAACGCGTACCGCAACCTGTCCGTCAACCAGAACGACGTCTCGAAGTCGCTCGAGAAGCTCTCGAGCGGTCTGCGCATCAACCGCGCAGCCGATGACGCCGCCGGTCTGGCCATCTCCGAGGGTCTGCGTTCGCAGGTCAACGGCCTGAACGTCGCAGCCCGCAACGCGCAGGACGGCATCTCGGTCATCCAGACCGCGGAAGGTGCTCTCACCGAGGTGCACTCGATCCTGCAGCGCGTCCGCGACCTCGCCGTGCAGGCGGGTTCCGACTCGAACAACGCCGAGTCGCGTGACGCCATCAAGACCGAGATCAACTCGCTCGGCGAGGAGCTCACCCGCGTCGCCGCCAGCACGAACTTCAACGGGATCAAGCTGCTCGACAGCGCGAACACTCTGACGTTCCAGGTCGGCGCAGGCTCCGAGGCCGCCGAGGACCAGATCGCGGTCACGCTGACCAACTTCTCGGGTCTCGGTGCCACGATCGGTGCGCTCACGGTCGACACCGCCGCGAACGCGCTCACCACGATCGCGGCCGTCGACGCGCAGATCACCAACGTCTCGACGGCTCGCGCCGGCCTCGGTGCCGTGCAGAACCGCTTCGAGTCGACGATCAACTCGCTGCAGGTCTCGGCCGAGAACCTCGCCGCAGCGAAGAGCCGCATCGCGGACACCGACATGGCCGCCGAGATGGTCAAGTACACCGCCTCGAACATCCTGCAGCAGGCCGGCACCGCCATGCTCGCGCAGGCGAACCAGTCGGGCCAGGGCGTCCTGCAGCTGCTCCGTTGAGCCGCTGCGCCTGAGGCGCACAGGGCGCCCGGGCGGACTCACCTCCGCTCGGGCGCCTTCCTGTAGGACCCCTTGACCGCATCGCACGGAAGACGACCGGATGAAACTCGACGGACTCGTATCAGGGCTCAAGACCGAAGAGCTCATCAAGGCGCTGATGGACGTCTCGGCGATCCCCAAGACGCTGATCACGAACAAGATCGCGGACCGCAACTCGGTCATCACCAACCTGCAGTCGCTGAACAAGACCCTGCAGGAGCTCGTCGACAAGGCGAAGACCGCAGCGGCGCCGACGTCCCTGGCATCCTTCACGGCGACCTCGTCGTCCGAGACGGTCACCGTCACGGCCGGGGCGAAGGCGAGCGCGTTCTCGACAGCCATCGTCGTTGACGCCGTCGCGACCTCGCACTCCGTCGTCACCGCCGCTGCGGGAGCGACCGCCTGGGGCGGCACCTTCACCCTTGTCGGCTCGGACGGCGAGTCGGTCGAGGTGACGCCCGTCGGCACCGGCCCGCAGGACCTCGCGAAGGCGATCAACGCGTCGAAGGCCGGCGTGAGCGCCACCGTGGTCCCCGCAGGGACGGATGCCGACGGCAAGCCGCTCTCGCGCCTCCAGCTCACCTCCGCCGCCACCGGAGAGGTCGGCGCCTTCTCCGCGTACCGGGGCACCGCCGCACAGGTCGCCGGTGGCACGGCCCCAGACCTCGTCGCCGAACCGGGAGCCGCCGTGCTCACGCAGGGCGCGGACGCCCGCATCCGCCTCTTCGCCGGCACCGCCGCCGAGCAGACCCTGAACAGTGCGAGCAACACGATCTCCGTCGGCGAGGGCATCGAGGTCACCGTGACCAAGGTCAGCGCCGATCCCGTGACGGTGTCGGTGGCGCGCGATGCGAAGAAGCAGAGCGCGACGGCCGAGGCGTTCGTCAAGGAGATCGCAGCCCTCCTCGCCCGCATCGACAACGGCTCGAAGGCGACGGTCGGCGAGGTCGGGGAGACCACGACGCTCGGCGTCTTCACGGGAGACAGCACGGTGCGCAACCTCCGCGGCGCGCTCGCGAACGCCGTGCAGCATCCGGTCGACGGCGTCTCGCCGTCGAGCATCGGGATCACCGTCAGCGACAAGGGCGTGCTCTCGTTCGACGCCGACAAGTTCGCCGCGGCGCTGGCCGAGGACCCGGAGGGGACCCAGGAGCTGTTCTCCTCGGTCTCCGCCCGCGTGCAGACGGTCACCACGCAGTACTCGGACAAGTACGACGGCCTGCTCACCCAGCGCATCACCGGCCAGGAGGATGAGGTCAAGACCCTCAAGACCCAGGTCGAGCGCTGGGACGTGCGGCTCGAGCAGCGCCGGGCCACCCTCGAGCGCACGTATGCGCAGCTCGAGGTGCAGCTGTCGAAGCTGCAGTCGCAGTCGTCCTGGCTCACCAGCCAGCTCGCGGGTCTGACGCCCTCTGACTCCTGATCACCCTTCCTGACACCGCACCTCATCGGAGCACCCCATGGCACTCACCTCCCTCGATCGGGCCAAGCAGCAGTACCTCGAGCAGCAGGTCGCGTCGGCCACGCCCGAGCGTCTGCTCACCCTGCTGTACGACCGCCTGCTCGTCGACATCGACCGAGCGGCCTCCGCGCAGGATGCCGAGGACTGGCCGGCCGCCGGCACCCACCTCACGCACGCGCAGTGGATCGTCTCGGAGCTGCACGGCTCGCTCACCGATGTGTGGGACGGCGCGGCCGAGCTGCGCGGTGTCTACACCTATCTCACCGGCCGACTCATCACGGCGAACATCTCCCGTGACCGGGCGGCGACCGCCGAGTGCCGCGACCTCGTCGCTCCGCTGCGCGATGCGTGGCACGAGGCCGCTGCGATCACGACTGCCGCGGCGCCGCAGATCTCGGCGCTGGGGTGAGGCGTCCGTGAGTGACAACCTGACCTCCTGGCTCGCCGTCCTCGACCAGTTCGAACGCGCACTGGATGCCGCAGACGACACGCTCGACGCCGAGGGGTTCGAGCCGCCGGCAGGTCCCATCCCGGCCGAGCTGCGCGCCCGCGCCGAAGCCGTGCTCGCCAGGCAGCAGCTCATGATCGGCGGGCTCACCGCCTCTCGGGCGCATGTGGCGCGGGAGATCGCCGCGCTGCGCCGGGTGCCGACGGGTCGCGCCGACGTCCCCGCGTATCTCGACATAGAGGGGTGACGATCGCGGTTACGGCCGCCCCCGAGTGTCGCGATAGTCGGCACAGAGCACGGATCGCTCGACGATTGGCCAAGGATCGGCCTCTCCACCACCATCCGGAGTGCCCCCGTGCTCGAATCCGTCACCTCCTCCGCGCTGATCAGCGCGCTCGACGGGCTGGCTCTGCGCCAGCGCTCGATCGCCGAGAACATCGCCAACGTCAACACCCCCGGCTACCACGCCCAGCGCGTGCAGTTCGAGGATGAGCTGCGCTCCGCCGTCGAGGCGGGCTCCGGCACCGTCACGCCGACCGTCGAGAGGTCGCTGGAGCCGACCCGCCTGAACGGCAACAACGTGAACCTCGACACCGAAACGCTGTCGAACATCGACACCGTGCTGCGGTTCCAGTTCGCCAGCCAGGCCATCGGCGGCCAGGCGGCCTCGATCACCAAGGCGATCGGGCAGGCGTCCGCATGACCTTCGACGCCATCGGCATCGCCGGCACGGGTCTGACCGCCCACCGCAAGTGGCTGGATGCCCTCAGCGACAACATCGCCAACGTCAACACCGCGACCCCCGCCGGACAGGACGCCTTCCGCGAGAAGTTCGTCACCGTGCAGGCCGGCACGGACAGCCCCGGCGTGTACGTCGCCGGCGTCGTCGAATCCGAGGCCGAGGCGAAGCTCGTCTACGACCCGGAGCACCCCTACGCGAACGAGGACGGCTACGTGCAGTACCCGAACGTCGAGCTCGGCGACCAGATGAGCATGCTCATCCTCGCGCAGCGCGGATACGAGGCCAATGCCGCGGTCGTCGACCGCGCGAAGACGACCTATGAGGCCGCCCTGCAGATCGGTCGCGGCTGATGAGCGGCGGGATCGAGGCGGTCTCCGCCGCAGGCGTCACCCCGCTGTCGCCACTCAGCTTCGAGACGGGACCGGATGCGGCGGGCGCGCCCGCCTCGGCCGGCACCTTCGCCACCTCGCTCACCGGCGCGGTCGAGAGCCTGCAGCAGCTGCAGTCGACCTCGAACGAGCTCGCGGTGCAGGCCGTGACGGGAGATCTGCAGGACATCCATCAGGCGATGATCGCCTCCACGCGCGCCTCGGTGACTCTCGACCTGGTGGTCGCCGTCCGTGACCGCAGCGTCTCGGCCTTCAACGAGATCATGAGGATGCAGGCCTGACGATGCCGAAGATGCTGACCACGTACTACGGCCGCGCCAAGCAGGTCGTCTCGGGATTCACGCTCGCCCAGCGCACGATCGCCATCATCGGCGTCGCGCTGCTGGTGATGGGCGCCATCGCGCTGGGCTCCTGGCTGACCAAGCCGCAGATGAGTCCTCTCTTCACCGGGCTGAGCGCGGGCGACGCCTCGGCGGTCGTCGAGCAGCTGAAGTCGGCGGGCGTCTCGTACGAGCTCACCGAGGGTGGCGCGACCATCCTCGTCCCCGACGACCAGGTCTACCCGCAGCGCCTCGCGGCGGCATCCGCCGGTCTGCCCGGCGACACCAGCGAGGGGTACACGCTCCTCGACAAGATGGGGGTGACCGCGAGCGAGTTCCAGCAGTCGGTGACCTACAAGCGTGCGATCGAGGGCGAGCTCGCCGGCACCATCGGCGCGATGGAGGGCATCTCCACGGCATCCGTGCAGCTGGCGATCCCCGAGGAGAGCGTGTTCGTCTCGGAGCAGCAGAGCCCGACGGCATCCGTGTTCGTCAAGACGCGCAACGGCTCCACCCTGAGCGACGAGAAGATCGAGGCCATCGTGCATCTCACGAGCGCCTCGGTGCCGGGGATGACCCCGGAAGACGTCGCCGTCACCGATCAGGACGGCCGGGTGCTCTCCGCCGTCGGGACGGGCCTCACCGGGAACTCCTCGAAGCAGGCGACCGAGCACGAGGCCAAGGTGGCCGCATCCGTGAGCGCCATGCTCGACACGATCGTCGGGCCCGGCAACGCCACCGTCACCGTGTCGGCCGACGTCGCCAACTCGACCTCGGAGCGGATGGAGGAGACGTACTCGGCGCCGGAGGGTGAGCTGAGCGCGTCGGAGCAGACCAAGACCGAGACCTACACCGGCGGTGAGGGCGGGGGGACCGGCGTGCTGGGCCCGGACAACATCGCCGTCCCGAACAACGGCTCGGGCAACGGCGCGTACGAGTTCGAGGAGACCTCGCGCGACAACGCCGTCAACAAGTCGACCGAGAAGACGATCACCCCCGCGGGGGAGGTGACCAGGCAGACCGTCAGCATCGCGCTGAATCGGGGCACGGTCACCGGTGTGAGCGCCGCGCAGATCGAGTCGCTGGTCGCCTCAGCCGCCGGCATCGACGTCGAACGCGGCGACGAGATCGCCGTCGAGTTCGTCGAGTTCACCGAGAGCGGAGCCACCGCGGCGCAGACGGCGCTGCAGGCGGCAGAGGCAGAGCGTGACGCGCAGTTCCAGCAGGAGCTGCTGCGTTCGGCCATCATCGGCGGATCGATCCTGCTCGCCGTCATCATCCTGGTCGTGTACCTCGTCGTGCGTCGCCGGATGAAGCGCCGTGTGATGTACACCGAGGACGGCCCGATCGAGTACTTCGCCACGGTGACGGAGAGCGAGGAGGAGAAGCTCCGCTCACTGCGCGGGCTCAAGGACGCCGAGGCCATCATCGCGCCCGCTCCGACGAAGCTGCTGCCCTCGGCGTCGGTCGACCTCGACGACGAGCCGGAGCCGGACAAGGTGCTCGTCGAGCGCCGCCGCCGGGAGATCGACGACCTGGCGCGCCGTGAACCCGATGCCATCGCCAGCGCGCTGGCCGACCTGATGGACGAGGCGACGGTATGAGCCTGCTGACGGATGTGCTGGACGCCCAGGCCGATACGGTCGAGGTCTCCACGGAGACGGTGCCCGCTGCGCCGCCCGTGGAGATGAGCGGCCTGCGCAAGGCCGCCATCGTCCTGATGAACATGGATCGAGCGGCCAGCGCCGAGGTCCTCCGCCATCTCGGCGAGGAGCGCTCCGAGCTGCTGGCTGCCGAGCTCACCCAGCTCGGCGGTGTGGATGTCGCCTCGACAGCCCGGGCCCTCGCCGAGTTCCGTCGGATCGCGACCGGCGGGTCCGTGCCGTCTCGAGGCGGTCAGGAGCTCGCCACCGGTCTGCTGGAGACGGCGTTCGGCCGCGAGAAGGCCGTCGGCATGGTGGGGCGGGTGATGTCGCAGGGCACCGTCTCGTTCGACTTCCTCAACGCTGCCGACCCCGCCCAGCTCGCCACGATCCTCGAGGGGGAGCTGCCCACGACCGTCGCCGTCGTGCTCGCGAACCTGCGGGCCGATCGCGCGGCTGCAGTCCTCGCAGCGCTCCAGGATCCACTGCGCACCGACGTCGCCCAGGCGATCGCCACGATGGGCACCGCGACCCAGGAGGCGATCTCGATCGTCGCCGACTCGCTGCGCTCCCGCACGGGCGTCTTCGCGATGCGCGACAACCACGAATCCATCGGGGGAGTGCAGCCGCTGGTCGAGATCATCAACCGGTCGGACACCGCCCTGGAGAAGTCGCTTCTCGCGAGTCTGGAGGGGCGCGATCTCGCGCTGGCCGAGGACATCCGCAGCCGGATGGTCACCTTCGCCGACATCGCCCGACTCGAGGACCGCGATGCGCAGCGCGTGCTGCGCGGCATCGACCTGCGCATGCTGGCGCTGGCGCTGAAGGGCGCCGACGAGCAGATCATCGACAAGGTCAAGGGCAACATGACCGAGCGCAACCAGGAGAATCTCGCCGAGGAGACCAAGGTGCTGGGTCCGGTGCGCATGCGCCAGGTCGACGAGGCCCGCGCGGAGATCGTGCGCATCATCCGCGAGCTCGAAGCCGCCGAGGAGATCACGATCTCCCGCGAGGACGAGGACGAACTCGTCGAGTGACGGGTGCCGAGGTGTCTGATTCGGCCGCGCGGGTTACGGCCCCACCCGACCGTCGCGATAGTCGGGGACGAGCACGGACAGCTCGCCCATCGGGCCACGGACAGGCCTCGTCTCCTACCACCGAGGTGTCCGTCGTGTTCGAATCCGCCTTCACCCCCCTCGTGGTGCCGCGCGTGGGCGAGACGCCGATCGACGTGCGCAGCGAAGCCGACCGGGCTCGCACGCGGGGGTACGCGGACGGGTTCGCAGAGGGCCGACGGGTCGCCCTCGACGAGGGCAGGATGCAGCAGACGGCGCAGGAGCTGCGCGCGCAGGAGCTGCACGAGGCCTTCCTGCATGAGCGCGGTTCGGCGCTGCGCGCGCTGGCGGCCGTCCAGACCGCACTCGAGCAGCGGATCGACGCGCTCAGCGCGCTCGGCGCCGATCGGATCGAGCAGCTCGCCGTGGAGCTCGCCGAGTCGATCCTGGGGGCCGAGCTCTCGGACCCCGCTCGTTCGGCTGCTCATGCGCTGCGGCGCGCACTCGCGCAGATGCCCGCCGACCGATGGACGAAGGTCGCGTTCAGTGTGCGCGACGCGGAGGTCCTCGGGGGCGACCTCGGTGCGGTCGAGCAGCTGCACGGAGTCGAGTTCACGGCGTCGGACGACGTCGACCGGGGTGGCGCGATCATCGAGATCGAGGCCGGGGCCGTCGACACGCGCATCGCGCACGCGATGGCCCGCGCATCCGCCGCGTTGCGGGGCGAGGACCACGGCGGCGCCGCGGACGAACAGGTCGCCGAGGTGCTCGGATGACGGCCGCGACGGCGGCGACGGCGTCGTGGCGGCGGGCCCTCGATGCCGCACGACCTGAGCGCACCGGCACGGTCAAGGCGGTTCGCGGACTCGGAATCGAAGTGCTCGGCCTCGACGCGGCAGTCGGCGATCGGGTGCGCATCGATGCGGCTCGGGGCCGGACGGTCGACGCGGAGATCGTCGCGGTCGACGGCGCGTCGGCGCGATGCATGCCGCTGGGTCGCCTCGACGGGATCACCGCCCGAGCGCGTGTACGCCACGGGGGAGCACCGCTGCAGGTGCCGATCGGCCCTGCGCTCCTGGGTCGGGTGCTGGACGGGCTCGGCCGTCCGATCGACGGCAAGGGGCCCCTCGGCGCGAACACGGCCTTCGTCTCCCTCGACCACGATGCGCCGAGCATCATGGACCGCCGCCGCATCGACGAGCAGCTCGGCGTCGGCGTCCGGGTGCTCGACACGATGACGCCCGTGGGCACGGGCCAACGTCTCGGCCTGTTCGCCGGCTCCGGCGTCGGCAAGTCCTCGCTCATGTCGATGATCGCCCGCGGATCGGCGGCTGACGTGACTGTGATCGCCCTCGTGGGTGAGCGCGGTCGAGAGGTGCGGGAGTTCCTCGAGGACGACCTCGGTCCCGAGGGTCTGGCGCGTTCCGTGGTGGTCGTCGCCACTTCCGATCAGCCGGCGATGGCGCGCCTGCGTTCCGCGTTCGTTGCGACGCGGATCGCCGAGGGTTTCAGAGACGACGGACGCGACGTCGTCCTGATGATGGATTCGCTGACCCGCGTCGCCATGGCGCAGCGCGAGATCGGCCTGAGCGCCGGCGAGCCGCCGGCGACCCGTGGCTACCCGCCGTCGACGTTCTCGGTCCTCGCTCGACTGCTCGAGCGGGCAGGCACCGGAACCACCGGGTCGATCACCGGCCTCTACACAGTGCTGGTCGACGGCGACGACCACAACGAGCCGATCGCCGACGCTGCGCGTGGCATCCTCGACGGCCACGTCGTGCTCGACCGTGCGCTGGCGATCCGCGGTCACTTCCCGGCCGTCGACGTCCTCGGCTCCGTGTCCCGCGTCGTGTCGAAGATCACCACGCCGGAGCAGCGCCGGCACGCGGTGACGCTGCGCAGCGTCCTGGCGGCTCGGCGCAGTGCGAACGACCTGATCGACATCGGCGCCTATCGCCAGGGAGCAAACCCGCTGGTCGACGCCGCGCTCGCGCATGACGAGAGCATCTCCCGATTCCTCACTCAGCGGATGGACGATCTCACGGCATCCGACGACTCCTGGCAGCAGCTCGCCGCCCTCATCACCGACTTCGGAGGACTCACCCCATGACCTTCCCCTTGGCTGGCCTGCTGCGCGTGCGCGGCGCCCAGGAACGCGTCGCCGCCGAGCAGCTGTCGCGAGCGAGTGCAGAGCGCGTCGACGCCGAGACGGCGACGCAGCACGCCGTCAGCAGCCTCGCCGACATCAGCGCGCAGGTCGACGACCCGAGCACGCTCATGGCGATGGCGGCCGCGAGGGCTGCCGGCCGCAGCACGCTCAGCGATCTGCAGGCGCTCGTGGAGATGAGACGCAGAAGTGAGTCGGAGGCGAAGTCGGCGCACGTCGACGCTCGTCGCGAGCTCAAGGGGCTGGAGCGGCTGGAGTCGACGCACCGCGCGGAGGCGGCGAAGTCGGAGCTGGCGGCGGAGCAGAGCGCCCTCGACGAGATCGCCGTGGTGCGCAGCTCCCGTCGTGAAGGGAGTGCGGCATGAGCGGCCTCGATGCGGTGATCGCGCGCGTCGATGCGATCGAGAGCCAGATCGTGTCCCTCGACCCTGCGGCCCGCGCGGCCGACGCAGCGGCCGTCGAGGCGACGCCGGAGACGGCGCAGGCGAACGCGACGACGTTCGCCGAGGTGCTCGACGCGGCGAAGTCGGGGTCCGGCGTCGAGACCACGGACCCTTCCGCGGTATCCGGCGCCGTCGGAGAGACGGGCACAGGTGGGACGGATGCCGAGCTGCTCTCCGCGTTGCAGACGCTCTTCTCCGCCGGGTCGGCGGGCTCGAGCGCTGTCGGCGGATCGGCGTCGTCGATGCAGAAGCTCATCGAGATGATCGGATGAGCGCGGTGAGCCTGGTGGGTGCGATGCTCGGCGCTGCGGCCGACGGTGAGACGGGCAGCCGTCCGTCCGCGGACACCGGATCCTCGTTCGGCGATGCGCTGCTCGTCGCAGGCCGGCAGCTGGATGCGTCGGAGGGGCCGGACCGACCAGACGGCGACGCCGATTCCGCTGCGGACGGTGAGCAGTCGGGCGTGACCCCGACGTCCCCGGAGTCCATTGCGGATGCCGGAGCCACGAGCACGGCACTGCTGCAGCTCGCCGCGCAGGTCGCGGCCGCGATTCCGGCGCCGGGTGCGGCCACGCCGGACGCCGACGCGGATGACGACGGTGCCAGGCCGGTCCCGTCGCCGGGCGGGACGGCCCTGGCCGGGTCGGTGTCGAGCAGCGGTGCTGCCGCGCAGTCGTTCCCCTCCGCAGCCGAGTCCGCCGTATCGATCAGCACGCCGAGCACCGCGTCGCCGACCGCTCAGGCAGCGGAAGCGGGCGCGGGCGCGGCAGCGGTCACCCGGCCCGGCCGGGCATCGGAGTCGCCGACGCCGGGCGCACCCTCCGCACCGTCCGCGTCGACGCCAGCTCCGGGAGTCACGGCGGACGCGGTGGCAGTTCCCGCCGGCTCCGCTCCGACGCCGGGGCGAGCGTCGACGGAGGGCAGCGCGCAGGCAGCTCCGACGCCTCCGCCCGTGCTCGCTGCGGTCGCTTCCGCACCGACCGCAGCAGGGGCTTCCGACGACGGTGCGACCTCGCGCGAGGCGGGGGAGCGGGTCCTGCAGACCACCGGCGCGACCGCATCGGGCCCCGTCGTGGCGACGGCCTCCGCGCCGCCCGTGGCTCCTGCGGTCGCCGCAGACGCGACCGCTCCCGTCGCTCGGGCCGTCGCGGCGCAGGTGGCCCCCGTCGTCGTGAGCATCGCACAGCGGCCGAGCGGCACCCATCAGCTCACGATGACCGTGAACCCCGACAGCCTCGGGCCGGTCACCATCCGAGCGCACATCAGTGCGGCCGGTGAGGTGCGGGTCGAGCTGAGCGGTGCGACGGATGCGGGCCGTGATGCCCTGCGCACGATCCTCGTCGACCTGCGCCGAGACCTGGCCGCGGTGATGCCGCACGCCACGCTCAGCGTCGGGGGCGCGACCGACGCCTCGGGCGACCGCGGTGGCCAGTCCGGAGCGGGCTCTGCGGCGGCCGACCAGGGCGGCACCCGGGAGGGTGGCGCTCGCGACGGCGGCGCGCGCGAGGGCGGCGACCGTGGCCGATCCGGGCTGCGCACCGACGGCGATCGCGATCCGAGCGCCCCCCGCATCATCCAGACCACACCCCACGCCGGTCTCGGCGCGGGGCTCGACACCTTCGCCTGAGAGGACGATCACATGACCGTCGACGCCGTGAGCGCACCCAGCTCGATCTACACCGGAAGCACCAGCGACCCGGCCGCCCGCAAGCAGGTGCTCGACGGCGAGGTGTTCCTCAAGCTCCTCGTCACGCAGCTGACCCACCAGGATCCCTCGAGCCCGATGGACACCAACGAGATGATCTCCCAGACGACCCAGCTCGCGATGATGGAGCAGCTGACGACCCTCGCCGACAACGGCGCCGAGGCCTTCGCCCTCAATATGCGCCAGGCGGCGAGCGCCCTCATCGGCCAGGAGGCGAGCTACAAGGACGCCGAGGGCAAGACGGTGTCCGGCGTCGTCACGAAGGTGTCGTTCGACGGGCCGATCCCGCAGGTGACGATCGGCCAGAAGACCATCGCGCTGGATGCCATCACCGGCCTCGCCTCCCCGACCACCCCCGCGGTTCCCCAGACCGCAGCCTGACCCCCGTTCCACCCAGGAAGAGAGAATCCCCATGCTTCGCTCGCTCTACTCCGGCATCTCCGGACTCCGCTCGCACCAGACCATGCTCGATGTCACGGGCAACAACATCGCCAACGTCAACACGGCCGGCTTCAAGGGCTCGTCCGTGCTGTTCCAGGATTCGCTGTCGCAGCTGATCGGCAACCCGGGCATCCCCGACGATGAGGTCGGCGGTCGCAACCCCGCGCAGGTCGGTCTCGGTGTGCAGGTCGCCGGCGTGCGCACCAACTTCGCACAGGGCTCGGCCCAGGCGACCGGCCGCGGCGGGGATCTGATGATCTCCGGCGACGGCTTCTTCGCGGTCCGCTCCGGCGGGGAGACCCTGTACACCCGCGCGGGAGGGTTCTCGTTCGACCCCACCGGCAAGATGGTCACCGCCGACGGCGCGGTCGTCCAGGGCTGGTCGGCGCAGAACGGCGTGGTCAACACCGGGCAGGCGACGGGCAACATCGTGCTGCCGCTGGACGCGGTCTCGCCGGCGAAGGCGACCACGACGGCGACCGTCACCGGGAACCTGCCGTCGACCGCGGCGGCCGGAGACGAGCTGGTCCGCGATGTGACCGTGTACGACGCGCAGGGCACCCCCTCGACGCTCAGCCTCACGTTCACGAAGACCGCGACCGGGTGGAACGTCACGGAGCCGGTCAGCGGCGCGACCGGCGCTCTCGCGTTCACCGACGGCAAGCAGGCCGGCGCTGGGCTCACCCTCACGGCCGGCACGGTCAGCGTCGATCTCGGCTCCGTCACCGGCTACGCCAACATGTCGACCGTGGCCGTGTCGGAACAGAACGGCTCGGCGGCCGGGTCGCTGAAGTCGTACAGCATCACGGGCGACGGGTCGATCGTCGGCACGTTCAGCAACGGCGCGACCCAGACGCTCGGCAAGATCGCGATGGCGACCTTCGCCAACCCCGAAGGTCTCGAGAAGGCGGGGGGCACGGCCTACCGCGTGTCGGTGAACTCCGGTGCCGCTCGTATGGGAGAGCCGGGCCAGGCCGGATTCGGCAACCTCGTCTCCGGTGCTCTGGAGATGAGCAACGTCGACCTCTCGCAGGAGTTCACCAACCTGATCGTCGCGCAGCGCGGCTTCCAGGCGAACGCCCGCATCATCACGACCAGCGACGAGGTGCTGCAGGAGCTGACGCAGCTGAAGCGCTGACGTCTCCGCCGAGACCTGAAGTCGCTCCCATTCCGGTGGACGCGCGCGAGTTCGCGCGTCCACCGGCGGGGCGGCGAGCGAATGCGCTACCAAGGTTTAGCGATCGTAAACACGATTAAGGCGTCGGTCGCTCATGGTTACCAGGGACGGGCGCCGTCGCGATAGTCGGGGCAGACTTCCCCCTCTCGTCCGACCCGGAGAACCCCGATGATCATCGTGACCCGCCTCGACCGCACCCGGTTCGCGGTGAACCCGGATCTGATCGAACGGATCCACGCGTCGCCGGACACCACCCTGCACATGGTCGACGGGCACGTCTATGTCATCGAGGAGTCGCTCGACGGCGTCATCGACCTCGTCGTCGCGTACCGGGCCCGTGTCCTCGACGCAGCGCACACGCTCACGACGCAGACGGGGGCCTGAGCGTGGATCCCGCATTCGTCATCGGCGTCGTCCTCGCATTCGGCGCCCTCGTCGCGATGATCACGATGGAGGGTGCGAGCTTCGAGGCGCTGCTCATCCCCGCGCCGATGATCCTCGTGCTCGGCTCGACGATCGGCGTGGGGATCGCGAGCCACACCCTGCGTGACACGATTCTGGCCGTGAAGAGTCTCGGACGCATGGTCCGCGGCCCCAAGAGCACCCCCGAGGCGGTGATCCCGTTCCTCGTCGGCTATGCGGAGAAGGCGCGCGGCGAGGGGCTCCTGGCGCTCGAGCAGGAGCTCGACGACGCACCGGACCCGTTCACCAGGAAGGCGCTGCAGGCCCTCGCCGACGGCACCGATGCCGAGGACCTGCGGACGGTGATGGACGACGAGATCGTCGCCACCTCGTCGCGCAACCGCGTGGCCTCCAAGTTCTTCGGATCACTCGGCGGCTACGCGCCCACGATCGGCATCGTCGGCACGGTCGTGTCGCTGACGCACGTGCTGGAGAAGCTGGACGAACCGGATCACCTCGGCCCCATGATCGCCGCGGCCTTCGTCGCGACGCTCTGGGGTCTCCTCTCCGCCAACTTCATCTGGAACCCGATCGCCGGTCGACTCGGCCGCATCGCGGCCGTCGAGATGGAGCG
Organism: Microbacterium sp.; assembly: GCF_041641055.1. Classification (GTDB taxonomy): domain Bacteria; phylum Actinomycetota; class Actinomycetes; order Actinomycetales; family Microbacteriaceae; genus Microbacterium. The sequence goes on from NZ_JBEPZB010000020.1 coordinate 32,057, forward strand.
CATGACGCTCGTCTCCGAGGGCATGCTCGCGATCCAGGCGGGCAGCGCGCCGCACCTGCTGCAGGAGCGACTCGAAGCCATGTCCAGCGCGGCACCCAAGGCCAAGAAGCAGAAGAAGGATGCAGAGCCGGCGGAGGGCGCACGGTGAGCACCGCCCGTCGAGCGCGAGGTCGTGGTCACGAGGACGACTCGCACGACGAGCCGGACGAGCGCTGGGCCGTCTCCTATGCCGACATGGTCACCGTGCTGATGTGCCTGTTCATCGTCCTGTTCGCCGTCTCCAACGTCGACAAGACGAAGTTCGAGATGCTGGCCAACAGCCTCGCCACCGGATTCGGGCAGGAGAGCACCGAGGGCGGCGCCGACACGGCGGAGGGCATGATCGTGCCCCCGGAGCTGCAGGACGACGACGGCGTCGTCGACCTGGCCGCTCGTGCGCAGGCCGAGTACGAGTCGCTGGAGGAGCTGCGGGATCGGATGAGCTCCGCTCTCGCCACCCAGGGACTGCAGAACACGGTCGAGTTCGTGATCGACGATCGCGGGCTTCAGGTCGGGCTCGTCGGTGCCGAGACGTTCTTCGCCGACAACAGCACCGATCTCTCGCGCAAGGCGGATGCGGTGCTCGACGCGATCGGCGACGTGCTGGTCACGGTCGACAACCAGGTGAGCGTCGAGGGGCATGCCGATCATCGCCAGTCCGCCGCCCCCTTCCCGACGAACTGGGAGCTGTCGGGCGGTCGCGCCACCCAGGTCGCCCGCTTCCTCGTCGAACATGAGGGCGTCGGCGGTCCACGGGTGAAGGCCACGGCCTTCTCCGACACCCGACCGATCGTGCGCGGCGACAGCCCTCAGGCTCTCGCCAGCAACAGGCGCGTCGACATCGTCGTCGAGTCCACCGAAGAAGAGCAGGTGCGTGCGCTCATCCCCGCACTCGCCGCCGCAGCGAAGAACTGAGTGCACGTGACCACCATCGTCGAGGAGAACACCATGACCGCAGCCGCCGTGCTCGAGGACTCTGCGGTTCGGCATGCCGAGTACGACTTCAGCCGCCCGGCCCAGCTCGGGCGGGAGAGCACCAGGCACCTGGAGGCCGCGTTCGAGTCGTTCGCACGTCTGTGGTCGTCTCAGCTCACCGCGAAGGTCAGGGTGCGCGCGCACCTGACCCTCGAGAGCGTCGACCTCGTCTCGTACGAGGAGTACTCCGCGACCCTGCCGGGCACCACGGCGATGGTGGCGGGATCGTTCGCCGACCGGGAGGAGCCGTGCGTCGTGCAGTTCGGGCTCGACAGCGCGCTGCTCTGGGTCGTGCAGATGATGGGCGGGCGCAGCACGTCGCTGCCCGCGGCGCGCACGTTCACGCCGATCGAGCTCGCCCTCGTGCGCAACCTCATGGAGGGCACCTTCGAGCACCTGCACGCGAGCCTCGACGCGCTGCTGCCCGGAGCTCCGCGATTCAGCGCGGTGCACTACAACCCCCAGTACATGCAGGTGATCGCGGCGACGACCGCGGTGATCGTCGCCCGGTACACGATGCGGCTGGGGGACTCCGAGACCTTCGCGACCGTCATGCTGCCCGCCTCGACGGTGGTCGATCGACTCGCCGCGACCGGATCGGACGCGGGCGCGGCCCACACCGCGGAACAGACCCTGGAACAGGTGCGGTCGACACCGCTGGAGCTCACCCTGCGACTCGCGCCGCTCACGATCGGCACCGGCGAGATCCTCGATCTGGCCCCGGGGGACCTGCTGCGTCTGCCGCATCCGGAGACCAGACCGTACGAGCTCGTGGCCGGCCGGACCCAGATCGGCCTCGCCACCCCGGGCAGCAGGGGCTCGCGCCTCACCTGCAAGATCACGACCACCCCTGAGGAGACCCACTGATGAGCACCTTCCACGAGACCGCGATCGCCGCGGCGATCGCCGGCAAGCTGCCGTTCGGCTACCCCGTCATCCCGGCCCCTTCCACCGACCCCGGCGCCGCGGGGGAGGCGGTGGTGGTCACCTTCACCGGGAGCCCGGGAGCGCGGATCGCGATCCAGGTCGCCGACCCGTCGCAGCTGGAGGACGGCTCGCCGACGGCGGACCTGGCCGACCGACTGCATCCGATCTTCGAGGCGGCGGTCGCCGTCCTCGGCACGGGTGCCCTGAGCGCGGGCGAGCTCGCACCCGCGACAGAGGCGTTCACGGCAGCGGGCACCCAGGTCTTCGACATGGTGGACGCCGACGGCCGCGTCGTCGCCAGGGCCGCCGTGCGCATCGACGGCGCGCGCAGCAGCGCCGCCCCCGGACCCCAGCGGCTGAGTCGGATCGCGGGCGTCGAGATGGAGCTCGTGGTCGAGATCGGCCGCACCCGGATGCCGGTGCGCGATGTGCTCTCCCTCGAACCCGGTCGCGTGGTCGAGCTCGACCGCGCCGCCGGCAGCCCCGCGGACATCAAGCTCAACGGTCGCCTGATCGGACACGGCACCGTCGTCGTGGCCGAGGGCGACTTCGCGATCCGCGTCGAGCGGATCCTCGACGGCGCAGAGAACGTCTGACGATGGACGACCTCCTCGTCGCCCTCCGCGCGATCGTCGCCCTGGCGGCCGTGCTCGGGCTGCTGTACTTCCTCAGCCGGCGGCTGCAGAAGTCGCAGGCGAAGGGATCCAGTCCACTGGCGGGTCTCCTGCCGAAGCGGTGGACGCGACTGGGCGAGCTCGTCCCCTCGCGCCCTGCACCGGGGCCCAGAGCGCCCAGAACGCGGCCGGAGAAGATCACGGTGGTCGCCCGCTCGGGCATCGGCGGCAAGGCCCAGCTGGTCGTGGCCGAGTTCGGAGGCATCCGCTATGTGCTCGGCGTGACCGAGAGCGGTATCAGTGTCGTCGACACGCAGGAGGCGCCTGTCGTGGAGGAGGAGCTGCCGGCGGACGAGTCTCCGGCGGTGAGCCCGCAGCCTCCGGACGACATCGTCGATCGCGCGCTGCGCTCGGTCGCCTGACCGCGCCCGACGCGATCAGACCGCCGGCGGTTACGCGAGGGCCGCCCCGTCGCGATAGTCGTCTGCGAGCACGGATCGCTCACCCCCCTGGCTACGGATCGGCCACGTCACCCATCCTCGGAGTGCCGCCGTGCCCGTATCCGCCGCCGCTGCGTCGCCCCTGCGCGTGACGCACCCGCGTCGGCGTGCCTGGCTCCTCCTCGCTGCCGCTCTGGGAGCCGCAGCCGTGCTGGTGGTGGTCGACGCCCACGGCGCGCACGCCGCAGCGGCCCATACCGCGCTGCCGGCGATCCTCCCCGCCGAGACCGGCGACGGCGAGGGCGTGACGATCAACGGCATCAACGGCGCCCCGTCCGACAGCATCATGACGCTGCTGGGCATCACGATCCTCAGCGTCGCCCCGGCTCTGCTGCTGATGATGTCGAGCTTCACCAAGATCTTCGTCGTGCTCGCGCTGACCCGCAACGCGCTCTCGCTGCCCTCGATCCCGCCGAATCAGGTGCTCGCGGGGCTCAGCCTGTTCCTGACCCTGTTCATCATGTGGCCGGTCCTGACCGACATCAACGCCATCGCGGTCGCCCCCTTCACCGACGGTCAGATCGACTTCGGCCGGGCCTTCGAGCTCGCCCAGGAGCCGCTGCGCGAGTGGATGCTCTCCTACACCCGCGAAGAGGACATCGCCCTCATGCATCGGGCGGCGCAGATGGAGAACCCGGCAGATGCCGCCGACATCCCGCTGCAGACGCTGGTGCCGGCCTTCATGATCAGCGAGCTCCGCGCAGCCTTCCTGATCGGATTCATCATCTTCGTGCCGTTCCTCGTGATCGACCTGGTGGTCGCCAGCGCGCTGATGTCGATGGGAATGATGATGCTCCCGCCGGTGATGATCTCGCTGCCGTTCAAGATCCTCCTGTTCCTGCTCATCGACGGGTGGGGCATGGTCATCACCGCGCTCGTCCAGTCCTATAACGGCGGCGGCTGATGAATCCTGAAGCAGTCATCGACATCGGCCAGGCGGCGCTGATCCTGGGCGCGAAGCTCTGTGCGCCGCTGCTGATCACGGCCCTCGTCGTCGGATTCGCCATCTCGCTCCTGCAGTCGATCACCCAGGTGCAGGAGATGACGATCTCGTTCGTCCCGAAGCTGGTGGCCGTGGGCATCGCGCTGCTCGTCAGCGGGCACTGGATGATCGCCGAGATGATCGCGTTCTCGAACGAGATGTTCGCCCGCATCCCGTCGCTGCTGAACGGCGGCTGATGCACATCCCGATCGACTTCACCTGGCTCGAGGCCACGGCGCTGGCCTGCGTGCGGATCACGGCGTTCCTCGTGATCGCTCCGCCGTTCAGCCACGGCACGATACCGATGCGCATCAGGGCGATGCTCGGGGCGGGGCTCGCCCTGGCCGTCTCCCCGGTGGTGACGGACGGCTATGAGCGTCTGGACACGGGGGCGTTCATGCTCGCCCTCGCCGGCCAGGCGCTGACCGGCGCGCTGCTCGGCTTCCTCGTGATGGTGCTGTTCAGTGCGATCCAGGGCGCGGGGCATCTCGTCGACACGTTCGGCGGCTTCCAGATGGCTCAGGCGTTCGATCCGGGCATGGCGATCAACGGCGCGCAGTTCACCCGCCTCTTCCAGATGACCGCGATCCTGCTGCTGTTCGCCTCCGACGGCTACCAGTTGGTGCTGGGTGGACTGTTCCGCTCCTTCGATGCCGTTCCGGTGACCGGCATGATCGACCTCGGCAAGCCGGCCGAGGCCCTGGTGGGCGCTGCGGGCCAGATGATGCTCAGCGCCGTCCAGATCGCGGGTCCCCTGCTGATCGTCCTCTTCCTCGCCGACGTGGGGCTCGGACTGGTCAGCCGCGTCGCTCCGGCACTGAACGCCTTCGCGATGGGCTTCCCGATCAAGATCGGTCTGACGCTGCTGTTGGTCGGATTCGTCTACGCCGCGCTCCCGAGCGTGGTCGCCGTCATCGCCGAGGACGCGGCCAGGCTGCTCCTGGGGGTGACCCGATGAGCGAGACCGACAGCGGAGAACGCACCGAGAAGGCGACGGAGCGTCGCCTGAAGGAAGCGCGGAAGAAGGGCCAGATCGGCCGCAGCCAGGACTTCACCGCCTGGGTGTGCATCGCCGCCGCCGCGGTGATGATGGTGCCGACCATCTCCGCGGGCACCCAGGTGCTCACCGAGCTGTTCCTCGCGGTGACGCCGGTGGCGAAGAATCCCACCGACTCCGCCGCCCTCGACGTCCTCGGCTCGGCGATCGGCTCGCTCGGCGGCATCATGCTGCCGATGCTGCTCGTGGTCCTGCTCGCCACCACCGCCACGGCGGTCGCGCAGGGCGGCATCCACCTGCGGGGTGTCACGATGCGCACCGAGCAGTTCAACATCGTCACAGGGCTCAAGCGGGTGTTCGGCCAGCAGGCGCTGTGGGAGGGTGCGAAGGCCCTGCTCAAGACCGTCGCCATCGGTCTGGCGCTGTGGATCGTCGTCTCGGGTCTCGTGCCCGTGCTGATGGCCAGCGGCAACCACAACATCACCTGGCTGCTCGAGCAGGCGGCAGGGGGAGCGGTGGCCCTTCTGCAGGTGGCGGTGGCGGTCGGCATCCTGCTCGCGGCGATCGACGTCGCGGTCGTCATGCGCCGCAACCGCAAGTACACGCACATGACCAAGAACGAGGCCAAGGACGAGCACAAGAAGAGCGAGGGCGACCCGCTGGTCAGATCCCAGCGTCGCTCGCGCCAGCTCGCCATGAGTCGCAACCGCATGATCGCCGCAGTCGGAGACAGCGACGTCGTGCTGGTGAACCCCACGCACGTCGCCGTCGCCCTGCGCTACGAACCGGGCAAGTCGGCGCCCCGCGTGGTGGCGAAAGGTGCGGGCATCGTGGCGCAGAAGATCCGCGAGAAGGCCGAGGAGGCCGGGGTGCCGATGGTCAGGGACATCCCGCTCGCGCGGGCGCTGCACTCCGCCTGCGACATCGGGCGGGAGATCCCGGAGGAGCTGTACACCGCCGTCGCCCAGGTGCTGGCATTCATCGAGCATCTGAAGCGCCGCGGCTCGGCACGCGGAACCCACACGATGCCCTTCGAGAGCACCAGGGACCGCGGGCTGTGAGCCCGGCGGGTCCGGATCAGACGAGTAGAGAGAAACGAAGGCGAGACGCATGATCGGTCAGCTGCTGTCCAAGGGAGCCGTGCCCGTCGGGGTCGTGGGCATCATCCTCCTGCTCATCGTGCCCATCCCGACGCCCCTGCTGGACGTCCTCATCGTCCTGAACATCTCGTTCGCACTCCTGATCCTCCTCACGGCGATGTTCATCAAGAAGCCGCTCGACTTCTCGGTCTTCCCGAGCCTGCTGCTGGTGGCGACGCTGTTCCGTCTCGGCCTCAACGTCGCATCCACCCGTCTCGTGCTCAGCGAGGCGCACGCCGGCCAGGTCATCCAGGCGTTCGGACAGATCACGATCAGCGGATCGCTCGTCATCGGCGCCGTGATCTTCCTCATCCTCACCGTCATCCAGTTCGTCGTCGTGACCAAGGGCGCGGAGCGCGTCGCCGAGGTGGGTGCCCGGTTCACCCTCGACGCGATGCCCGGCAAGCAGATGGCGATCGACGCCGACCTCAACGCCGGTCTCATCACCGACACCGAGGCGCGTCGCCGTCGTGCCGAGGTGGCGGCGGAGGCGGACTTCTACGGCGCGATGGACGGTGCGTCGAAGTTCGTCAAGGGCGACGCGATCGCCGGCATCGTGATCGTGGTGATCAACTTCGTCGGCGGCATCGTCATCGGCATGATCCAGCACGGCATGGAGATGGGGGAGGCGCTCGAGACGTACAGCATCCTGACCATCGGAGACGGGCTCGTCACGCAGATCCCCGCGCTGCTCATGGCGGTCTCGACCGGCATGATCGTCACACGCGAGAACGCCGAGACCGAGATGGGGCAGGCGGCGGGACGCCAGCTCATGCAGTCGCGCAACGCGCTGGTGATCACCGGGCTCGCGGCGATCGCCATGGGCTTCATCCCCGGCATGCCCCTCGTGGTCTTCCTCGCGATCGGCGCTCTCCTGCTCTTCGCCGCCTCCCGCGTCAAGGCGAACGAGGATCGGGATGCGGCACTCGAAGCGGATGCCCTGCAGCAGGAGGCCGTCGAGGCGGGGGTCGAGGGGCCGGAGGAGCTGATGGACCGGATGCGGGTGCATGCACTGGAGATCTCTCTGTCGCCCGACATCGTCGACCTGGCATCCGGGGGATCGGGAGATCTGCTCACCAGGGTGAAGTCGCTCCGGCGCAAGCTCGCGCTCGACATCGGGATCCTGATGCCGCCGGTGCGCACCCGCGACAACATCGACCTGCCGGCTCAGACCTACGCGATCCTGATCGCGGGTGTCGAAGCAGGGCGCGGATCGGTGCCGCGCGGTCACGTCCTCGCGATCGGCACCGGACTCGAGCAGCTGCCGGGCACCGCCGTGGTGGATCCCGTGTTCGGGCTGGAGGGCAAATGGGTGCCCGCCGAGATGTCGCACGCCGCGGACATGGCGGGCGCGACGGTCATCGACCGGGCGAGCGTCATCATCACCCACCTCTCCGACATCGTGCAGAGCCAGGCCGACCGGCTGCTGTCCTTGGAGGACGTGCGACAGCTGACCGAGCACCTGAAGCAGTCGAGCCCGGCGACCGTCGAGGAGCTCACCCCTGCAGTGCTGTCCCTCGCCGCGATCCAGCGGGTCCTCGCCGGCCTCCTGGCCGAGCGGGTGCCGATCAACGACCTGGCCCGTATCTACGAGGCGCTCGCGCTGCGAGGCAAGACCTCGACGGAGACGGCCGGACTCATCGACGCCGCCCGCGCGGCGCTGGGACCGGCGATCGCCTCGCGCTTCGCCGAGGACGGTCGGATCCGCGTCATCATGTTCGACCCCATCCTCGAGCAGCAGATGCTGGAAGGGATGCGCGTCGTCGAGGGGCTGCCGCAGATCGTGCTCACCCCCGAGGCCACGATGCAGCTGCTCGAGGGCGTGCGCCGCACGGTCGCCGAGCTCGAACAGGTGGGTCCCGAACCCGTGCTCGTGTGCGCGCCGTCGCTGCGGCAGGCCGTGCGGCGGATGGTGTCATCGCAGGTCAGCGGGCTGCCGGTGCTGTCGTACGACGAGGCGGCGGCAGGGGGACTGGCGACGGACGTGGTCGGTGTGGTGCGGATGTCCCAGTCGGCATTGCCGAGTGCATCCGTGTGACCGCGTGATCTGCTGATTTATGAGTCGAGTGCGATAGCTTTGGGTGCAGAAGGCGCGACAGCGCTCGAGCCATGGAAGGCAGACGCATGCTGGTATTGACGAGACGCGCGAACGAGAGCATCGTGATCGGCGACGACATCACGGTCACGATCCTGGCGGTGACTCCCAGCGGCGTGCGCGTCGGCATCGACGCCCCGCGGGACAAGCGCATCAATCGCGCCGAGATCGTCCTCGCCGTCACGGACGCCAACAAGGAAGCCGTGCAGACGTCGTCCGACGAGTCCGCGGAGGCTCTTCTGCTGAGCGCCCTCGGGCGCCCGAACCCCACGAACTGACATCTGTCAATGGGGAGTTCTCCCCATGCGGTCGAAGTTACTGGTGGTCACGATGTCGCGATAGTCCTCACTGTGACGGGCGAACCCGACACGCAAACCGCGACTTTGACGAGGTGACCTATCGTGGCCGCTCACGACCTGAGCATGCAGCTGATGCGAGAGCGCGATCTGCTCGAGGTGCTGCTCTTCAAGCTGGACGAGCAGCAGATGCTCCTCGCGACCGGACGGAACCGCTGGATCCACCACGCGGCGAACGAGGTCGAGCGCGTGCTCGCGGCGATGCCGACGGTGGCCCTCTCGCGTGACACGCTGGTCGTCTCGGTCGCAGACGAGTGGGGCGTCCCGGAGGCGACGACGCTGCGGGAGCTCATCGACGCCGCACCGACCGACGCGTGGCGCGAGGTCTTCGCGGGACACCTGGAGGCCATGATCACCCTCGCCGACGAGATCGGCGAGATGAAGAAGGTCAACGAGCAGCGCCTGCGCACCGCGATCCGCGTCACCCAGGAGACCATCGCCGGCCTCGGCGTGCCGACCGGCGAGTACGACCCGCAGGGCGATGTGGTGCGCGAAGCCGACGCCCGTCTCCTCGACACGCGGGTGTGACGGACATGTCCTCCTTCGCAGGCCTCCGCCTCGCCGAATCCGCGCTCTCGGCAGCGCGCGCCGGGATGACCGTCACCGGCCAGAACATCGCGAACCAGACCACGCCCGGCTACACGCGTCAGCGGGTCGATCAGGCATCCGTCTCGGCACCGGGTCAGACCGGGCTCTGGCCGTCGGGCCTCGCCATCGGCGGCGGAGTGAACGTGACCGGCATCGCCCGTCTCGGCGACGACATCCTCGATGCGCGAGTGCGCGATGCGCTGTCGACGTCCGGCTTCTGGGCGGCTCGCGCCACCGCCGCCGGTCAGGCCGAGGACGTGCTCGCCGAGCCGACGAAGGACGGGCTCGCCGCGAACCTGAACCTGTTCTGGTCGGGGTGGTCGGATCTCGCGAACACGCCGAACCCCGCGGCAGCGCAGGTCGTGCTCACCAAGGCGACGGTGCTCATCGGGCAGATCGCCGCCGGGTATCAGACGATCGCCGGCCAGTGGAGCGATCTGCGAGGACAGGTCGACAGCCAGATCGACGAGGTGAACGCGGTCGCAGGTCAGGTGGCGGCGTTGAACGGCCAGATCCGCGATGCGCTGCAGTCGGGGCGCAACGCCAACGAGCTGATCGACCAGCGCAACGTGCTCGCACAGCAGCTGTCGACGGCGGTCGGAGCGAAGGGCAACGTCGAGGCGGACGGCACTCTCACGGTGCGCGTCGACGGCAACGCCCTCGTGGCCGGCGACACGAGCAGGGCGCTCGTCGCGAGCGGTCCGCGCGACATCGCCGACGCCGGCCGCATCACCGTGGCGTGGGCGGATCGGCCCGGTCTCGCCGTGACCATCACCGGCGGACTCGTCGGCGGCACCATCAGCACGCTCGCTCCGGCGGCCGAGGGGGGGACGCTGGCCGGCGTCGCCGCCGCCTACAACCAGACGGCCACGGCGCTCGCGACAGCGGTGAACGACATCCATCGCACCGGCGTCACCGCCTCGGGCGCCCCGGGTGGGGACTTCTTCGCCCTCGACGCGGCGGGTCCCGCAGCGCTCGGATTGAGCGTGGTGCCCACGGGCCTCGGTGAGCTCGCCCTCGCCGCACCCGGAGCCGGTGCCATGGACACGACCATCGCCGACCGCATCAGCGGTCTGGGGACGTCGGCGACGGGGCCGAGCAAGACGTGGTCGAGCTTCGTCACCGGCTTCGCAGTCGCCGTCGCCGGCGACCTGCAGCGGGCCGACATCGCCGACATGGGGGCGGTGGCCGCCGTCACCGCGCAGCAGTCGAACTCGTCCGTCGACGGTGACGAGGAGACGATCAACCTCCTGACCTACCAGACCGCGTACCAGGCCGCAGCACGTGTGCTGACGGCGGTGGACGAGGCGCTGGACCTGCTGATCAACCGCACAGGCCTCGTCGGCCGCTGACTCTGGGGAGAGCATTCATGATCGGTCGCATCACGAGCAGCACGATGACGCAGCAGTCGCTGCGGACGCTGCAGACCAACCTCGCCGACCGCGAACGGCTGCAGAATCAGGCGGCATCGCAGCGTGCGTTCCGCTCGCCGAGCGAGGACCCAGCCGCTGCGGCGACGACGCTCGGGGTGCACGGCGACCAGGCTCGCGTCGCGCAGTTCGCCCGCAACATCAGCGACGGGATGGCGTGGGTGACCACCGTCGACACCGCTCTCGGGGCGAGCACCGATCTGCTGAACCGGGCGCGCGACCTCACCGCACAGGGCGCCAACTCCGGCGCGCTCAGCCCCACGGCGAGGGAGGCCATCGCGCAGGAGCTCGAGACCATCAGCGCCGAACTCCTCGCGAAGGCCAACACGACGGTGCTCGGGCGCAGCGTGTTCGCGGGCACGAGCGATGCCGGCGGAGCATTCGATCCCGTCACGTTCGCCTTCAACGGAGCCCAGGGAGACGGCGTGCGTCGACGGATCAGTGACACGGAGACCGTGCGCGTGGACTTCGACGGCGCGCAGGCGTTCGGGCAGGGAGCGAACAGCGCGTTCGCCCTCCTCAACGACATCGCGGCCGATCTCCGCAGCGGTGCCGAGGTGGGTGGCCGACTGGCTGACATCGACGGCCGGCTGACGGAGGTCGTGGCAGCGCGTGGCGCCACCGGCGCCCGTCAGGTGCAGCTGGAGCGCGCCTCGGCGCAGAACCGGTCGACCTCGGTCGACCTCGAAGCCCGCCGCGCCGAGGTCGAGAACGTCGACAGCCTCGAAGTGCTCGTGCGGCTGCAGTCCGCGGAGCTCGTGTTCCAATCCGCGCTGCAGGTGACGGCGAAGTCGCTGCAGACCAACCTCCTGGAGTTCCTGCGATGACCGCCACCACCGAGACGACCGCCGAGACGATGAGCCGTTCCGTCGAGTTCGTCTCCCCGATGCCCGGGCTCGCCCCGTACACCGCGTTCACGATCGAGCAGCTCGAGGGGGCCGCCGGACTGTTCGCCCTCCGGGCAGTGGATGCCGAGGTGCGGCTGTTCCTGTGGGACCCGGTGTCCGGCGACTACCCGTACTCGCCCGAGATCCCCGGCGATGTGCTCGCTGACATCGGTGCGCCGGATCAGGGCGCTGCGGGCCTCTACGTCGTCGCGAATCCCTCGGCCGAGGGCGTGCACATCAATCTCCGTGCCCCGATCGTCATCCACCGCGAGAGCGGGCGCGCGGTGCAGGTCATCCTCGACGACCAGACCCAGCCGATCCGTGCGCTGCTCGGCAGCTGACGACCGCTTCGACGAACCAGACGCACAGGAGAGATGAAGTGGTCGATCTGCGATCCCGGACCCACGGCCCCGGCGCGATGCGCGCGGTCAACCTCGTCGTGATGGCGTACGACGACCGCGTCGTCGCGAAGACGGAGGATGAGGACACTCTGCACTACCTCGACGCGCGGGTGCACCCCGGTGACCGGCGCGCGCCGGGTCAGATCAGCCTTGCGCTGGTCTCGAAGAAGGACGGCAGATCCACGTCAGGGCACGAGAACTCGGCGCGATACTCGGCGGAGCAGCTCGCCTCGATCCAGCGGGCCGCGGGAGACAACACGGCTTCGCTCCGGGATGCGGCGGGACGCATTGTCGGAACCGTGTACGGGGTGAGGGCAGACCTGCTGATCCATGACGGAGCTGTCGTGCTCAACACGAAGACGCTGGCGGGCATGGAGCTGTCTGTGGGCGCCGATGCGGAGGGCCGGGACATCCGCGCGCAGATCGTCGCGTCGACGCGAGCGGCGCGGCGTGCGCGTGACGCGGCCCAGGCACAGACGCCGCGTCTCGTGGAGGAGCTGGCACTCCGCTAGCGCCGGTCGGATGTCGGGGAAGCAGAGAATTCCGATGTTCACCGCATATACCAAGGAAGAGCATCTATTCTCTGAAGAGCACAGGCTGGGGTACTGGCAGATCCCGGCGTCGTCGCAGGAGTTTGGGACCTGCGCACGCCACGGATGCGGCTGGTAGGGGTACAGCGCACATCGCTCGGTGACGAGCATTCCATGGGACGGAAACAGAATGAGCACATCAAGGACGCTCGAGACCGCACGCGTCAGCAAGAGGGAGTTCGTGCAGAGGTTCGCGCGACGGGGCGGGATCTCGGTGCAGGCCGCTCAGACGGCGTACAACGCGATGATCGACGAGCTCCTCGACCTCGTCGGGCGCGGCAACACGGTGACTCTCACGAATTTCGGCAAGTTCTACCCGCAGACGCACAAGGGCCACCGCGTGCAGTTCGCCAAGCAGGACGGCGACGCCGAGGTGAACGACTACACGGTGCTGAAGTTCTCGGCGACGCGCGAAGTGAACCGACGTGTGAAGGTGAACGATTAGTCATCGTTATCTGAACGTAAACGAGAATCCCCGAAGGTTGACGCCTTCGGGGATCTTTCTATGCCCGGACACCCCTAGCATGTAGTTGAATGTAGATCCGGTCGCTGGGGAGTGGCCACGCTGTGAGTCGCTGGGGAGGGCTTGCTCTTACAGTGAAAGAGGCCGTCCGATGCCGATGCGCGCACGGAACCAGCTCGTGGTGGACCACCTGCACATCGTCGGCGCGGCGACCGCCTACGTCGCCTCCCGCCTCACGCAGGTATCCCGCGACGACCTCGCCTCTGCCGGTGCGTATGCGCTGGTGCGGGCTGCCGAGAAGTTCGACGCCACCCTCGGGGTGCCGTTCGGAGCCTTCGCGAGGGGACGCATCAACTGGGCCCTGATGGACGAGCTGCGCTCGATGGACTGGGCGCCTCGCGAGGTGCGGGCCCGTGCGAAGGCCACCACGAAGGTGCGTGAGACGCTCTCCGCGACGCTCGGACGCACGCCAACGGTGGCGGAGATCTCGGCGGTGATGGGGGTCGAGCCCGTCGAGGTGCGGGAAGGTCTCGCGGATGCCGAGCGCTTGCTCCTGAGCCTCGATGCACCGGACGCCCCGGACGTGGTGTGGACCGGGTACCTCCCGGAAGATCTCGCGATCGCCTCCGAACGGGACGAGTTCCTGCGTCGGGCGGTCGACGCGCTCCCGGAGCGCAAACGCTGGATCGTGCGGGCCGTGTACTTCGAGGATCGCACCGTCAGGGAGATCGCCGAGGAACTGGGTGTCTCGCACGCCGCCGTCTCGCAACAGCGCGCTGAGGCGGTGCGGATGCTCCGCGATGCCCTCCAGCGTCACTACGAGGACGAGCCGCGTGCCGCCGTCGAACCCGTGTCGCGGTCGTCCGCGTCCGTGCTCGATGCGTACTTCGAGCGTCTCACCGCCGGCGGGCAGCGCTTCACCAGGGCGATCCTGTCGCACGCCGTCGGCGTCTGACAGGCGCGGACCCCGCTGACGCGCGGGTTCAGAGCCCGAAGCCGTAGCTGGCCTGGCCGACCAGGATGAGACTGACCGTCGTCGGATAGACCTCCGGCTCCTCGTCCTCGTCGTCGAGCAGGTCGAGCTTGTGGATCGGGACGAAGATGCTGCCGTCCGGCTCGAAGATGAGATCCTTCGGCACGAACGACGCGAACAGCGAGCGCGTCGCGTTGCGCAGCTCGAATGTGCGGCCGACGTCTCCGCGCTCGAAGAGGTTCATCTCGACCTCCTCCGACCAGACCTTGCCGTCAGGGAAGCGGGCCTCGATGCGGTACGTGCTCGGTTCCACGGACTTGATGTTCAGGTCCTCGACGATCTCGGCGAATCGGGCATCCGCCTGCTCGAGCTCGAAGGCGATCGCGCGCAGGTGGTCGTAGTTCAGGCGTGCTCGTCGGGAGAACAGCGCGACGTTCTCGATCTCGTCGGGGTCGGCGTTCGGGGCCTGGTCGAGCAGGTACTGGCGCACCTCGTCCGGCCCCGGATACTCGAAGCGCATGTGGTAGTGGAACCGTCCAGGACGGTTGACGATGTAGGTGCTCACATCCGCGATGTCGTTCACGGTGAGGCAGTAGATGCGCTTGACCGACGAGAGACCGTCGAAGAGCGAGAGGAACTGGTTCTGGCGATTGCTGCCGTCGGCGATGCCTCGACGACCCGCGGGGAAGATCTTCTCGAACTCGTCGAAGATGATCAGGCACTCGTCGAGGGTGTCGAGGAACTCCACGATGCCGTCGTTGTCCTCCGACACGATCACGACCGGCAGGCACTGCTCGCGCGCCTCCTCGGCGACCATGCGCAGGAATAGCGTCTTGCCGATGCCCTTGTCGCCCGAGAGCATGACACCGAGGCTCCGATCGGAGAGCGCGTACGAGCGGAAGATCTTCTCGACCTTCCTGTCGCGACCGCCGTAGATCCGCTCCGTGCCGACGGTGAGGTCGTCGACCTTGATCAGGCTGAATCCCTCCTTCGACGTGAAGTGCACCCGATAGGTCCCGAGCGGGAACTCCTGATGCGTGCGCACAGCGTCGTCGTACACGCGAACGTGCCCACCGGTCTCGATGTAAGTGCTCGTCACCGTTCCTCCTCCTGCACTCCCCGATGTATATATCGGTCGCGAATCGGAGACGGTAAGGCGATTTCTCCATCGTCTTGATCGAAGGGGGCCGTCGATCACTCCGTGCGGAGGTACGCGTCCACGAGGAACGGCCCGCGGATGTCGCGCAGGGTGTCGATGAGCAGGTCGACCGTGCGCGCCGAGACCGATGACACCGTCAGATCGTGCGGCCCGAGCGGCTCGAGGCGACCCGTGCGTATTCGGATGATCTCCCACCCCGCGGCCCGGAGCGCACGGTCCTTGCGCAGGTCTGCGTCCTGCCGCTTGCCCACGTGCTCGAGGCCGTGGCGGCCGACCGTGTCGTACTCGATCGCGACTCTGAGCTCGGGCAGCACGATGTCGGGCCAGACCTCGGTGTGCCGGAAGAAGGGGCGCGCGACCTTGACCGCGTTCGCGTCGAGGGGAACGGTGATGCGCTCGGCGAGCGCGGCACGCAGGCGCCCCTCGGCGGCGGACGCCGGCGCCGGAGCGCAGACGCTGACGAATGCCTCGCCCGTGGCCAGAACCGGGGTCTTGGTGCACAGCGTCGTCGGTGGCTTGGGGCGTCGGGGGATGGCGCGTGCTTCACCGAGGACGACCGGCTGCGGACGGGCCAGCGAGGAGCACTCGGGACACCAGGCGGACTGGCGGCGGATGCGCCCCGGCCGTTCGCGCTGCTCGGTCGGAGTCGCGGCGAAGCGATGGCCGACCCTGCACTCCCAGCACAGCAGCACGTCGGCGGCGAGCGGCACCTGAGACAGAGTGATGCCGTGATTGAGCTCGGGATGGTACTGGCGGATCAGCTCGGGATAGGCCGCCCAAGCCGAGCGGTAGGTGCCCACATCGTACGGCACGTCGCGGCCACGCGAGAACTGGCGTCTCGCCCACCAGGCCTGCACGGATTCGGTCACATCGGCACGGTAGCCTTCGCCGCCGACATCGCCTCGGCGGACCGGACGTGACAGACTCACGGAGACGGACGGAACCGAGATATCGGGCGGGTCCGGGGACAGCAGGGGAGCAGTCATGGCGCAGCGGATCGTGATCAGCGGAGCATCGGGGCTGATCGGAACGGCGCTGGCCTCGTCGCTGCGTGCGGACGGGGCCGAGGTCACCACCCTCGTCCGGCGCCCGCCGCGCCACACCTCCGAGGTGCAGTGGGAGCCGGGGGAGCGGGAGCTCGACCCGGATGTCCTCGCCGGAGCGGACGCCGTCGTGGCCCTCGGTGGCGCGAGCGTGGGGCGCCTGCCGTGGACCCGCCGGTACCGGCGTGAGCTGGTCGAGTCCCGGCTGACGACGACCAGGACGATCGCCACGGCCGTGCGTGCACTGCGCGACGATGCCCCGGCGCTCGTGTCGGCGTCCGCGGTCGGATACTACGGATCGGCACCGGGGGAGACTCTCACCGAGGACTCGCTGGCCGGCGACACGTTCCTCGCGCAGCTCTGCGTCCGGTGGGAGCAGGAGGCGCTGCGCGCCGGGGAGCACAGCAGGGTCGCGCTCCTGCGCACCGCGCCGATCATCCACCGGAAGGGCGTCCTGAAACCGCTCGTGCAGCTCACCCGGTTCGGAGTCGCCGGGCCGATCGCGCGAGGCACCCAGATCTGGCCGTGGATCTCGCTCGACGACGAGGTGCGTGGCATCCGGCACGTGATCGACACCCGGCTCGACGGACCGGTCAACTTCACGGGCCCCACCCGAGCGTCGGCCACCGACATCGGTCGCGCGCTGGCGCGGGGCATGCGGCGCCCGTTCTGGCTCCCGGTCCCCGCTTTCGCGCTCCGGCTCGCGCTCAGCTCCGAGGCAGCGGATTCCCTGCTGCTGTCGGACGCGGACGTGCGTCCGACGGTGCTCGAGGGCTCGGGGTTCGTCTTCACACACCCGACCGCGCAGGCGGCGGTCGACGCGGCGCTCTGACGTCGCCGCACCGACCGCCCCTCTCGGCACCGACCGCAGCTCGCGACGACACCTGCAGGGTCAGCGTCCGTGCGGGTCGCGACGGTTGAGGGTGGAGACGACCTGGTCGTACTCGCCCCTGGCTTCGGCATACCTCAGGAACTTGACGTTCTCGACCTGGATCTCCGTGGCCTCCGGGTGCGTCTCGATCAGCTGCATCACCTCGGTGACGAAGTCGTCGAGCGGCATCGCGAAGTCGCTGGTCTCCTGACCGGGCAGCAGAGCGGTGCGCACGGACGGGGGTTCCAGCTCGAGCACCCGCACGGTCGTGTCCGCCAGCTGCAGCCGCAGCGATTCGCTGAGCATGTGGATGGCAGCCTTCGTGGCGTTGTAGGTCGGGGTCACCCGCAGCGGCGTGAAGGCGAGGCCGGAGGAGACCGTCATGATCGTCGCATCGGGACGGGTCTGCAGGTGCTCGATGAATGCGGCGATCAGGCGGATCGGTCCCAGCAGGTTGGTGGTGACGGTCGCCTCAGCGGTGTCGAGGAGTCCATCCGGTGTGGTCCAGTCCTCGACGCGCATGATCCCCGCCATCGTGACCAGGACGTTGAGGTCGGGATGCTTCGACAGCACGGTCGCTGCGGCGGAGCGGATGCTGTCCGCATCCGTCGTGTCGATCCGCACGGTGTCCAGCGCGGGGTTGTCGGCGGCGATGGCGGTCAGCAGCTCCTGCCTGCGGCCGCCCACGATGACGGTGTTGCCGCGTGCGGCCAGCTGCCGGGCGAGAGCGAGGCCGATGCCGCTCGTCGCCCCGGGGATGAAGATGGTGTTTCCGCTGATGTTCATGTCTCCACTCTCGGGCGGCGTGACGACGCTCGCCAGGGAGCGCCTGTCCAGGGATCCGCGATCCCTGGATGCGGGTGTGCAGCTGCGGGATACTGCTGAAGTGGACAGAGAAGCACTCGCAGATTTCCTCGTGCGGCGCCGGGCGCAGCTGAAGCCGTCGGACGTCGGGCTGAGCACGGGAGCCCGACGTCGAACGGCCGGCCTGCGTCGTGAGGAGGTCGCCCAGCTCGCCGCGATGTCGACCGACTACTACGCGAGGCTGGAACAGCAGCGCGGGCCGCAGCCGAGCGTGCAGATGCTTGCCTCCCTCGCCAGGGCGCTGCGGTTGACGCCGGACGAGCGGGACTACCTGCACCGCGTCAGCGGGCACAGCGCTCCCGATCGCACGATCTTCACCGACTACGTGCATCCCGGCATGCTCCGTGTGCTCGACCGTCTGCAGGACACCCCGGCCTTCGTCGTCTCGGTGCTCGATGAGGTGCTGATCCAGAACGAGCCGGCCAGAGCGCTCCTGGGTGACGCGAGCGGCTTCGAGGGGCTCGAGCGCAGCGGCATCTATCGGTGGTTCACGGCCGCCGAGCAGGAGCGAGGTCGCTATCCCGAGCCCGATCACGAGCACCGCAGCCACGTGCTGGTCGCCTCGTTGCGCGCTGCCTACGGTGCGCTGGGGGAGCAGTCCAGGGCCGGGGACATCGTGCGCGAGCTCCTCACGCGCAGTTCCGAGTTCGCGGCGCTGTGGGACGTGCACGAGGTGCAGCGGCGCTTCGACGACCACAAGGTGCTCATCCATCCGGAGATCGGCGCGATCGAGGTGGACTGCCAGGCGCTGTTCACGGAGGACGAGTCCCAGGCGCTGGTGGTGCTGACAGCGGCACCGGGCAGCGATGCCGCGAGCAAGCTCGAACTGCTCAGAGTGCTCGGAACGCAGCGGGTCTGACGGGCACCCGGCAGGAGACCCTGCGGCTCGGCAGCCTCAGGACTCCTCGTGCGATGCAGGATCCGCGTCGAACAGCCGACCGTCCGCGCGCCCGAGCGCGGTGATGGACTCCACCTCGGCCGGGTCGAGCACCACGGACCCCGCCGCGAGGTTCGAGACCTGATGCTCGCGCGACGAGGCCTTCGGGATGGCGACCGTCTCGCGCGCCACATGCCAGGCGAGGACCACCTGCGCGGGGGAGATGTCATGTGCGGCGGCGACCTCGCGGATCACCGGCTCGTCGAGGAGTTCCTGCGCGCGACCGAGCGGACTCCACGCCTCGGTGAGGATGCCGTGCTCGCGGTGATAGGCCAGCTGCTCGCTCTGCGGGAAGTAGGGGTGCACCTCGATCTGGTTCACGACCGGCCGCACGCCCGTCTCGCGCTCGATGCGCTCGAGGTGCTCGGGGAGGAAGTTGGAGACGCCGATCTGTCGCACGACCCCGCGCTGCCGCGCGTCGACCAGCGCCTGCCACGCCTGCACGTACTCGTCCTGGCTCGGATTGGGCCAGTGGATCAGGTGCAGGTCGGTCACGTCCACGCCGAGCCGGGAGCGGCTCTCCTCGATGCTCGTCCGGGCCTTGGCCGACGGGTGGTGCCGGCCGGGGAGCTTGGTCGTGACGATGATCTCGGAGCGGTCGACGCCGGCGGTGCGGAGACCGCGACCGACAGAGCCCTCGTTCTCGTAATTGAACGCGGTGTCGAGGAGGCGGTAGCCGGCGTCGATGGCGGTGGCGACGGACTCCGCTCCCGCATCGCCGTTCAGGGCGTACGTGCCGAGTCCGAGGGCCGGGAGAGTGAAGCCGTTGTGCGCGGTGAAGTGAGGAAGAGCCGTCATGGCGTCAGCGTACGCTGGGACCATGACAGCAGCGGAGAGGATGGCGCCGCGTGACGGCATCCCCGATAATGCGGCCAGATGTCCCTGCGGCTCCGCGGAGACCTTCGGGGCGTGCTGCGGTCCGCTCCTCGACGGGACGCCAGCTCCCACCGCCGAACGCCTGATGCGGTCCCGGTTCACCGCGTTCGCCGTCGGCGACGGGGCGTACCTCCTGTCGAGCTGGCACCCGTCGACCCGCCCGGACGCGGTCGATCTCGATGACGGTGTGAGCTGGCGGCGGCTCGACATCCTCGACCGCGCCGGTGGCGGGCCGTTCGATCGCGAGGGGGTCGTCGAGTTCGAGGCCTTCTGGCGACAGGGAGCCGAGCGCGGCTCGCTCCACGAACGAAGCAGATTCGTGCGCGAGGACCGACGATGGTTCTATGTCGACGGTCTGGTCGGGTGATGGAGCGCTCCAGCAGCGACTAGATTTGAGAGCGTGAACGCCAGCCCGGAACACCAGCGCATCCTTCTCGACGTCGCCGACCTGGACCGGCGCATCGCGCAGGCGGAGCGCGCACGCACCAAGCCCGCTCAGGCCGCTCGCATCTCCGAGCTCGTCGCGATCCGTCAGGACCAGCTCCGTGAGCTGACCACGCTGACCGGCCGTCGCGATGATGTGCGCACCGAGCTGACTCGGCTCGAGGCGGACGTGAAGCTGGTCGAGCAGCGTCGCGCGCGCGACGCCGACCGCCTCGCCGCCGCGACGAACTCCAAAGAGGCGCAGGCTCTCGAGCACGAGATCGCCAGTCTCGCCAGGCGACAGAGCGACCTGGAGGACATCGAGCTCGACGTGATGGGACGCGTGGAGGATGCCGACGCCGCCGTGGCGGCGCAGCAGGCCCTGCTCGACACCACCACCTCCGAGGGCAGCGCCCTCACCGCACAGGCCAAGGCCGAGGTCGCCGCCGCGACCGAACTCGGAGCGCAGCTGACCCGCGATCGCGAGGCCGTGACCTCCGGAGTGCCCGCGCCGCTGCTCGCCGAGTACACGCGTCGGGCCGCCAACAGCGCCGGTGCCGCGCTGCTGACCCGTGGCACGTGCGAGGGCTGCCGCATGATGCTTCCCAGCACCGATCTCAATGACATCCGCAACGCCGCCGATGACCTCGTGGTGTCCTGCCCCGAGTGCGGCTGCATCCTCGTGCGTACCGAGGAATCCGGGCTGTGACCCCCGCGCCGCGCGCGCGACGGCGGTGAGCTCGCGACCGCCGAGCGAGCGCCGTGTCGTCCTCGTGGCGACTGCGCCCGGCACCTACACGGCGGTCGAACTCGACGAGCAGGATGCGGAGGCGGGTCGAACCGTCCTCTCCGCGTCTGAGCTGTCGCCCTGGGTGGCCGCGCAGGAGGCCGAGAATCCACCGCGCTGGGTGATCCGCAGTGCGCGGGAGATCTACCCCCTGCTGCTCGCCGACGGCGTGCTGCTCGGACGGTCGCATGATCTGCTGCTCTGCCATGCGATCCTGCGCGACACCGACAAGGTCGCGCGTCCCCTCGCCCCGTCTGACGCCTGGCTGCGTCGGGATCCGGTCGACGAGGCGCCGGCCCTGTTCGACGTCACTCCCCACGACGACGTGGATGACCCCGTCGGGGCGGCCCTGGACCAGTATCGCGAGCAGCGCCGTGTGCTGCGCGACGGCAAGGACGGCCGACTGACTCTGCTCACCTCGGCGGAATCCGCCGGAGGCCTCATCGCCGAGGAGATGCGGGTCGCCGGTCTGCCCTGGAACGAGGCGGTGCACGACGCCATCCTCACCGACGTGCTCGGGACGCGGCCTGCGGCGGGCGGACTGCCGAGTCGCATGGTGGCGCAGGGGGAGCGGGTGCGGTCGATCCTGGGCGATCCGACGCTCAATCTCGAGAGCCAGCCGAAGCTGCTCAGGGCGCTGCACCGGGTAGGCGTGCAGGTCGAGTCCACGAGCCGGTGGGAGCTGGCGCAGCACAGCCACGCCGTCGTCGAGCCGCTGCTGGCGTACAAGAAGCTGTCGAGGCTGCTCAGCGCGAACGGGTGGGCGTGGCTCGCCGAGTGGGTGCACGACGGGCGGTTCCGGCCGATCTACATCACCGGCGGTGTGGTGACGGGACGCTGGGCGTCGGCGGGCGGCGGTGCCCTGCAGCTGCCGCGCAACCTGCGGGCCGCGGTGCGGGCCGACGAGGGCTGGACGCTGGTCGTCGCCGATGTGGCGCAGTTGGAGCCGAGAATGCTCGCGGGCATGGCCGGTGATCGGGCGATGGCGCGCGCGGCGCAGGGCAAGGATCTGTACGCCGGTGTGGTCGAGTCCGGTGCCGTCGCGACGCGCGAAGAGGCGAAGTACGCCGTGCTGGGTGCCATGTACGGGGCGACGACCGGCGACTCCGGGCGCCTGGTCCCGCGCTTGCGCAAGGTGTACCCGCGAGCGATGGCGCTCGTCGACAAGGCGGCGCGGTTCGGCGAGGACGGCGGAGTGGTCTCGACCTGGCTCGGGCGGTCGTCCCCTCGGCCGTCCACCCAGTGGGAGGCGATGCAGGCGCAGGCGACCGATGCCGACGCCGATCCCGCCGACGTCGCCCTCGCGCGACGCCGTGCGCGCGACTGGGGCCGCTTCACCCGGAACTTCGTGGTGCAGGGCACCGCAGCCGAATGGTCGCTGATCTGGCTCGCGGAGATCAGGCACCGCCTGCAGCGGCTTCCGGATGCGGAGACGTCGGCGCCCGCATCCGGGGTGTTCCGCTCTCGCGCGCATCTGGCCTTCTTCCTGCACGACGAGGTGATCCTGCACGTCCCCGCCGAGCAGGCGGAGGCTGCGGCCGACGCGGTGCGCGAGGCCGCGGCGGTCGCGACCCGTCGTCTCTTCGGCGGGTTCCCCATCGATGTCCCGCTCGACCTGCGCATCGCGGAATCCGCCGAGAAGTGATTTCGCATGCCCTGGTCGTAGACTGGACGTGCGAATGGGTCGACTGGACGGTCGCGTGGCGGGCAACCGCACCGAGGAACGTCCGGGCTCCTCAGGGCAGGACGGTGGGTAACGCCCACCCGGAGCAATCCGCGAGAA
>NZ_JBEPZB010000021.1:0-53707 GCF_041641055.1 Microbacterium sp.
TTCAGACGTGTGCTCTTCCGATCTGGCGCTGTTGGCGCGGCTGCGCCCTCGCGCGGCGCGGGCCAGCCGCCGATCGAGTTCGAGATGCTGCTCGGCATGGCGCAGGGGCAGGTGCAGGCCGTGTCCCGTGAGGTGGGAGAGGTGCTGCTGTACGTCCCCGTCGTCCGGCCGGACGAGTTCGATGTCGCGATCAGCTACCTGGTGCGCCGACTCGAGGAGAACGCCTCGTCCGACAACTTCCTCTCGGCCGCGTTCCACCTCGCCGACGACGAGTCGCTCTTCAGCCGGGAGCGCGATCGCTTCCTCGACGCGCTCGAGCTGTCGACGTCTCCGACGCTGCGGGTCGGCCCGCGCCGCGCCCAGGATCGGACGGCGCCGGTGCACGAGTCGGTGCGACCGGTGCTCGTGACCCCCGCCGCCGACGAAGGCCTCACTCAGGCGGTGCTCGGCATCTCGCGCGGATCGGACGACTCCGACGGACCGTTCCTCGAGACGGCGGTGTACGCGCATCGCGAGCTCGAGGAGGAGACGGGCGGCGCCCCCGGCTTCGAGAACACGCCGGACAGCGACCCCTCCCTGCCCGCCAATCGCGACTGGGCGCGGGAGATCCACGCCCGCATCGCCGACTCGACACGGGGCGTCTCGACCATCGAGGCCGCCCGGATCGACGACGCCGCCGTGCTCGAGAGCACCCTCTCCGGTGTGCGGGCCGCGGGCGCTCGGTGGGGCGCGCGCCCGGCGGTCGAGCGCGCCGAGGTCCTGCTGCGCGCCGCCGCGGCGCTCGAAGCACGCCGCGCAGAGCTCATCGAGGTCGCCGCGGCCGAGACGGGCAAGGTCCTCGCCGAAGCCGACATCGAGGTCAGCGAGGCGGTCGACTTCGCCCGGTACTACGCCGCCAAGGCGCGGGAGCTGGATGCCGTCGCCGGCGCCGCCTTCGAACCGGCCCGCGTGACCGTCGTCACCCCGCCGTGGAACTTCCCCCTCGCGATCCCCGCCGGGGGAGTGCTGGCCGCGCTCGCCGCAGGGTCGGGGGTCGTGTTCAAGCCTGCCCCGCAGTCGCGACGCTGCGCCGCCGTCATCGCCGAGGCGCTGTGGGAGGTCGGCGTGCCGCGCGACGTGCTCGCCCTGGTCGACATCGAGGAGGGCGACCTCGGTCGCGCCCTGATCAGCCACGAGGCGGTGGACCGCGTCATCCTCACCGGCTCCTGGGAGACGGCCGCGCTCTTCCGGTCGTGGCGGCCGGATCTGCCGCTGCTCGCCGAGACGAGCGGGAAGAACGCGATCATCGTGACCCCGTCGGCCGACCTCGACCTCGCGGTCGCCGACCTCGTGCGCAGTGCGTTCGGCCATGCGGGGCAGAAGTGCTCTGCCGCCTCGCTCGCGATCCTCGTGGGACCGGTCGGCCGGTCGAAGAGGTTCGCCCGCCAGCTGGCCGATGCCACTCGTTCGCTGCACGTCGGGTGGCCGACGGATCCGCTCGCCGAGGTCGGACCGGTGATCGAGCGTCCGCAGGGAAAGCTGGCCTGGGCGCTCACCGAGCTCGAGGGCGAGGAGCAGTGGCTGATCGAGCCGACGGTCTCGACCGACGACGACAGCGGGCGGCTGTGGCGACCCGGCATCCGCGTGGGGGTGCAGCCCGGCTCACGATTCCACACCGAGGAGTTCTTCGGGCCGGTGCTCGGGGTCATGCACGCGCCGACGCTGGAGCGCGCGATCGAACTGCAGAACGCGGTCGCGTATGGGCTGACCGCCGGGCTGCACACCCAGAACCCGGCCGAGCTCGGCCTGTGGCTCGACCGGGTGCAGGCGGGCAACCTGTACGTCAATCGCGGCATCACCGGTGCCATCGTGCAGCGGCAGCCGTTCGGGGGCTGGAAGCGCTCGTCGGTCGGCCCCGGTGCGAAGGCCGGCGGCCCGAACTACCTGATCGGGCTCGGGTCGTGGCGGTCGAGCGGGTCGGGTCCCGTCTCCAGCACGCTGCACCTGCGCGGGCTGGACTCGCGCATCACCGAGCTGATCGAGTCGGCGCAGCCGTCGCTCGACTACGAGGCGTTCGAATGGCTGCGCCGCTCGGCGCTCTCGGACGCGCTCGCCTGGGACCGCGAGTTCGGGCAGGTGCGCGACGTGTCGCACCTCGGCGTCGAGCGCAATCTGTTCCGCTACCGCCCGGTCGCCGTGGCGATCAGGGCCACTGCGGATGCCGGGTGGCAGGACCTGCTGCGAGTCGTCGTCGCCGCCGTGCGCGCCGGTGCCGGGTTCGTGCTGTCGACCCCCGTCGGACTGCCCGCGGGCGTGCGGCGGGCACTCGGCGACCTCGGTGCCATCGTGCACGTCGAGACGGATGACGAGTGGATCGAGCGGATGCGCCGGCGCGGCCGGTCGCCGGACGGTGCTGTTGCGGATGCCGTGGCGGAACCGCATCCGAGTCGCGTCCGTCTCGTGGGCCCGCGTGCGTCCGTCGCCGCGCTGCACAGCGCCCTCGCGGCGGCGGTCGACGGCGATCCCGACCTCGCGGTGTACGACGGCGAGGTGACGTCCGCCGGTCGCATCGAGCTGCTCCCCTTCGTGCACGAGCAGGCGATCGCGATCACCGCGCACCGCTACGGCAACCCCGACGACTGGAGCGCCTCCGTCATCTGACAGGTCGCTCCCCGCATCCCTCGCCCTGCGCATCCCCCGACCACCCATCCCGCTTTCGCCCATCCCGCTTCCGACGGGGATGCCTCGTCCCTACAGGCCAGGGGCCCGGCATCCGGTTCGGATCGATCGCGGCCCGCTGTGCGGGGTCAATAGCGCACCCGAACGAGTCGATTCGGATGCGGAACTGGCCCCCGCTGCGGGGGCGGATGCGGAAGTGGCCCCGCCTCACAGGGGCTGCCCCGCATCGCCAGGCGGGGTCAAAAGTGCCTCGGAATGTGTCGATTCGGATGCGGAAGTGGCCCCGACTGGGACAGGGGATGCGGAAGTGGCCCCGAACTGCGGGGGCGGGTGCGGAAGTGGCCCCGCTTGCGGGGGCGGGTGCGGCAGTGGCCCCGCCTGCGGCGGCTGCCCCGCATCGCCACGCGGGGTCAATAGCGCGCCCGATTGAGTCGATTCGGATGCGGAAGTGGCCCCGACTCGGACAGGGGATGCGGAAGTGGCCCCGACTGGGACAGGGGATGCGGAATTGGCCCCGACTGCAGGGGCGGATGCGGAAGTGGCCCCGGCTGCGGGGGCGGATGGAGGGCGGATGCGGAAGTGGCCCCGCCTCGCCGGGGCTGCCCTGCATCGCTAGGCGGGGTCAATAGCGCGCCCGATTGAGTCGATTCGGATGCGGAAGTGGCCCCGACTCGGACAGGGGATGCGGAAGTGGCCCCGACTGGGAGAGGGGATGCGGAATTGGCCCCGACTGCAGGGGCGGATGCGGAAGTGGCCCCGGCTGCGGGGGCGGATGGAGGGGCGGATGCGGAAGTGGCCCCGCCTCGCCGGGGCTGCCCTGCATCGCTAGGCGGGGTCAATAGCGCACCCGAATGAGTCGATTCGGATGCGGAAGTGGCCCCGCCAGCCGGGACGGATGCGGAAGTGGCCCCGACTGGGACAGCGGATGCGGAAGTGGCCCCGGCTGCGGGGGCGGCTGGGAGGGCGGATGCGGAAGTGGCCCCGGCCGACCGAGCCCAGAAGCCGTGTAAAGAATTCTTGACACAGCGGATGTCGCAGGCGTACCCTCATGTCAAGAATCTTTTACACGGGGAGGGCGTCATGGTCTACGAGGAGCGCAACGTCTGGACGGGGCTCGTCGTCAGCCTGATCGCGATCACGGCGTACGTCGTCGCGGTGCTGCAGCAGGCGGCGGGCGGGCCGGTGACCGAGGTCGACTGGCCTCCGCTGATGCTGTGGATGATCGGCGGCGGCATCGTCGTCACCATCGCGATCAGCATCGTCTGGGGCATGATCGCCGGCGCGCGCGACCCCGACGGCGTGGGGAAGTCCGACATCCGCGACCGGGACATCGGCCGCATGGGCAGCCGCGTCGAGCAGGCGTTCGTCGCCCTCGCGGGCACCGGGGTGATCCTGCTCTGTGCGCTGAACGCCGATGTCTTCTGGATCGCGCACACCATGTTCGCGGGCTTCGCGGTCGCCAGCATCGTGGGTGGGATCGCGCGGGTCGTCGCCTACCGACGCGGACTCGTCTGATGGTCAAGCCGACCCTCGTCTCCAACCGCATCCGCGCGCATCGAGAGGCCGCCGGATTCACCCAGGCCGAACTCGCCCGCCGCATCGGTGTGACGAGGCAGACGCTCATCGCGATCGAGCAGGAGAAGTACTCGCCGTCGCTCGAACTCGCATTCCAGATCGCCCGCGCATTCGGCGTCGGGCTCGACGACCTGTTCCAGTACCCGGAACCCCGCACGACGGAGGTGTGACATGAACGAGACGACGACGACCCCGATGATGCCGGCATGGCGCCGAGAGACCTACGGGCCCGCCGACGGGTTCCGACTCGAGCAGATCCCCGTGCCGGTGCCGCGCCGCGGCGAAGTGGTGCTGCGAGTCGAGGCGACGTCCCTCAACGCGGGGGATGTGCGGCTCATGCTCGGCGACCCGCTGCTGGTGCGACCGATCTACGGCCTGACCCGGCCGAAGCATCCGGTGCGCGGGATGGAGGTCGTCGGCACCGTCGTCGCCGTCGGGCCGCAGGCGATCGGCGCGGAGCTCGGAGAGCGGGTCGTCGGCGAGCTCGTCGGTGGGGGCGGCCTCGCCTCGCATGTCGCGGTGCCGGCGTCGCGGCTGGTGCCGATCCGTCCGGACGTCACCGCCGAGGCGGCGGCCTGTCTGCCCGTCGCCGGTGGCACGGCATGGCAGGCGCTCGACCTCGCCGGCATCGGCATCCGCTCGGATCGCTCCCCGGATCGTGATCCGGATCGACGTTCGGACGGCACTCCCGGGCATCGCTCGGGGACTGCGCCTGCCGGCGGTGTCCGGGATGACGCGCGAGTCCCGCGGGTCCTGATCCTCGGGGCCTCCGGCGGCGTGGGCACGTTCGCCGTGCAGCTCGCGGCGCTGCGGGGCGCGGAGGTCTGGGCGACGTGCGGTGAACGCAATGCGCGCCTCGTCGAGCACCTCGGTGCCGTGCGCACGCTCGATCATCGTCGCTCTCCCCTCGCCGAGCTCCCCGCCGGTCACTTCGATGCCGTGATCGACATCGCGGGCGGCGTCGGGCTGCGTGAGCTGCAGAATCTGGTGGCGCCCGGCGGCACGGTGGTGCTCGTCACGGGAGACGGCGGCCCGGTCCTCGGACCGATCCCGCGGATGCTGAAAGCCGCACTGCTCTCGATCGGATCCCGTCGTCGCATCCGCCCGTGCGCGGCGAGTCCGCGTCCCGAGATCCTCGCCAAGCTCCTCGAACTCGTCTCCGAAGGGCGCCTCACGCCCGTCATCGAGCGCGAGTACCCGTTCGAGGAGGGTGCCGTCGCCCTCGCGCACGTCGAGGCGGGGCACACGGTGGGCAAGGTGGTCGTGAGAGGAGCCTGAGCGAGAAGCGTCCGCGCTCTGGCGGCGTTCAGGGGCGGATGACAGAATGGATGCTGGCGTGCCCGAGTCGCATCTTCCCCGGGCGCCGACTCTGACCGAGCGGCGCGGGTCGAAGGACCGCCGGGCCCCTGGACAGCGTCCGCCGCATCCGTTCGAGGAGCCCCATGTCTGTCGAAACCACTGCGTCGACGTCCGAGACCGCCACTCCGGTCCGCACCGCACACCACCGTCACTACCTGATGTGCAAGCCGTCGCACTTCACGGTGAACTACTCGATCAACCCGTGGATGGAGCCGGCCAAGCCGACCGACACGGCCAGGGCCGTCGAGCAGTGGCAGAAGCTGCACGACCTCTACCTCGAGCTCGGCCACGAGGTCGAGCTCATCGAGCCGCTCGCCGGATACCCCGACATGGTCTACACCGCCAACGGCGGATTCCTGATCGACAACCGCGCCTATGTGCCGAAGTTCCGCTTCGTCGAGCGTCAGGGTGAGGCTCCGGCCTTCGCCGACTGGTTCCGCGCCGCCGGCTACGACACCGTCATCCCCGAAGAGGTCAACGAGGGCGAGGGCGACTTCCTGCTCGTCGGCGACGTGATCCTCGCCGGCACCGGCTTCCGCTCGACCGGCGACAGCCACCGCGAGGTGGGCGAGGTCTTCGGCCGCGAGGTCGTGTCGCTCAACCTCGTCGACCCGCGCTTCTACCACCTCGACACCGCGATCGCCGTGCTCGATCCGGTGCAGGGTGTCGAGAACGGCGGCCCCGAGCGCGCGAACATCGCATACCTCCCCGGAGCGTTCGACGACGAGAGCCGCGCGATCCTCGAGGAGCGCTTCCCCGACGCGATCCTCGTGTCCGACGAGGACGGCTCGGTGTTCGGTCTCAACTCCGCGAGCGACGGCTACAACGTCATCATCTCGCCGCGGGCGAAGGGCTTCGAGAAGCAGCTGCGCGAGCGCGGCTACAACCCGATCATGATCGACCTGTCCGAGCTGCTGCTCGGCGGCGGCGGCATCAAGTGCTGCACGCTCGAGCTGCGCGGTCAGGCATGACCGCCGTCGAGCCCGGCGTCGCGGCAGAGGTCGCGGCCGAGCCGCACGTCGCGCACAACTACCACCCGCTGCCGGTCAACATCGCCCGCGGCGAGGGCGCCTGGGTGACGGATGTCGAGGGCAAGCGCTACCTCGACCTGCTCGCCGCCTACTCCGCGGTGAACTTCGGCCACCGGCATCCGGCTCTCGTGGCAGCCCTGACCGAACAGCTCGGTCGGGTCACCCTCACCAGCCGCGCGTTCATGAGCGACCGCCTCGAGCCGTTCGCGGCCGCGCTCGCCGCGCTCGCCGGCAAGGAGATGGTCCTGCCGATGAACACCGGCGCCGAAGCGGTCGAGACGGGCATCAAGGTCGCCCGTGCGTGGGGCTACCGCGTCAAGGGCATCGCCGACGGGCAGGCGCGCATCATCGTCGCCGCCGGCAACTTCCACGGCCGCACGACCACCATCATCAGCTTCAGTGACGACGAGGAGGCGCGGGCCGGCTTCGGGCCGTACACGCCCGGATTCGACACCGTGCCCTACGGGGATGCGGATGCCGTCGCCGCGGCCATCACCGACGACACCGCGGCCGTCCTCATCGAGCCCATCCAGGGCGAGGGCGGAGTGGTGATCCCGCCGGAGGGCTACCTCCGCCGCATCCGCGAGATCTGCGACGAGAAGAACGTGCTGTTCATCGCCGACGAGATCCAGTCGGGTCTCGGTCGTGTGGGCGAGACGTTCGCCTGCGACCGGGAGGGCGTCGTGCCCGACCTGTACCTGCTCGGCAAGGCGCTCGGCGGCGGCATCCTGCCCGTCTCCGCCGTCGTCGGCGATGCCGACGTGCTGGGAGTCATCCGCCCCGGCGAGCACGGCTCGACGTTCGGCGGCAACCCGCTCGCCGCGGCCGTCGGGCTGCGCGTGGTCGAGATGCTCGAGTCCGGCGAGTTCCAGGAGCGCGCCCGCGCTCTGGGCGCCCACCTCGGTGCTGCGCTCGAGCCGCTGATCGGCCACGGCGTCACCGAGGTGCGCATCGCCGGGCTGTGGGCGGGCGTCGACGTCGACCCCGCTCGAGGCACGGGTCGCGAGATCGCCGAGAAGCTCCTCGATCGCGGCGTGCTCGTCAAGGACACGCACGGGCAGACCATCCGCATCGCCCCGCCGCTCGTGATCCGAGCGACGGAGCTGGACTGGGCCGTCGAGCAGCTGAAGCTGGTGCTCGGGGCCTAGTCCGCAGTCCGCTCAGGCCCGTGCAGCGACCCGCTCAGGCGGGGGTGTCGTTCGGGTCGAGGGTGCGCAGGGTGTCCTGCTCGACCTCGTTGTCGGCCTCGAGCTGGTCCTCGGTGTTCTCGTCGCCACCGAGGGCCGCGTCGCGGTCGGGGCTGGCGTCGCCCTGGATGGCGCCACGCGGGGATTCGCCGTGCGAACTGTCGCCCTGGATCGCGCCGCCCTGGGCGGCCCCCTGAGCGTTCTCCTCCTGGGCATCGCCCTGGATCGCACCGCGAGCGGCGTCGCCATGCGAGCTGTCGCCCTGGATGGCACCGCCCTGCGTCGAGCCCTGGGCGTTGCCGTCGAGCTCGTCGGGCCGGCGCCCGGCATCCGCGGTCGACTGTCCGGCATCCTCGGACGACTGTCCGTCCGGAGCGGTGTTGTGCTCGGGGATCTGCTCGGGGGAGCCCTCGGCGGGCTGCTCGGGGTGCGGGGTGCGTCCTGTGTTCTGGTCCATGTCGCGACGGTACGTCCGGCGTCGCCGACCGGGGAGGGCATTGACAAACCCCGTGGGCCCGGTCAGGACCGGTTCAGTCCCGGGGTGCCGTGCGGATCGGCGAGGTGGCGGCCGCTTCGTCGCTGAACTCGACGGGGTCCGCCTTCTCGCGCAGCTGGTCGCGATCCACGATGCTGAGCGGCCGGGTCTCGTCGAGCGTCATCAGGAACCGGCTGTTCTCCGAGCGGTGCAGGCGCCCCGAGGTGAACACCCAGATCGCGCCGATCGCGCAGGCGACGAACCCGGCGGTGCCGCCCAGCATGATCGCGCTGCGGGGACCGAACGTGTCGGCCACCCACCCGGCGATCGGGGCGCCGATCGGGGTCGAGCCCATGATCACGGCCATGTAGAGCGCCAGCACGCGCCCGCGCAGCGCCGGGGTGGTCGTCATCTGCACGTAGCCGTTCGCCGTGGTCAGGAGCGTCACGATCATGAACCCGGTGAACGTCAGCGTCACCGCGTAGGAGAGGTAGGTCGGCATCGCCGCCGACACGAAGGCGGCCACGCCGAAGCCGCCGGCCGCGAAGATCACCACGCGCACCCTGGCGCGGTCACGACGGGCGGCGAGCAGCGCCCCGGCCAGCGAGCCGATCGCGAGCACCGAGCTCAGTACGCCGTATCCGTCGGCGCCCGCCCCGAACTCCAGCGCCATGGTCGAGGCGAAGATCGGGAAGTTCATGCCGAACGCGCCGATGAGGAACACCGTCACGAACACCACCCGCAGGTCGCTGCGACCCCAGACGTAGCGGAATCCCTCGGCGAGACCGCCAGGACGGCGGTTCTTGAGCCGTGGTGCGAGCTGGCCGGTGCGCAGCATCAGCAGGGCGACGAGCATGGCGAGGAACGTCACGGCGTTCGCGATGAACACCCACCCCGACCCGATCGCGACGATCAGCAGGCCGCCGACGGCCGGGCCGATCATGCGGGCCAGGTTGAAGGAGGCCGAGTTGAGGGCGACGGCGTTCGAGGTGTCGCCGGCCGAGACCATGTCGGAGACGAACGCCTGCCGCGCGGGGGCGTCGAAGGCGTTCACGACGCCGAAGGCGGCGGCGAACCCGAACATCATCGGCAGCGTCATGACGTCGTTCAGCAGCAGCACGCCCACGGCGATCGCGAGCATCAGCAGCGCGGTCTGGGTCGCCAGCAGGATGCGCCGCCGCTCGAAGCGGTCGGCGACCCAGCCGGTCACGCTCACCAGCACGAGCGGCGGACCGAACTGCAGCGCCATCGTGAACCCCATGGCTGCGGCGTCGTTGTCGGTGAGCTCGGTGAGGACGACCCAGTCCTGGGCGGTCGCCTGCATCCATCCGCCGATGTTCGACACCAGCGCTCCGGCGAACCAGATGCGGTAGTTGATGTTCGCGAACGAACGGAACATCGCGCTCATCGGTCGACCACCTTCCGCATCAGGGCGCTCGCCGCACGCAGCGTCGCCAATTCGTCCTCCGTGAAGTCCAGCTCTCCGAGCATGTCGGCCAGCAGCTCGTCGCGGCGTCGGATGGTCTGCGCGACGATCTCGGTGCCGGACTCCGTGATGTCGACCTGTACGCGGCGGCGGTCTTCGGCATCCGGCGTGCGGATCACGTACCCCTGCTCCTCGAGGCCGTTGATCATGTTGGTCATCGACGGTGCGGTGACGCGCTCGCGTTCGGCGAGCGAGGTGATCGTGCGCTGCCCGTGCATGCGCAGCGTCGCCAGTACCGCCAGCTGCGCATCGCTCATGGCGTCGACGGCGCGGACGGAGCGAAGGCGCCGTGCGAGCCGGAACGTCGCCATGCGCAGGTCTGTCGCGGTGAGGTGGAGAGAATCATCGGTCGCAGACATTACTTAGACAGTCTAAGCAATTTCGATCGAGATCGGAAGTCGCAGCGGTCGAGTCCTCCGCGCTCAGGCCAGAATGGTCGGATGACCCGAACCCCCGCCATCGAGATCGCCGTCCAGGACCCCGCAGGCGTCCGCATCGCCGGAGCCGTGGGCGCCGCTCGCGTCGAGCTGGCTCAGGCCCTGCCGCTCGGCGGGCTCACGCCGTCGCCGGCGACGATCGAGCTCGCGGTCGAGGCCGCCCGGTCCGCGGGCGTCGAGGTGCACGTGCTGATCCGCCCGCGCGCCGGCGGCTTCCACTACGACGCCGACGAGATCGCGGTGACCGAGCGCGACGTGCGTCGCGCGATCGAGGCCGGTGCCGACGGCGTCGTGATCGGAGCGCTGGATGCCGACGGCGCCCTCGACCTCGCGGCGATGGCCAGACTCCGCGACGCCGCGGAGGGAGCATCCGTCACGCTGCACCGTGCCATCGACGTCACCGCGGATCCGGTCGCGACGCTGCGCGCGGCCCGCGACCTCGCACTCCGCCGAGTGCTCACCTCCGGGGGTGCGTCGGCGGCGATCGAGGGCGTCGAGACCCTCCGGGCGCTCGTCGCCGAGGCTGCGGGCTCGATCGAGATCATGGCGGGGAGCGGAGTGGATGCCGCCAGCGCGGCGACTCTGGCCGCAGCCGGCGTCGACGCGCTGCACTTCTCCGCCAAACGCACCGTGCACGAGCACGGCGGCGTTCGGATGGGGTCAGCCTCCGACGGCGTCGGCGGGTACGAGGTCACCGATCTGGAGATCGCCCGGGGCATCGTCGCCGCCGTCTCGGTCTGACGGGCGGCGCCCTGCGTCAGTAGGGTGGGGGCGTGACGGATACGCGCGAGTTCACGGATGCCCACGGCATCGCCATCGTCTACGACGTGCACCAGGCGGCGGGTGAGGCCAGGGGAGTCGTGCAGCTGCTGCACGGGGTCGGCGAGCACGCCGGCCGGTATGGCGCTCTGATCGCCGCCCTCACGGAGGCAGGCTTCTGGGTGTACGCCGACGACCACCGGGGACACGGGCGCACCGGCATCCGTCAGCACGGAGGTCCCGCGAAGCTCGGCCGGCTCGGCAAGGGCGGTCTGCGGGCGGCCGAAGCCGCGATCTGGCAGCTCACCGGGATCATCAAGGACGAGCATCCGGACCTTCCGCTCGTGCTGCTCGGCCATTCGTGGGGGTCGTTCCTCGCGCAGATGCTCGTCAACGACCACCCGGACGCCTGGGATGCGGTCATCCTCTCGGGCTCGGCGCTGCGGACGCCGGGGACGCTGAACGCCGCCCCGCTGAACGCCCGCTGGGCCGCCGCGGATGCGACCGGCTACGAGTGGCTCAGCCGTGACGCCGAGGTGGGGACCGCCTTCGGCGACGACCCGCTCACCACCGACGTCCCGCTGCTGAAGCTGTTCGGTCCGATCGAGGCCGCCAAGCTGTACGGCCGGCCCCGCAAGGACCTCGGCCGCGACATCCCGCTGCTCCTTCTCGTCGGTCGCGACGACCCGGTCGGCGGACCCCGCAGCGTGCACATGCTCGCCGACGAGTACCGGCGCAGGTCCGGCTTCACCGACGTCACCACGCTGGTGTACCCCGATGCGCGGCACGAGATCTTCAACGAGCTCCAGCAGGCCGAGGTCAGGGCCGACCTGCTGGCGTGGCTGGACGCGCGCATACCGGCTCGCTGAGCCAGGACCCTCCTCGGCGTCCGCGTGTTACGCGCCGTGAAGGTGCGTTACAGCGGGTGAATCCGCGTGACGGCGCGCGAGCGCGAGGCCCCGGCGGCGGCATAGATTCGCGGCGAGAGGGAGGTGCGTCGTGGGTTTCGTGGACGAGTGGCGTGCATGGCATGCATCGCGCGAGCGATATGCCGGGGCCGAGTACGGACCCGCCGCCCTCGAGTCCACGAACTGGCTCATCACCGAACCCGCAGCCGTCGACGGCGTCTCGGGCCTCTGGGCGCTGACCGGAGACGGCGGCATCCGCGGCACCGACCTCGGCGCGACCGGCTCGGTGGTCACCCTGCGTGGTAGAGAGACGCTGCGGATCGGCCGTCGCGAGCTGCGTGTGTTCGATCGGCGGGGCGAGGTGGCATTGCGGGTCTTCAACCCACGCCGCCCCGAGCGGGAGCGCTTCAGCGCGATCGACGCGTATCCGCCCAGGGAGGGGTGGCGGATCCCCGCGCGCTTCGAGGCGACGCCCGGCGAGACCATCGCGATCACGACGATCGACGGACGGACCCAGGAGTCCGAGCTCGCCGGCCGGGTGCACTTCACCCTCGACGGAGCCGCGTTGAGTCTGGCTGTGACCCGCTCCGAGCAGGGCGGGCTGAGCGCGGTCTTCGGCGACGGGACGAACGGCACCGAGACCTATCGGTTCCGCTTCCTCCCCGTCGAGGAGCCGGCCGCCGACGGCTCAGCGGTCATCGACTTCAATCGCGCCTATCTGCCGCCGTGCGCCTTCTCCGACCAGTTCGTCTGCCCTCTGCCGCCGGCCGGGAATCGCTACTCGGCGCCGATCAGGGCGGGGGAGCGGGCGGTCGTGCTCGGGCGCTGACCACCTCGATCCGCGCCGCGGCGGCGGTCGCGCCTTAAGCTGTAACCGTGCACGGTGAATACAAGGTCCCCGGAGGAAAGCTCGTCGTCGTCGACCTCGAGGTCGAGGACGGCAGGATCGCCCGATTCCACCTCGCCGGCGACTTCTTCCTCGAGCCGGATACGGCGCTCGCCGACATCGATGCAGCCGTCACCGGTCTGCCGGTGGAGTCGGATGCCACGGCGATCGCCGCAGTCGTACGCGGGGCCCTCCCCGAAGGCGCCCAGCTGCTCGGATTCACGCCGGAGGCGGTCGGCACCGCTGTACGCCGCGCTCTCGTCACGGCCCCTGGATGGGGCGACTTCGACTGGGAGATCGTGCACGAGAAGGCGGTCTCGCCGCGCATGAATCTCGCGCTCGACGAGGTGCTCACCTCGCGGGTGGGCGAAGGGCGGCGCCGCCCGACACTGCGCATCTGGGAGTGGGACCAGTCGGCCGTCGTGATCGGCTCGTTCCAGTCGTATCGCAACGAGGTCGACCCCGAGGGGGCGGCGCGCCACGGCTTCGACGTCGTCCGACGCATCTCCGGCGGGGGAGCGATGCTCATGGCCGCGGGGCAGATCATCACGTACTCGCTGTACGTGCCGGCGTCCCTCGTGCAGGGGATGACGTTCGCCGACTCCTACGCCTTCCTCGACGACTGGGTGCTGCAGGCGCTGCGCTCGCTCGGGATCGACGCGATCTATCAGCCCCTCAACGACATCGCCAGCTCGTCGGGAAAGATCGGCGGGGCGGCGCAGAAGCGTCTCGCGAACGGCGGAGTGCTGCATCACGCGACCCTGTCGTACGACATCGACGGCCAGATGATGACCGAGGTGCTGCGCATCGGGCGCGAGAAGCTCAGCGACAAGGGCACGACCTCCGCCGCGAAGCGCGTCGACCCGCTGCGCAGTCAGACCGGGCTCGCCAGGGCCGAGATCATCGAGCGCTTCAAGGACACGTTCCGCTCGCTCACCTCGGCGGAGGACGGGTCGATCAGCGCCGACGAGTACGCCGACGCCGAAGCGCTGGTGGAGTCGAAGTTCGCCACCGACGCGTGGCTGCACAGGGTTCCGTGACCGACAGCTCCGAGCCCGTCGCCCGGGGAGCCGTCTCGATCATCCAGGGCGACAATCTCGCGGTCGCCGCGACCCTGCCCTCGGCCTCTTTCACCCTCGTGTACCTGGATCCGCCGTTCAACACCGGCCGGGTACAGGAGCGACGGGTGGTCACCGCCCGACGCTCGTTCACAACTCCGGAACGGCCGGATGCGAGTGTCGGCCCGGGCGCGGAATCCGGCGCCGCCGAGGATACCGGCGCCGCAGATCTCCGGAGTTCTGGAACCAGATCAGCAGCACCTTCTGAAGCGGTCGCGACGCCGACCGAGGTGCGGCACGGGTTCCACGGCCACGCCTATGAGCGCGTGCGCGGGATGCTGCGCACTTACGACGACCGTTTCGACGACTACGGGGCCTTCCTGATGCCGCGGCTCGAGGAGGCCTGGCGCCTGCTCGCGGACGACGGCACCCTCTATCTGCACCTGGACTACCGCGAGGCCCACTACGCGAAGGTGATGCTCGACGCCGTGTTCGGCCGCGACTGCTTCCTGAACGAGCTGATCTGGGCGTACGACTACGGGGCGAAGTCGCGGCGCCGGTGGCCGACCAAGCACGACACGATCCTCGTCTACGTGAAGAATCCGCGGGAGTACGTGTTCAACTCCGACGACATCGACCGCGAGCCGTACATGGCTCCTGGGCTCGTGACCGCCGAGAAGGCCGCCCGAGGGAAGCTGCCCACCGACGTCTGGTGGCACACGATCGTGCCGACGACGGGGCGGGAGAAGACCGGATACCCGACGCAGAAGCCCGAGGGGATCCTGCGGCGCATCGTCCGGGCGTCCAGCCGACCGGGCGACCGGGTGCTCGATCTCTTCGCCGGCAGCGGCACGACCGGCGCCGTCGCCTCGGCGCTCGGGCGGGAGGCGGTGCTCGTCGACGACAACCCCGAGGCGGTGCGCGTCATGACCGAGCGGATGCCGCACGCCGAGGTCTCGCACGGCGGGACGTAGCTCCGGGGCTCAGCTCACCCGGTAGGCGCGGTAGCGCACGGCATCCGCCTGACGCTGGGCCGCCGAGAGGAACAGGGCTCGCTGCAGGTGGGCGAGTGCGGGCGCTGCCGTCTCGATCTGCACGGTCGTGCGGAAGTAGTACGAGCCGGGGTCGACGTCCTCACCGCGTCGCAGCTGCTCGAGCACATCGGGCGTTCCGGTGCGCAGCCCCTTCGCGTGCAGCAGCAGCAGGTCGCCACCTGGGGTCCGTGCCGAGTAGCGGCCGTCGATCTCGATCGTCCCGTCGGGCCGCACGATCTGCCAGTCAGCTCCGCCGGGCAGGATTTCGGCCTCGACGGCGCCCGTGACGCGTCCACCGAGGATCGGCACGACGCGGCGGTGGCCGACGCTCGTGCTGCCGTGGTCTTCGAGCGGACCCAGGTCGACGGTGACGTCGAAGGCGAACTCGAGGCCCGGGACGGGCAGTGCATCGTGCGAGGTCATCGGGTCTCCTCCCGGTCGGCGGTGCTCGCGCCGGTCGTCTCGGTCGCCCGCGGATCCGCCCCGCCGAGCACGTCGCAGAGCCGTTCCAGTGCGGGGACGGCGGCGGCGAGGGCGGCCCTCTCGTCCTCCCCGAGCCGCGCGGTCGCCTCTGCGACGAGGGCGGAGTTCGCCGCGTCGAACCGGTCGAACAGGTCGAGCGCCTTGGCTGATGCGCGCACGACGATCCGGCGACCGTCGGAGGCGGCAGGGGTGCGCTCGACGAGGCCCTCGCTCTCCATCGCACCGAGGAGGTTGCTCACGGTCGGTCGGCTCAGCCGCAGACGGCTCGCGATCTCGGCCGGACCTCGCGAGGTCCCCCGTGGCAGGGCGCGGATCACGTCGATCTGCGAGTCCGACAGCTCGGGCAGGCGCGCCTCGGCCCGCGTCGCGGCGAGCAGCGCGCGCCGGAGGGGAGAGATGACGGCGCCGAGTCGCGCGGCGTCGAGGTCGCCGCTCATCGGGCGACCGCGGAGGGAGGGGTGAGCGAGGGGCGCTCGTTGAGCACCTCGGGCAGGAACCCTGCGGCCGTCTTGTAGTCGGCGGCGATCTGCGCCCGCTCTGCGTACGGGATGACCTCGTCGATGTCGGTGAATCCCTGCGGCGCGCGTTCCCTGGCGAGCTGCATCACGCGCTCGGGACCCGTCGCGCGCGTGCCGGCGAGCAGGGCCGTCATCGCGGGACGGCGAGCCTGCTCGTAGGCGGCGAGTCCCGCATCGATGCTCTCGGACGTCGCCAGGTGGAAGGCGAGGGTGCGGGCATCGAGGATCGCCTGGGACCCGCCGTTCGACCCGTTCGGGTACATCGCGTGTGCGGCGTCGCCGAGAAGCGTGGTGCGGCCGAACGTCCACTGCGGCAGAGCGTCGCGGTCGACCATGGGGTACTCGAGGATCTCGTCCGCGGCGGCGATCGCGGCCGGGACGTCGAGCCAGTCGAAGCGCCACTCGTCGAACATCTCGGCGATCGGGCCGGGGTCGACGGCGCGGTTCCAATCGGCCTCGCCGGTGCCGCCGACGCGGCGCTCGGCGATGAAGTTCACCGGCATCCGACCGTCGGCGTCCGCTGGTGCAAGCGGGTACGCGACGAACTTCTGCTCGCCGTCGCCGGCCATGACCATGGTGCGTCCGTCGAGGAACGTCGGGATCCGGGTCACCCCGCGCCACAGGGTGAGGCCGCTCCACGGGGGCGCTCCCTCGGCGGGGTAGCGCAGCGCCCGCAGCGCGGAGTGGATGCCGTCGGCGCCGATGATCACGTCGGCCGTGGCCTCGACCGTGCCGGCGTCCGTCGCGAACCGGGCGGTCTCGGTGCCGTCGGCGTTCGTCGTGACGTCCGTGAGTCGGTGTCCGAGTCGGATGGGCTCGGCGAGACGGGCCTCGGCGAGGTCGCGCAGCGCGAGCTGGAGGCGTCCGCGGTGCACCGACAGCTGGGGCCAGCGGTATCCCGCGTCGCGTCCGCGCGGCTCGCTCCAGACCGGCTGCCCGAACCGGTTGTAGTAGGCGAGGGTGCGCGGTTCGACCCCCAGCTCTGCGATGGCGTCGGCGACCCCGAGCTCGGTGAGCTCACGCAGCGCGTGCGGCAGCAGGTTGATGCCGACGCCGAGCCCGCGGATCGCGGCGCTGCGCTCGTACACCGTGACGTCGCGCAGTCCGGCCTCGTGCAGACTGACCGCGGCTGCGAGCCCGCCGATCCCCGCACCGATGATGATGATCTTCATTGATCGCTCCCTG
This sequence comes from Microbacterium sp., assembly GCF_041641055.1. Lineage (GTDB taxonomy): Bacteria > Actinomycetota > Actinomycetes > Actinomycetales > Microbacteriaceae > Microbacterium. The sequence goes on from NZ_JBEPZB010000021.1 coordinate 17,040, forward strand.
TTCGCGGTTCCTCTGAGCCGCTGCTGAATATAGTTTTGGCACAAAACCATATTCAGCGCAAGAGGTGATCGTCTCCGGTGCCGGTGGCGGCCTGTCAGCGGGCGGCAGCGGTGCGCGCAGCCTCGATGATCACGTCTACGCCCAGGAGGAAGAGCTCGCGGTCCTGCAGCTCGGACAACAGCGTGCTGTTCTCGGCGATCAGGGGGAACTGCCGCGGATCGGCGAGCAGCGGCGAGTCGATCCAGGGGCTGTCCTCGGCGTCGGTGCGGCGATCCGCCCTCGCCCGTGCGATCCCCGCGGCACCGGCCAGCACGTGGGAGGCGAGCAGGGCGTAATGGCGCACCAGCTCCTGACCGCGGAGCCCTGCCCGGTGGAACGCGTCGAGCATCAGCTCGATCGCCGCGAGCTCGCCGGGACCGTGTGTGGTCAGGCTCGTCGCCTCGGCGCCGATCGCCGGATACCGCGTGAACGATGCGAGGGTCGCCTCGCTGAGCATCCGCAGGCGACCGGCCCAGTCCTCGGCAGGGAGGTCGACGCGAGCAGCGGCCTGCCCGTTGAGCTCGTCGAGGAGTGCGCTCATCAGCGCGTCCTTGCTCGCGAAGTGGCGGTAGATCGCGGTGGGGTCGGCTCCGAGGTGTGTGCCGAGTTCCCGCACCGAGATGGCTGCCACGCCGGTCTCGGCGAGCTCCATCCCGGCGTCGATGATCGACGCCCTGTCGAGCCGCACGCGCGTGGATGCCTTGTTCGCCATCGTGTCTCCGGTCTTCCGTGATCCATCGTGCCATGTCCCTGGGCGGATCTGCGCGTTTCGCAACGGATCCGCATCGCCTGTGACAACACTGTTGACAGCATAGATGACCGGAGATACGTTTATCGCGTTCCAGCAGCATCGACGATGAGGGAAGGTCCACTATGGCGAGCGAGTTCGTCTTCCACGGGGGTCTCGTGTTCACCGGCAGCGGGGCACCGCTCGAGGCCCACGCCGTCGTCGTGAGGGACGGCCGCATCGCGGCCGTCATCCCGGAAACGGAACTCGACCTCGAGGCGTTCCCCGAAGCGAACCGCATCCACCTCGACGGAGCCCTGCTCAGTCCCGGCTTCCAGGACGCGCACATCCATCCGGTGGGCGGGGGCATCGAGCTGCTGCAGTGCAACCTCTCGGACGCGGAGAGCGCCGCCGAGGCCGTCGAGCTCATCCGCTCGTACGCCCGGGCGCATCCCGAGCAGGAATGGATCCTCGGCGGCGGCTGGAGCATGGACCACTTCGCCGGAGGCAACCCGCCTCGAGGACTCCTCGACGAGGCGACGGGCGGACGCCCCGTGCTGCTGCAGAGCCGGGACCACCACAGCACGTGGGCGAGCACGGCGGCGATCGAGCGCGCCGGGATCACGGCGGAGACGCCGGATCCCGACGACGGACGGATCGTCCGCGAGGCGGACGGGTTCCCGGCCGGCACCTTCCACGAAGGCGCAGGGGATCTGTTCGCGTCCGTGCGCCCCGCGACCTCTCCCGACCTCGCCTACCAGGGGCTGCTGCGTGCCCAGGAGGAGCTCATCGCCCTCGGCATCACGGGCTGGCAGGACGCCATGGTCGGTGCGGACTCCGGGGGCATCTCCGATCCCCTGGCCGCCTACGAACGTGCCGCCGCCGATGGCCGGCTGCTCGTCCACGTCGTCGGCGCCCAGTGGTGGCTGCGCGACGGCGGCATCGAGCAGGTGGCGCGGATGACCGAGCGCCGCGAGCGGGCCGCCGCCGCGCATCCCGACCGTCGGATCGACCTGGGCACCACGAAGATCATGGTCGACGGGGTCGCGGAGAACCAGACGGCGGCGATGCTCACGCCCTACCGTGATGCCTCCGGCCACGACACCTGCAACCACGGCCTGAGCTTCATCGATCCCGCGATGCTCCGCGAATACGTGACGGCACTGGATGCCGCGGGCCAGCAGGTGCACATGCACGCGCTCGGCGACCGCGCCGTGCGAGAGGCTCTCGACGCGCTGCAGGTCGCACGAGACGAGAACGGCGACACCGACGGTCGCCACCATCTCGCACACCTGCAGGTCGTGGCGCCGGATGACACCGCTCGCTTCGCGCCGCTCGGAGCGATCGCCAACATCCAGGCGCTCTGGGCGACCCACGAGGATCAACTCGACGACCTGACCCTGCCCTTCCTGCAGGACGGGCAGGTCGACCGCCAGTACCCGTTCGGTGACCTCGTGCGCGCCGGCGCTCGTCTGGCCGCCGGCAGCGACTGGCCCGTGTCGACCGCTGACCCGCTCGCCGCCATCCACGTCGCCGTGAACCGCGCGTATCCGGGATCCGAGCGACCGCCGCTCGGCGGTGCGCATCAGCGCATCGACCTCGAGACCGCGTTCGCCGCGTACACCTCGGGGTCCGCGTACGTGAACCGACGGGACGACGACACGGGCAGCATCCGCGAGGGGTACCTCGCCAACCTCGTCGTGATCGAACCGAACCCGTTCCGCCTGCCGATCGACGAGCTGCACCGGGCGCGCGTGACCTCGACGTGGATCGAGGGACGCCTCGTCCACGCGGCGCAGCCCGCCACGGCATCCGCCACGGCATCCGCCACCACCGCATCCGCCACCACCGCGTCCGACACCCACCGCACGGAGTCCCGATGAACCGCACGCCGCTGTCCCGTCCCCTTGCTCGTCGCGGCGCCGCTGTGCTGGTCGGCGTGCTCGCGGTCGCCGCGCTCACCGCCTGCGGACCGGCTGCCACCGGCGGCGCCGGCTCGGAGGAGCCGATCGACTGGAAGCTGACCGAGACGACCGCGGCCCCGAGCGGCGACATCGACTCGTTCACCTTCGCGACATATGCCGAGCCCTACTCGCTCGACTACGCGTACGCGTTCGACTACGCCGACAACTCGATCCTCGCCAACACCTGCGAGTCGCTGCTGCGGCTCAACCCCGACTACTCGCTGAGCCCGGGTCTCGCCGAGTCGTTCGACCACCCCACGCCGGACACCTGGGTGTACACGATCCGCGAGGGTGTCACCTTCCACGACGGCACTCCGCTGACGGCGGCTGACGCGGTGGCGTCGATGAGCCGGCACCTCGATCCCGCGGTCGGATCGTTCTGGTACTCCGTCTACCAGAACGTGAAGACGATCGAGCAGACCGGCGACCGCGAGGTGACCGTCACCATGACCGGCCCCGACTCGCAGTTCAACCTCGGCATGGGCGGCTCCGCCGGTGTCATCGAGTCGGCGGCGACCCTGGCCGAGAAGGGCGACGAGTACGGCAACTCGACCGGCGGCGTGAACTGCACCGGCCCGTTCGAGCTGACCTCGTGGGAGTCCGGTGAGTCGATCACGATGACCCGCTACGACGACTACTGGGACGAAGACCTCACGGCGCACTCCGGCGAGGTCCGGTTCGTCTTCATGACCGACCCCACCGCCCGCATCAACGCCCTGAAGTCCGGGAGTGTGGGCGGCTCGTGGATGGTGCCGATGGAGGCCGTCTCCTCGCTGCGGGATGCGGGCAAGGGAGACGTGCTCTTCGGGATGAGCACGGCGGTGGGCAACATCGTCGTGAGCAACCTCGAGGGACCGCTGGGCGATGTCCGCGTGCGCAGAGCGCTGCTGCTCGCGATGGACCGCGACGGCATCCTGCAGGCCGCGTACCGGGGCGTCGGCGAGACGACCGACGTGATGACCACCGAGTCGGTCTGGCAGGACGCCGATGAGTCCGCGCGGACGGCGGCCTTCGACGACGTCACCGCGTACGAGCAGAACGTCGAGGAGGCGAAGAAGCTCATCGCCGAGGCGGGCGCCGAAGGCGCCGAGCTCACCTACGTCACGGCTCCGATCAGCAACGACTTCTCCGTCATCTCGCAGGCGACGGTGGCCGCCGCCCAGTCGATCGGCCTGAAGGTGAACGTCGAGACCGTCACCCCCAACGCGTACACCGCGCTGTTCTCCGATCCCACCGCCCGCGAGGGCGTCGACCTGTTCTACACCAGCTGGTACCTCTCGAGTCCGGATGCCCTGGAGATGTACTCGGTGCTGCGCACCGGCGACTTCAGCAACTACGGCGGCTGGTCGAATCCCGAGTTCGACGCGATCCTGCAGGAGGCCGTCGCGATCGACGACCCAGCCGCCCGCAGCGAGCTGACCGCCCGGGCGCAGCAGATCGCGAACGCGGAACTGCCGTGGCTGCCGCTGTACGAGGCGCCGATCTCGCTGTACCTCGGCGAGAGGATCACCGGAGTCCAGCCGTCGATCGCCTTCATGTACTACCCCTGGGCCGCCACGATCGGCGCCCGGTGACAGCCGCTCGACGCGTCGCGGGAAAGCTCGGCGGACTGCTGCTGACGCTGTTCCTGGCGTCGCTGCTCGTGTTCTTCTCGCGCTTCCTGGTGCCGGGCGACCCGGTGAGCTTCCTGCTCCGCGGCCGCAAGCCGAGCCCGGAGGCGGTGGCGCAGGTGACCGCGCAGTACGGGCTGGATCTGCCTCCGTGGGAGCAGTACCTCCGGTGGGTGCTCGGCCTTCTGCAGGGGGATCTCGGGCGGTCGTTGCAGTACCGCCAGGATGTCACCGTGGTGATCGGGGACAGGCTCCCCGTCACCCTCCTGCTCGTCACGATGGCCGGCGCGATCGTGCTGGTCGCCGGCGTCGCGCTCGGGGCCGTCGCCGCGCTGAATCGCGGCAGGGCGCTCGACAGGTTCGTGCTGATCGGTCTCACGGTGCTGGGCGCGATCCCCTCGTTCGTCGGGGCGATCGTCCTCATCGCACTGTTCTCCGTGCAGCTCGGCTGGGTCCCCTCGTTCGGCTCCGGCGACGGCTTCGCGGACATGGTCTACCACCTGATCCTGCCCTCGATCGCTCTGGCACTCGTGTTCATCGTCCTGGTGGGCAAGGTGACGAGGTCGGCCATGGTCGATCAGCTGAGCCGCGAGCACGTCGAGGTGTCGACGAGTCGGGGCGTGCGCCGGTCCGTGGTCGTGCGCCGGCATGTGCTGCGCAACGCCCTCGGTCCGATCCTGACCGTGAGCGGCGTGCTCGTGGCCGGGCTCATCGTCGCGAGCTCGATCGTCGAGGCGGCGTTCGGGCTGTCGGGGATCGGATCGCTCCTCGTGCAGTCCGTGGACCGGCTCGACTTCCCCGTCGTGCAGGCGATCGTCCTCCTCGTCGTGTGTGCGTTCGTCGTCATGAACGCGATCGTCGACGTCCTCGAACCCTGGATCGACCCGCGATCCGCCGCAGGAGCTGGTGCCCGATGACCTCCTCGACGCCCACCCTCGCGATGCGGGTGCTGCGCGCGCCTCGCCGGCGTCGCCCACGATTCCTCTACCTGGCCAGTCTCGTCGTGCTCGGCGCGATCGTCCTGGCGGCGATCTTCGCGCCCTTCGTGGCTCCGTACGACCCGGATGCCGTGGACTTCACGTCCTTCCTCGCCCCGCCGTCCGCAGCCCACTGGCTCGGCACCGACTCGCTCGGCCGTGACCTGCTGAGCCGCCTCATCTTCGGCGGGCGCACCGCGCTCGTCGGTCCGCTGCTCGTCGTCGTCTTCTCCACCGTCATCGGCATCCTGCTGGGGCTGTGGGCCGGGTGGCGCGGAGGCTGGATCGATGCCGCCCTCAGCCGGGTCTTCGACGTGCTCTTCGCGTTCCCCTCGCTGCTGATCGCGATCATGGCGGTCGCACTGTTCGGCAAGGGGCTGGTCGCCCCGGTCATCGCCATGAGCATCGCCTACGCGCCGTTCGTCGCACGGCTCACGAGGTCGCTCGTCACCGCGGAGCGGGCGCGGCCGTATGTCTCGGCCTACCGGGTGCAGGGCTTCGGAGGTGGCTGGATCGCACTGCGGCGCGTGCTGCCGAACGTCACGCCGATCGTCGGTGCGCAGTCGACCCTCAACTTCGGCTACGTGCTCGCCGAGCTCGCCGGCCTGTCGTTCCTCGGCCTCGGTGTGCAGGCGCCGACCGCCGACTGGGGCGCGATGATCAACGAGGCGCAGTCGGGGGTCGCCGCCGGTCACTTCCTGCCGGCGATCGCCCCGGCGGTCGCGGTCGTGATCGTCGTCGTGTGCGTGAACATCGTCGGCGAAGAGCTCTCCGACCGAATCGGCGGAGGGATCCCCGCATGACCGCTCTTCTCGACATCCGGGACCTGACGCTCGACCTCGCGGACGGCACCCGGCTGCTGCACGGCATCTCCCTGCAGGTCGCACCGGGAGAGACCGTGGGACTCGTCGGGGAATCCGGTTCCGGCAAGTCGCTCACGGCCCGTGCGGTGCTGGGGCTGCTGCCGGATCGGGCCATCGCCGGCGGCGTCGTCGAGGTGAACGGCCGGTCTCCGCTGGCTGGCGCTGCGGGGCGGCAGGAGATCCGCCGCCACGAGGCCGCCATGGTGTTCCAGGATCCCCGCGCGGGCATCAATCCCATGCGGACGATCGGCGATCACGTCACCGAGGCGCTGCGGCTCTGCGAGGGCTGGGCGAAGGATGCGGCACGAGCTCGTGCGATCGAGCTGCTGACCTCCGTCCGGCTGCCCGCCCCCGGGGAGCATCTGTCGCAGCATCCGCACGAGCTGTCCGGAGGAATGCTGCAGCGCGTCATGATCGCCGGCGCCCTGAGCGCCTCGCCGGGACTGCTCGTGTGCGACGAGCCGACGACGGCACTCGACGTCACGACACAGGCCGGGATCGTCCAGGTGCTGCGCGATCTCTGCGAGCAGAGCGGGATGGGGATGCTGTTCATCACCCATGACCTCACCCTCGCCGGCTCGCTCTGCGACCGGCTCGTCGTCATGAAGGACGGAGCCGTCGTCGAGCAGGGGACGGCCAGGGAGGTGCTCGTGGCTCCGACCGCGGAGTACACGCGACGGCTGGTCGATGCCACCCCGCGCATCTCGGGAGAGATCGCATCGCCGGAGGTGGGCTCGGCATCCGAGTCTCAGCTCGTCGTCGCGGGGGTCGGCAAGACCTATCGGCGGCGCGGGGCGGAACGCGTCTCCGCGGTGGTCGACGCCGACCTGGTCATCCCGCGAGGCGGCTCCGTCGCGGTCGTGGGCGAGTCGGGATCGGGCAAGTCGACCCTTGCGAGGATGATCGTCGGACTCGAAGCGCCCGATGGGGGGACCATCACGATCGGCGGCCGATCGATGTCGGGCATCCCGCGCACACGCGCTGAGCGGCTCCAGCGCGCGAAGAGCGTGCAGATGGTCTTCCAGGACCCGTACCTCTCACTCGATCCCCGGATCCCGATCGGTCGAGTGATCGAGGACGTGCTGAGACTGCACACCGGCCGCTCCGGGAGTGCGGCCGCCGAGCGGGTGCTCGAACTCATCACGGCGGTGGGCCTGGGCGAGGAGCATCTGACGGCTCGTCCGCGCACCCTGTCCGGCGGTCAGCGTCAGCGCGTCGCGATCGCCAGGGCGCTGGCCGTCGAGCCGGAGCTGCTCGTCATGGACGAGGCCACGAGTGCGCTCGACGTCTCGGTGCAGGCGCAGGTGCTCGACCTCGTCGCCCGCATCCGCCGGGAGCAGGGGCTCACCGTGCTCTTCATCAGCCACGATCTGGCGGTCGTGCGGCGGGTCTGCGCCGACACGATCGTGATGCGCCGCGGTGAGATCGTCGAAGCGGGGCCGACCGAGCAGCTGCTGAACGACCCGCAGCACGAGTACACCCGCCTGCTGATCGACTCGGTGCCCGTTCCGATCACCTGAACCGTCGAGTCGATCACTCGCGCGTGTGCACGACGGTGCCGCCCACGACCGTGACGGCGGTGCCCACGCTGATGAGCGCCTCGGTCGGGATCGCGAACGGGTCGACGGTCGACACCGCGATGTCTGCGCGGGCGCCGACGCGCAGCATCCCTCCTCCGCCCAGCACGAGTTCGGCGGACCCGCTCGTGTACGCGGCGAGCGCCTCGGTGAGGGTGAGGCGCTGCGTGGCGTCGAGCGGTTCGCGCGGCTGCCCGTCGGGGCCGGGGAGCGAGCGGTTGACGGCGACGTGGATCGCGAGCCACGGGTCGGCGGGCGACACGGGCCAGTCCGACCCCATGGCTATCGCGGCACCGCTGTCGGCGATCGCGCGGAACGGGTATCCCGCGCGCATCCGCGCGTCGCCGATCATCGGCACGACGGCAGGATCGACGGATGCCCACAGCCCCTGGATGTTCGCGGTGATGCCGAGCGGGCCGAAGCGGCGGGCGTCGTCGGGGTGCACCATCGAGAGGTGCGCGAAATGATGGCGCTGACCGGTGCCGTTGGCACGCCGGGCCGCCTCGACCGCTGCCAGAGCGACACGCACCCCGCGGTCGCCCATGATGTGCAGGTGCATCGCGAAGCCCTCGGCGTCGAGTGCGACGACGAGCGCCTCGAGCGCCTCGGCGTCGATGTGCAGCTCGCCGCTGCCCGCGTGGCTGCAGTACGGCTCGAGCAGCGCCGCGGTCTCGCCGTGCGGGACGCCGTCGACCATCGCCTTGGCGGTCGACGTGTCGAATCCGGCCGCGGCGTTGGCTGCTCGCAGCGCGATGAAGCGCTCGACCAGCTCCGGCACCTGCGCGGCCGTGGTGCCAGGCGGGACCCAGAGTGCACCGGAGGTGCGGCTGCGGAGGGTGCCGTCGGCGATGGTCCCGAGATACGCCGCCGTGCAGTCGGCCTTGCCGTTGTACTCTCCCAGGATCGCTTCGTGCCACCCGGTGATGCCCAGCGACCAGAGGAAGTCCTGGGCGTTGAGCAGGCCCGCGGCGATCTCCGCGTCCGTTGTGGCGGGGATGACCCGACCGACGAGCTCCGCCGCCGTCTCGTTGAGGTATCCGGTCGGCTCGCCCTCGTCGTCATGGTGGATGTGGCCGTTCGGCGGAGCCGGGGTGTCGCGGTCGATCCCGGCGAGCTCCAGGGCGAGCGAGTTGACCCACAGGGTGTGATGGCCGGCGTCGCTGAGCGCCACAGGGCGGTCGGCGACGATCGCGTCGAGCAGCTGCCTGGTCGGGTGCGCGAACAGCTCATGGCTCCATCCGCCGCCCGTGATCCACTCGGCATCCGTCGCCTCGGCTGCCGCAGCGATCAGCGACAGAGTCTCGTCGACGCTCGTCGCCGTCGTCAGGTCGCAGCTGAGTCGCTCGACGCCGGCGAAGGCGGCATGGATGTGCGCATCCACGAACCCGGGAAGGATGCCGCCGCCGGCCGCCTCGATCATCCGGGTGCCTGGGCCTGCCAGGGCGCTGATCTCCTCGTCGGAGCCGATCGCGATGATGCGCTCGCCGCGGATGGCGACGGCGGTGTCGGCGGTGCCCACCCGTCCGTCGAACACGCGGCCGTCGACGATGCACACGTCGGCGGTGAGGGTGCGGGTCATGGTGGTGCCTCTCGTCGTGGCGGCTGCGCCGCTCGGATCCTGCTCGTCGATCATCTCGTCACACCACTCGGAACACGCGGATGACGACCTGGTCGACTCCCGGTCGCGCGTAGCCGATGAACTGCGACTCTGCGAGCCAGCGCAGGGGTTCCGCATCCGTCTGGAAGACGAACGCCGTGCGGTAGTAGAGATCCTGCTCGGACGGCTGTACACCTGATTCGAACTGCGCGATCGCCGCCTCGTTCGCACGCCAGTAGCCGCGGTTGACGACGTCGACGAGATGGCCGTCGATCTCGATCAGATATCGCGCGTCGAGCTGGGTGGTGACGCCGTGGTCGATCCACCAGTCGCCGCCACCCGGAACGACGCGCCCTTCGGCGCGGGGACCGGTCACGCGGCCGCCGACGATCGGGGTGAAGTGCAGCTGGCCGCCCTCGCCTCGACCGATGCGCTGAGGCGGAGTGACATCGACCTGCAGCTCGAAGCAGTACTCGAATGCGGGGGTCATCAGCTCGGTGTCGGTCATCGCCGTCTCCTCTTCGTCGGTCGGTCGAGTCCGATCGTCGGGATCGGAGTGGTGCGCACCGGGATGCGCCGCTGGGGGATCCAGCCCTCGCTCGGGATCGAGTCGAGCAGCAGGCGGGTGTACTCAGCCTGCGGGTCGTCGAGCACGCTGCCGGTAGCGCCGCGCTCCTCGATGCGGCCCTCGCGCATCACCACCACGTCGTCGCACAGTCGGCGGATGACAGTGAGGTCGTGGGTGATCATCAGCAGGGCGACGCCGGTCTCGAGGCGGATGCGCTCGAGCAGCGTCAGGATCTCGACCCGGGTGGTCACGTCGAGCGCCGACACGGCCTCGTCGAGCACGAGGATGCGCGGCTCGGCGGCCAGTGCCCTGGCGATCGCCACCCGCTGCCGCTGTCCTCCGGAGAGCGAGCGCGGACGCGCGTCGAGCAGGGCGGGGTCGAGGCGCACCGATCGCATCAGCGCGAGCACGCGCGCCGAGAGGGCCTGGCGGTCGTCGTCGCGACGGTGCACTCGGATCGCTTCGATCAGGCACTGCCGCACGGTCTGCCGTCGGTCGAGAGACTGATACGGATCCTGGAAGACCATCTGCGCGGTCTTCGCCCGGGTGCGCCGCTCGGTGCCGGAGGCTGCGGGTGTGCTCCAATCGGAGCCGCCGACGCGCACACTGCCGGCATCCGTGCGCTCCAGTCCGCAGATGATGCGGGCCGTGGTGGACTTGCCCGATCCGGATTCCCCGACGATGCCCAGAGATCCTCCGGCAGCGAGGGTGAACGACACGTCGTCGACGGCGGTGAGGATGTCGTGACCGCGGCCGCGGGCCGCCCGCACACGGAATCGCTTGGTGACGCCGTCGACTCGCAGGAGAGGCTCGGTGTCGAGGGGACTCGTCTGCTCCGCGGGGGCGGTCAATGGCACGGTGTCGAGCGACGCCGACATGAGGATGCGCGTGTAGTCCTGCGTGGCATCCTCTCTCATGCTCCCCGCCCGCAGTGTCTCGATCGTGCGCCCCTCCTTCATGACCACGACGCGATCGCACACGGCGCCGGCAAGAGCGAGGTCGTGGGTGATGAACAGCAGCGACAGGTCGCGGTGGCGGCGCAGGTCGCCGATCACCGCCATGACCTCCTCCTGCGTGGTCACATCCAGCGCCGTGGTGATCTCGTCGGCGAGCAGCAGGCGCGGATCCATCGCCAGAGTCGATGCGATCATCACGCGCTGCAGCAGACCGCCCGACAGCTCGGCGGGCCGCTGCCGCAGGCGCCGGGCGGGGGAGGGGACCCCGACCTCGTCGAGCAGCTCGATCGCGCGACGTTCGGCGGCGTCGACCGTGAAGCCGGCCACCGTGACCAGGCCTTCGGTGAGGAAGTCGCCGATCGTCCGCAACGGATTGAGGTGCGCGCGCGGGGTCTGGAACGCCATGCCGATGCGCAGCGCCCGAAGCTCGCGTCGTCCGCGTTCGTCGAGACCGGCGAGGTCCTGACCCTCGACGCGGATCGTGCCGGCGGTGGTGAACGACTCCGGCAGGAGACCCGCGATCGCTCGCACGCTCAGAGTCTTGCCCGAGCCGGACTCGCCGACGAGGCCGACGGACTCTCCGAGGGCGACCTCGAGGGTGCAGTCGTGCACCAGCATCCGAGGGCCCTCGGCACAGGGCATCGCGATCTCGAGGCCCTGCAGTTCCAGAACCGGTGCGGTCATCGTTCCTTCTCCTCTGCCCAGGTGGTGGTGCGGGCGCCGATGATGCCGACCGAGAGCACTGTGACGACGATGAGCGCGGCCGGGAACAGGGACTGCTCGGGAGCGCCGGCGAGGATCGCGGCCTGCCCTCCCGCGATCATCGATCCCCAGTCGGCCGCCGGGGGCTGCTCTCCCAATCCGAGGAACGAGATCGCCGCGAGGTCGAGCATCGCGTAGCCGAACCCGACAGTGGCCTGTGCGGCGACGACAGGGATCAGCGCCGGGATCAGATGGCGGAAGCAGATCGCCGCACTCGAGACGCCCTGCACGCGCAGGGCCGCGATGTACGGACGCCCGAGCTCCCGCGACGCCGCGGTCTGGGTGAGTCGCGCCACGACCGGGATGTAGGCGATCGACAGTGCGACGACCGGAGCGACGAGCCCCTTGCCGAACATCGCGACGGCCAGAACGGCGAGCACCAGGCCGGGGATCGCGAAGATCACGTCGATGACCCGGGCGATCGTGCCGCGCACGAAGCCGCCGAACCATGCCGAAGTCACAGCCAACGCCAGACCGAGCGTGGTGGAGAGCACGACGACGATGACCGGCGCCGCGACACTGGACGATGCGCCGACGAGCACCCGCGACAGGATGTCCCTGCCGAGGTCGTCGGTGCCGAACAGGTGGTCGAGCGATGCCGCGCCGTTGATCGGTCCGGCGTACAGCTGGTCCGGTGCGAACGGCGCGAGCCAGCGTCCGGCGACCGCGATCACGGCGACGATCGCGAGCACGACGACGGCGACGACGACGAGCGGATCGCGTCGGGCGAGCCGGCGCGTGGCGGCGGGGAGGCGTCCCGCGGCGAGCTGACCGACGCTCATGCGTTCCTCCTGGTTCCGGCGCTGTCGGGGTCGATCGCGGCGGCCAGCAGATCGGCTGTCGCGTTGAGCACCACGAAGAGCGTGACGAGCAGCAGCGAGACGACCTGCACGACCGGGAGGTCCTTGCGAGCGGCGGCTTCGGTGAGCAGCGAGCCGATGCCGCCGAGCCCGAAGGCCTGCTCGGCGATCGCAGAGGCGGCGAACAGCCCGGCGATCGTCGTGCCCGAGATCGCCAGGATCTGCGGTGCCGCGTTGTGGAAGACGTGGCGACGGAACACCCGCGGCCAGGGGATGCCGCGCACGCGAGCCGTCTCGACGTGCTCGGAGTGCAGCTGGGCGACGAGGGCGCTGCGGGTCACCCGGCTGATGTAGGCGATGAACATCAGCGCGAGCGACACCGCGGGCAGGATCAGATGCCAGAGGCGATCGAGCCCCTCGTCACCCGCGCCGAAGGTCGGGAACCAGCCGAGCGAGGTGGCGAAGATCCAGATCAGCAGGATCGCGACGATGAACGTCGGCAGCGCCATCCCGAGCGACGTCGTGACCGAGACGACCATGTCGGTACGACGACCGCTCACTGCGGCGAGGATGCCGGAGCCCAGGCCGAACACCGCGATCAGAGCGGTGGTGAGCAGCACCAGTTGGAAGGTGACCTCGAAGCGGGATCCCACCAGCACGGCGACATCCGTCTTATAGACGAAGGAGCGACCGAAGTCGCCGGTGAGGACGCCGCCGAGCCAGTGGAGGTACTGCAGCCAGACCGGATCGTCCAGCCGGTACTCGGCGCGGATCGCCGCGATGAGTTCCGGGGTCGGACGAGCTCCACCGGCCAGGGCCGTCACCGGGTCACCCGGCGTGAGCAGCAGCGCCGAGAAGATGACGACGCTGGCGAGGAACAGCGTGAGCGCGAGACCGCCCAGCTTGCCGAGCAACGTCCTGATCATGAGGGGGATCCGTTCCGTGGTCGCAGCAGACTCACTCGCCGCCGAGGTGCAGCGCCCAGGGGGAGCTGTAGATCGCGACAGAGGTCGTGATGCCGGTGAGGTCGTCGGACAGGTAGGTGAGCTGGTAGGCCGCGGCGAGCGTCACCTGCAGCTGATCGGGGGCGAAGATCTCCTGAGCGCTCACGAACGCCTCGGCGGCTGTTGTGGCATCCGTCGCGGTGCGCGCCGCCTGCAGGTCGGCCGTCACCTCGTCGTTCGCATAGCCCGACCAGTTGAAGATGCCGCCGATCTCGGCCGGCAGCATGAACAGCTGCGGATAGCCGAGCACACCGGGAACCTCGAGGTACCCGGTCGTGGCCACGAAGTCGATGCCGTCACGCAGCTCCGGCGTGTAGAACAGCGCCCCGAAGTCCGCGGGCTGGCGCTCGTCGATCGTGATGGTGAGGCCGATGTCCTTCGCGGCGCTCTGCACGATGGATGCCGTCTGCGAGAACTCCTTGGCCCCGGCAGGCACCGCGAGCACCAAAGGCACCGAGGTGTCGATGCCCGATTCGGCGATGAGCTCCTTGGCCTTGTCGAGATCGACCTCGGGTGCGGGCAGCGCGTCGTAAGCGTCCTGATAGATGTCCTTCGCCTCCATTCCGCTCCACACGAACGGCGGCACGATCGTCTTCTGGACCTCTCCCAGTCCCTGCAGCACGGTGTCGATGTACACGTCGCGGTCGATGGCGAGACTCAGCGCCTGTCGTACCCGGGGGTCGGCCGCAGCGCTGTCGGCGGAAGCGGGTCCGAAGCTGTACGACGCGGTCGACGGGCCGGCGATCAGGCGGCCTTCGCCGTCCTCCGCTTCGAAGCTCTGTCGCGACCCGGGTGGCACGGTGAATGCGCCGTCGATCTCGCCCGATGTCAGAGCGGAGGTGAGAGTGGGACCGTCCGTCACGAACACGAAGCGGATGCGCTCGGTCAACGGAGCGCCGTTCCAGTAGTCGGGGTTCGCGGTGACCGAGATCTCGGACCCCGGCTTCCATTCCTCGAGCTGATAGGGGCCGGCGCACATCAGGCCGCCACCGGAGGTGCCGAGGTCCTTCCCGGCGGTGCCGCCGAATGCCTGGCTCATGACAGCCCCGCCGCCTCCGCCGAGAGCATCGCGGAAGGTGGTGTCCGGCGCGGTGAAGCGCACGAGCACGGTGTCGTCATCGGGAGTCTCGATGCTCGAGATCAGCGCGAAGGCCGCATACCACTGCGAGGCGGGGGTGCGGTTCCGCTCCAGGCTGTAGGCCACGTCCGCGGCGGTGACGGGAGTGCCGTCCCAGAAGGTGACCCCCTCACGGACGGTGATCTCGAAGGTCACGGGGTCGACCCAGTCGGCCTTCTCGGCGATGCCGGGTTCCACCGTGAAGTCCGGTTCGACGGTGAGCAGGCTGTCGCACAGGTTCGGGATGATGATGTTGGCCGAGGACGACGGATCCAGCGTCTGCGGCTCGCCCTCCACGACGGCCCAGGTCACCTCGTCGACGGGTTCGGTGGCTGCCGGGAGTGCCGTGACGAGCGACGAGGCGTCGATCTCCTCGGGTGACGAGTCTGTCGTACCGGTGCGCGGTGCACAGGCGGTGGCGGCGAGAACGGTCGCGGTCGCCAGGGCGGCGACGACGGTGAGCCGGCGTCGGGTGGTGCGGGTCATGTCGGGTCCTCTCGAGTGCGTGCGGCGGGGGCGTCGTCGACCCCGCCGGGGGTGGTGGTGCGGGTGGTGCGGGATGCCGTGCTCAGCGCACGACGTAGATGCGGATGCAGATCTGCTCGTCCTCGTCGCGCGCCAGGCCGATGAACTGATTGCGGCTGAGCCAGCTGTGCGCCGGCGCGTCTGTCTGGAAGACCGGCGCGGTGCGGAAGTACGACGTGCCGTCCTCCTCTTCGCGGTAGTAGCCGCGATTGAGGATGTCGATGGCCGAGCCGTCCGACGCGCGCAGCAGGTACCGCGCCTCGAGCTGGAACGTGCCGTCGCGCTCGACCGACCAGTCGCCCCCGCCGGGGATCACGGTGCCCTGCAGCAGCGGGCCGTCGACCGTGCCCCCGGTGATGGGGGTGAATCCGAGGATCTCGTGCGGGCCGCGTCCGAGGTGGATGTCGGCGTCGACGTCGACGCGGATCTCGAAGGCGTACTCGAGCACCGGCTCGGGCTGGGGGGCGGACGTGGTCATGACAGTTCTCCATCCAGGACAGGGAGGTGGATCGTGAGGCCGTCGGGCCCCCCGACGGTGAGGTGCTGCTGATTGGTCGCGGTCGGTCCCCAAGCCCAGGGGTCGACGCCCGTGCCCGGCTGCGGGATGAACTCGGGGTAGTCGCTGCTCGACACGTGGAGGCGGAGGCGGTGGCCGGCGCGGAGCCGGTATCCGATCTGCCCCAGACCGACGTCGATGGTCGCGGGTGTCGTGGCCTCGGCGACCTGCCGCTGACCGCGGGCGATGCGCAGCGCCGTGCCGTCGGGTGCGACATCGAGCAACCGGAGGAAGAGATCGAGCACCGGTCCGTCGGAGCGGACAGCGACGGTGGCGGTCACGGGGCCGGCGAGATCGACGTCGGAGGCGACCGGGGCGGAGGTGAAGACGCGCACGTCATCGCGCTCGCCGATCGGCGCTTCGTCCGGCACCTCGAGCAGGAACGAGAAGGCGTCTGCAGCACTCGACGGTACGAGGTCGGCCGGATCGTGCGTCCAGGTCAGCTCGGTCGGCTGCTCTGCGGCATCCGTGCTCAGTCCTCCGGCGGCGGTCGCCTGCAGCGTGACGGTGCGGATGCCCTCGGGCGGCCAGGCCGCATCCGTCCTCTCCTCGTTCGTGCCCGCGAGGTTCCAGCGCACGGCGGGGATGTCGGACGGGGCGCCGTGGCCGCGCAGGTACACCTCGAAGAACTCGAGCGCCGGGTCGAGGGTGCGAGGAAGCAGAGCGCGGACCTGCTCGTCCGTGCGCTCGACCACCCGGTCGGCCGGATCGCTGAGCAGCTCGTACCCCTCGTGGTCGACCGACTCGATGCGCAGGTGGTGGTGCGCGGCCCAGGCGGGATGCTGCGCGATGTCCGCGACGTCGGCCCAGGACAGTGGCGCGCAGTTGTCCCACCAGCCGATGGTGTGCAGTACCGGCACGGAACGTGAGGCGAAAGGACTCCCGAGCGGGAATCTCGGCAGGTGCACCGGCCGCGGGTACCACTGGTCGTAGGAGATCGATCGCTCTCCGACCTCGGCCAGGAACTCCTCGACCTGCGAGGCGAAGTCACGTCGAGCCCAATCGGGCTCCCACATGAAGGTGTCGTTGCCGTGGAAGTGACTGACCGGATACAGGTAGGTGATCGCCCACTCGACGTCGGAGATCCGCTGGCCCGGCGTGCGTCGCACCGGCTCGCCGAGGCGTGTGCCTGTGACCCGGGGGGCGATCGCCTTGAGAGCCGGGTGGCCGCTCGCGGCTGCGGCCCACTGCGTGTAGCCGTAGTAGCTGTCGCCCCACATCGCGATGCGGCCGTTCGACCAGGGCTGCTGCACGATCCAGTCGAGCGTGTCCTCGCCGTCCCGCACCTCGTTGACGAAGAGCAGCGCCTCGCCCTCGGAGCGGAACTTGCCGCGCACATCCTGCGCGACGACGCGGTAGCCGCGGGCCATCAGGTACTCCGCGATCAGGGGGATGTAGGTGTAGGCGCCGCTCTTGTCGTACGGCAGGCGGATGAGGATCGTGTCGCCGGCGCGTTCGCCGCCGTCCTCGGGGAGGTACACGTCCGCAGCGAGCAGCACGCCGTCGCGCATCCGGACGCGGGCGGGGCGCGCCAGTTCGCTCTCGGGGGCCGCGGGGATGCGGATGTAGCGGGTCATTGCTCTCCTTCGAAACCTCTGCGCCGGGAAGACCGCGGTGCTCGATGAATCACAACGTAGGTCCGCCTCAGTTAATAGTCAAGTCCGACTAGACTAAAAACTTGTAACATCTATGTATCCTGCTGACGCAGGGGAAAAGGGGGAGACGATGGCACGCCCGACCGTGGCCGCAGAACGCCGCGACCAGATCATCGACGCCACATTGCAGACCGTGGCCCAGCACGGCATCGCGGGGACCTCGCTCGACCGCATCGCGGAGGCCGCCGGCATGTCACGCGGACACGTCCGCCACTTCGTCGGCAATCGGGACCAGCTGCTCGCGGAGGCTGCGCGCCGAGTCTTCTCGGATGAGGAGGGGGCGTTGACGATCCTCCCCAGCGAGGTGACGACGTTCTCCGCCGCCCTCGACTTCCTTTTCGGGGAGGAGTTCACCCGCTCGGATGCCGAGAACGCGGTGGTCCTCGGCTTCGTGGAGCTCTCGCGCACGAACCCCCCGATCGCCGAGGTCCTCGCTGAGGCCTACGGCCGCACGCGCATCACCCTGGCGGAACTCGCCGAAGCGGAGTATCCGGACGCGGATGCGGAGACGCGCGCGCTCGTGGCCGACGGAACCCTCTCGGCTGCGCTCGGCAACGTGTTCATGGGCGATTTCGACCCGGACGAGGTACGCACTGCGCGCGTGCGTCGGAGCGTCGAGGCGTTGCTCTCGACGCTCTGAGATCGGGCGGCGGCGGCTGTTGTGCGTCTGCCGCCGGTGCGATGCTGCCGTCCTGATGAGCTGATCTGAAACGCATCGCGACGAGGTCGCGGCCCAGTAGGCGCGATACGACCACGCGCGATCCTGATCCCGACCGGCGGCCGGGAGCTTCTCTAGCCGGCAGCACCCGGTTTGATGATCATGAGGAAGAGGGCGGTCAGCCATATCACGTTCAGGGTTCCCGGGTAGAGCATCGCGCGTTTCGCGCGCCCTCGTCATCGGGCGGCTCTAGGCGGCACTCAACCGGTCACGACTGCCTCAGTGTGTTCCCCGTAGGGCTGCGGTCAAGACTTCTGGAAGTCAGAAGGCTTCCAGTTACCATCGAACGCGGGGGCGCCCGGACCGTAGATACGGAAGTACGCGAACCACTGCGAACCCGGATTAGTCTGCAGCCACGGCACGTCACCGTCCGGCTGAGCGGGTCCGAAATGAAGAGTGATCGAGCCTGACTCGTCGGGCTCCAGGTTGTCGCGCAGGCTTGTCAGCACCGGTTTGAACTGCGGCGTGTTGATCTCCGACCGTGTGTCGAGATCGTACAAGGTGACAGACCAGAACTGCGCGGCGGGCACGGGCGAGGGAACGGTCAGCGAGTAGGACATGCCACCATCGAGCGCAGCGCCATCGCGGTCGAATGCAGCGAGCCAGTAAAGGGAGCCGGCGCCCTCCTTGTGCATGAACATCTTGTCGGTTTCGAGGGTGGCCTGGTAGAACCAACGCTCCCGCACGGAGAGGTGCAGAAAGTCCTTCTCGTAGTATCCGAAGTCCCCCTCGGAGTACACGACCCACTCCCACTGACGATCAGGCCAGACGAGCCGTTCCGGCGCGTCGTCGGCGAACGCTGCGACCACGAGCTGCTCGTTCGCCTTCTCGGCTGCCTCGGAGAGAATCGAGACGAGTTCCGCATCCGGGGCGAAGGATCGGTCCGCCCGCAGGCCGAGGTCGGCGAGCATCCCGTACTGGGTGTAGAGAGCGGACGACGGCACATCGACGTCGAGGGCCCGCTTGAGAGCGTGCCAGTACTCGATCGTCCCGTCGACCACGCAGGGGTTCGCGACTGCCTTGCGATCCGACATGTCGACGAACACGTTCGGCGTGGGGTTCTCCGCCTCCGCCCAAGGATAGACCTTCAGCGTGCGCAAGAGCGCCTTTCCCTTCTCCGGGTCGGGGAAAGGTGCGCGGGCGCAGACGAGGAACCTGTTGGTCTTGAGGCGCTTGACGAAGTAGCCGGCTTCGGGCAGCGGACCGTCATAGCCCGGTGCCACGAACAGATACTTTGCCCCCTTGCCTTCGTCCTCGCCGACGACGCCCATGTTGGTGACGAACTGAAAATTCGTGTCATCAACCACCCCGATCAGCGGCCCCGCAGGGAGCTCGACCACGACCGGCCCATCAGCCGTGTCACCCAGCCCGATCCCGTACGGGGTATCGGAATTCTGAGTGAGGGTGACGAGATCCGGGGTGGTCAGCTGGATAAGGAAACCGCGGTTGGCGGGTGCGCCGAGCTCTTCGAGGGATTCGTAGTTCAGCACCATGGACACGGTCGGATAGAAGAATTTGTATGCCTCGACAGCCCGGTTGAGCAGCGCTTCGCGGCGGATCCTGACAATCTCTCCAGAAGTGGGGAGCTTCTTCATCGGCGGTGTCCCTTCAACGGCGTCTCGGTGATCGTGTCAGATGCTCACTGCGTGCCTCAGCGTCCGCGTTCAGTCAACCAGAACGCACCCGACACGTCACCCGTGGTGTTCTGGTCGACAGCTTCTAGTCTGATCACGTGAGTAATCCCCACACCGCAGCTGACCGCAGCATCCTCCGCATTCACCACGCCCTACGGCCAGGGTTTGGGACAGAGGCAGCTGTCTATGGCACGATTCTCGTCAGCGGGCTCGTGGCGGTGTCATCCGCACACGGCGAGACTTCCGCCGTGGTTCTGATCACAGTCGCCGCCACTGTGCTGGTGTTCTGGGGTGCGCACGTGTACGCGGGCACGCTGGCCCGGCTCGGGGCCAGGCCGGAAGGAAGCGAACACGACAGCCTAAAGATCAGGCGCGCGTTCCGTGAGTCAATTCAGCATTCGCTAGGAATGCTGAGCTCTGCAGCCATACCGACTCTGATACTGCTGGCCGGAACCAATCGACTCATCCCAGACGACCTCGCAAACGACGTCGCGCTCTGGTCAGGGGTCGTCATCCTCGCCTTTCTCGGGTACGTCGCCTTCCTTCGCCGAGGCAGCCCGCAGCTCGTCCGCATCGCCGGCGCCTTGGCCACCGCATCATTCGGAGCAGTCTTCGTCATATTGAAGGCGCTTGTTCACTAGCCGACGACGGCCGGTACGCGACATCGGGGGCATCAATCATCACGATTCGGTGATCGCCGACAGCGGCGCGCAGGACACCCCCGCCTGGACTTCCGCGAGACGAGCGACGCCCATACGCCGGATACGTCTGCCCGCTCGGTACCGTCCGAATCGGCGTACGCGATGACCGTGAAGCCGGGGCCTCCCCAGCTGAGGCCGGGGCCCGCCACGCCGAGGCCGGCTAAGCCGAGCATTAGAGCCCGAAAAGTCCGATGAGCGTCGCGGCGATGGTCAGGGCTGCGTTGGATATCGGCTCGGTCTGCGTTCCTGCGCGAGACTGGGACGTATCATGATCAGCCCGTTGCCTCACGGCGCGGGCTGATTTTCTTTCGATCCCCGACCTCAGGCGATGTAGACCTTGCGCAGCGTCTCGGTGACCGTCCAGGCGGTGCGCTGCCCCTCGGCCAACCGCACGACCGACCCGGGGCCGACCTCGATCGCGGGGAGCGGCGGATCGACGAACTCGATCCGCGCCCGACCGGTCAGCACGACGAACACCTCGTCGACCTCGGTGTCGGATGCCGTGCCCGGCGTCATCTCCCAGAGACCGACCTCGACCTCGCCGATCGTCGCGAGGGCGTGGGTGGCGGACGTCGGAGTGCCGATGATCAGGTCCTCCGTCGGAAGCGGCTCGTGCACGAGCGGCAGTGCCGCGGCATCCACTCCGGTTCCCGGCGCGAGCTCGCCCGGCACGAGTTCGCTCACGAGTCGAAGCCCATGCCGACGGCATCCAGCGTCTTGAGGAACAGGTTGCGCTTGCCCTCGTTGTGATCCGCCCGGTTCATCGCAGCGCGCACGAGGTTGACGCCGATCGAGGCGACGGGCTCCGGGGGGAACGGGATCGGCTTCTCGCGCACCATCGCGAGCTCGGTGCGCTCCGTCGGCTCGCCGGACAGCTTGTCGAGCATCACGTCGGCGGCGAAGCGCGCCGCCCCCACGCCCAGGCCGGTGAACCCGGTCGCGTAGGCCACCCGGCCCTTGCGGGCGGTGCCGAAGAACGCGCAGAACCGGCTCGACGAGTCGATCGCGCCTGCCCAGCGGTGCGTGAACCGCAGGCCCTCGAGCTGAGGGAACGTGGTGAAGAAGTGCGAGGACAGCTTGCGGTGGCTCTCGGCGCGGTCCTCGTACTCCGGGCGCACCTTGCCGCCGAAGTGGTAGACCGCGTCGTATCCGCCGAACAGGATGCGGTTGTCGGCGGTGAGTCGGTAGTAGTGGAACTGGTTGGCGCTGTCGGCGAGACCCTGCCGGTTCGACCAGCCGATCGAGGCCAGCTGCGCATCGGTCAGCGGCTCGGTCATGAGCACGTAGTCGTACACGGGCACGGTCATCAGCCGGTTGCGCTTGAGCAGCGAGGGGAAGACGTTCGTCGCCAGCGCCACGGCATCGGCGGTGACGCGTCCACCCTCGCGGGTGATGAGGGTGATCGGACCGGAGCCGTCGCCGGAGACCGCGCGCACGAGCGACTGCTCGTAGATCTCGACGCCCAGCTCGACGGCCACGCGGGCGAGCTCCAGGCCGAGCTTGGCCGGATGCACGAGCGCGCATCCGTCGCGTTCCCAGGCGCCGGCGAGGAAGGTGTCCGAGTGGACCTCGGCCTGCACGGCATCCCGGTCGAGGAAGCCCTCTTCCTCGCGCAGCCACTCCACCTGGTGCGGCTCGACGGCCACGGCCAGCTGGCCGGTGCGCTCGAAGTCGACATCCATGCCGTACTTCTTCACGGTCGCCTCGATGCCGTCGAGGTTCTCGTGCCCCAGCTCCTCCAGGCGATCGATCTCTTCGGGCCAGCGGGTGAGGCCGTTCTCGTGCCCGTGCGTGAGGCTCGACTCGCAGAAGCCGCCGTTGCGGCCGGACGCCGCCCACGCGATGCGCGAGGCCTCCAGTAGTACGACGCGCCGCTCCGGGTCGCGCTCCTTCGCGCGGACGGCGGTCCAGAGGCCCGCGTACCCGCCGCCGACGATCGCGAGGTCGGCGGAGATGCTCCCCGAGAGCGAGGGATGCTCGACGCGCTCGACGTTATCGAGCCAGAACACGCCGAAGGCCGTGTCGCGCAGCGAGGCGTCGATGACGGCATCCGCGGGGCGGCGGCGTTCGAAGACCGTGGTTCCCATGATTCAGTCCTGTTCCAGGGGCCGCGCTTCAGCGCGTGCCCCAGTTGTAGAGGTCCTTGTAGAGGCCGGCGTAGAGCAGGCTCTCGGTGTGGGCGACGCCCGGGATGGTGCGGATGCGGGTGGCGATCAGGTCGAGCAGGTGCGCGTCGCTCTCGCACACCGCCTCGACGAGGATGTCGAAGGTGCCGAGCGTGACCACGACGTAGGCGAGCTCGGTGATCTTCGTCAGCTCCTCGGCGATGAGGCGCGGGTCGCCGGTGACGCGGATGCCGATCATCGACATCCGGTTGAACCCCAGCTGCATGGGATCGGTGACGGCGACGATCTGGATGACGCCCGCCTCGGTCATCCGCTGCACCCGCTGCCGGGCTGCAGCTTCGCTGAGTCCCACCTCGCGGCCGATCTCGGCGTAGGGTCTGCGGCCGTCCTCCTGGAGCAGCTCGACGATCCGCTTCGAGATGTCATCCAGCACGGGTTGCTTCGGCGTCGGGGTCATGTGTCGATATTGACAGGATCATGCGCTCTAAGCAACTGATTCCATCGTTCAGAGCGATTGAGTCTTCTGTATTCGCAATCCGATCGCTAGCATGGCGACATGGCCACAGAACTCCTCCAGAACTTCATCGGCGGGCAGCGCGTTCCCGTGAACGGACAGGGGCGGATGCCTCTCATCGATCCGGCGACGGAGGAGACCTACGGCGAGCTGCCCGTCTCGGACGCCTCGGATGTCGACGCCGCCTACGCCGCAGCGGCCGCCGCCTTCCCGGTGTGGCGCGACACCACCCCCGCCGACCGCCAGCTCGCGCTGTTCCGCATCGCCGACGAGATGCAGGCGCGGGCCGAGGAGTTCGCCGACCTCGAGTCGAAGGACACCGGCAAGCCGCGGGCGAGCCTGGTGGCGGACGAGATCCTGCAGTCGATCGACCAGCTGCGCTTCTTCGCCGGCGCCGCGCGCAACCTCGAAGGGCGCGCCGCAGGGGAGTACCTCGCCGGTCACACGTCGTTCGTGCGCCGCGAGCCGATCGGCGTGATCGGTCAGGTCACGCCCTGGAACTACCCCCTCAACATGGCGGTGTGGAAGATCGCGCCCGCGCTCGCCGCCGGCAACACGGTCGTGCTCAAGCCTGCCGAATCGACACCGCTGACCACGCTCCTGCTCGCCGAGATCGTCGCGCTGCACACGCCGGCGGGCACGCTCAACGTGGTGCTCGGCGATCGCGACACCGGGGTGGCGCTGGTCGAGCACCCGACCCCGCAGATGGTGGCGATCACCGGATCCGTGCGCGCAGGGATGGCGGTCGCGCGTTCGGCGGCGAACGACGTCAAGCGCGTGCACCTCGAGCTCGGCGGCAAGGCGCCGGCGATCGTCTTCCCCGATGCGAACCTCGACAAGGCGGCCTCCGGTATCGTCACCGGCGCGTTCTTCAACGCAGGGCAGGACTGCACCGCGGCCACCCGCGTGCTCGTGCACTCGTCGGTGCACGACGCCTTCGTGGCGACGCTCGTCGAGAAGGCGAAGGCCGAGGCGCGAACCGGCGGCCCGCACGAAGAGGGCGTCCTCTACGGTCCGCTCAGCAGCGCCGCTCAGCTCGCCCAGGTGCAGGGGTTCGTCGACCGCCTGCCCGCGCACGCGACCATCGAGACCGGCGGATCGCGTCAGGGCGAGACGGGCTACTTCTTCGAGGCCACGATCGTGTCGGGCCTGAAGCAGGATGACGAGGCCGTGCAGGGCGAGATCTTCGGTCCCGTGCTCACGGTGCAGTCGTTCGAGACCGAGGAGGAGGCGCTCGAGCTCGCGAACGACGTGCCCTATGCGCTCGCCTCGTCGGCGTGGACGACCGATCACGCGCGCGCGATGCGCTTCTCCCGGGACCTCGACTTCGGGTGCGTCTGGATCAACACGCACATCCCGTTCGTGTCGGACATGCCGCACGGCGGTTTCAAGCACTCCGGTTACGGCAAAGACCTCTCGCAGTACGGCTTCGACGACTACACGCGCATCAAGCACGTGATGTCGGCGCTCGACTGATCCGGGTTCCGGCTGCACGACTCCGGAGATCCGGTCGCTCCGGGCGCGAATCCCGGCGGTACCGCGCCTTCGGGCGCGAATCTCCGGAGTTGTGGCTGGTGCTGACGGCGGTCGCGTCACTCGACACGTATGACGCGATGTGTCAGGCTGGGCGCACGTCGAATCCGGGGGGATCCTCATGGCACGACCGCTGGCCGGTCCGCAGAGCCTGCTGCGCACACTCAACGGACGCGCGATCCTCGAGACGCTGGCCCGTCGGGGTCCGCTCACGAGGACCGAGCTGGTCGCCGAGACGGGGCTCTCACGCACCGCGGTGACGCAGGTGCTGCGGATGCTCGAGAACTCCGCGGCCGTCGTTCCGGCCGGCGTCGACCGGGACACCCGGGGACCGGCGGCCGGACGAGTCGCCCTCCACCCCCAGCTCGGCTTCGCCGCCGCCGTGCATGTCGACAACCACGCCGCTCACGTCGCCCTCGTCGACCCGACCGGTGCCGTGCGCGCCGAGCAGCACGCCCCCTTCCCGCCACGCGCCGACCGGGTGGAGCACATCGCCGCCCTCGTCGAGGGCTGCCGGCGCGCGCTCAACGGTCCGCTGCACCTGGTCGTGGTCGGCATCCCCGGAATCGTCACGGCCGACGGCGGCATCCGCGACGACCAGGGGCCCGATGGCGGGGCCTTCCGTGCCGCACTGTCTGCTCGACTCGGATGCCCGGTGCGCGTCGAGAACGACGTCAACCTGGCGGCGCTCGCCGAGCTCACCGAGGGGACGGGCGCCGACCTCGCCAGCTTCGCGCTGCTGCTCCTGGACGACGGGCTCGGTGCCGGCATCGTGCTCGACGGCATCCTGCACCGCGGATTCTCGGGGGTGGCCGGCGAGGTCATGTACCTGCCGCAATCGCCGCTGCCGATCGGGGCGCCGGTGCTCGGCGACGAGGTCGTGCGCGACCTCGCGCTCGCGCACGGCCGCGACCCCGACGCCACGATCGACCAGCACCTCGACGCCGCATCAGCGGGCGATGAGGCGGCGCGGGCCATGGCCGCCGAGATGGGGCGCCGCCTCACGCTCGTCGCGGGCAGCGTCGCGCTCGTGCTCGACCCCGAGGCCTTCATCCTCGGGGGAACCGCGGCGCATCCGGCTCTGGTCGACGCAGCCCTCGCCACGGCCGAGGAGCTCGCCGCCCAGCTGCCCCTCCGGTTGCTGGTCTCGTCGTTCGGGCCCGAGGCGCCGCTCGTCGGCGCCGTCGGCGAGGCCGCCGCCGCACTGCGCGCGACGGTCTTCTCGCACGCGGTCCCGGGCGCGGACAGGAGCCGGAGATGACCGCAGACCTCGCGACGCGGCTCGGACTGCCTCCCGGCGCGAGGGCGCTGATCATCAACGCGGACGACTTCGGCATGTGCCATGCGGCGAACACGGCGATCATCGATCTGCTCCAGGCCGGGCACATCGACTCGACGACGCTCATGGTGCCGTGCGCGTGGGCGCCGGAGGCGCTGGCGTTCGCGGCATCCCGTACCGACTTCGACGTGGGCGTGCACCTCGTGCTCACCAGCGAGTGGTCGGACTACCGCTGGCGTCCCCTCACCGGGACGAGCACGAGCCTCGTCGACGAGGGCGGATGGTTCCCCCGCGATGTGCTCTCGGTCGAGCAGAGCGCGTCCGCCGACGATGTCGCGGCAGAGATCGGCGCACAGCTGCAGGCGGCACTGGATGCCGGAGTCGACGTGACCCACCTCGACAACCACATGGGCTCGGTCTACGGACTGCTCACCGGTCGGGACTTCCTCGCACAGGTGCTCGAGCTGTCTGCGCGGAACGGACTGCCGTTCCGGCTGCCGCGCAGCATGGCGGGGACGGGCAACGACGAGGCGCTCCAGGCCCAGCTCACCCGGGCCGCCGCGGCGGCCGACGCGCTCGGGGTCGAGATCATCGACCGGCTGTGGAGCCATCCGTTCGAAGCCGCTCCCGATGAGTCGTACGAGCAGGTGCGGGACGGCTTCATCGCGCTGCTCCGCGCGGTCCCCGCCGGGGTGACGGAGATCTACCTGCATCCGATGGTCGACGATGACGAGCTGCGGGCGACGGTCGACTTCGGAGCCGAGAAGCGCGGACACGAGCTGCGGCTGCTCTCCGACCCCGAGGTGCGGCAGGTGATCGCCGACGAAGGACTCGTCCGGATCGGCTGGCGGGACCTGCGCGAGCTGCAGCGCGGAGAGCGGGCATGAGCGCGTTGAGCGGACTGCGCGATCGCAGACTGGATGCCGCGCCCACCCGCGCGCAGGCCGTCGCCTTCGGGGCATCCGGGTTCCCGACCCAGCTCATGGCGCAGACGTTCTCGGCGTTCGTCGTCTACTTCTACGTCACGCATCTGGGCGTGGAGCCGACGTGGGTGGCGGCGGCGATGATCGCGCACGGCATCCTGAACGCCGTTCTGAACCCGGTCGTCGGCGCGCTCTCCGATCGCATCCGCACGCCGTGGGGGCGCCGCATCCCGTGGATCGGCCTCGGGATCGTGCCGCTGGTGGTCGCCTTCGCCCTGATCTGGATGCCGCCGGAGCTGCCGGCCGCCGGACTGATCGTCTGGTTCCTGGTCGTCGTCGCGGTGTACGACATCGCCTTCGTGGTCGTGGTGCTGAACATCTCGGCCCTCTTCCCCGAGATCTTCCGCACAACGGACGAGCGTGCCCGGGGCAATGTGCCGCGGCAGATCTTCGCGATCCTCGGCATCGTGCTCGGCACCGCGGGGGCGCCGGCCCTGTACGGCTGGATCGGATGGCCGGGCATGGCGATCGTCCTCTCGGCGGTCTGCCTGGTGCTGCTGGTGTGGTCGTTCGCCGGAGGGATGATCGAACGACGGGTCCCCGAGGCCGCGTCCGAAGCCATGCGCTGGGGCGACCAGCTGAAGTACACCTTCGCGAACCGCGCGTTCGTCCCCTACGTCCTCGGCTCGCTCTTCATCCAGACCTCGATCGCGGTCATCCTCGCCGCCCTCCCGTTCTACGTGCGCTACTCGCTGGGTGCGGCCGAGGGGGAGGGGAGCATCCTGCTCGGGGCGATCTTCGTGACGGCCATCCCGTCGATCGTGCTGTGGAGCGCCGTGGTGCGGCGCACCTCCCCGCGCATCGCCCTGCTCGCGAGCGTCGGGGTCTTCGGCCTTGCCGTGCTCGGATACCTGGCGACCTCGACCGTGCTCGCCGCAGCGTTGGTCGGGATCGCCGTCGGCGTCGGGGTCGGCGGCCTCCTGCAGCTCCTCGAGGTGGTTCTCGCGCAGATCATCGATGAGGATGCCACCCGCACCGGCCACCGCCGCGAGGGTGCCTACTTCGGCGTCAACGGGTTCGTGGTGCGCGGTTCGGTCGTGCTGCAGGCCGTGGTCGCCGCTGCGGTGCTCACGGCATCCGGTTTCGACGCGTCGCTCGGCGATGCCCAGCCCGAGGCGGTCGACGGCGGCATCCGGCTGATGGTCGCGGTCGTCCCGCTCGTCTTCGCCGCCCTCGCGTGGCTCTGCTTCTGGCTCTACCCGATCCGCACTCGCGACCTCTGACGCTGTCGGCCGCCGGAACAGACGATCCGGGAGCCCGAGCTCAAGCCCGGCGGCGCGCCTCCCAGCCCGTCCGCACCATCTCGTCGACCGTGTACCGCATCTTCCAGTCGAGGTCGCGGGCGGCGAGCTCGCCCGTGGCGACGATGCGATCCGGGTCGCCGGGTCTGCGCGGGCCGATCTCCGGGGTGAAGTCGATGCCGGTCACGCGGGCGACGGCATCCATGATCTGCTTCACGCTCAAGCCGTCACCCGAGCCGAGGTTGTAGGCGGGCTCGATGGAGTCGCCGGCGGCGAGGCGCTTCGCCGCAGCGACGTGCGCGGCCGCGATGTCTCCGACGTGCACGTAGTCGCGGACGTTCGTGCCGTCCTCGGTCGCGTAGTCGTCGCCGAAGATCTTCGGCGTGCGCCCCTCGATGAGCGCCTCGAAGACGATCGGGAAGAGGTTGTGCGGGCTGACGTCGTAGACCGTCGGATCCGCGGAGCCGACCACGTTGAAGTAGCGCAGCGAGGTGTGGCGGAGCGGGACGTCGGAGTCGGCCGTGGCGATGGCCTGATCGCGCAGGAGCCATTCGCCGATGAGCTTGGACTCGCCGTAGGGGCTGGCGGGGCGCTTGGCCGTGTCTTCGACGACCAGCGCGACGTCGGGCGTCCCGAACACGGCGGCGGATGAGGAGAACACGATGTTCGCGACCCCGCTGGCCTGCATCGCCTCGAGGATCACGCGCGTCCCCTCGACGTTCTGCGCGTACGTGTGCAGCGGCCGCTGGACCGAGACGCCCGCGTACTTGTATCCGGCCACATGGATGACGCCCTCGGCATCGTGCTCGCGGAGAGTCCGCTCCACGAGCTCGCGATCGAGGATGGAGCCCTCGACGAAGGGGACGCCCTCAGGCGCGAACGACGCCACCCCGCTGGAGAGGTCATCGAGGATGACGGGTGCGAGCCCCGCCTCCGAGAGTGCGCGGACGACGTGCGAGCCGATGTAGCCGGCGCCGCCGGTCACGATCCAGGACATTGTGCTCCTCAGGTGGTGAAGGTTCAGTATCTCAGGACCCCGGGCTGATGGCCGGTTCCGGCGTCGCCCTGTTCCGATATGCCGGACTGCCCTGTTCGTGTCTCGGGTTCCACCGTGTGCCGATCCGCGGAGGTTGCCCGATCTGTGGACCCTGCGTGTCCCGATCTGCGGAGGTTGTCCCGTTCTGCGGACGAATTCGCCAGATCGGTGTGCGGATCGGGGCAACCTCCGCGAATCGGGACATGCGACCGGACGGGAGCGGACGGGACGGGGATGCGACGGGATCGGAGGGGTCAGACGTCGCGGTGCGCCCCGGCCGAGGGCGTGACGGTGAACAGCACGGGGGCCGCGAAGCCGGATGCTGCGAACGCGGCGTTCACGGCATTCGTCACTCGAGGAACGGCGTCCTGCTCGACGAGGGCGATGGCCGCTCCGCCGAATCCGCCGCCCGTCATCCGCGCGCCGACGGCTCCGGCTGCGAGAGCCGCCTCGACAGCCGTGTCGAGCTCGGGCACCGAGATCTCGAAGTCGTCGCGCATGGACGCGTGCGAGGCCACGAGGAGGTCGCCGATGTCGCGCGCGCTCCCCTCGCGCAGGACCCGCACGGTGTCGAGCACGCGCTGATTCTCGGTCACGACGTGGCGCACGCGGCGGAAGGTCACGTCATCCATCAGCTCCTGCGCTCGCGGCAGGTCGTCCACCGAGACGTCACGCAGGCTCGGCACGCTCATGATGGCGGCGCCGCGCTCGCACGCGGCGCGACGCTCGCCGTAGCCGCCGGTCGAATGCGCATGCTTCACTCGCGTGTCCATCACGAGGATGGCGAGCCCCGCCTCGGCGATGCCGACCTGCACGAGGTTCGCGTCGAGCGTGCGGCAGTCGAGGAAGATCGCGGCATCCGGCTCGCCGAGCATCGAGGCCATCTGATCCATGATGCCCGTCGGCGCTCCGACGGCCTCGTTCTCGGCGCGGCGTCCGACCCGCGCCAGGGCGGGGCGGTCGAGCCCGGCAGCCCAGAGATCGTTGAGCGCGGATGCCGTGGCGCCCTCGATCGCGGCCGAGGAGGAGAGCCCGGCGCCCACGGGGACGTCGGAGGCGATCGCGATGTCGAGTCCCGATCCGACGGCGGCCGATGCGGCGATGCCGTCGGCCTGGCGCAGCGCCCAGGCCACGCCGAGCGGGTAGGCGGCCCACTCCGGCACCTGCGGGGCGCTGCCGGTGGGCGTCGGGAACAGGCGGTCGAGGTCGTCGAGCTCGACTTCCACCGGCTCGTCGGCGAAGGTCGAGGCGACACGGATGCGGTGATCTTCGCGACGCCCGACGGCCGCCACCGTGCGGTGCGGGATGGCGAACGGCAGCACGAAGCCGTCGTTGTAGTCGGTGTGCTCGCCGATGAGGTTCACCCGGCCCGGCGCGGACCAGATGCCCTCGGGGGCGTGGCCGGTCAGGTCGGTGAAGAGCTCGCGGGCGGCATCCTGGGTCGGGGTCATGACATCGCCTTGTCTGCGCGCACGGGTGCGCTGTCGGTCGCGGTCCGGGTGGATGCGGTGGATGCGGCGTTCTGCGGGGCCGCGTCATCCGCCGGCCGGGCGATGTCCACCGGCTGTGCGGCGTTCGCGATGGCCTCGCGGATGC
Source organism: Microbacterium sp. (assembly GCF_041641055.1). Lineage (GTDB taxonomy): Bacteria > Actinomycetota > Actinomycetes > Actinomycetales > Microbacteriaceae > Microbacterium. Next base: position 47,698 of record NZ_JBEPZB010000021.1, read on the forward strand.
GGGCGGCACCCTGCTCGGGGGTGATCTCCGCCGCCCACGCCCACATCGCCGCCTCGGAACCTGCGAGGAACTTGAGCTTGTCGGCAGCACGCCGCGGGCTCGTCAGCTGCAGGTGCAGGCGCACGCTGTCACGGCCTACGTGCACCGGAGCCTGGTGCCAGGCGGCGATGTACGGAGTCGGGGTGTCGTACAGCGCGTCGACGCCGCGCAGCAGACGCAGATACAGCGGGGCGAGCTCATCGCGCTCGGCATCCGTCGTCTCAGCGAAGTCCGGGACGTGGCGGTGCGGCATGAGGTGCACCTCGAGCGGCCAGCGCGCGGCGAAGGGCACGAACGCGGTCCAGTGCTCGCCGCGGAACACGACGCGCTCGGATGCCTGCTCGGACTCGAGGATGTGCTGGAAGAGCTCGGGAGCGGTGCGGTCGATCGACTCCAGGAGTCGCGTGGTGCGCGGCGTCACGTAGGGGTAGGCGTAGATCTGCCCGTGCGGGTGGGGGAGGGTGACGCCGATCGCCTCACCGCGGTTCTCGAACGGGAAGATCTGCTCGATGCCGGGCAGCTTCGACAGTGCGGCGGTGCGGTCGGCCCAGGCCTCGATCACGGTGCGCGCCCGGGTGACGGACTGGGTGCCGAACGAGCCGGTGTGCTCGGGGCTGAAGCACACGACTTCGCAGCGTCCGACAGAGGTGCGCGTGCGACCGAGACCGAGGGCTGCGAGATCGTCGAGGCCGCGCGGCGGGTTGCTCGCCTCGGGCGCCGAGCCGATGGCTTCGGCCAGGGCCGGGCCGAACGCCGGGGAACGATTCTCGAACACGGCGACGTCGTAGAGCGACGGCACCTCAGAGGGGTTGGTCGGCGTCTGGGGGGCCAGCGGATCGGCGTCGGCGCTGGGCATCATCACGCGGTTCTGGCGGTTCGCGGCCACGGTGATCCAGTCGCCCGTGAGCACGTCGAGGCGCATCGTCGCGGTCTCACCGCGGGCGTCGAGCGTGCGGCTGTCGACGGCGCGGTCGGGGCCGAGCGTGGTGTCGGGGTCGTCGAAGTAGAAGAGCTCACGGCCGTCGGCGAGGGTCGTGGTGCGCTTGACGATGCCGGCGGAGAGGGTCTCGGTTCGCAACTCAGGAGATTCGGGCGTGTTCACGTAAACATGGTACGCACAGCGCCGTGGTAACGTCAACATTCCGGAGTTGTGGATCGAGAGCGGAGGTGCCTGTGGCCGACGATGACGCGCGCGACGCTCTCTCCGGCGGGCAGCTGTCGTCCGGCGGGGAGCTGTCGTCCGGCGCAGACCTGTCGTCCGGCGCAGAGCGCTCGCGCCGACGCACCCCGTCCGGCCGCGTCTCGATGGCGATGGTCGCCTCGCGCGCCGGTGTCTCCGGGCAGACCGTCTCACGGGTGGTGAACGACAGCCCGCGTGTGGACCCCGCGACGCGGAGCCGCGTCGAGCGGGCGATGGCCGAGCTCGGATACCGCCCGCACCGCGCCGCGAGGGCACTGCGGACCGGCCGCTCGCACACCATCGGACTCGTCGTCACCACCCTCGCCACGGTGGGCAACTCGCGGATGCTGCAGGCCACGGCCGAGGCTGCCGCCGAGCGCGGATACGCCCTCACCCTCGTGACGGCGGGGGACAGCGTGGCCGAGGCGTTCGAGCGCCTCGCCGAGCAGGAGGTCGACGGCGCCATCGTGCTGAACGAGGCCTCGGCGCTGCTTCCGGCTGCCGACCGTCCTGCCGGGCTGCGACTGGTGGTCGTCGACGCGTCGACCGCGGCGGGACTCACGGTCGTGCACAGTGATCATGTCGGCGGCGCAGCCGCAGCAACCGCGCACCTGCTGAGCCTCGGGCACGGGAACGTCCACCATCTGGCCGGACCGGCCGGCTCCTTCGCGGCGGCGGAGCGGGAGCGCGGCTGGCGAGACACCCTCGTCGAGGCCGGCATCGAGGCTCCCGAGATCGTTCGCGGTGACTGGTCCGCGGAGGCGGGGTACGCCGCCGGCGAGTCGCTCGCTGCAGCATCCGCCGTCTTCTGCGCCAATGATCAGATGGCGCTCGGACTGCTCCGCGCGTTCGCCGACGCCGGTCGGCGCGTGCCCGAGGAGGTAGGCGTGATCGGTTTCGACGACGTCCCGGATGCTGCGAACTACCGCCCTCCCCTGACGACGATCCGCCAGGACTTCACCGCCCTCGCCCACCGGGCGGTCGGACTCCTCGTCGCTGACATCGAGGGGCGGGCCGAGGAATCGGCATCCGCTGTCGTGGTGTCGACGCTGCTGGTCGAACGCTCCAGCACCCGCTGAGAAGTCGCCCGCTGCGGGGGTGCGCTGCCCGCCTCGGTGGGCGCCGGTGGAAGTCGAGGTGCGGGGTCAGTTGCGCATGGCTCGCCAGGTGCGGGGTCAGTTGCGCACGGCCCGCCAGGTGCGGGGTCAGTTGCGCACGGCTAACGGCCTTTGGGGATGCACTATTGGCCTCGGCTGGGCCCATGGTGGGCGGTGGTGCCGAGCGCCGGTGGGAGTCGGGGGTCGGGGTCAGTTGCGCACGCGCCACCAGGGTGCGGGGCCAGTTCCGCATCCGCCGCCAGGTGCGGGGTCAGTTGCGCACGGCTAACGGCCTTTGGGGATGCACTATTGGCCTCGGCTGGTTCATGGTGGGCGGTGGTGCCGAGCGCCGGTGGAAGTCGGGGTGCGAGGTCAGTTGCGCACGCGCCACCACGGTGGCGGGGCAAGTTCCGCATCCGCCGCCAGGTGCGGGGTCAGTTGCGCACGGCTAACGGCCTTTGGGGATGCACTATTGGCCTCGGCTGGGCCCATGGTGGGCGGTGGTGCCGAGCGTCGGTGGGCGCCCGGGTGCGGGGCCAGTTGCGCACGCGCCACCAGGGTGCGGGGCCAGTTCCGCATCCGCCGCCAGGTGCGGGGTCAATAGTGCGCCGCAGGCGGTCGGTTCGGATGCGGTACTGACCCCGCCGCGGGCGAGGAGTGCAGTTCTCCCGGTCGGTAAGGGACGCTCAGTGCACCGGGAAGCCCCGGTGCCTCCGGGATAGCGATTTCCCACGACGGCTTGCACGCGCCCGCCCGCCATGGCATGCTATCGGAAAGCGCTTACCGGGAACGGCAGCAGCGCACGACTTCCCAGAGAACGGACCAGCAATGTCACAGGCGACGACCCGCGAGATCGGGATCATCATGAACGGCGTCTCCGGACGCATGGGCTACCGGCAGCACCTCGTGCGGTCGATCCTCGCGATCCGCGACGAGGGCGGCATCGAGCTGCCCGACGGATCCCGCATCACCGTGAAGCCGCTCCTGGTCGGCCGCAACGAGGCCAAGCTCGCCGAGCTCGCCGCGAAGCACGGCATCGAGGACTACACGACCGACCTCGACGCGGCGCTCGCCGACCCGAAATGGGAGATCTACGCCGACTTCCTCGTGACCAAGGCCCGCGCCTCCGCCCTCCGCAAGGCGATCGCGGCCGGCAAGGCGATCTACACCGAGAAACCGACCGCCGAGTCGCTCGACGAGGCACTCGAACTGGCCCGGCTCGCCGACGCGGCAGGAGTCAAGACCGGCGTCGTGCACGACAAGCTGTACCTGCCGGGCCTGCAGAAGCTCAAGCGCCTCATCGACTCGGGCTTCTTCGGCCGCATCCTCTCGGTGCGCGGCGAGTTCGGCTACTGGGTCTTCGAGGGTGACTGGCAGCCGGCGCAGCGCCCGAGCTGGAACTACCGCACCGAAGACGGCGGCGGCATCATCGTCGACATGTTCCCGCACTGGAACTACGTGCTCGAGAACCTGTTCGGCGAGGTCACGAGCGTCTACGCGCAGGCCGCCGTGCACATCGCGGACCGCTGGGATGAGAACGGCGAGCACTACACGGCCACCGCCGAAGATGCCGCGTACGGCATCTTCGAGATCGAGGGCGGCATCGTCGCGGAGATCAACTCCAGCTGGACCGTGCGCGTCAACCGCGACGAGCTCGTCGAGTTCCAGGTCGACGGCACACACGGATCCGCCGTCGTCGGGCTCTTCGGCGCGAAGATCCAGCCCCGCAACGCGACTCCGAAGCCGGTCTGGAACCCCGACCTCGAGGACAGTCACGACTACGACGCCGACTGGCAGAACGTCCCGACCAACGACGTCTTCCTCAACGGCTTCCGTCAGCAGTGGGAGGAGTACCTGGTCTCGTTCGTCGAAGGCTCGCAGTATCCGTTCGACCTGCTCTCGGGCGCCCGCGGCGTGCAGTTCGCCGAGGCGGGTCTGACCTCCAGCGCCGAAGGCCGCAAGGTCGCGCTCGAGCCGCTGACGCTGGGCTGAGCATGAGCACTCTCCGACTTCTCGACGCCGCAGGCGCGGTGACGGATGCCGAGCTGCGCGAGGGCGGCGGGTTCGCGCGTCCCACGGGCCCGCTGCAGAGCCGCGTCGCCTACGCCGCGGCCCACGTCGTGCCGCAGATCCACGCCGACAACACCCCGGGGCAGCCGGCAGACATCGACTGGGATTCGACGCTCGCGTTCCGCCGCAACGTCTACTCGTGGGGCCTCGGCGTCGCCGATGCCATGGACACCGCCCAGCGGAACATGGGGCTGGATGCCGCGGCGACGCGTGAGCTCATCGCGCGCAGCGCCGAGGTCGCGCGCGAGGAGGGCAGCTCGGTCGTGGTCGGCGTCAACACCGATCACGTCGCCGAGTCGCACATCTCGCTCGGCCAGGTGATCGACGCCTACAAGGAGCAGCTGCATTTCACCGAGGAGCAGGGCGCGGGCCCGGTGCTCATGGCCTCCCGCCACCTCGCGAGGGTCGCGACGGATGCCGACGACTACCGCCGCGTCTATCGCGAGGTGCTCGCATCGGCCACGGTTCCGGTCGTGCTGCACTGGCTCGGCACGGTCTTCGACCCCGAGCTCGCCGGGTACTTCGGAGCGGATGACTGGCAGACGGCATCCGCTGTGCTGCTCGATGTCATCGCCGAGAATCCTGACAAGGTCGCCGGCGTGAAGATGAGCCTGCTGAACGCCGAGTCCGAGATCTCGGTACGCGAGCGTCTGCCGGAGGGCGTGCGCATGTTCACCGGTGACGACTTCAACTACGTCGGCCTGATCGGCGGCGACAGTGTGGGCCAGGGCGACGGGCACTCCGACGCGCTGCTCGGAGCGTTCGCGGCGATCACGCCGGTGGCGTCTGCGGCGATCCAGGCGCTGGATGCCGGGGATCCTGCGCGCTATCTCGAGATCCTCGGCCCGACCGAAGAGCTCAGCCGTCAGGTGTTCGCGGCGCCGACCTTCTATTACAAGACGGGCGTCGCCCTCCTCGCGTGGCTCAACGGGCACCAGCCCGCGTTCCAGATGGTCGGCGGGCTGCACTCGGCGCGTAGCCTCCCGCACCTCAGCCGCATCGTCGAGCTGGCGAACGCCTCGCTCGCCCTCGAGGATCCCGAGCTCGCCCGCGAGCGCTGGCACGGGATGCTGCGCCTGAACGGAGTGGACCTGTGACCGTCGATCCCCGCCTATCGATCAACCAGGCCACGATCAAGCACGCAGACCTCGCGACGGCGCTGCGGGTGACGGCGGATGCCGGCATCCAGGCGATCGGTCTGTGGCGCGAGCCCGTGAACGAGGTCGGGCTGGAGACCGCTGCCCGGATGCTCGCGGACTCCGGGCTGCGGTTCACGACGCACTGCCGCGGCGGATTCTTCACCCTTCCGGAGGGACCCGAGCGCGTGGCGGCGCTCGACGACAACCGGCGCGCGATCGAGGAGACCGCGACGCTCGCCGCCGCGGGCGCCGACGGATCGACGGCGGTGCTCGTGCTCGTCGCCGGCGGCATCCCCACCGGTTCCCGCGATCTGATCGGCGCACGCGAGCGTGTGCGCGACGCGATCGGCGTGCTCGCGTCCGACGCGAAGGCGGCGGGCGTGACTCTGGCGATCGAGCCCCTGCATCCGATGTACGCCTCCGACCGCGCGGTCGTCTCGACGCTCGGGCAGGCGCTCGACATCGCGGCCGATTTCGATGCCGAC
>NZ_JBEPZB010000022.1:0-50156 GCF_041641055.1 Microbacterium sp.
GTTCTGGATCTCGCCGATCTTCCGGTGGTCCTTCAGCACGACGATCCGCTCGGAGAGGCGCACGACCTCTTCGAGCTCGGAAGAGATGAACACCACGGCGACGCCGTCTTCGGCGAGCTCGGCCACGGCCTCCTGGATCTCGGCCTTCGCTCCCACGTCGATGCCGCGGGTCGGCTCGTCGAGGATCAGCAGCTCGGGCTGCGTGGCGAGCCAGCGGCCGAGCAGCACCTTCTGCTGGTTGCCGCCGGAGAGGTTCTTGATCATCCGGTCGGGGTCGGCGGGGCGGACGGCGAACTGCTCGATGTAGCGGTCGACGATCGCATCCTGCTCCTTGCGGCTCATCGGCCGCGCCCAGCCCCGCTCGGCCTGGACGGCGAGGATGATGTTCTCGCGCACGGTGAGGTCGCCGATGATCCCCTCCTCGCGTCGGTTCTCGGTGGAGAACGCGAGTCGGCGCGGGAGCGCGTCGGCGGGAGAGCGCAGGTCGATCCGCTCGCCGTGCAGCTCGATGCTGCCCTCGTCGGCGCGGTCGGCGCCGTACAGCAGGCGGGCGAGCTCTGTGCGCCCCGAGCCGAGCAGACCGGCGAAGCCGACCACCTCGCCGGGACGGATGTCGAGGTCGGTCGCCTCGACGGCGCCGCGCCGGGCGATCCCGGTGGCGGAGAGCAGCGGCTGCTCGTCCGCGTCCCGCGGGTCCCGCCGGCGGTTGCCGCCCAGGGACTTCAGGGTGTCGAGGTCCTTGCCGATCATGGTCGAGATGAGCGCGTGCCTGTCGAGGTCGCGCGTGAGGTACTCGCCCTCGTACCGGCCGTTGCGCAGCACCGTGAGCCGGTCGCTGATCGCGTAGACCTGGTCGAGGAAGTGCGAGACGAACAGGATCGCGACGCCCTGGTCGCGCAGCGAGCGGATGACGGCGAAGAGTCCCTCCACCTCCGCGGCATCCAGACTCGAGGTCGGCTCGTCGAGGATCAGCACGGTGGCCTTGATCGCCATGGCGCGGCTGATGGCGACCAGCTGCTGCAGGGCGATCGAGAGCGTCGAGAGGGGCTTGCGGGTGTCGAGGTGGCCGAGGCCGAGGCGGTGCAGGGCGTCTGTGGCGGCGCGGTGCGTCGCGGTCCAGTTGATGCCGAACACGCCTCGCACCTCGTGCCCGAGCATGACGTTCTCGCCGATCGACAGGTTGGGCGCCAGGTTGACCTCCTGGTAGACCGTCGAGATCCCGGCCTCCTGGGCATCGCCCGCTCCTCCGAAGTGGCGTTCGCTGCCGGCGACGACGATCGAGCCGGAGTCGATCTGATAGACACCCGTCAGCGCCTTGATGAGCGTCGACTTGCCGGCGCCGTTCTCGCCCATGAGGGCGTGCACCTCACCGGGGAAGAGGCGGAAGTCGACGGCGTCGAGGGCCTTCACGCCGGGGAACTCGATCGAGATCCCGCGCATCTCGACGAGGGGCAGTTCTTCGTTCATGGGTGTCTCTCCGTCCGGGAGGACCCGGGTGGCGCAGCGAGTGCACCACCCGGGTCCCCTGCCGGATCGCTCCGGCGTCTGCTTCGGTGCGCGGTCAGTACTTGCGGTCGGCGAGCACGGCCTTGGCCGCCTCTGCGGAGTCGAACGCCTCGCTCGGCACGACGATGTACGAGTCGACATCGTCACCGGCGAGCGCCTTCTCGACGACCTCGAGGGCCGTCTCACCGAACAGCGGGTTGTACTCGTGCACGTAGCTGAGCTGACCGTCGGCAAGCGCCTGCATGGCGTTCTTCGTGCCGTCGATCGTGGCGATCTTGACGTCCTCGCCCACGACGAGTCCAGCTTCCTCGGCCGCCTGCGCCGCGCCCAGACCCATCTCGTCGTTCTGCGCGAACACGAGCTGGATGTCGTTGTTCGAGGCCTTGAGCATGGTCTCGAACACGCTCTTGCCCTCTTCAGCCGACCAGTTCGCGGTCTGCGCGTCCAGCTTCTCGAGCGCCGAATCGCCGAGTCCCTCGTCGAACCCGGTGTTGCGCTCGTTGACGACGCCGACACCGGCCGGGCCCTCGAGCACGACGTAGTTGCCGCCGTCGGGGAAGGTGGCTGCCGCCCACGTGCCGACCTCCTTCGCGACCTCGACGTTGTCGGGAGCGATGCGGGTCACGTACAGGCTGTCGTCGTCGGGCTCGATGCCGCGGTCGAGCAGGATGACGGGGATCTCCGCCTCCTGTGCGCGCTTGAGCGAGTCCTCCCAGCCGGAGGCCTCGGTGGCCGACAGCAGGATGACGTCGACGCCCTCGTCGACGAACGACGTGAACGCGTCGATCTGCGACTTCTGGTCGAGGTTGGTGGCGGGGGCGTACTTGAGCTCGTATCCGGCATCCTCCGTGAAGGTGTCCTGGATGTTCTGCTCGTTGGCCTCGCGCCACGCGCCCTCGGGACCGACAGCGACGAATCCGACGGTGGTGAGCTCGTCCGAGCCTCCTCCGTCGCCGCCGTCGCCGGAGTCGCCGGTCGAGCAGGCCGCAAGGCCGATGGTGAGTGCGCCGACTGCTGCCAGGCCGAACGCGATGCGGATGCGCTTCTTCGCGGACATTTCTTCTCCTCTTCGAGAGCCGGTGATCGCTCCGGCAACGATGGACCGCCGTGGTCCGTGTCGTGATTGCAGGGCACCAGCATCGCGTGCCCTGCGGTGATGTTACCGGGAACAATTTCTGTAACACAAGACTTCGCGGCAAATTCGGTCGATTCAGCCGGTGGCCGTCTTGTTACCGATCACAGTTCCGCACTGTGACCGAGTTCCGCGGCGATCATCTCGACCACGGTGTCGACCGTGACGCCCGGTCCGTTGCTGAGCTCGCCGATCTTCTCGCGATCCTTCAGCACGACGATGCGATCGCTCAGCCGCACCACCTCCTCCAGCTCCGAGGAGATGAACACGACGGCGACCCCGTCGCCGGCCAACTGGCTGATGCGTCTCTGGACGTCGACCTTCGCGGCGATGTCGATGCCGCGGGTGGGCTCGTCGAGGATCAGCACGTGCGGGCGGACGGCCAGCGCCCGTGCGAGCAGCACCTTCTGCTGCGTGCCGCCGGAGAGCATCCCGACGGGACGGTCGAGGTCGGCGGGATCCAGATGGAGCGCCTCGACATAGGTCTCCACGAGCGCCTTCGCCTCCGCGTGCGAGAGCGGGCGCGACCACCCGCGCAGCGCCTGCAGCGACAGGATCATGTTCTCCCGCGCGGTGAGCTCGGCGATGATGCCCTGCGTCCCGCGATTCTCCGCCGACAGTGCGATCCGGTGCCGCAGCGCCACCGAGGGGTTGCGCAGCTGCACACGCTCGCCGTCGACCCAGAGCACCCCGCTGTCCGCCCGGACCGTGCCGCTCAGCAGGGAGGCGACCTCGGTGCGCCCCGACCCGCGCAGTCCCGCCAGGCCGACGATCTCGCCGCGCTGGATCTCGATGTCCATCTGCTCGAGCTCGCCCCGGCGCCCGAGGTCGGAGGCCTGCAGCGCGGGCTCGCCCTCCGACGAGTAGTGGTGCGCCTTGCGCTCGGATCCGAGCGCCCTGAGGCTGTCGATGTCCTTGCCCAGCATCTGCGAGATCAGGTCGGCCCGCTCCAGATCGCGGGTCGCGAACTCTCCCACCCGCCGGCCACCGCGCAGCACCGTCATCCGGTCGCTGATCGCGAACGCCTGCTCGAGGAAGTGCGAGATGAACAGGATCGCGACCCCGCGCTGCCGGAGGCCCCGGATCACGCGCATGAGAGTGGCGACCTCCGCGACGTCGAGACTCGAGGTGGGCTCGTCGAGCACGAGCACCCGCGGCTCGTCGACGACCGCCCTCGCGAGCGCGACGAGCTGCTTCTGGGCGGGCGTGAGCATCGACAGCGGCGTCTTCGGATCGAGGTCGTCGAGCCCCAGGCGCGCGAGGGCCTCGCCGGCATCCGCCCTCGTCCGCCTCCAGTCGATGCCGAAGCGTCCGCGGCGCTCTCGGCCGAGCATGACGTTCTCGGCGACGCTGAGGTTCGGGCTCAGCTGCGCCTCCTGGAACACGGTCGCGATCCCGGCCGCCCGGCTGTCTGCGACGCCCGAGAAGCGACGCGGCTCCCCGTCGACGAACACGGTGCCTACCTCGGGGGCATGCGTGCCGGTGATGACGCCGACAAGCGTCGACTTGCCCGCCGCGTTCTCGCCCATCACGGCATGCACCTCGCCGGCGAACAGGCGGAAGTCGACGTCGTCGAGCGCGCGCACGCCGGGGAACTCCACCGTGATGCCCGCGAGCCGGACGACCGGCTCGGGAGCACGGTCGGGGGTCATCGCACCTCCCGCGGTGCCGCGGACGACGCCCGCGCCACCAGCTCGGTCGGGATGCGGGTGAGCGCCGGGATGTCTCGTCCTTCGATCGCCGCGCGCAGCATCTCGACCACCGAGACGCCCAGAGCACCGAAGTCCTGGCGGACCGTCGTGAGCGGCGGGAGAAAGTGGCGGGCGAGCGGGATGTCGTCGAAGCCGACGACGCTCAGGTCGGTGGGCACCTCGAAGCCGCGGTCGTGCAGACCATGGATCAGCCCGATCGCCATGTCGTCGTTCGCCGCGAAGATCGCGGTGTACTCGGGCAGGCGGGTGAGGCCCTTCGCGAAGTCGTAGGCGAAGTCGGCCGACCAGTCGCCGACCACGATCGGCCGCTCCCGGATGCCCCATGACTTGGCCCTGGTGTGGAAGGCACGCTCGCGCGCTCTCGCGTCGAGCCAGTCCAGGGGCCCGGACAGATGCAGGATGTCGCGGTGGCCGAGTGCCACGAGGTGGTCGACCACGAGGGTCGTGCCGGCGTGCTGATCGATCGACACCGTCAGGAACGTCGGGTCGGCATCAGCCTTGACGACCAGCATCGGCACCGTGATGGCGATGCGGCGGAGCGCCGCCACGGACGACGACCGCGGGGCGATCACGCAGAGCGCGTCCACTCCCTGCGTCACGAGATTGTCGACCGCCTCCTGGGGAGACAGGGCGTCCCCTTCATGGAGGGCGATGGGGGTCACCGAGTATCCGGCCGCACGCGCGGACAGCTCGACGGCACGGAGGATGCTCGTCGGCCCATGCGCCACCGCGCTCTCGACGATCACGCCGATGCGGCGGGTGCGCTGGGTGGCGAGCGCACGAGCGACGAGGTTCGGCCGGTAGTCCAGCTCCTCGATCGCCTCGAGAACCCGTCGCCGGGTGTCCGGCTTGATGTTGGGGTGGTCGTTGAGCACCCGGGACACGGTCATGTGCGACACACCCGCGATGGTCGCGACCTGGCGGATGTTGGGCTTGTCGGAGCCGACGTTCACCATGCGCACCTCCGTCGGCCGGGCCTCGGTGAATGTTACCGAGAACAACGACGCTGGTGCAATGAACCCGGCCTACAGCCCGAGGCGCTCCAGGTGGGCGTTGACCAGTCGGCGCTCGGGGTCGAATCGGGCGGCGAGCGCGGCGAAGTCGTCCCAGTGCGAGTAGCGCGAGCGCACCTCGGCGGGGTCCAGCGTCGACACCTTCCCCCAGTGCGGGCGGGCGCTCGACGGGAGCGCCGCCTCGAGCGTCGGGAGGAAGTCACGCACCGCCGCCTCGTCCGGCTTCCACGTGAAGTGGATGCCGACGGCATCCGTGCCCTGCGACGAGCTGAGCCACAGCTCGTCGGCGGCGACCGTGCGGATCTCGTTCACCAGCAGCAGCGGTGCGATCTGCCCGGCGAGCGTGCGGACGGCCTGGATCGCCGCGACCGCGTCGGCCCGCGGCACGAGGTACTCGCTCTGGATCTCGGCGCCGGCCGAGGGGGTGAACTCGAGCTTGAAGTGCGCGAGCCGCTCGAACCACGGCCCCGGCTCGCCGAGCTGCTCGGTGCAGGCGACCGGGTCGACGCCGAGGATCGGATGCCGCTTGCTCTCGGCGGGCTCCGCACCGAGCCGGGCGAAGAGGTCGGCGCGGGTGTTCTCGCGCGCCTCGGGCTGTCGCTGCTTGACCCAGATCTGGTCGGCGATGTCGGTGCGCTCCCACCGCGAGAAGATGCTGACGCTGGTGCCGATGCTCGTGACCTCGTCGAAGTCCGCGAGGATCGCATCCCAGGACGGATGCTCGAACACGTGCTGGGCGACGTCGTAGGTCGGCTCGACGTCGAGGGTGAGGTCGACGACCGCGCCGAGCGCGCCGAGGCTGACCACCGCACCGTCGAAGTCCGCGTCACCGCGGGCGAGTGTGCGGGTCTCACCGGCGGGGGTGATGATGGTCAGCGCGCGCACCGCGGAGGCGAGCGAGCCGATGCCGTCGCCCGAGCCGTGCGTGCCCGTCGCGACGGCGCCGGCCACGGAGATGTGCGGCAGGGAAGCGAGGTTCGCGAGAGCCAGCCCCTCCTCCGCGAGGAGAGGCGCGATGTCTCCGTAGCGGAGACCGCCCGAGACGCGGACGGCATCCCTGGCAGCATTCACCTCGAACACCCGCGGCATCCGGTCGAGGGCGATGAGCACCCCGTCGGTGTCGGCGATGTCGCTGAAGCAGTGCCGCGAGCCGAGCAGCCGCACGGCCCCGCCCCGGGCGAGCAGTCCCTGCAGCTCGTCCGTCGAGGCGGGGTGCTCGATCGAGGATGCGCGGTAGGTGACGTTGCCTGCCCAGTTGCGTTCGGTGGTCATCGGGCCATAGTAGCTAGCGGGTGCGCCATCGATAGGCTGACCGGATGACTGCGATGCCGCCGCCCCGCGCGACCATGAAGGACGTGGCGGCGCTCGCGGGCGTCTCGCCCAAGACCGTCTCGAACGTCGTCACCGGCACGACCGCGGTGAGCGAGGACACGCGCCGCAAGGTCGAGGCGGCCATGGCGGAGCTCGACTTCGTGCCCAACCTCAACGCCAGAGGGCTGCGCAAGGGACGGTCGGGCATCATCGCGGTCGCCCTCCCGGATCTCGCGACCGCGTTCTCGGCCGAGCTCATGCACCGCATCGTCGATGCCGCACACGAGCGAGGGCTCGCCGTGCAGATCGAGGAGACCGCGACAGACCCCGAGCGTGAGCGCGAGCTCGTGTCGCGTGCGCGCGCGCACCTCGTCGACGGGCTGATCCTGAACCCGATCCGCCTCGAGGACAGCGTGCTGAAGTACGCCGACAGACTGCCGCCGCTCGTGGTCCTCGGCGAGGTGGAGCAGAACCGCGCGGACCACGTGCGGATCGACAGCCGGCTGGCCGCGGCCGACGTCACCCGCCATGTGATCGCTCAGGGCGCGACCAGGATCGCCGTGATCGGCGCCGACGACGACCCCTCCGTCGCGACGGCCACCAGCAGGCTCCGGCTCGCCGGCGTGCACGATGCGCTGCGCGACGCCGGCATCCCCCGCGACGCGGCCCTCGAGATCAACCCGATGCCCTGGTCGATGACCGGCGGCGCGCGAGGGGTGCAGACGCTGCTGCGACGGGGTGTGCCCTTCGACGCGATCATCGCGTTCACCGACACGCTGGCGCTCGGCGCCCTGCATGCACTGCACGATCACGGCGTGAGCGTGCCGGACGACGTGATCGTGACGGGCTTCGACGATGTCGAGTTCTCGCGCTACACCGCGCCCTCCCTCACGACCATCGCGTTCGATCGCCGTGCCTTCGCGGACGCCGCGCTGAGCCTGCTCGAGTCGCGGATGGACGACCGCGCCACCGCGCCTCGGTCGCTGACCCTCTCGCACCACCTCCTCGAGCGCGACAGCACGCGAGGCCGCCCGCGCGGCTACCGCCCCTGACCGGCATCCGCCCGCCGCTCCCCTGCCTCAGCGGGCGCCGATCGCGCCTCCGAGCGCGGTCGCCAGTTCCTCTTGCGCGGACGATTACATCGATGTAATGATGGGGCGACCCCGCCCGCTGTCACGAAGGAGTGACGATGACGCCCCCGCTCGATATGTCCAGACGGCAGTTCCTCACAGCCGCCTCCGTGACCGCCGCAGCAGCTCTGCTCGCCGGCTGCGCTCCCGGCACCGTCCCCGGCTCGAACACCACCACCCTGCAGTTCTGGCATCTGCTGTCCGGCGGCGACGGCGTGACCATGTCACAGCTGCTCGACACCGCGAACTCCGCGCAGAGCGCGTACCGCATCCGCCCCACCGTCCTCGCCTGGGGCACCCCGTACTACACCAAGCTCGCGATGGCCGGTGCCGGCGGCCGCGCCCCCGACGTCGCGATCATGCACGCCACCCGCACCGTCGGCTGGGCGCCCGGCGGCCTGCTCGACCGGTGGGACACCGACCGTCTCGCCGAGCTCGGCATCGACAGCTCGACGTTCCCGAAGCCCATCTGGGAGAAGGGCTTCGTCGGCAAGGACATGTACAGCATCGCGCTGGACGCGCATCCGTTCGTCGCGATGTTCAACACCGACATCTGCGACGCGGCCGGCGTGCTCGACAGCGACGGGCGCCTGACCGAGACCTCCTCCCCCGAGGAGTTCCTCGACCAGCTGCGCACGATCGGCGGCCAGGCCGAAGGACACGCCCTCTCGTACGGCTACCTGGGCGACGGCGCGCAGATGTGGCGCCTCTTCTACACCTTCTATTCGCAGCACGGCGGCGCGATGGAGCTGCCGGAGGGCGGCACGGCCGTGATCGACAAGGATGCGGCGGTCGAGTCACTCACCCTCATGCGCACGCTGCTCGACGGCGAGATCGCTCTCGCGCAGGCCGACTACGGCAGCGCGGTCGCCGAGTTCGCGACCGGCAAGAGCGGGATGCTCTTCACCGGCGTGTGGGAGCTGCGCACCATGCAGAACGCGAAGATCCCCTTCGACGCCACCATGATCCCCACGCTGTACGGCACCCCGGCCGTGTACGCCGACTCGCACTCGTTCGTGCTGCCCCACCAGACGAACGCCGACGAGAAGAAGCGCGACCTGACCTATCGGTTCGTCGCCGACATGCTCAAGGGCTCGTTCGGATGGGCGGAGGCCGGTCACATCCCCGCGTTCCTCCCGGTGACCGAATCCCCCGAGTACGCGGACCTGGTCCCGCAGGCGAACTACGCCGAGGCCGCCCAGCACGTCGTCTACGACCCGACCGCGTGGTTCACCGGCTCAGGGTCGAACTTCCAGAGCGAGTTCGGCGCCGCCGTGCAGGGAGTCCTGCTCTCCGGCGACGACCCCGCCGCCGCGATCGACCGCTTCGAGGCCAGGGTCAACACGCTGCTGCGTCAGCCCAACCCGGCCGATCCCGAGGGGACGTTCGCATCATGAGCACGACCACCGCCACCGACTCCACCCGCACCATCGTCACCGGCTCGAAGTCGGGCGCTCCGATCCGTCGCGCCGGCTCCCGCAACCGGGAGCAGCTGATCAGCTGGGCGTTCCTCGCGCCGTTCCTGATCGCCTTCGCCCTGTTCCTCGTCTGGCCGATCGTCCACGGCATCATCCTCAGCTTCACCGACCAGTCGCTCACCGGCGCCGGCGGGGCCTTCGTCGGCTTCGCGAACTACGCCGAAGCGCTCACCGACCCCAAGATGTGGCAGTCGATGGGCAACACCGTCTGGTTCACGCTGCTCTCGACCGTCCCGCTCGTCGTGATCGCACTGCTCATGGCGGCCCTCGTCGACCGCGGTCTTCCCGGGCAGTGGCTCTGGCGCCTGTCGTTCTTCATGCCGTACCTGCTCGCCTCGACCGTGATCTCGCAGATCTGGGTCTGGATCTTCAACCCGCAGATCGGTGCGGCCAACAACATCCTCGAGTTCTTCGGCCTCGAGCCGCTGGCCTGGCTGCAGAACCCCGACACCAACATGCTGTCGATCGTGATCGCCACCGTCTGGTGGACGGTCGGATTCAACTTCCTGCTCTACCTCGCCGCGATGCAGAACATCCCGCCGCAGCAGTACGAGGCCGCCTCCCTCGACGGGGCCGGACCGTGGCGGCAGTTCTGGTCGATCACGCTCCCGCAGCTGGGACCGGCGACCGTGCTGATCCTGATCCTGCAGATCCTCGCCTCGCTGAAGCTGTTCGACCAGGCGTACCAGATGCTCGGCGGTGTCGCGAGCGACACCACGCGCTCGATCGTCCAGTACATCTACGAGGCCGGCTTCGTCAGCTACCGATTCGGCTACTCGGCCGCGATCTCCTATGTGTTCTTCGCTCTCATCGTCATCATCGGCGTCGCGCAGGCTCTGATCATGCGCCGCCGGAAGGAGCCGCAGCTGTGATGTCCACCGCCACCCTCACCCGCACCGAAGCCGTCACGACCACGAAGGCCCGCGGCCCGAGGCGCTCGCGCCTCCCCGGCCAGAAGCCGTTCGGCCTCCTCCGCATCAGCGCGCTCGTGGTGCTGATCCTGCTCGCGCTCGGCTGGCTGCTCCCGTTCCTCTGGGCGGTCGCGACCGCCTTCAAGACCGAGACGGATGCCGCCTCCGGCGACCCCTCGTGGATCGGCGCCTCCGGGCCGACGGTCGAGGCGTTCACCGCCATCCTGTCGCAGGGCAACGTCTACACCTGGGCGTTCAACAGCCTGTGGACCTCGATCGCGGTCACGCTCATCACCCTGACGATCTCAGCGCTGGCCGCCTACGCGTTCTCCCGACTCGACTTCACCGGCCGCAAGTGGCTGTTCGTCGCGATCATCGCCTCGATCGTGGTGCCTCCGCAGGTGCTCATCATCCCGCTCTTCTACGAGATGCTCGCGTTCAACATGATCGACACCTACTGGGGCCTCATCCTCCCCCAGGTCGTGGCGCCGGCGATGGTCTTCATCCTGAAGCGCTTCTTCGACGCGATCCCGATCGAGCTCGAAGACGCCGCGAGGGTGGACGGCGCCGGTCGACTGCGCATCTTCTGGTCGATCGTGCTGCCGCTCTCCCGACCGATCCTGGCCTCCGTCGCGATCTTCGTCTTCATCGGAGCGTGGAACAACTTCCTCTGGCCGTTCCTCGTCATCAACGACACCACGCTGATGACGCTGCCGGTCGGACTCCAGACGGTGATCAGCGCCTACGGCGTGCAGTACGCGCAGGTCATGGCTCAGGCCGTGCTCGCCGCGCTCCCCCTGATCGTCGTGTTCATCATCTTCCAGAAGCAGATCGTCAAGGGCGTCGCGACCAGCGGCTTCGGCGGTCAGTAGTCCCCCACCCGGCCGCAGCGCCGGATCCCGGCTCGAGAGCCAGAACCAAGGAGAGCAATGTCTCAGGCCCGCATCACCATCGACCGCGACTTCACCATCGCCGACGTCCCCCGGAGGCTCTTCGGGTCATTCGTCGAGCACATGGGACGCTGCGTGTACACCGGCATCTACGAGCCGGGGCACCCGCAGGCAGACGAGCGCGGCTTCCGTCAGGACGTGCTCGCCCTCGTGAAGGAGATGGGTCCGACCGTCATCCGGTACCCCGGCGGCAACTTCGTCTCGGGATACCGCTGGGAGGACGGCGTGGGTCCGGTCGAGGATCGGCCGGTGCGCATCGACGGTGCGTGGCACACGATCGAGACGAACGCCTTCGGTCTGCACGAGTTCATGGACTGGGCGAAGGAGGCCGACGTCGAGGTCATGGAGGCCATCAACCTCGGCACCCGCGGCGTCGAGGAGGCGCGCGCACTGGTGGAGTACGCGAACCACCCGAGCGGCACCTACTGGTCGGACCTGCGGCGCAGCAACGGCGCCGAGCAGCCCTTCGACATCAAGCTGTGGTGCCTGGGCAACGAGCTCGACGGCCCCTGGCAGATCGGCGGCAAGACCGCGACCGAGTACGGACGCCTCGCTCAGGAGTCCGCCAAGGCCATGAAGCTCGTCGACCCGTCGATCGAACTCGTCGCGGTCGGGTCGTCCGGGCGCTCGATGCCGACGTTCGGCGCCTGGGAGCACACCGTGCTCACGCACGCGTACGACGAGGTCGACTTCGTCTCGATGCACGCGTACTACCAGGAGCACGACGGCGACGCCGAGTCGTTCCTCGCGGAGTCGGTCGACATGGATGCGTTCATCGACGGCGTCATCGCGACGATCGACGCGGTGAAGGCCGCGGGCAAGCACACCAAGCAGGTCGACATCTCGTTCGACGAGTGGAACGTGTGGGACCAGGTCAAGTACAACGACGTCGAGGCGGGCGAGATCGCCAAGGCGGGGTGGCGGGAGCATCCGCGTCTGATCGAGGACACCTACAACGTCACGGATGCCGTGGTCGTGGGCACGCTGCTCAACAGCCTGCTGCGTCACGGCGACCGCGTGAAGATCGCCAACCAGGCGCAGCTGGTCAACGTGATCGCGCCGATCCGCTCCGAGGAGGGCGGACCGGCCTGGCGGCAGACGAGCTTCTGGCCGTTCGAGCGCATGGCCCGCCTCGCGAAGGGCCGCATCCTGCGCCTCGCGGTGTCGGCGCCGCAGATCGAGACGAAGCGCTACGGCGGGGTCGACGCGGTGGATGCCGCGGCCACCTGGGACGAGGAGACCGGACGGGTCGTGGTCTTCGTCGCGAACCGCTCGCTGGATGAGGAGAGCGATCTGACGGTGGAGCTGCGCGGCCTGACCGGCCTGCGCGTCGTGAACGCCGAGACGCTCACGATCCCCGAGGGCGGCGACCGCCACACCTCGAACCTCGAGACCACCCCCGACACCGTGCACATGGTTCCGCTGGGTGCGGCCGAGGTCGTCGACGGCGCCGTGCGGGCCACGCTCCCGCCGCTGTCGTGGTCGGTGATCGAGCTGGCGTAGTCCCCGACAGGCAGATGCCCGGGTCCTCCGCGGACCCGGGCATCGCTGTGCGTGGCGCTCGACGGCTAGGTCCGCCGCGCGTTGTCCGGCGTGACGGGCTTCTCTCCCGGCTCCACCAACGAGAGAGGCTCCGCGATGTCCTCCAGCGACTTGCCCGCCGCGCTGACCCCGAAGATGCCGCAGACGACACCTCCGAACATCATGATGGCGGCCCCCAGGACATAGCCCCAGAAGAGCGGACCCCGGTCGCCGGTCTCCGCGCTCTGGCCGATGAGCGATCCGTACAGCACCGGCGCGATGGCGCCGACGAGCTGGCCGATGGAGAAGACGTAGGAGATCACCTGACTGCGCAGCTCGAGCGGGAAGATCTCGCTCACGGTGAGGTAGGCCGCCGAGGCGCCGGCCGAGGCGAAGAAGAACGACGCGCACCAGAACGCCGTGTGGCTGCCGGCGTTGAGTACGCCCGCGTTGAACAGGAACGCGCTGACCAGCAGGATGCCGCCGGCGAGCACGTACGTTGCGAACAGCATCCGCCGCCGTCCCCAGGTGTCGAAGAAGTGGCCGAGCACCAGCGCGCCCGCGAGGTTGCCCACCGCGAAGACGATGAAGTACTGCGAGGCGGAGGCAGGGGGCGTGTCGTAGAAGTTCTCCAGCACCAGGGCATAGGTGAAGAAAATCGCGTTGTAGAGGAAGGACTGCGTCACCATCATGGTGATGCCGACCAGCGTGCGGCGAGGGTACTTCCGGAACAGCACCTTCGCGATGACGAGGAACGGCACGCGTCCGTACTCCTTCACCGTGATCGCCTTGCTCTCGTCGACCGGCGGGATCGTCTTGCCCTCGGCACGGATGCGCTCCTCGATCGCGTCGACGTTGCGCTCGGCTTCGTCCTCGCGTCCGTGGGTCATCTGCCAGCGCGGGCTCTCGGGGATGTGGCGGCGCAGCCAGATGATGAGCAGGCCGAGCACGGGTCCGAGGAAGAAGCTGAGGCGCCACCCGATGTCGGCGGGCAGGATGTCGGTGTTCAGGAAGAACAGGTTCGCCACGGCGCCGAGGGCCGCACCGCCCCAGTAGGTCCCGTTGATGGCGATGTCCACGCGACCGCGGTACTTCGCGGGGATGATCTCGTCGATCGCGGAGTTGATCGCGGCGTACTCACCGCCGATGCCCGCGCCCGCGACGAAGCGCCAGATGTAGAAGAACCACGGCGCGAAAGCGAGACCCGCGACCGCCGACCCGACCAGGTACACCGCGAGGGACACGAGGAACAGGTTCTTGCGCCCGAGCCGATCGGTGAGGCGGCCGAACACCAGTGCACCGAACACCTGTCCGAGCAGATAGCAGGTGCCGGCGAGACCGACCTCGGCCGGACCCATCCCGAGCGTCGCGGCATAGCCGTTCGCCGCGACGATCTGCACCTCGAGCCCGTCGAGGATCCACGAGAACCCGAGTCCGACGACGATCAGCCAATGGAATCGCGACCACGGCAACCGGTCCATCCGCGCGGGGACGAGTGACCGGACCTCCTTGGCGGGGACATCGGTTGCGGACATGGAGCCTCCTTCTCGAACGGCGCACGAGGGCACGCTCGATCAGTGGTACTCCGACTGATCCGCTCGCGCACGGCCTTGACCCCGGTGGGATCGCCGCGCTAAGGGCGCTCCAAGCCCCTGCGATGTGGCGCCGTCAGCCCTCGATGTGACGCTCGTCGACCCCGTCGTAGTGCGACAGCGGACGGATCAGGGCGTTCGCCCCGGCCTGCTCGATCACGTGGGCGGTCCAGCCGGTGACCCGCGCCGCGACGAACAGCGGCGTGAAGGTCACCGTGTCGAACCCGATGAGGTTGTACGCGGGGCCAGAGGGGTAGTCGAGGTTCGGGTAGATGCCCTTGCGCGCGACGAACTCCGACTCGAGGGCGTCGTACAGCTCGGCCACCTCGCGGCGGTCGTAGTGCTCCACGAGGGTGTCGAGGGCGGCCTTCATGGTGGGCACGCGCGAGTCGCCGCTCTTGTAGACGCGGTGCCCGAAACCCATGATCTTGCGCTTCTCTGCCAGAGCCTTGTCGAGCCACGGCACCACGTTCGAGGCCTCGCCGATCTCGTCGAAGATGTGCAGCACGGCCTCGTTGGCGCCGCCGTGCAGCGGGCCCTTGAGCGCGCCGATCGCCCCGACCACTGCCGAGTACAGGTCGCTGAGGGTCGACGTGATCACACGGGCCGTGAACGTCGACGCGTTGAACGAGTGCTCGGCATACAGGATCATCGAGCGGTTGAACGCGTCGACGACGACCGGATCGGGCTCTTCACCGAACGTCATCCAGAGGAAGTTCGCCGAGTAGTCGAGGTCGTCACGCGGTGCGATCGGCTCCTCGCCTCGGCGGCGTCGCTGGCCGTAGGCGACGATCGCGGGAAGAGCGGCGAACAGACGGATGCTGCGCTCGAGGTTCTCCTCGGGGCTGCCGCCGGCATCGAGCACCGAGCCGCCGGCGTTCGTGTCGGAGGCGCCGATCAGGCTGACCGCCGTGCGGACCTCGTCCATCGGGTGCGCCTCGAGCGGGACCAGGTCGATGGCCGTCTTGACGGTGTCGGTCAGCGCGCGGTGCTCGCGCTCGGTCGCGCGGAGGGCCGCCAGCTGTGCGGCATCCGGCAGCTCGCCGTGCCACAGCAGATACGCCACCGCTTCGAAGGACTGGGTCGCCGCCAGCTCCTGCACGGGATAGCCGCGGTACAGCAGGCTGTTCGTCTCGGGGTTGACCTTCGAGATCGCGGTCGTGTCGACGACGACCCCGGCGAGGCCCTTCTTGATGTCCGGCTCGGTCATGCTCACTCCTTCGTGACGGTGAAGCCTGCGACGCCCGAGTCGAACTGCGTGTAGGACTCGTAGTCGATCAGGTCGTAGAGATCTGCACGGTGCTGCATCTCACCGAGCTTCGAGGTGAGGTGCCCCTCCTCGTTCAGCGTATCGAGCGCACGGCCCGCCGCGCCCATCGCGATGCGCAGCAGCGACACCGGCCAGATGACCATGTTCACCCCGGCATCCCGCAGCTGGTCGACGGAGAAGAGGTCGCTCTTGCCGAACTCCGTCATGTTGGCCAGGATCGGCACGTCCAGCGCCTCCGCCATCGTCTCGAACTCGGCGAGCGTGCGCATCGCCTCGGGGAACACGGCATCCGCTCCCGCATCCACGAGTGCCTTCGCTCGATCGACGGCGGCATCGAGCCCGTCGACGGCACGGATGTCGGTGCGGGCCATGATGAGGAAGTTCGGGTCGCGGCGGGCATCGGCGGCCGCGCGGATGCGGCGGATCGCGGTGCGCTCGTCGACGACGCTCTTGCCGTCGAGGTGGCCACAGCGCTTGGGGTTGATCTGGTCCTCGATGTGGGTGCCGGCGAGGCCGGCATCCTCGAGCTCCTGGATGGTGCGGGCGACGTTCATCGGCTCGCCGAAGCCCGTGTCGGCGTCGACGATGGCGGGGATGTCGGTCATCCGGGCGATCTGCTTCGCGCGGCCGGCGACCTCGGTCAGCGTGGTGAGGCCGATGTCGGGCACCCCGAGGTCGGCGGACAGCACCGCGCCCGAGATGTAGACCCCGTCGAACCCCTTCTGCTCGATGAGCCGGGCGCTCAGGGGGTTGAACGCGCCGGGGAACCGCAGCAGCTCGCCGCTCGCGAGCCGCTCACGGAACAGGCGGCGCTTCTCGGCCGGGGTGACGTGGGAGTACAGCATCAGAACCTGTCTTTCTCGGTGCTCGGCTCCATAACTCCGGAGACGCGCGCGGAGTCACGCTCGATCCGGGCCTGCCGGGGCGACAGCCCCCAGATCGCCGGAGTTATGGCGGACATCAGAACAGACCCTTCGGGGCGTCCGCGCCCTCGAGCAGGCCGGGCTTCGCGATGATCGACAGCTCGCCGACCTCCGCGGCCGTCAGCTCGGGCAGGCGCTGCACGAGCTCGAGGAAGCGCTCGATCTCGGCGGGCTCCAGCACGGGCTCGGCCAGCAGGCGGAACTTCGCGATGTAGTCCGCGCGGGCGAACGGGCGGGCGCCGAGCGGATGCGCATCGGCGACGGCGATCTCGTCGACGACGGTCGTGCCGTCGGTCAGGCGGAACTCCACGCGACCGCCGAACGCCTTCACATCGGGGTCTTCGGAGTGGTAGCGGCGCGTCCACTCGGCATCCTCGGCCGTGGTGATCCTGTGCCACAGGGCGACCGTGTCCGCGCGACCGGCACGCTCGGGGGTGTACGAGTCGACGTGGTGCCAGCCGCCGTCCTGCAGCGCGACCGCGAAGATGTACGGGATCGAGTGGTCGAGCGTCTCGCGCGATGCGGTCGGGTCGTACTTCTGAGGATCGTTCGCCCCCGAGCCGATCACGTAGTGGGTGTGGTGGCTGGTGTGCAGCACGATGGACTCGATGTTGGCGGGGTCGCGCAGCGCCGGGTTCTCGGTGCCGAGCTTGCGGGCGAGATCGATCCACGCCTGCGCCTGATACTCGGCCGAATGCTCCTTCGTGTACGAGTCGAGGATCGCGCGCTTCGCCTCGCCTGCGGCTGGCAGCGGCACCTCGTAGGAGGCCTCCTTGCCGTCGAGCATCCAGGCGATCACGCCGTCCTCGCCCTCGTAGATCGGCGCGGGACTCGTCTGACCGCGCATCGCACGGTCGACCGCCTCGACGGCCATCTTGCCCGCGAAGGCGGGGGCGTGCGCCTTCCAGGTGGAGATCTCGCCCTTGCGGCTCTGACGCGTGGCGGTGGTGGTGTGCAGCGCCTGGCCGACCGCCTGGTAGATCGTCTCGACGTCGAGGCCGAGCAGGGTGCCGATGCCGGCGGCCGCCGACGGCCCGAGGTGGGCGACGTGATCGATCTTGTGCTTGTGCAGGCAGATCGCGCGCACGAGGTCCATCTGGATCTCGTAGCCGGTGGCGATACCGCGCAGCAGCGCGCGGCCGTCGGCCTGCACGTGCTGGGCGACCGCGAGGATCGGCGGGATGTTGTCGCCCGGGTGCGAGTACTCCGCCGCGAGGAAGGTGTCGTGGTAATCGAGCTCGCGCACGGCCACGCCGTTCGCCCATGCCGCCCACTCGGGGCTCGTGCGGTGGTCGAGCGCCGCGCCGAACACCGTGGCGCCGATGCCGCCGGTCGAGACGGGGTGGCTGAATGCCTGGGCACGAGCCGCGTTGATGGGCCCGCGCGTGAGGGATGCCGCGGCCACTGACGCGTTGTCGATGAGGCGGTTGATGATCATGTCTGTGACGTCCTGGTCGACCTCGACCCGGTCGGCGGCGACCTCGGCGATCTTCCAGGCGAGCTGGTCGGCGCGCTCGAGGTTCTCGTCGCTGCGGTGGACGCGGACGTGGTGGGTGACGGTCATTTCACACCTTCGGGGTTGGCTGTCAGGGAGTCGAGGATGCCGGTGAGCGCATTGTGCAGGTGCACGTGCGTGGCGTGGGCGGCGAGGTCGCCGTCGCGGGCGGCGAGCGCTTCCGCGATCGTGCGGTGCTCGGCGGCTGAGGCAGCGAGGCGGGTCGGCTTGTCGCGGGCCATGCGCCGCACCCGGACGAGGTGGGTGCGCACCGTGCGCAGCGCCGAGGCGATGTAGTCGTTGTCGACCGCGGCGTCGAGGGCGGCGTCGAAGCGGGCGATGAGGGCGTAGTAGGCGTCGCGACCCTCGACGGCTGTGAGGTCGACGTGCGCGAACTCGTCGGCGAGGGCGGCGAAGCGGGCGGCGTCGCCGCGGTGCGCGGCGAGGCGGGCCGACGTCTCCTCGAGCGCGCGGCGGATCTCGAACAGCGCGCGGATGTCGTCGGCATCCAGGTCCGCCACCACCGTGACACGGGGCGACTGCTGCACGACCAGACCGTCGGCAGCGAGGCGGCGCAGCGCTTCGCGCATCGGAGTGCGACTGATGCCCAGACGGGCGGCCTGCTCGACCTCGGCGAGGACGGACCCCGCCGGAAGGGTGCCGGACTGGATCTCCTCCAGCAGCGTCGCATGCGCGCGCTCACTGGCGGTGCTGCGCTCGGCGACGGAACTCATGTGCTCAGTGTATACATAAGCGGCAATCTATGGGGCTCGTTGCCGTCTTCCTGCGCCGCTCGTATACATAAACGACCGCACGACTCGCCTGGCCTGCCACGCATCCCGCTCGCCCTCTCGCCCTGTCGCCGCGTCGCCACGTCGCCGCCAGGCGGGGTCAAGACAGCATCCCCCGTCCAGGCGGGGCCAAAACAGCATCCCCGTCCAGGCGGGGTCAAGACAGCATCCGAAACGACGCCCAGGGATGCGAAAGTGACCCCGCACCGGCACGGGATGCGAAAGTGACCCCGCACCGGCACGGCATGCGAAAGTGACCCCGCACGTGCGCGGGAGCGGATGCGGGATTGCGCTAGCGCTGCGGCTGCACCACCGCATCCGGCACCGGCTCGACGAACTCCTCCGGACGCGGCTCGCCGAGCTTCACGACCACCACGCCGACGAGCACCAGCGCTCCGCCGAGCGCCTGCAGCAGATCCGGCAGCTGCCCGAGCAGCAGCCAGCCGAACAGCAGAGCCGCAACGACCTCGGCCAGCGCGACGAACGAGGCCAGGCGCGAGCCCAGCATCCGCGTCGAGGCGATCCCGAGCACGTACGCGAGGGCCGTCGCGATCAGGCCGATCGCGAGCACGGGCACGAACCACGGCACGGTGCCGAAGCGATAGGTGATGTCGTCGGTCGTCCACGCGATCGGAAGGATGCCGACGAATCCGGCGATCGTGAGCGCGATGGCGCCGAGCAAGAGTCCGCCTCCCGCGAGCGCGATCGGCGGCAACCCCGTGTCCGCTTTGGCCGACAGCAGGAAGTATGTCGCGGCGCCGACCATCGCGGCGAGCGCCCAGAGGATGCCGGCGACGTTCACCTCCGCGCCGGTGACGATGTCGAGCATCAGCACGAGCCCGACGAAGGCGATGGCCGCGCCGATCACGCTGCGCCGACTCGGGCGCTCACCCCGACGGAGCCACAGCCAGAGGATGACGGCGATCGGCGCGGTGTACTCGATGAGCAGTGCGAGGCCGACATCCATCACGGCGACGGCCTGGAAGTAGCAGAGCTGCGTGGCGGTGACGGCGAGCAGGCCATAGGCGGCGACCATTCCGGCGTTCTTCCGGAGTGCGCCCCACCGCCCGCGCAGCGAGATGACGGTCGGTACGAGCAGTACGAGCGCAGCGACCCAGACCCGCGCGGTCACGGCGGCACCCGGCGTCCAGCCCGCGTCGATGAGCCCGCGGGCCCAGGCTCCCGACATCCCGAACGCGAAGGCCGCGCCGATCGCCAGGGGCAGACCGAACCGCACGCCGTGCGTCGAGATGTCATTCGCAACCTTGCTCATGACAGGTGACGCTACTCGTGCAGGATGTAAGGTGTCAACATGAACTTCACCGATGACACCGAAGAGGCCCTCCGCTCGGCCGTGTGGTTGGTGAACTCGGCGGAGGATCCCGAGACGCTGGCGACCCTCGACGACTACGCGGTGTTCCTGGCCGACTTCCCGTACTCCGGGCGACTCGACCGCGACGAGGCAGAGCTCGCCTCGCTGCGCGGGATCCGACCGCGGCTGCGCAGCATGCTCATCGCGCCCCGCGACGAGATGGCCGAGCACGTCAACGCCGCGCTGGCGGAAGCACACCTCGCTCCTCGGCTCGTGCGTCACGACGGGGTCGACTGGCACCTGCACACCGTCGCCGACGAACGGCCGCTCGCCGAGCGCGTGCTCATCGAGACCGCCATGGCGCTGATCGACGTCATCCGCTCGGACGAGGGCTCCCGCATTTCGATCTGCGCCGACGACACCTGCGAGGCACTCGCTCTCGACCTCTCCCGCAACCGGTCGAAGCGCTACTGCTCGACCGCCTGCACCAACCGCAACGCGGTGGCGGCGTATCGCGCCCGGCGCGCGAAAGTGTGAGCCTGCCCGCCTCGAACAGGACGGCCGCGCCCTTCCGCCCGCCCCGAAACAGGACGACCGCGCCCTTCCGCCCGCCCCGAAACAGGTCGACCGCGCCCTTCTACCCGCCCCGAAACAGGTCGACCGCTCGACATCAGGAAGATCTCGAACAGATGCTCCTGATCTCGGCCCATCGTCCTGTTCTCGACGAGGCGCACACGGGACGGGCCACACACGGGACGGAACACGGATACAGCGCACCCCGAAACAGGACGACCGCTCGACATCAGGAGGATCTCGCACGGATGCTCCTGACCTCGGCCCATCGTCCTGTTCTCGGGCGGGGCACACGCGGAACGCGACCCGGATACCGCGCACCCCGGCGTAGCAGGACCGCGGCAACACGGCCGGCCCGGAGTCGCGGCGCGGTAGCCTCATGGCCGATGGCATCCTTCCGCTCTCCCTACGACACCTGGTTCCCCGACGCCGAGTTCGACGCCGCCTACGGACACACGCTCGCCACGCTCCGCGAGATCGCACCGGTCCCGCCGCCGGACGGCTTCAGCGCGCGATGGCAGGCGTGGCGCGCACAGGCGAAGACGGTGGATGCCGCACCCTCCGCGCTGTCCACCGAGAGCATCCACGGACGGCGGGTGTCGATCATCGAGCACGCCGGGGCCGACGGCATCCGACTGCGCGCCTGGCTCGTCGAGCCCGTCTCGTCGTCCGCGCGGGTGGGCGTCGTGCACAGCCACGGATACGGCGGGCGGGATGCGGTCGACCTGGCTCGGGTTCCCGACGACGCGGCGGCGATCTTCCCCGTCGCCCGCGGACTGCCCACGCTGAACACGGGCATCGGCGCTCCCGCGATCCAGGCTGAGCATGTGCTGGCCGGGATCGAGAACCCAGACGATTACATACTGGGACTCTGCGCCCGCGACCTCTGGCTCGCGGCGGATGCCCTGACTGCGCTCGTCGGGCGCCTGCCCCTCTACTACGTCGGCGAGAGCTTCGGCGGCGGCATCGGCACGCTCGCCCTGCCGTGGGACGACCGGTATATCGGGGCGACGCTCATCGTCCCGAGCTTCGGGCAGTACGACCAGCGCCTGGCCGTCCACTGCCTCGGCAGCGGCGAGACCGTGCGCGATCACGTCGCCGCACATCCGGACGCGCGCGAGGTGCTGCGCTGGTTCGACGCCTCGACAGCCCTCGGCTTCGCCCGCGTTCCGGTGCGTGTGGAGGCGGCGCTGTGGGATCCGTATGTGCCGCCGCCCGGACAGTTCGGCGTCGCGAATGCGGCCAGGATGCTCGAGCTCGCCGTGCTGCCGGCAGGCCATGCCGACTATCCAGGGGCTGGAGAGGTGCAGGCCGAGGCGATCAGCGACGGCCGGGCTCACCTCGCGCGGGCGCTGCGCGAAGCATCCTGAGATCAGGAGAATGCGTCGAGATCAGGATGATTCCCGCCTTTCTCTCCTGATTCGGGTCGATCCTCCTGAATTCGCGTCCCATCGGCAGCGGCCCGCAACCCCACGCCCACATCCCCGCGCACCCGCGCCCAGTCCCCCGCGCACGCGAGCACTGGACGCCACCTGTCATCACAGGTACACTCAACTTGTCATTACAGGTTGCGCAGCGCCGCAGCATCCGATGAGGAGCACCGATGCCCCCGTTCCACACGCCCCCGATCTCGCCGATGGCGATCGCCTTCGACGCCGAGAACCTGACGCTCTCCCCCGCGGGTCCCACGCTGACGCGGCGGATGTCCGACCTCGAGGGCCTGTTCCTCGACACGGATGCCTGGTCAGCCGCGGCGCACGGCGACGATCCGGTCGTCTACACGGTGACGAGCTCTCCCGTGCCCGAGATCGACCGCGAGCTGCCGCAGTCGATCACCACGATCATGCCGGGCGACACCGGGGGTGAGCTCTGGATGACGAAAGGCCATCAGCATCCGGACCACCAGGGCGAGATCTATCTGGCGTTGAAGGGCCGCGGCGGGCTGCTCATGTTCGACGGCGAGCGCACCGAGTGGCTCGACATGCTGCCCGGCACGATCGGCTACATCCCGCCGGGCTGGGCGCACCGCTCCGTCAACACGGGCGACGAGCCGTACGCGTTCCTCGCGGTGTACCCGGGCGGTGCCGGCCACGACTACGGCTGGGTGCTCGAACACGGGATGGGTTCGCGTGCGTACCGCGCCACCGAGGGCGTGGATCTGCGCCCCTACTCCCCGACCTCGTCCGCGGACTAGGCCCCGCCATGCTCATCGCGCACGACCTGGGGACCACCGGCGACAAGGCGTCCCTGCACCATGACGACGGCCGCCTCGTCACCTCGGTCACCGTGCCCTACCCCGCGCGGTTCGCGGCCGGCGGCATCGCCGAGCAGGACCCCGCGCACTGGTGGGATGCCGTCGTCTCGGCGACCAGAGAGCTGATCGACCGCGCGGCGGTCGACCCGACGACCGTCGCCGGCCTCGTCGTGAGCGGTCAGATGATGGGCACCGTGCTGCTCGACGCGCACGGCGAGCCCGTGCGTCCCGCGATCATCTGGGCGGACACGCGCTCGGGAGCGGAGACCCGCGCCCTCGAGAAGCACCTCGGCGCCGACCACGCCTACCGCCTGCTCGGCCACCGCCTCAATCCCACGTACTCGGTCGAGAAGATCATGTGGGTGCGTGACCACGAGCCGGACGTCTGGGCGCGGGTGCGCCACTTCTGCGTCGCCAAGGACTTCATCGTCCACCGCCTCACCGGACGCCTCGCCACCGACCGCTCCGACGCCTCGGGCACCAACGCCTACGACCAGCTGAGCGGCACCTGGTCGGCCGAGGTGCTGGCGGCCGCCGGCCTCGAGGCAGCGCTCTTCCCTGAGATCCTCGATTCGACGACGGTCGCCGGCACGCTCACGGCCGATGCGGCGGATGCGCTGGGGCTCCCGGCATCCGTCCGTGTCGTCATGGGCGGCGGAGACGGCCCGCTCGCCGCGGTCGGCTCGGGCATCGTCGCCCCCGAGGATGGCGCGTACGTGTGCCTGGGCACCTCGTCGTGGATCTCGTTCGCGAGCCTCGCACCACTGCACGACCCGCAGATGCGCACGATGACGTTCGACAACGTCGTGCCCGGATCCTTCGTCCCGACCGCGACGATGCAGGCGGGCGGCGCATCGGTGCAGTGGATCGCGGAGGCGCTCTCCCCAGACCCCACCCACCCCGACACCGCCCGGCTCACAGCCGAGGCGGCCGGCGACCTCGACACCGAGGACCTCTACTTCCTCCCCTACCTCCTCGGCGAGCGCTCCCCGCTGTGGGATCCGGATGCGCGCGGCGCCTTCGTCGGCCTCGGGCGTCACCACACGAGGGCGCACCTGACCCGAGCGGTGCTCGAGGGCGTCGCCTACAACCTCCTCACCTGCATCCAGGCGTTCCGCGAGTCCGGCGCGACGATCGACCGCATCGACGCAGTCGGCGGCGGCGCGCAGAGCGACGCCTGGCTCGGCATCCTCGCCGATGTCTGGGGCGTGCCGATCCGCCGTCGCACGATCGTCGAGGAGGCCAACAGCCTCGGAGCGGCGGTCACCGGTGCCGTCGGCCTCGGCCTCGCCGACTTCTCGGCGGCGCGGGCGCTCAGCGAGGTCACGGCGGAGTTCGCACCGGATGCCGGTCGCCACGCCGTGCACGCGCAACGGCATTCGCGCTTCGTCGATGCGTACGCGGCCCTGGCGCCGTGGTTCGCCGCCGCACCGACCTCCTCCGCACCGACATCCGCACCGAAATCCCCCGCACCGAAATCCCCCGCACCGACGGCGACCGAGGGCCGCTGATGGGCGTCATCCTCGCCACCAGCCGCTCGTTCTCGGACGGCGATCTCGACCTCGTCGGGCGCGCACGTGCCGCAGGTCACGAGATCATCCGCGGACCCGCGCACCACGGACTCACCGAACTCGCGCCGCTGCTCGCCGCGGCAGAAGGGTGGATCGCGGGCACGGGACCGGTGACCGACGCGCACCTCGCGGCGGCCCCGAACCTTCGGATCGTCGCCCGCTACGGCGTCGGCACCGAGGCGGTCGATCTCCCCGCGGCGGAGCGACGCGGCATCCCCGTCACGAACACGCCGGGTGCGAACGCGGATGCCGTCGCCGACCACACCGTGGGGCTCATGCTCGCGGCTCTGCGATCCATCTCCGACGGAGACCGCCGGGTGCGCGCGGGCGACTGGGCCGTGCGCCGCGGACGCGAACTCGGCGCGGCGACCGTGGGCATCGTCGGCTTCGGCCGCATCGGCCAGGGCGTGGCCCGGCGGCTCAGCGGCTTCGGCTCGCGGATCCTCGCCACCGACCCGTACCTGCCGCGAGGCGTCATCGCCGAGCGCGGCGCAGAGCCGGTCGCTCTCGACGCGCTGTTCCACGCCGCCGACGTCATCACCCTGCACGCCCCCGGCGGTCAGACGCTCGTCGATGCCGCCCGGCTCGACGGCATCCGACCCGGAACGATCCTGGTGAACACCGCTCGACCCGACCTCGTCGACGAGGCCGCCCTCGCCACCGCCCTGCGCGAGGGACGACTCGGCGCGTATGCGGCCGACACCCTCGACGGCGACACCGCAGGGAGCGCGAGCGCGCTGCTCGCGCCCGACCTCTCGCCCCGCGTGACCGTCACTCCGCACCTCGGCGCCCAGACGACGCAGGCCGTCGACAACATGGGCTCGATGTCGCTCGACGACGTGCTCGCGGTGCTCGACGGCCACGCTCCCGCCCACCCCGTGTTCTCCAGTCCCGACTCCTCCCGCATCGCCGGGCCCTCCGACTCCTCCCGCATCGCCGGGCCCTCCGTCGCCCGCTCTGCCGGGCCCTCCGTCGCCCGTTCCTGAAGGACACCGCATGACCAGCACCGAGAACCCGACTCCGACCCCCGCGAGCGTCGCCCCGACCGCCGGCTACATGGGCTTCATCGGCGTCAGCACGGGCTCCTCGTCGATCATGAGCGTCTTCCCGAAATGGGCGGAACTGCTGGAGCTGCCGACCGGGAACCTCATCGGACACGACCTGCCGATGGATGCGACCCCGGCGCAGTACCGCGCGATGGTCGAGCAGATCCGCGACGACCTGAACCACCGTGGCGCCCTCGTCACGACCCACAAGATGAACGTGTTCGCCGCGGCATCCGACCTGTTCGACGAGCTCGATCCGTTCGCCGTCTCGTGCTCCGAGATCTCGAGCATCTCGAAGCGGGGTGACCGCCTGATCGGGCGCGCGAAAGACCCCCTCACGGTCGACCTCGCCCTGAACGACTTCCTCCCCGGCGACCACTTCGCCCGCACCGGGGCCGAGGTCGTGATCCTCGGCGCCGGCGGCTCGGGCACGGCCCTCAGCTGGGCGCTGGCGGAGAGAGCGGATGCTCCGTCGAAGATCACCGTCACGGCCCTCGACGACGCGCAGCTCGACCACCTGCGCGAGGTGCACCGCCAGCACGGCACCCCGGACGGGCTGATCACGTACGTGCGCACCGACACGGTGCAGGATGCCGCGGCCCTCGTCGCGGCATCCCCCGCGGGCTCGCTCATCGTGAACGCGACCGGGCTCGGCAAGGACCGCCCGGGCTCGCCGCTGCCCGACGACGTCGTCTTCCCGGCGGACGCATGGGTGTGGGAGTTCAACTACCGCGGCTCGCTCGAGTTCCTGCACCAGGCACGAGCGCAGGAGGCCGCGCGCGGTCTGCACGTCGTCGACGGCTGGCGGTACTTCATCCACGGCTGGTCACAGGTCGTCGCCGACGTCTTCGAGATCGATCTCACGCCCGCGATCGTCGAACGGCTCGCCGAGGCCGCCGAGTCGGTGCGCTGATGCCTGTCGTGCGGACGGTCCTCGGCGACATCGACCCTGCGCTGCTCGGCGCGACGGACTATCACGAGCACCTGTTCCAGGTCTCGCCGCTACTCGTGGGCGATGAGCTCGACGACGAGGACCTCTCGGGCCAGGAAGCCGCGTTGCTGAAGGCCAGCGGCCTCGCGACGATGGTGGATGCCACGCCCTTCGGCCTCGGCCGCGACCCCGAAGCGGTGGCGCGGATCAGTGCGGGCACGGGCCTGCAGGTCGTCGCGGCGACCGGCCGCCATCGCGAGGCGCACTACGGCGACGACCATCCGCTGCGGGTGTGGGATGACGAGCGCCTGGCGGAGCTGTTCATCGCCGAGGTGGTGCGCGGGATGCCGGTCGACGACGCGCTGGTGTTCGAGGCCCCCGACGTCCCTCGAGCGGCTGCGCCCGATGGATCGGCCGTGCGCGCGGGGATGTTGAAAGCCGGCGTGGGCTACTGGAGCATCAGTGACTTCGAGCACACGACGCTGCTCGCGGTCGCCGCAGCGCACCGCCGGACCGGGGCGGCCGTGATGGTGCACCTGGAATTCTGCACCGCCGCGCACGAGGTGCTCGATCTGCTCGACGGCGAAGGCGTGGCATCCGATCGGGTCGTGCTCGCGCATGCGGACCGCGATCCGGACGCGGGCCTGCACGCCTCACTCGCCGAGCGCGGCGCCTATCTGGGATACGACGGTGTCGCGCGTCCGCGCACACGGTCGGATGCCGAGCTGCTCGCCCTGACCGAGAAGGCCGTCGCCCTCGGATGCGGAGACCGCATCCTGCTCGGCGGCGATGTCGCCCGCCGCACCCGCTACCTCGCGTATGGCGGCATGCCGGGCCTCGCCTATCTCGGCGAGCGCTACCTGCCGCGATTGCGCTCCGCCGTCGGCGATGACGTGGTCGAACGGATGCTCGTCGCGAATCCCGCCCGCCTGCTCACCCTGTCGACCTGACCGGTCGTCGCCCCGCCTGCCGCCTGCCGCCCCACCGCCGACGCCCGACACCCGACGCCCCGTGCCCGCCACCCGACACCGCCGTTCTGACCCCGGCACCTGATACCCGCTGTCCCACATCCCGAGGAGCCCCCGTGACCGAGCCGACCATCCTGCATGCCGTGTTCACCGCACTTCCCGAGAAGGGTGAAGAGGTCGCTGCGCTGCTGCGTGACTTCGCCGAGGTGGTGCGCGCCGAAGAGGGCAACGTCCTGTTCGACGCGACGCGCCTCGTCGACGACCCCGACCGCTTCTTCGCCTACGAGGTCTATCGCGACGACGCGGCCTTCCAGGCGCACATCTCGGCCCCGGCCGGCATCCCGTTCAATGAGGCCCTGCAGCAGTTGATCGTCGAACCGGCATCCGTCCTGACCTTCCTCCGCCGCATCTGACGGGGCCTCGGCCTCTCCCCTGCCTGCCACCTGCATGCCGAGAACACACCTGCATGCCGATCCTGCCCCTCTGAGCATGCATCCGTGATCTGAGCATGGATCCGTGATCTGAGCCGTCCCCCTGCCTCACCCCGCCCCCTGCCTGTTACCTGCATGCCGAGAACACACCTGCATGCCGATCCCGCCCCTCTGAGCATGCATCCGTGATCTGAGCATGCATCCGTAATCGCCCCCCGCACACGAATGACGCCCGGACACGAAGGAGCCCCCCGCCCGAAGGCGAGGGGCTCCCGTGAACTCCGCAGGTCACTCGTAGAGGACTGCGGCGATCTTCTCGTCCTCGAGGTTCGTGCTGTCGTACCAGTACGAACCGGTGTCGTAGAACTCCTCGACGTCCTTGCCGTTGGCGGCGTCGTATGCCGCCTGGACGACCTGGGCGCCGATGCCGATCGGGTCCTGCGTGATGGCGCCGGCCATCGTGCCGTCCTTGATCGCGTTGATCTGCGCGGCTCCCGAGTCGAAGCCGACGATCGTGATCTTGCCCTTCTCCAGGCCGAGCTCGTTCACGGCGTTCACGACGCCGATGGCCGAACCCTCGTTGGTGCCGTAGATGCCCTTGAGGTCGGGGTGGGCGGCGATCAGCGTCTTGGCGATGTCGGCCGACTTCAGGTGGTCGCCGTCGCCGTACTGGATGTCGACGATCTCGATGTCGGGGAAGTCGGCTTCGATCTTCTCGACGAATCCGTCACGACGCTCGACACCGGTGGAGTTGATGTTCGAGTGACCGACGATGGCGACCTCGCCCTCGCCTCCGATCAGCTCGGCCATGTGCTCCGCGGCGAGCGCACCGGCGACCTTGCTGTCGGTCGCCGAGAGGCTCAGGCCGACCTCGCCGTTGCAGGGGGCGTCGAAGTAGACGACCGGGATGTCCTTCGACTTGGCCTGCTCGAGCGGGGCCACGCAGGCCTCGGGGTCGAGTGCGGCGTACGCGATGGCATCCGGGTTCTTGTCGATCGCGGTCGTCAGCATCTCGAGCTGCTGGGCGATCTCGGTCTCGGCGGCCGGGCCCTCGAACGTGATCTTCACGCCGAGCTCGTCCGCCTTCTCCTGGGCGCCCTGCTTGACGGCCTGCCAGAACTGGTGCTGGAAGCCCTTCGAGACGAGCGCGATGTACATCTCTCCGTCGCCGCCTGCGTCGCCGCCGCCTTCTTCGATGACGTCACCGCCGCCGCCGGCACAGCCGGCGAACACGAGGGCGGATGCGGCCACGAGCGCCGCGAATGCGGTCTTCTTGCCGAATTTCATGGAAACTCCATTGTTCTCTGTGGTGGGTGGTGGGGGGTGAGGTGTGTCAGGTGCGCTCGCGGTTGCGCAGCGAGTCGAGGAAGACGGCGAGCAGCACGACGACGCCGACGACGATGTTCTGCCATTCGGGCTGGATGGACATGATGCGGAGTCCGTTGACGAGCACGCTCATGATGAGCGCGCCGATCACGGTGCCGAGGATGGATCCGCGACCGCCGAGCAGCGAGGTGCCGCCGATGATCACCGCGGCGATGGCCTGCAGCTCGTATCCGGTGCCGATCTGCGGCTGCGCGGAGTCGAGGCGGGCGGCGATCACGATGCCCGCGATTCCGGTGAACGCTCCGGCGAACATGTAGATGAGGATCGTCCAGCGGCGGGTGTTCACACCCGACAGGCGCGTGGCCTCCTCGTTCGAGCCGATCGCGAACGTGTATCGCCCGAGCAGCGTCTTCGACAGCACCAGGAAGGCGACGATCGCGAGAGCCGCCGTGATGAGCACGGCGTTCGGGATGCCGGGGATGATCACGCCGAGGGCGATCTTCTTGAAGTCGGGGGCCGAGGTCGAGAAGTAGATCGGAGCGACGTTCGAGATCACGAGGGCGAGGCCACCCGCGATCATCATCATGGCGAGCGTCGCGATGAAGGGGGGCAGGCGGAGGAACGTGATGTTCACACCGTTCACCAGCCCCATCAGCACGCCGGTCAGGATGCCGCCGATCACGCCGACCCACACCGGCAGACCCATGTTGGTGACGATCACGCCGGTCATCACGGCGCACAGCGCCATGCCGGTCCCGATCGACAGGTCGATTCCGCCGGTGATGATGACGAAGGTCGTGCCGAGGGCGAGGATGCCGATGACCGCCGTCGACAGCAGCACGGTCGCGATGTTGCTGAAGGTGAAGAAGTTCGGGCTGGCGATCGAGAAGAACAGCACCAGCACGATCAACGTGCCGAACGCGAGCGACTGCTGAAGCTGTCGCTTCAGGAAGGCGCCGACGTCGCGCTTGTCGGTGTTCTCATCGAGCGCGGTCTGGATGATCGTCGTCGTCGACGATCCGGGCTGCTGCGGAGCGCTCATCAGTCTTCCTCTCCGTGGGCTGCGAGTTGCATGATCTTCTCCTGGCTGGCGTCCTCGTTGCGGAGGGTGCCGGTGACGCGTCCGTTCGCGAAGACCGCGATGCGGTTCGCGACGCGGAGGATCTCCGGCAGTTCCGACGAGATGACGATGATGGACTTGCCCTGGTCGGCGAGCTGCTGCATGAGGCGGTAGATCTCCTCCTTGGCACCGACGTCGATGCCACGTGTCGGCTCGTCGAAGATGAGGATGTCGCAGTCGCGCATCAGCCACCGGGCGATGACGACCTTCTGCTGGTTGCCTCCGGAGAGCAGCTTCACGACCTGGTTCACCGAGGGGGTCTTGACCCTCAGCTGCTCGACGTACTCCTTGGTGCGGTTCTTCGCCTTGCTGTCGCCCATCCAGCCGATGCCGTTGGCATACGAGCCGAGGGAGGCGAGCACGGTGTTGAAGGTCACGTCCTGCTCGAGCATCAGCCCCAGGAGTTTGCGGTCCTCGGAGAGGTAGCCGACGCCGTGCTTCACGGCATCCGCCGGCTGCGCGATGCGCACCGGACGCCCGCCGATCGAGATCGTCCCCTCTTCGCGGTGGTCGGCGCCGATGATGGCGCGGGCGGTCTCGGTACGACCGGCGCCCATGAGCCCCGCGAAGCCGAGGATCTCGCCCTTGTGCAGCTGGAACGACACGTCTTTGAGGAGGCTCTTGGTCGAGAGACCCTGCACGTCGAGGACGATCGGGTCGTTGACGTGCTCGCGGGCCTGCGGGCGGGTCCCCTCGTCGATCACCCGGCCGACCATCATCTCGATGATCTTCGGGATGCTGACCTCGGACTTCTCCAGTGATCCGATGTATGTGCCGTCTCGGAGCACGGTCACCCGGTCGGCGAGCCGTCGCAGCTCGTCCATGCGGTGCGAGATGTAGACGATGCCGGTGCCGGACGCGCGCAGCTGCTCGATGAGCACGAACAGGGTCTCGGTCTCGGAGTCGGTGAGCGCAGAGGTGGGCTCGTCCATGATGAGCACCTTGGCGTTGAACGAGAGCGCCTTGGCGATCTCGACCATCTGCTGCTCGGCCACCGTGAGCTCGCCCACGAGCTGCCGCGGATTCATCCTGATGCCCAGCCGCTGCAGCAGTTCGGCGGTCTGCGCGTTGAGCTTGCGCTCCGAGAGGAACGGCCCTGTGGTGGGCTCACGACCGACGAAGATGTTCTGCGCGACGGTGAGATCCGGCATCAGGTTCAGCTCCTGATGGATGATCGTGATGCCGAGCTGCTGCGCCTGGAGGGGGCTCGTGAGCTCGACCTCCTGCCCCTCGAACGTGATCGTCCCCTCGTCCTTGGTGTAGATGCCGGAGAGGATCTTCATGAGCGTCGACTTGCCTGCGCCGTTCTCGCCGACGAGCACGAGCACTTCCCCTGCACGCACCTCGAGGTGCACATCCTTGAGAGCCTGCACACCGGGGAATCCCTTGCTGATCCCCTCGACTCTGAGAATGGGGTCACTCATGTGCTCACCTGCTTCCTTGAAGGTCATCGCGATGTCATCCGGTCGGGTCCGGAAACATCGGATCAATTGTGCGTCCTGCGCGTGCGTTGCGCAAGTTGTATCTAAATGTAACTAACCGCGTTCCGGATGGAAAGACCTGTAATAACAAGTCGATCACGACTGGGACGTCTGCCCGGTCAGTGCAGTCGGATCGACTCCACGGCGACGAGCTTGTCGCGGATGTAGGCGTTGGCGTGCGCACCGAGTTCGGCGTTGTCGGTCCAGAGGTTGCGCCAGATGCCGAGCATCCTGCTCAGATCCGGAGCGACCACGGCCGACGAGAACGACTCGAACACGATCGGCCCGTCGTAGCCGATGCGCCCGAGCGCCTTGAAGAAGGTGTCGAAGTCGACGGTTCCGGTGCCGAGGTAACCGCGATGGCTCTCTCCGATGTGCACGTACCGCAGGGCCGGCGCGGCGTCGAGGACCGGCGCGAACATATCCGACTCCTCGATGTTCATGTGGTACGTGTCGAGATGGATGCCGAGGTTCGGCCGCTGCACGTCATCGAGGTACGCGACCGCCTGCCGCGCGGTGTTCAGCACGTTGGTCTCGTAGCGGTTGACCACCTCGAGTGAGACCGAGATCCCGCGCTCGGCGGCATGATCGGCGACGCGGGCGATCGTGCGGCGGCTGCTGGCGAGCCCCTCCGGGGTGGCGGGGTCCATGTACTTCTTCATGGCGCTGTAGATGACGCCGCAGAAGTGCTGCCCTCCGAGGTCGGCGAGCACGTCGACGGCCTGGAGCAGTAGCGCCTCCCCCGCCGCGACGACCGCCGGGTCCGAGCTCGTGACGTCCGTCGCCTCGGACAGTCCCAGTGAGGCGCTGACGGCGAGATCGTGCTCTTCGAGAGCGTCTCGCGCGGCCGCCACGTCGAACGAGAAGGGGTCCATGAGGGGGAACTCGATCAGGTCGAACCCCGCCTGCTTGGTCTTCTCGACGGCGAGGCGGATGCCGTCGGCATCGAAGTGTCCGGTCCAGACGAGCCCATGGCATCCGATGTTCATGAGACCTCTCGGAGGCGGGTGATCGGCACCGTCGCCTCTGCGGTTGCAACGTGCCAACCGTGTGTGCAGGTCACGCTACGGGTGCCACCCGCAACCTGTCAAGAACTTTCTTGGCACGTTGCAATCCCTCGACTACTCTGGACACGCCGTCGCCACGCACGGCCAGCCGACGGAGGATCCATGCCAGCCAGCGTCAAGGACGTCGCCGCTCTTGCAGGAGTCTCGTCCTCCACCGTCTCCAACTACCTCAACCACCCGCACGTGCTGGGCGAGTCGAGCGCGGCGAAGGTCAGGGCGGCGATCGAGCAGCTCGGCTACGTACCCAACGAATCGGCACGGCAGCTGCGGGCGGGATCGAGCAAGGCACTCGCCCTGATCCTGCTCGACGCCTGGCTGCCGTACTTCCACGAGCTGTCGCGCGGCGTCGAGGACGTCGCCCGTGAAGAGGGATGGTCGCTGTTCTTCAGCAACAGCAACCGCGACGCCGACACCGAGCGCCGCAACATCGACATGTTCGAGGCGCATCGCGTGCAGGGCATCGTGATCTATCCGCTCCAGGACGTGGTGCCTCGGCTCGAACAGCTCGCCGACCGCGGCATCCGCTCGGTCGTCGTCGGTCCGATCCCCGATTCGGCGATGGTCGGGTCGGTGCGGTTCGACGACCGCGGCGGCGGACGCCTCGCCGGTGCCCACCTGCTCTCGATCGGGCGCCGCCGCATCCTGTTCCTCGGGGCGCCGAGCGTCAGCCAATCCAACGATCGCCTGCAGGGGCTGCGGGACGCCGTCGACGGCTCAGATGCTGAGGTCACGGTGGTCGACGTGCCGCACCTCACCACCGAGGACGGACTCGACATCGGCGCTCGCATCGTCGAGATGCCCACCGCCGAACGACCCGATGCGATCTTCGCCGCGAACGACATGGTCGCGATCGGCGTGCTGACACAGCTGCTGCGGCACGGCATCCGGGTGCCGGAGGACATCGCGCTCATCGGCTTCGACGACGTCGCGCAGGCGCACCAGAGCGTCGTGCCGCTGACGAGCGTGCGGCAGCCGGGGTACGAGATCGGGCGCGCGGCGGGGGCGGCGCTGATCCGGCAGCTCGCCGACCCCACCGCCGACCTGCCAGCGCCGACGCCGTTCGCCGCTGAGCTCGTCGTCCGCGAGTCCACCGTCGGCCGCTGACCCTCGTCTCCGCCGTCGCGTCGCCGGTGCGGCTCCATAACTCCGGAGAAGCGCCCACCCAGTCCGAGCCCTGGCATCTGGCGCTGCCATTCCGTCCCGGCTATCCGGAGTTATGGCGCAGGCTCGGTTCACAACTCAGCACGAACCCGCACTGATGGCGCCACCGAGGCCCCAGACCGCCCACCAGCGCAGACCTGTGCTGAGTTGTGTACGCGCGCCGTCCGGCTTCCACAACTCCGGAGAAGCACACGTCGAACTCACGCCCGGGCGTCTCAGTCCACCATTCCGCCCCGGCTATCCGGAGTTATGGCGCAGGCTCGGTTCACAACTCAGCACGAACCCGCACTGATGGCGCCACCGAGGCCCCAGACCGCCCACCAGCGCAGACCTGTGCTGAGTTGTGTACGCGCGCCGTCCGGCTCAGGCCGGAATCAGGCCCTCCGCCGCGAGCTCGGCCCACAGCGCGTCGGGAATCTCGAGCGCCGCATATCCTGCATTCTGCGTGAGCTGCGCCGGCCGACTGCCCCCGACCACCACCGACCGCACCACATCCGACTGCAGCGGGAACTGGATCGCCGCCGCAGGCAGCGGCACGTCATGCGCGGCGCAGACCGCGGCGATCCGCACCAGCCGCTCCCAGAGCTCATCGGGCAGCTGACCGTACTCGTACCGCCCGTCGCGCTTCGGCTCGCTCGACGCGAGCAGTCCGGAGTTGAAGACGGATGCCGCCACGATCCCGGTGCCTGTCCCCCGACAGGCGGGCAGCACGTCGACCGCGGCCGGCTGCTCGAGCAGCGTGTACCGTCCCGCGACCATGATCAGGTCGAGGTCGGCCGAGCGCACCGCGGCGGCGAGCGCCTCCGACACCATCGAGCCGACACCGACCGCAGTCACCTCGCCATCGCGACGCAGCTGCTCGAGTGCCGGCAGCGCCTCGGCGAGCGCCAGGTCGAGATCGTGACGTTCCGGGTCGTGCAGGTAGACGAGGTCGATGCGCTCGAGGCCCAGCCGTTCGCGCGACTCGTCGAGGCTGGCACGGATCCCCGAAGCAGAGAAGTCCCACACGCGCTGGAGGTCATCCGGGACGTGGAAGTCATTCGCGGTGTCGAGTCCGCCTGCGTGCTCGGGGTTCGGCCGCAGCAGTCGACCGACCTTGGTCGAGAGTACGTACTCCTCGCGCGGCTTGGTCTGCAGGAATGCGCCGAGACGCCGCTCCGACAGGCCGAGCCCGTAGTGCGGTGCCGTGTCGAAGAAGCGGATGCCGCTGTCCCAGGCCGCGTCGAGCACGGCCCAGGCCTCGTCGTCGCTGAGCGCGCGGAACAGGTTGCCCACGTTGGCCGCCCCGTACCCGAGGCGCGGGACCGTCAGCCGATCAGATGCCGACATGCTGCCCCGTCCACGTGTACGCGGCGATGCTCTCCGCCTTCATCTCCATGCCCGAGCCGGGAGCGACGGGGGCCATGTACGAGCCGTCCCGGATGTCGGTGGGGATCACGAAGTGCTCGTGCAGGTGGTCGACGAACTCGATCATCCTGCCCTCGCGGGTGCCGGTGACGGCGACGAAGTCGAACATCGACAGGTGCTGCACCGCCTCGCAGAGGCCGACGCCACCGGCGTGCGGGCACACCGGCACGCCGAACTTCGCGGCGAGCAGCAGGTTGGCGATGTTCTCGTTGACGCCGGCGACCCGCACCGCGTCGATCTGCATCACCGAGATCGCCTCGGCCTGCAGCAGCTGCTTGAAGATGACGCGGTTCTGCGCGTGCTCGCCAGTGGCGACGCGGATCGGCGCGATCCCCCTGGCGATCTCGGCGTGGCCGAGCACGTCGTCGGGGCTGGTGGGCTCCTCGATCCAGGCGGGGTGGAACTCGGCGAGCGCGTTCACCCACTCGATCGCCTCCGAGACCTCCCAGCGCTGGTTGGCGTCGATCGCGATGGGGAAGTCGGGGCCGCACACCTCGCGGGCCGTGCGGAAACGGCGGATGTCGTCGTCGAGGTCGGCACCGACTTTGAGCTTGATCTGGGTGAAGCCGTCGGCCATCGCCTCGCGGGCGAGCCGCTCGAGCTTCTCGTCGGAGTATCCGAGCCACCCCGGGCTGGTCGTGTAGCCGGGGTATCCGGTCGCGAGCAGCTCCCGCTCGCGATCGGCGCGCCCCGGCTCGGCTGCCCGCAGGATCTCGAGCGCGTCCTCCCGGGTCAGGGCGTTGGTCAGGTAGCGGAAGTCGACGAGATCGACGATCTCCTCCGGCGTCATCCTGGCGAGGAGCTGCCACAGCGGCAGGCCGGCGCGCTTCGCCTTGATATCCCACAGCGCGTTGATGACCGCGCCGATCGCCATGTGCATGACGCCCTTCTCGGGGCCGAGCCAGCGCAGCTGCGAGTCGCCGATGATGTCGCGGAACGTCGTGCCCATGTCGTCGAGCAGCGGTTCGAGCTCGCGCCCCACCAGGTGTCCGGCGAGGGCGTCGATCGCTGCGACCTGTACGTCGTTGCCGCGGCCGATGGTGAAGACGAAGGCGTGACCTGTGATGCCGTCCTCGGCATCCGTGCGCACGATGACGTACGCCGCCGAGTAGTCGGGGTCGGGGTTCATGGCGTCCGACCCGTCCAGGCTCAACGATGTCGGGAAGCGGATGTCGGTCGTGTCGAGGGCGACGATGCGGCTCACGGGGTCCTCTCGTGCACGGGGTGGGGATTCGTGCAGATCTCTTGGAGTGTAAACATCGGATGTCTATACTGTCAACGAGACGGGCCGCGCTGACGCGCCCGCGCCCCATGAACACCGCACTGATCAGGAGAGACATGAAGTTCGCACGCCTAGGCCCGTCCGGCGCCGAGATCCCGGTGCTCATCGAGGGCGAGCAGTACCTCGATCTGCGTCCCGTGACATCCGATGTGCACGGCGACTTCCTGGCCGGAGACTTCCGCGTCCGCGTCGAGGCCGCCCGCGCCGCCGGTGAGCTCCCGGAGCTCGAGGGCGCAGCGGGGATGCGTATCGGAGCGCCGATCGCCCGCCCCAGCGCCGTCATCTGCATCGGCCAGAACTACGCGGCCCACGCTCGCGAATCCGGGGCGGAGCCGCCGACCGTGCCGATCATGTTCCTGAAGACGCCGAACACGGTCGTCGGCCCTGACGATGCGGTCACGATCCCGCGCGGCAGCGAGAAGACCGATTGGGAGGTGGAGCTGGGCATCGTGATCGGCGCCCGCGCCTCGTACCTCGACTCTCCGGACGAGGCCGACGCCCACATCGCCGGTTACGTCGCCACCAACGACGTCTCGGAGCGCGCCTTCCAGATGGAGGTCTCCGGCGGACAGTGGTCGAAGGGCAAGATCGCGCCCGGCTTCAACCCGACCGGCCCGTGGCTGGTCACCCCCGACGAGGTCGACGTCGACGACCTGCAGCTGCGCAGCTGGGTCAACGGCGAGCCGCGACAGGACTCGAACACGAACGACATGATCTTCGACGTGCGCGCGATCGTG
The DNA here is from genome assembly GCF_041641055.1 of Microbacterium sp. Lineage (GTDB taxonomy): Bacteria > Actinomycetota > Actinomycetes > Actinomycetales > Microbacteriaceae > Microbacterium. The sequence goes on from NZ_JBEPZB010000022.1 coordinate 37,403, forward strand.
CACCACCTGTCGCAGTACGTCGCCCTGGAGCCCGGCGACCTCATCCTCACGGGCACGCCGCAGGGCGTCGCCTTCGGCGGGAAGTTCCCGTACCTCAAGGCGGGTGACGTCGTGGACATCGAGATCGAAGGACTCGGGCATCAGCGCCAGGAGTTCGTGGCATGGGAGGCACAGAAGTGAGCAGCGCACTCGACGGACTCGTCGCGATCGTCACCGGCGGGGCATCCGGCATCGGCGCGGCCATCGCCGCACGCCTGCACGCCGACGGCGCGCAGATCGCGGTGCTCGACCGCGACACCTCGGGAGCGGATGCCGCCTTCGCGGCGTTCACGGCCGACGTGTCGAACCGCGCGTCGGTGGATGCCGCCGTGACCGCCGTCGCCGAGAGGTTCGGCCGCATCGACATCGTGGTCAACAACGCCGGCGTCGGCGCGCAGGGCGACATCAGCGCGAACGACGACGACGAGTGGGCGCGGGTCCTCTCGATCAACGTCACCGGCATCGCCCGCGTCACCGCGGCGGCGCTGCCCTGGCTCAAGAAGTCCCCGAGCGCGGCGGTCTGCAACACGGCATCCATCGCCTCCACCACGGGCCTTCCGCAGCGCGCGCTGTACAGCGCGTCGAAGGGTGCGGTCTCGGCGCTGACCCGCGCCATGGCGGCGGACCACCTGCGCGAAGGCATCCGCGTCAACGCCGTGAACCCCGGCACCGCCGACACTCCCTGGGTCGGGAGGCTGCTCGACTCGGCCGACGACCCGGCTGCCGAGCGCGCCGCGCTCGAGGCTCGCCAGCCGCACGGCCGATTGGTGTCGCCGGACGAGGTCGCGGCAGCCGTCGCCTACCTCGTCAGCCCGGATGCCGGATCCACCACCGGCACGTTCATCGAGGTCGACGGCGGCATGGCGCAGCTGCGGCTGCGCCCCGTCGGCAGCTGAGTTCCGGGCCGGGCCCAGTCCGGGTTCGGCACCGACTCCAGACCCGCTTCCGGTCCGTTTCCGGTCCCGACCCAGTCCCGATCTGGTCCCAGTCCCCGGCCCGGGCCCATTTCCGGTCCCGATCCGGTCCCGATCCGGTCCCGATCCGGTCCCAGTCCCCGATCCGGGCCCATTTCCGGTCCCGTTTCCGGTCCCGCTCCCCGACCCCGGTCCGGTCCCGATTCCGGTCTCGATCCGGTCCCGATCCGGTCCGGATCCGGTCCCAGTCCCCGGCCCGGGCCCATTTCCGGTCCCGAACAGCACAGTGGGCCCCGATTCGCACACGATCCCCGACGGGGGCTGTGCGATTCGGGGCCCACTGTGCAATCCGGGACGGGCGATCCGGGACGTGCAATTCGGGACGGACGATTCGGGACGAACGACGACCGACGAACGACGACCGACGAACGACGACCGACGAACGACGAACGACGAACGACGACCGCCGAACGACGGCCTACGAGCGGTCGCCCCGCAGCCACCCGAAGATGCCGCGACGGGGCCGTTCCTCCCGCGCATCCGCGTGCGTCCGGCGTTCCCCTACCCGGTAGAACTCCTCGGCGTTGCGCCACAGGATCGCGTCGACGTCGTGTCCCCGGCGGTCGGCCCAGGCGATCACGGTATCCGCCCACCGGCTGCGCGCCGTCGGCTGATACATCGGTGACCCGTCTTCGTTCGCGTACGGGTCGCCCGCCTCGGGCGGGCCGATCACCGACACCGGCCAGTCGCTGCCCCAGAGCAGTCGCTCCGCTCCGAAGGCGTCGGCGGCGGCGTCGAGGAACGGCTCCAGCTGCGCGGGCGACCAGTCCCCTCCGGCTTCGGCCGGCAGCCCCGAGAGCTTGCAGCAGACGTTCGGATGCCGCGCGAGGTCGTCGAGGTCGCGCACCCACTCCATCGTCGGCGCGGCCGGAGCGCCTGCCGTTCCCACCTCGGGCTTGCCGAGGTGGTCGAGCACCATCCGCAGCTCGGGCACCGCTCCGGCGAGGCGCGAGATCTCGGGCAGCTGCGACGCACGGACGCAGGCGTCGAAGGTCCAGCCGCGTGCGGCGACCTCCCTGGCCCCGGTCACGAAGCCCGCGGAGACCGCCAGCCCGTCTGCTTCCCCCTGCAGGTTGTGCCGCACGCCGACGACGAGCGGCTCGGCTGCGAGTCCTTCGAGATGCGCGGTCGTATCGGTGCCGCGGTCCAGCCGTGCACCGGCGACGATGCCGACGACGCCGATCGCGGGCGCGAGACCAGCCACCCAGCGCACCTCGTCGAGGAAGTCGTCTTCGATCGTCTCGGCCTGCACGAAGATCGAGTGCTCCGTGGTGGCCCGTTCGAGCCGGGCGTGCTCGATCTCGGTCCGACCGAACAGCCAGGCCAGCGGCCCCTCGAGCCAGGTGTAGTGCAGGATCTCGGGATCCCAGAGGTGCAGGTGCGAATCGAGTACGCGCATGTCCACCATCCTGCCCCAGACATCCGATGAATGGCTAGGATGACGCCATGGCAGTGACAGACGATGCGATCGAGAAGATCAAAGCGATGATCGTGTCGGGCGAACTCGCCCCCGGCGATCGGCTGCCCCCGGAGAAGGAGCTCTCCGAACGGCTGGGACTCTCCCGCAACTCGATGCGCGAGGCGGTCAAGGCGCTCGAGGTGATCCGCGTCCTCGATGTGCGCCGCGGCGACGGCACCTATGTGACCAGCCTGGAGCCGCACCTGCTGCTGGAGGCGATCTCGTTCGTCGTCGACATGCACGACGACGATTCGATGCTCGAGATCTTCGCGGTCAGGCGGATGCTGGAGTCCCAGGCCACCGGCCTCGCGGCGACCCTCGGCAGCGACGATGCGATCGGGGAGCTCGAGCGCGAGGTCGACTCCATCGACCCGACCGTCAGCATCGAGGCGCTGGTCGAGCACGACATCCGCTTCCACCGGGAGATCGTCGCGATGGCGGGCAACGCCTACCTCGCGAGCCTCATCGAGCACTTGAGCAGCCAGACCGTCCGCGCGCGCGTCTGGCGGGGTCTCACCGAGGGCGGCGCCGTGGAGCGCACCCTGTCGGAGCATCGGGCGATCGCGGACGCCATCGCCCGGCGGGATTCCGGTCTCGCGACCTCGCTCGCGACCGCGCACATCGCCGGTGTCGAGCGGTGGCTGCGCCAAGCGGCATCCGCCTGAGTCGTTCACTTCTCAGCACAGACGCATCCTCGACGACCGCGGAACCGCGGAAACGCGCGGAGCCAGTCCGCCGACGGCCGCACCCATGCTGAGTCGTGAACGAGGCGGCCCGAGCATCAGGCCCCGAGACGCCCCATCGCCGCGTCGAACTCCGCGGCCGAGCTGTCGCTGACCTCGTGGAACAGCAGCTGCTCGATCACATCGGGCGCGGCCGTGAAGTACGGCACTCCGGCCAGGCGCAGTCCGGTGATGTCGTCAGGCGAGCGCAGGCTCGCGGCGAGCACGTTCGACGAGCTGCCCGCGCAGACCTCCTGCATCCGGGCGATCACCGCGTCGCCGTCGATCCCGGCATCCCGCATCCGCCCGAGGTACGGGGCGATGTACTGCACGCCGATCGAAGCGCAGGCCAGCGCCTGCCCCACCGTGTACACCGCCGTCACCAGCACTGTCGCGCCGTCGCGCACCAGAGCGGATGCCGCGGCGAACCCGTCGCGCGTCGCGGGCACCTTCACGACGACCCGCTCCCCCAGCGCCCGGATGCCCTCGGCGTTGCGGAGGAAGGCGGCGGTGTCGCCGCCCCAGGTCTGGAAGAAGATCTCGCGCGCGCCCTCTTCGGTCCACCGGGCGTAGAGGTCGGGGATCTCGGCGGCGGTGCGACCACCGCGTTCGAGGATGGTCGGGTTGGTCGTGACGCCGTGCACCACTCCCGCGGCGAGGAGCGAGGAGACTCGGTCGGTGTCCGCGCTGTCGACGTAGAGGCGGGGGGCGAGCGCGGTCATCGGGTCTCCTCGGGCACAACCTGTCGTTACAGGTTGGGTTTCGGCTAATGTAATGACAGCCGCGGAGGATGTCAAAGCGCCCCGCATCGACGACGATCAGGAGTGCCATGACAGCCGCCGCCTCGCCCGATCGCACCGGGGTGGTCATCGTCGGCAGCGTGACCGCTGATGTGACGACCTTCTCGACCCGGCTTCCCGCACGCGGTGAGACGATCCTCGGCGACGAGTTCACCCTGATGCTCGGCGGCAAGGGCGCCAACCAGGCGGTCGCGGCCGGACGCTCCGGCGCCCGCACGAGCTTCGTCGGATGCGTCGGCGACGACCTCTTCCACGACCTGGTCGTCGACGGGCTGAGCGAGGCCGGGGTCGACCTGACCCACCTGCGCACCGTGCCCGGCCCGACGGGCATCGCTCACATCCGCGTCGACGCGTCGGCGCAGAACGACATCGTGATGGTGCCCTTGGCCAATGCAGCTCTCAGTACCGAGCAGATCGATGCCGCACTGGCCGCGCTCGCCCCCGCGACCTCGGTGCTGCTCACCCAGCTCGAGACGCCGTCGGCCCTGACCGCGCACATCACCGCACGGGGGCGCGAGCACGGGATGACGGTCATCCTGGATCCCGCTCCCGCAGCTCCTCTCGACGACGCGGTCTGGGCGAACATCGACATCGTCACTCCCAACGAGACCGAGGCCTCGGTGCTGAGCGGCATCGAGGTGACGGATGCCGCCACGGCCGCCGTCGCGGGCCGCTGGTTCCTCGACCGCGGTGTCGGTGCGGCCGTGATCACCCTCGCCGGCCAGGGCTCGTGCGTGGTGACGGCGGAGGGGGCATCCGTCGTCCCGCCATTCCCGGTCGAGGCGGTCGACACCACTGCGGCAGGCGACGCCTACGCCGGATACCTCGGCGCCGCCCTCGCGAACGGCCGGGACCTCACGGAGGCCGTACGGCTCGCGACCGCCGCCGGTGCCCTCGCCGTGACGAAGCAGGGCGCGTCGCCCAGCCTTCCGCTCCGCGCCGAGGTCGAGGCGTTCCTGGCCGCCCGAGAAGCACACTGACATCCCGAGGAGACACCATGCGCAAGACCGCGACGACCATCAACCCCGCCCTGTCCCGCGTGATCAGCGAGACCGGCCACACCGATCTGCTGGTCGTGACGGATGCCGGGCTGCCCATCCCCCCGGGTTCCGAGCGCATCGACCTGGCCTATCGCCCCGGTGCTCCGGCCTTCTTCGACGTGCTGGATACGGTCCTCGCCGAGCTCGTCGTCGAGGGCGCCACCGTCTCGGAGGAGGTCGCCGAGAAGAGCCCCGAAGTGCTGGCCGCCCTGCGCGAGCGCTTCGCCGACGAGGACTTCGAGATCGAGCTCATCCCGCACGTCGAGTTCAAGGAGCTCACCCACTCCGCCCGCGCGTTCGTGCGCTCCGGCGAGTTCACCCCCTACGCGAACGTGATCCTGCATGCGGGAGTGGCGTACTGAGATGAAGGACTCGATCGACCGCCACTCCGCGGCGCCCATGTACGACCAGCTCCGGCAGCTGATCATCGACGGCATCACCCGCGACGGTCTGCAGCCGGGCGACCCGCTGCCAGGGGAGCACCGCCTGTGCGAGCGCTACGGCATCTCCCGCACGGTGGTGCGTCAGGCGCTCGCGCAGCTCGAGCACGAAGGACTCGTCGAGCGCGTGAAGGGCAAAGGCACGTTCGTGTCGCGGCCCCGCACCAGCGAGAGCCTCGTGCACACGCTGATCGGACTCTACGACGACGTCGAACGTCGAGGAGGTCACGTGCACAGCGACGTGCTGCGGCACGAGGAGACCCTCGCCGACGACGAGATCGCCGCAGCGCTCGAGGTCGAGGTCGGTGCGCCCGTGGTCGTGCTCGAACGTCTGCGCCACGTCGACGGCGAACCCTGGTCGCTGTCCACGACCTGGATGCCCGAGCCGGTCGGCCGGGTCACACTCGGCGTCGATCTGTCGGAGGCGTCGCTGTACCGACTGCTCGCCGACGACGGAATCGTGGCGACGAGCGGCGTGCGCTCGGCCGAGGCGACCGTCGCGACGCACGAGCAGGCGCAGCATCTGGGCGTGAGCGCAGGATCGGCGCTGCTGCGGCTGCGGAGCGTCAGCCGGGCGGCCGACGGCATCCCGATGGAGTACTTCGTGGCGCACCACCGCGGTGATCGGTCGCGCTTCGAGTTCCAGCTGCAGCAGGAGCAGTCCCAGGCATCCCTCCTGCACGTGGACGGCGACGGGAGCACCTCTCGCGCGGGCACCGTGCGGTAGGCGAGCGAGCTGACCTCACCTGGGCAGTGCCCGCTAGCCTGAATGCGGAGCACGCGTCGCATCGGGTGGCGTGAGCAGGGGGGCAACACCATGGTCGACGACGCGCACTCGAACGGTTCGGATCCGGATGCTGTCATCCCGCCGCCTCCGGCTGCACCCCCTGGCGGCCTGGCATCCTCCGTTCCGCTGGCGCCGCCACTGAGCGGACCGCCCGCCCCGCCCGCGCCGCACCCGCCGGCACCGGGTGGCCCGTTCGGACCGCCCGCCCCGCCGCTGCCGCCCTATGGCTCGGCTCCGCAGGCCGGGCAGTACCCGCCGCAGCATCCGGCAGGGCAGTACCCACCGCAGCATCCTTCAGGGCAGCCGGGCCAGTATCCGGCGCAGCCAGGGCAATACCCGGTCGGGCAGCAGCCGTCGGCCCCCTACGGTTCCGAGCATCCGTACCCCGCGGCGCCTCCGAGCCGCCCTTCGCGCTCCGGCAGGACGGTCGCCATCGTCATCGCGGCCGTCGCGGCTTTCGTGGTGCTCGTCGTCGTCGGCATCGCCGTCGCAGTGGGGCTGCTGCTGAACAGCGCGCCCGATCCGATCTCCGCTCCGGTGCCGACAGTCGTTCCGACCGCTCCTGGCGGCTCCGACGGCGACTCCGACGAACCGCCTGCGGAGGATCCGCCGTCCGATGACCCCGGTGACGCAGATGCGTCGGGGATCGCCGATGTGCTGCAGTCGAAGATCGACGAGTACAAGCAGCTTCGAGACAGTGAGGCGTTGTGGGAGAAGATCCCCGACAACGAGTTCAACCGCACCGCCGTGTCGGCCTTCCTGTACTTTCTCGTCGACATGAAGTCGGCGACCCTGTGGGCCGTCGACGAGGCACAGGCGCAGGAGTATCAGGAGCGGATGACGATGCTCGAGGAGCGCCTGCTCGCTCAGCAGCCGCTCGGCGACGACATCAAGATCACTCTCGAAGACAAGGTCTTCACGTACGACGGCACCACCGGCGAGGGCGGATACGTCGAGGAGTGACGCTCGCGTTACGCTCGAGAGCATGAGCGACTGGACCAGCACCGCGATCGCCCTGCTGGAGGCCGACGCGAATCGCAGCGCGGACACGCACCTGCACCTCTTCCCCCTGCCGCCCGAGTGGGGCATCGACCTGTACCTCAAGGACGAGTCGGTGCATCCGACCGGATCACTCAAGCACCGTCTCGCGCGCTCGCTGATCCTGTACGGCCTGGTCAACGGACGCATCACCGAGGATTCGACCCTCGTGGAGTCCTCGAGCGGGTCGACCGCGGTGTCCGAGGCGTACTTCGCGCGGATGCTGGGGCTGCCGTTCGTCACGGTGGTGCCCCGGTCGACGAGTCAGGAGAAGGTCGACCTCATCGAGTTCTACGGCGGACGCTGTCACTTCGTCGACCGTGCAGAGGACATGTCTCCCGAGGCGCAGCGCCTGGCATCCGAGTGCCACGGGCACTACCTCGACCAGTTCACGTTCGCGGAGCGGGCGACCGACTGGCGCGGCAACAACAACATCGCCGAGAGCGTGTTCAGCCAGTTGTCGCAGGAGCGGCATCCGATCCCGCGCTGGATCGTGGTGGGCGCCGGCACCGGCGGGACGAGCGCGACCTTCGGCCGATATGTGAAGTACCGGCGCCACCAGACGCAGATCGCCGTCGTCGACCCCGAGGGCTCGGCGTTCTACGACGGCTGGGCCGGCACCGTCGATGCGCCGGCCGGACGTCCCAGCCGCATCGAGGGCATCGGCCGCCCACGGGTCGAGGCCTCGTTCGTGCCGACGGTGATCGACGAGATGATCCGGGTGCCCGATGCGGGCTCGATCGCCGCGATCCGCATGCTCCGCGAGCGCACCCTGCACCTCGCCGGCGGCTCGACGGGCACCAACCTGTACGGGGCGTTCCAGCTGATCGCACGCATGCGCGCCGCCGGGGAGACCGGCAGCATCGTCACGCTGATCTGCGACAGCGGCATCCGCTACGCCGGCACCTACTTCAACGACGAGTGGGTCGCCGAGCAGGGCTGGGACCTCGCTCCGCACCGCGCCCGCCTCGATCACTTCCTCGACACCGGCGTCTGGGTCGACTGACCCGCGTTCAGATTCCAGAACTCCGGAGATGCCGGCGAGTGTCCGCCGAGAACACGGTTTCTGCCGCTCCCGCGACGCCGATCTCCGGAGTTGTGGCACCGCCGCCGAGAGGACCGTACGGCTACGCTGGCCGCATGACTACTCTCATCCTCACTGTCGCGGGTGCCGATCGCCCCGGACTCGTCGCAGCCGTCGCCGATGTCGTCGATGCCCACGGCGGGAACTGGGAGAACAGCTCGCTGGCCGAGCTCGCCGGAACCTTCGCCGGCGTGATCGAGGTGTCCGTCGCCCCTGAGCGCGCCGAGGAACTCGAGCGCGCGCTGCGCGGCCTGCAGGGTCAGGGACTGCTGACGCTCGCCGTCCTCACCGGCACACCGTCTGAGGATGCGCCCGATCAGGTGCTCGAGATCCAGGTGCTCGGCAACGACCGCCCCGGCATCGTCCGCGAGGTCTCCGGAGTGCTCAGCGCCCACGACCTCAGCATCGAGGAGCTGGCGACCGAGACCCGCGATGCCGCGATGGCCGGCGGACGACTGTTCGAGGCGTCGGTGGTGGCCAGGGTGCCGGCGTCGGTCGACCTCGACGCGCTGCGCCGCGACCTCGAGCGCATCGCCACCGAGGTCCAGGTCGACATCACCCTCGCCTGACCCGCACTCCACTCGCCCCACTCGCGCCCGATCTGCACAGCACTCGCGCCCGATCTGCACCGACCTCGCGCCCGATCTGCACAGGTTGCCCCGCCCCGCACACGAAACGACCGCACACCTGTGCAGTCTGGGGCGATCTGTGCATCCCGGCACAGCCGCCCACGGAAGGGTACGAGCTCAGTCGGTCTCGACCGCCGGCCCCTCGGTGCCCACGTGCGTGTCCGCCTCGGTGTACCGCCGCACCCAGTACTCGGTCTGAGCCACATGAGCGGATGCGGCAGCGGACGCCGCGACGGGATCGGCAGCGGCGAGTCCGCGGAGGATCGCGCGGTGCCCGGCATCCGAATGCAGCTTGAGCTCGGCCGCGTCGCCGGCATCCGGGATCCGATAGGCCCGCGAGCGTGAGCGCAGCACGTCGATCAGGCTCGTGAGCGCGTCGTTGCCCGCCACCTCCGAGATCGTCATGTGGAAGGCGTGGTCGAGTCGCGAGTGGTCCTCGAAGTCGTCGCTGCCCTCGATCTCGTCGAGCACGCCGCTGAGCGTCTCGATCGTGTCGGCGTCGATGCGGGCGGCGGCGAGCGCCGCGGCATGCGGTTCGAGCACCCTGCGCAGCTCGGTCAGCTCCAGCACCCCGGCCATCGGCAGCAGCCCGACCGTGAGCGACAGGCTGCCGATCAGGTCGGCGGCCCGCAGCTCGCTCACATAGCTGCCCGAGCCGTGCCGGGTCTCGAGCACGCCGAGTGCGGCCAGCATGCGGATGGCTTCACGCAACGACCCTCGCGAGACGCCGAGCGTCTCGCACAATTCGCCCTCGCTCGGCAGGCGATCCCCGGGGCGGAGCGCGCCGTCGGCGATCAGCGCGCGCAGTCCGTGCAGCGCTGTGTCCAGTGCGCTCATCGTCATCCTCCTGACACCGCCGATCCCCCTGCCGAGTCTGTCGGATGCAGACCCTTCCTCAAATTCGTATGACAACTATGTTTCATCATCACGTTTTCGTAGCCATTTCGGAAGCCGTGTGGCAAAGTTGTGCAACAACTCCCCCGACGCACCGACGAGGACCGATGCCCGCACCACTCTTCCCCGCACCGCTCACGCTGAACTCCGGCATGCGAGCCCGTGATGCGTGGCCCCTCGACCCTGGGGTGATCCACCTGAACCACGGATCCTTCGGCGCGGTTCCCACAGCCGTCGTCGAGCAGCAGGATGCCCTGCGCCGCCGCGCCGACCTCAGCCCGGTCGAGTGGTTCCCGCGCATCGCCGAGCGAGTGCGCGACGCGCGCGAGCGCACCGCTCCGTTCCTCGGCGCCCACGCCGAGGACAGTGTCTTCGTGCCGAACGCCTCGGCCGCCGCGACCGTCGTCTACAACGCCCTGCGCCTCGAGCGCGGCGACGAGATCCTCGTCACCGACCAGGGTTACGGCGCGATCACGATGGGCGCGCAGCGCCTGGCCCGCCGCTTCGGCGCATCCGTCCGCGCGGTCGAGCTGCCGCTGCTCGCCTCCGACGACGAGGTCGTGCAGCGCTTCGCCGATGCGCTCACCCCGACCACCCGCCTGATCGTCGTCGACCAGATCACCTCCCCCACCGCTCGCGTGCTGCCGACCCGGCGCATCGCCGAACTCGCGGCGCAGCGCGGCATTCGCACGCTCGTCGACGGAGCGCACGCCCCCGGTCTCATTCCGGATGCCGCGGCTATCGCCGGCGGCGACTGGTGGTTCGGGAACCTTCACAAGTGGCCGTGCGCCCCGCGCGGCTCGGCCCTGCTCGTGACGACCGCTCCCGACCGCGACGACCTCTGGCCGCTGATCGACTCGTGGGCGGCGAACGAGGCCTACCCTGAGCGCTTCGACACCCAGGGCACGATCGATGCGACGACCTACCTCGCCACCCCCGCCTCGATCGAGTTCATCGAGGCCGAGTTCGGCTGGCACAACGCCCGCCAGGCGATGGCGCAGATGGCGGATGCCGGAGCCGAGATCATCGCCGAGGGTCTGCGGCCCTACGGTGACGAAGACCCACTCACGCCACTGCCGTCCCCCGTGCCGTCGATGCGACTGGTCCGGCTGCCCCTCGGTCTCGGCTCCACCCGTGAGGAGGCCGACGCCCTGCGCATGGACCTGCTCGACGAGACCGGCGTCGAGACGGCGTTCACGAGCTTCCGCGGAGTCGGCTACTTCCGCCTCTCGGCGCACCTGTACACCGAAGCGTCGGACTTCGAGGCGTTCGTCGAGCGCTGCATCCCGCAGATCCTGCGCCGCGCCGGCATCCGCACCGCCGACTCGATCATCGTCTCCTGACCCGCCTGACCCGACCGCACCACCCGATCCACCCCACCACCTACCCGACCCCCACCACCACACCAATTGAGAGGCACCTCGTGAAGAAGAACAGAATCTTGACGACCGCCGCGGGACTCGGCACCGTCGCCGCGCTCGCGCTCACCGGCTGCTCTGCAGGCGGCGGCGAATCCGCCGACGGCACCGTCACCCTGCAGATGGTCGAGAGCCTGACCAACCCTGCTCGCACCGACCTGATCCGCGGCCTCCTCGACGAGTTCGAGAAGGAGAACCCCGAGATCAAGGTCAACCTGGTCTCGCCGCCCACCGAGCAGGCCGACCAGAAGATCCAGCAGATGCTGCAGTCCGGCAAGGGCGTCGACGTCCTCGAGGTCCGCGACATCACCGTCGGCCCGTTCGCCAACAACGGCTGGCTGCACGACCTCTCGGGCGACCTCGAGAAGTGGGACGGCTGGGATGCTCTGACCGACAACGCGCAGTCCGCATCGGTGGCCGCGGACGGCAAGAGCTACTTCGTGCCGTACGGCTTCTACGGACTCTCGCTGTTCTACCGCACCGACCTCGTCGAGGCGGCGGGCTTCGACGGTCCTCCGCACAGCTGGAAGGATCTGCTCGAGCAGGCCAGCGCCATCCAGGACCCCTCGAACAACATCTACGGGTACGCGTTCCGCGGCGGTCAGAACGCCAACAGCAACGTCGTCGCCGCGATCGAGGCGTACACGATCGACGACCTCGACGTCGACGACGCGTTCCTGATGGAGGACGGGTCGACCATCTTCGCCGCCCCCGAGGCGCAGGATGCCGTCGACGACTACTTCGACCTCTTCAAGAAGGCCTCCCCGCCGTCCGCCGTCTCGTGGGGCTACCCCGAGATGGTCGCGGGCTTCACGAACGGCACCACCGCGTTCCTGCTGCAGGACCCCGAGGTGATCGCCACGGTTCAGGACTCGTCGCTGACCGAGGACCAGTGGGACACCGCTCCGCTGCTCGTCGGCCCCTCTGGCAAGGCCGCGCAGCCGCTGGCCGTCGCCGGTTGGGGTGTCGCGGAGAAGAGCGAGCACCAGGATGCCGCGGTCAAGCTCGTCGAGTTCCTCTCGTCCGCCGAGCCCGCGACCGAGTTCGCCCAGGCCAACAGCCTCGTCCCGATCATCTCGGAGGCCGCTGACGACGAGTTCTACTCCTCGGGCCCGTGGACGAGCTACGTCACGATGACCGAGGACCCGGAGACGTACGTCAACGTGCGTCAGCCGCGCGGTGTCAGCTGGTGGACCGAGTGGATCCAGAAGTCCGACCAGGACGTGCAGAACGTGCTGCTCGGCAACATGTCGACGAGCGAGCTGCTCGAGTCGTGGGACACCTTCTGGACCGAGAAGTACGCGGCGGAAAAGGGCTGATCCGTGACCCGGACCACTCTCGAAGGGGGCTCCGTCGGCACCGCCGGCGGGGCCTCCCCGGCATCCCGCCGGCGCCGCCCCTTCCGTGGCCGCCACGCGCTGACGCTGCTG
>NZ_JBEPZB010000023.1:0-47398 GCF_041641055.1 Microbacterium sp.
AGAGGCGGGTGGCCTCGTCGAAAGTCACAGATGCCATTGTGTTTCTCCTTCACCGGCAGGTACGTGCCGGACGATCCGTAGTGATAGAGCGGCGGAGCGATCCGCCGTGACCCCTCATCGGGTCGGGTTCAGTATGGCAGATGGCGGTCCATCTGGGTATTTCTCAGCCAGGCTGGTTAACATCGATCTCGGCCGCTTTTCGCGGCGTTCGCCACCCGAGTGGCGTCCGGGGCCACCCTGCCCCCCTGAGACTGTCTAGAGGAACGATGTCGAGCGACGAGACGCCGAACGTCCCCACCCCTCGCAATTCGCGTGAGGCCGTGCGGGAGAAGGCACAGAAGGTGCACGCCCAGCAGTCGAGGGCGCGCCTGATGCGACGAATCATCCTCGGCGCCGTCGCCATCGTCGCGGTCGGCGCCATCGGCACCGCCATCACCCTCGCCGTCACGGCGCAGGTCTCCAAGCCGCAGCTGACGCCCGCCGGCATGGACCACGACGGCATCCTCGTCTCCGACATCAGTGCAGCGGCCGTCTCCGATGAGGCGATCGCCACCCCGAGCCCCGGCGAGACCGAGGCCGGCGGCGAGGCGACGCCGACCCCCGAGCCCACGACGTCGAGCACCGTCGACATCCACATCTACGTCGACTACCTGTCGCCCGACGCCGGCGAGTTCGAGCGCGCGAATGCCCGCCAGCTCGTGAACTGGATCTCCGAGGGCGCGGCGACCGTGACCTACCACCCCGTCGCGCTCCTGACCGCGAGCTCGAACGGCACCAAGTACTCGCTGCGCTCCGCCGCTGCGGCCGCGTGCGTCGCCACGCACTCGCCCGAGCAGTTCTACGCCTTCAACCACGACCTGCTCGACGACCAGCCCGAGGTGAACACGGACGGCTTCTCGGACGAGCAGCTCGCCGACATCGCCGGCGCCGTCGGGTCGGACAACGTCAAGAGCGTCCGGTCGTGCATCGAGGACCAGGACTACGTGACCTGGGCGAAGGATGCCACGTCTCGCGCACTCGAGGGGCCGCTCGTCGGCTCCGACGACCTCGTTCTGACCGCTGCTCCGATGATCGTCGTCAATGGCGAGGCTTACGTCGGCGCGCTGGACGACCCGAGCGAGTTCTCGCAGTTCGTGCTGACGGTCGCCAGCGACGCGTACTACGCCACGGAGTCGCCCACGCCCACTCCTGCGCCGTCCCCCAGCACCACGCCGTAGTTTCTCGGTGCCTGCCGCCCGTCGCTAAGCTGGGTGGCGTCCGCCGACTTGGCGCAATTGGTAGCGCACCGTACTTGTAATACGGGGGTTGCAGGTTCGAGTCCTGTAGTCGGCACTCAGATCCAGCGGACCGCAGCGGAGCGCGGAGCGTCGTGATGGCGTCAGCGTCGTAACGATGGGGTACCGACTCCTCCCGGATGACGCCGATCCCCGTAGCGTCATGCCCATGCGCAAAGGCAGGAGCAGGCTCATCCCGCTGGCCGCGGTAACGGTCGGCCTGGTGGCCGTGCTCGCGGGCTGCTCGGCGACCCACCCCGCGGCCGTCCGGGTCAATGCCGACGGCTCGGTGGACTACGTGACGTGCGTGTCCGACGCCGACGACTGGTACACGGCCGTCTACGAGTCGGAGGATCAGGAAGAGGGCGTCGAGTTGATGCCCGAAGGACAGCTCGCCTCATCAGCCGAGGGCGTGGTCGTCCACTTCGCGCCACCTGAAGCCGAGTGGCACTCGATGACGATCGGTGCGTCGTACTTCTCTTCGGTACGGATCTACGCCGACAGTTTCACAACGGACGAGTGGAAGTGGAACAACGATGGCTGGTTCCAGGGCGGCGAGAGATGCTCCATCGGGGAGTGAGCGCGATCCCCGTCCGACATTCCCCGTCACGTACGAAATACTGTGCGGAGGTGCCGGGTTGTCCCTGGCATGACCCGTATCGGACACAGTGACCTCGACGTCTTCCCCCTCGCACTCGGCGGCAACGTCTTCGGCTGGACGGCCGACCGCGACGAATCCTTCGCGGTGCTCGACGCGTTCGTCGACGGAGGCGGTGACTTCATCGACACCGCCGACTCGTACAGCTCCTGGGTGCCGGGCAACTCCGGCGGCGAGAGCGAGACCATCATCGGCGAGTGGCTCGCCTCCCGTAAACCCGCGGATCTGACCGTCGCCACGAAGGTGAGCCAGCATCCCGAGTTCTCCGGGCTCGCGGCATCGAACGTCCGCAAGGCCGCCGAGGCGTCGCTCGCGCGGCTGGGCGTCGACACGATCGATCTCTACTACGCGCACTTCGACGATGAGAGCGTTCCCCTCGAGGAGACCGTGACCGCATTCGGGCAGCTCGTGAGCGACGGCCTGGTGCGCAACGTGGCCGTGTCGAACTACAGCGCCGAGCGCATCCGCGAGTGGATCGAGATCGCTCGTCGCACCGGTGTCGCCCTGCCCGTCGCCGTGCAGCCGCACTACAACCTCGTGCACCGCAACGTCGTCGAGGAGACGATCATCCCGGTCGCCCAGGAGTTCGACCTCGGTCTCGTGCCGTACTACTCGCTCGCCAGCGGCTTCCTCACCGGCAAGTACCGCAGCGCGGACACCGCGGGCCAGACCTCTCCCCGCGCCGCCGGAGCGGCGAAGTACGCCACCGAGGCGGGGCTTCGCATCATCGACGAACTGGAGCGGATCGGCGACGCGCACGGAGCGACGATCGCCGCGACCGCACTGGCCTGGCTGCGAGCGAAGCCGACCGTGGTCGCCCCGATCGCCAGCGCCCGCACGGTCGCCCAGGTGCCCGACCTGCTCGCCGGTGCACGCCTGGAACTCGCCGCCGATGAGGTCGAGGCCCTCGATCGCGTCTCCGAGTGGACTCCGGCCACGGCCTGACGCCGGTTCGCTGCCCTTCGGTTCCGCTCAGGAGCCGGCGGGCAGCTCGTCGTCGCTGACGAGCCCCAGGCGGTGCGCCAGGATCACCAGATGGATGCGGTCGCGAGCACCGAGCTTCGACAGGACGCGCCCCACATGCGTCTTCACCGTGGACTCGCTGACGAACAGCGCAGTGGCGATCTCGGCGTTCGTGAGACCCCGGGCGATCTCGAGGAAGACGTCGCGCTCGCGGTCCGTCAGCTCCGAGGTCGGATCCTCGACGGCGGACCGACCAGCTGTGGCGGTGGCACCCAGCTGAGGGGTCACGTGCTCCAGGAGCATCCGCGTCACACGTGGAGCGAGCGCCGCGTCGCCGCGATGCACGGCCCGGATGGCGGAGATCATCTCGTGGCGCTGCGCATCCTTCAGGAGGAAGCCGCTCGCGCCCGCGCGGATCGCGCCGAACGCGTACTCGTCGAGGTCGAACGTGGTCAGCACGAGGACACGGGTCTCGGGGTGCGCGCGCACGATCGCCTCGGTCGCGGCGATGCCGTCGAGTCCCGGCATCCGGATGTCCATCAGCACGACGTCGGGACGCAGAGCCGTCGCCTGGGCGATCGCGGCATGACCGTCGGCGGCCTCGCCGATGACGACCAGGTCGTCCTCGGCTTCGAGCACCATCCGGAAGCCGAACCGGATGAGCTCCTGGTCGTCCACCAGGAGGAGGGTGATCGGGTCGGTCATGGCCGTTCCTTCGATTCGTCTGCGGGATCAGGGGTGCGTGTGGGAAGCTCGGCGCGGAGCATCCACCGGCCTCCCTCGATCGGCTGGGAGGTGATCGTGCCACCGGCATGGGCGGCGCGCTCCGCGAGGCCGCGGAGCCCGAATCCCGAGCTGCCGACGGTCGGTCGGGCGCCGTCGTTGACGATCTCGACCGTCACCGACTCCTCCGAGTAGGCGAGTTGCACAGCGATCGACGTGGCCGAGGGTGCGTGACGCATGGCATTCGTGACGCCCTCCTGCACGATGCGACCGACCGCGTGCGCGACCGTCGGTGCGAGGACTTCGCCTCCGACGACCGACAGCGTCACCGGGTAGCCGGCGCGCTGCGCATGAGCGACCGTCTCCTGAGGGGGCGTCGGCTCCAGGGGCGCGAGAGGGAGAGGCGAGTCGTCGGCGCGGAGCACTCCGAGCATCGCGCGCATCTCGGTGAGAGCGTTGCGCGCCGTCTCCGCGGCGGACGAGGCGGCGGCGCGCGCCTGCTCCCGGTCCGGCGTCGCGGCAGCGCCTTCGGACAGGGCCACGATCACGGTGAGGGAGTGGGAGACGATGTCGTGCATCTCGCGGGCGATGCGCGCCCGCTCATCGGCCGCGGCGAGCTGAGCCTGCTGATCGCGTTCGATGAGCAGCTGACGCGACCGGTCGATCACCGCTGCGAGGTAGCGTTTGCGCCCACCGACGTTGACGCCGATCAGCGTGCCGATCAGGCCGAGGACGACCGACATCAGCACGGCGTTCGCAGCGATCTGCAGGGTGATCACTCCGGTGAGGGTGAGCAGACCGCCGAACGCCGCGAGCGAGGCGACGCCGATGCCGAATCCGGTCCACGCCGCTCGCGACGAGCGGTACACGGCCAGCGAGTAGCAGGTGACCAGCATCAGCGGTGAGCCGATCGGTGCCAGCGCGAACAGGAAGCCCGCCTCGAGCAGGAAGGCCGCCACGAACGGCACCAGGGGACGCGTCCGCCGCCAGAACAGCGTGGCGCAGGCTGCGAGGACCGCTGCGGGGGTCAGGATCGACAGGCCGATCGCGATCGGAGCCGGCAGGTCGCGGGTGATGGCCCCCGCAGGCACCAGCGAGAGGAGCAGGCACACCAGTGCGATCAGCACATCGGCGACCACCGGATGCCGCGCCCAGAACCGGCGCAGCACACCCGGGGGACGCGGCAGCCGCAGCCCCTCGTCCTCTCGGACCGAGGTGCTGCGGCTGCGCGTTCTGCTCACCGGCCGACTCTACGCGGCTGTGCGGTCGGGGGAGTGGTCACGCGTCGCGGGTGCGCAGGACCGCCCACGCCGCGAGCAGGCCACCGGCGACCCAGCCGGCCAGCGTCAGATAGGCGACAGGTCCCTCGAGGGCTGCGCCCTCGGGGAGGATCGCGCTCTGCGCGGCGGCGACGGGCAGGTAGTTCGCGGCATCCATCACCCAGGTCCAGGCCTCGCCGGCGACCGCGAAGAAGCTCGCGACGATGGGCAGCACGAACAGGAGGCCCACGGTCGCGGCGATCGCTCCGGCGCCCGAGCGCAGGATGAACCCGAAGGCGACGCCGATGAGTGCGAACACCGCCATGGCGAGCGACGACACCACGATCGGCAACAGCGAGGCCGAGGGGTCGGACCAGTCGATGCTCTGATCGCGCGGCGCGACGACGGCCGAGACGGCGACGGCCGCGAGAGTGAAGATGACCAGCGACGACACGAACAGGAAGAGCCCGACGACCACGGCCTTGGCGGCCAGCACCGAACCGCGCTTCGGGTTCGCGGCGAGGGTCGAGCGGATCATGCCCGTCGAGTACTCGCCGGTGACCGAGATCGCTCCGAGGATGCCCGCGAGCAGCATCGTGAACTGGATCGGCATGACCACGGCCTGGATGGGCTCGAACCCGGGCAGGTCGATCGCCTGTGCGATGAGCACGGCGATGCCGATCGTGAGGATCGCGGCGATGCCGATCGACCACCACGTGGAGCGCAGGGTGGACAGCTTGATCCACTCTCCGCGCACTGCGCGCACGAAGGTGAGGTGGCGTCCCGTGTCGACGCGCTGACGGGTGAGGGGCGGAGCCTGGACGGTCATGAGATCTCCTTCGTCCGGTATTCGACGGAGTCGCCGGTGAGGGCGAGGTAGGCGTCTTCGAGCGACCCCGTGGTCGGGGTGAGCTCATGCAGAGGGATGCCGCGTTCCGCGGCGAGGTCGCCGATGCGGGAGGCGGGGAGCCCGACGATGTCGAGCAGGTCTGGGGCGGAGCTCACGACCTCGACCGAGGGCCCGCCGACTGCCGCCACGAGGTCGGCCGGCCGCGGCGTGCGCACCCTGACCGTGTTCGTGGTCCAGGCACGGACGAGCTCATCGATCGGCGCGTCGGCGAGGACGCGCCCCCGGCCCATCACGATGACGTGGTCGGCGGTCTGCGCCATCTCGCTCATCAGGTGGCTGGAGAGGAGGACGGTGCGTCCCTCGGAGGCGGCGTGGCGCACGAACTGGCGCACCCAGCGCACGCCCTCGGGGTCGAGGCCGTTGACGGGCTCGTCGAGGATCAGGGTGTGCGGGTCGCCCAGCAGTGCCGACGCGATTCCCAGTCGCTGCCCCATGCCGAGGGAGAACTTGCCGGCGCGCTTGCGGGCGACCGGACCGATGCCCGCGAGGTCGATGACCTCGTCGACGCGGGAGGCGGGGATGCCGTGCGTCGCCGCCATGGCCCGCAGGTGATTGCGCGCCGTGCGGCCCGTGTGCACGGCCTTCGCGTCGAGGAGGACCCCGACCTCGGTGAGCGGCGCCCGGAGTCTGCGGTACTCGCGGCCGGCGACGGTGGCCGTGCCGGACGTCGGCCGGTCGAGCCCGACGATCATCCGCATCGTGGTCGACTTGCCGGCGCCGTTCGGGCCGAGGAAGCCGGTGACGCTTCCCGGCTGGACGGTGAACGACACGTCCTGGACGGCCGTCTTGTCTCCGAATCTCTTCGTGAGGCCTTCTGCTGTGATCATGGGGTCGACGCTACCGAGCATGGTCGGGGCGGCGCGTCCTCCCCGGGTACCGTTCCCCGTTCCGCGGGGGTCCTCCGCACGGAGGATGCCGCGGGACTGCCGTGCCGGCCTATTGTGCTCCGGTCTGTTCCGGTGCCGGCCGCGCGAACAGCTGCGGATCCACCGGCCGCTGGGCTCGCGGGAGTTTCTCGACCACCAGCAGGTACGACTCCGTCACGAGCTCGGTCACCAGCTCGTCCTCCAGCGAGGAACCCGGCAGCAGCGTGATCCAGTGCTTCTTGTTCATGTGGTAGCCGGGCACGATGTCGGCGAAGGTCTCGCGCAGCGCCACCGAGTCATCGGGGTGCGACTTCAGCGTCACGCGTCCGGTGCCGTCCAGCGGCACGAGGAGGAAGACGCGTCCTCGGACCTTGTAGACGTCCCACTCCGGTCCGAACGGGTTCTCCCGGGTCGCGCCGGGGAGCTCCTCGGCGCGCGATGTCGCCGTGGCGATCAGCTGTGTCGGATCCATGCGTCAGAAGAGCCGATCCGCGCCCTTGTCGTCCGCTCTCGGAGCGGCACGCACCCGCTCGTCGAGGGCTGCGGCTGCGGCCAGGGCCTCGTCGATGATCTCCCTGCCGGGCTCGGCGGTCAGCCAGTCGTCGCTCAGGGATGCGGGGATCAGAAGCGGCATCCGGTCGTGGATGCCGGCGAGGTGCTCGGGTGCCGGGCGCATCACGATCGAGTAGCAGGTGAACGACTGTCCGTCGGCGGTGCGCCCGCGCTGGGTGACCGCGGCCATGCCGAACAGCGCGCCCTCATCGACCACGAACTCGTGCCACACCCGCTCGGGCTTCTTCATCTCGTACCAGCTCGTCGCCGGCACCAGGGCCCGGCTCTTCAGCCCGCCCGGCCGGTCTTGCAGCCGCTCCGAGCGGGTGTTGATCGACGGGAACTTCGACGGCTCCCCGCCGACGAGGAATCCCCACCAGGCGGGCTCCAGCTCCGGCGTGCTCTCGGGCTGCACGACGATGGGGTTGAGATTGCGGAGGTTCTTGCCGGTCGGACGCACCGTCTCGCGGGCGTTCTGCTCCGCCCAGTCGCGCAGCCCGTCGAGCACCGCCTCATCGGCGGCAGCGAGGAGCTCGGTGTCGGTGAACCGGGGATCCAGACCATAACTCGCGCACATGCCGCCAGGGTACGCCCCACCCCCCGACATCCGCGCGGGCAGGGCGCCCCGACCCGCTCGGCTAGGGTCGATGGGTGACCCCGACGCGCAGACTCTCCCCGCCGGTGGCGCTCGGAGGAGCGGTCGCGATCGGCATCATGACGGCCGTTCAGGCGCGCATCAACGGCGTGCTCGGCGTGCGTGTCGACAACGGCATCGTCGCCGGACTCATCTCCTTCACCGTCGGACTCCTCGCGCTCGCCGCCGTGATCGTCTGCATCCCGTCGGCCCGTCGAGGGGTCGTGCGCCTGGCAGGCGGGATCCGACAGCGCACGATCCCGTTCTGGATGCTGTTGGGCGGCGCGTGCGGCGCCCTCACCGTCTCGACCCAGGGCATCACCGCCGGGGTGCTCGGCGTCTCGCTGTTCACGGTCGGGGTCGTCGCGGGGCAGACGCTGCACGGCCTCGTGCTCGACCGCATCGGCTTCGGCCCGGCCGGTGTCGTGGCCGTCACGCCAGGACGCGTGCTCGGCGGCGCCCTCGCGCTCGCCGCCGTGGGCATCTCGCTCAGCGGCGACGTGCTGGCCACTGCGCCACTGTGGATGCTGCTGCTGCCGTTCGCGGCGGGCGTCGGCATCGCGTGGCAGGCGGGCACCAACGGACGGCTGGCGCAGCGGGTGCAGTCGCCGATCGCCGCGACCTTCATGAGCTTCATCGCCGGCACGATCGCGCTGCTCGCCGCGGCGGGGCTCAGCATCGTCCTGCGCGGTATGCCTGCGCAGCCGCCCGCTGAGCCGTGGCTCTATGTCGGCGGTCTGCTCGGCGCGGCCTACATCCTGCTCGGCGCGTTCATCGTGGCCCACACCGGCGTCCTGCTGATGGGGCTCGGGTCGGTGCTCGGCCAGCTCACGGCATCCGTCGTCATCGATCTCATCTGGCCGGCGGCGGCGGGTCCTGCGCCGTGGCAGCTGCTCGGGATGGTGGTCGTCGCGGTGGCCTCGGTCGTCGTGGCCCTGCCTCGGCGCCGCTGACCTACTTCTTCTTCGGCTTGGCCTTCTTCTTCTTCGACTTCTTCGACGTGTCCGGCTTCGGTGCCTTCTCCGCCGTCGAGTCGTCCTCCGGATTCGCCTGCGGCGCCGGCATCCGCCGGACGAACGCCGCGGCGTCGACGGCCTTGCGCCGACCGGGGCCTCGGCCCGCAGGCTTCCCGCCGATGTAGAGCCATCCGAGCAGCTCCTCGTCCGTGCCGAGGCCGTGCGCCTTCGCGACGGCCTTCGAGCGGGTGTAGCGCCCGGTGCGCCACAGCACGCCCCATCCGGCCTCGTCGAGCAGCAGGCTCAGCGTGTGGGCGACGCCGGAGGCGACCGCCTCCTGCTCCCAGCGCGGCACCTTGTCGCTTTTGCGGTAGCTGGCGACCACGGCGATCAGCAGCGGCGCCCGGAGCGGCTTCGACGAGGGCGACCGGTCGCCCTCGGCCTTCGCGATCGCCGCTCCCAGCACCTCACGGTCCGCACCGCGCAGTTCGATGAGACGCCAGGGACGCAGCGACGAGTGGTCGGCGACCCGGCCCGCTGCCGCGACGAGCGTGAGCAGCTCCTCGTGCGAGGGGGCGTCGCCGGTGACCTTCGACCAGGACTGTCGTGCTCGGACGGCGTCGAGCGCGCTCACGACTCTTCGGGCGTGAAGTTCAGGGCGAGGGAGTTCATGCAGTAGCGGTCGCCGGTGGGGGTGCCGAACCCGTCGGGGAAGACATGGCCAAGGTGCGAGCCGCAGTTCGCGCAGCGCACCTCGGTGCGCACCATGCCCAGGGTGGTGTCCTCGATCAGCTCCACGGCATCGGGGCGCACCGACTCGTAGAAGCTCGGCCAGCCGCATCCGGAGTCGAACTTCGTGCCGCTCTGGAACAGCTCGGCACCGCAGGCACCGCACGTGTAGAGCCCCGCGCGCTCCTCGTCGAGCAGCTCGCCGGTCCAGGCGCGCTCGGTCGCCGCCTGGCGCAGCACCGCGTACTGCTCCTCGCCGAGCTCGGCACGCCATTCTTCTTCTGTCTTGTCCACGCTGTACGACATCGGTCCTCCTGAGGGTCTGCATCCATTCTCTCGCGTTCGCAGCGCGGCGGCGCCACGAGAGAATGGACGGATGACGGATGCCGTGCAGCTGCGCTACGCCCGCTTCGCCGAGGAGGAGGCGCCCGGTCGCAGCGACCTGTACGCCGAATGGGCGGCAGGTGTCGCCGGTGATCAGGACGTGCAGCGCATCCTCGCCCGCATCCCCGAGAACCGGAGGCAGCCCCCGCTGGTGTTCGCCGTGACGCGAATGCTGGGCATGGGCCTCGAGGGATACCGGAGTCTGCGGTCCTTCCTCATCGCGCACGCCGACGAGGTCGTCGCGGAGTGCACGGCGCGGCGCCTGCAGACGAACGAGCCGCTGCGCCTCGCCCCGCTGCTGCCGGTGCTGTCGGAGATCGAGTGCCCGATCGCCCTTCTCGAGATCGGGGCGTCGGCCGGCCTCTGCCTGTACCCCGACCGCTATTCGTACCGCGTCGTCGGGGCGGACGGAGCGGTGCGGCGTGAGCTCGATCCGGCGGACGGGCCGTCGTCCGTCGTGCTGGAGAGCCGCGTCGACGGCGAGCTCCCCGCCTGGCGGATGCCGGAGGTGGTGTGGCGGGCCGGCATCGATCTCGCACCGCTCGATGCCGCGGACGAGCGGGATCGGCGCTGGCTGCAGGGGCTGGTGTGGCCGGGGGAGGAGGGGCGCGAGCAGCGCGTCACCGCAGCCCTCGACATCGCCGCAGCCGATCCTCCGCTGCTGGTCGCGGGCGACGCCCTCGACCGTCTCGATGCGCTGGCCGCGCAGGCGCCCGTGCACGCGACCCTCGTGATCACGACGCCCGGCGTGCTCGTGCACATCCCCCGCGATGCACGCACGGCGCTGGTGGAGCGCATCCGGAGCCTTCCTGCCCGGTGGATCACCATCGATCCGCCCGCGGTGCTGGACATCTGGGAGCCGCCGATCGACCAGGGCGACTGGACGGGATTCGTCGTGGCGCTCGACGGACGTGTGCGGGCGTCGGCGGATCCTCTCGGGCGTCGGTGGGAGTGGCGCACGGGCGAGAGCCCTGAGTCGACCTAATCTGGTCCCATGCTGGGAGAGCTGACCGAGCGCGATCGCGCGATCCTCGCGCTGGAGACCGCCTGGCCGCGGCACGGCGGCGCGAAGGAGGAGGTCATCCGCGCCCAGCTCGGCATGAGCGCGGCGCGCTATTACCAGCTCCTCGGCCGTCTGATCGATTCAGAGGCGGCGCTGCAGTACGACCCGATGCTGGTGCGGCGACTGCGCCGCATCCGTGATGCGCGGTCGTTCCAGCGGGCCGCACGCACCCCGGGATTCGTCGGCTGAGACGCCACTCGCCACGCGCTGGGGCCGCAGGGAGCGGATACCGAGGTCGGTGCCGTTAGCATCGAGGGGTGTCAAAGCCCACCCGAGATCGATTCGACGACGTCCCCCGCTCGTCCGGACGCGTCGGAGCGCACCGCGCCGAAGCCCCGGGGATGAACGGATGGGTCGTCCTGCTGTGGTCGTTCGTGGCCGCGCTGATCCTGATCATCGGCGGGATCTTCGCAGCGCTCGTGGTCATGGAGCGCATCACGCTGTTCCCCGAGGCGGCGCCGAGCGCGACCCCGACCCCTGTGGAGACCGGCGTCGTGGACGTCACCTACTCGGTGATGATCCTGAACGCCTCCCCGGATGCCGGTCTGGACGAGCAGATGCGCGACGACCTGATCAACAGCGGATGGGCGGCAGGCTCGGTCTTCGCCACCGACAGCGACAGGCAGGACTTCACCACGACCACCGTGTACTACATCGCGGACGAGGACGAGCTGGCCGCCATCGGTCTCGCCCGGCTCATCGGCGGAGCCGAGGTCGAGCAGAGCGATGCCTACGCGAGCCTGAACGACACGGGCGCCAAGCAGCTCACGGTCGTCATCGGGGTCGACCGCACGACGACGGCACCCGAGACGCCGGCTCCCTAGTCCGCCGGGCCGTCCCTCCACGCGGCTTGCACTCGATGGGGTCGAGTGCCAGAATGGCGTTAGCACTCTCTCACTCTGAGTGCTAAACCCAACGTCTACGTCCAGGAGGGACGACAAAACTCATGGCAAAGATCATCGCTTTCGATGAGGAGGCCCGCCGCGGCCTCGAGCGCGGCCTCAACATCCTCGCCGACGCCGTCAAGGTGACGCTCGGCCCGCGCGGTCGCAACGTCGTGCTCGAGAAGAAGTGGGGCGCTCCCACGATCACGAACGACGGTGTGTCCATCGCCAAGGAGATCGAGCTCGACGACCCGTACGAGAAGATCGGCGCGGAGCTCGTCAAGGAGGTCGCCAAGAAGACCGACGACGTCGCCGGCGACGGAACCACCACCGCCACCGTGCTCGCTCAGGCACTCGTCCGCGAGGGTCTGCGCAACGTCGCAGCCGGCGCCGACCCGATCTCGCTCAAGCGCGGCATCGAGAAGGCCGTCGCCGCGATCACCGAGGAGCTCCTCGCCAGCGCGAAGGAGATCGACTCCAAGGAGCAGATCGCCGCGACCGCATCGATCTCCGCCGCTGACCCGGCCATCGGCGAGCTCATCGCCGAGGCGATCGACAAGGTCGGCAAGGAGGGCGTGGTCACGGTCGAGGAGTCGCAGACCTTCGGCACCGAGCTCGAGCTCACCGAGGGCATGCGCTTCGACAAGGGCTACCTGAACCCGTACTTCGTCACCGACCCCGAGCGCCAGGAGGCCGTCTTCGAAGACGCCTACATCCTGATCGCGAACCAGAAGATCTCGAACATCAAGGACCTTCTGCCGATCGTCGACAAGGTGATCCAGGACGGCAAGGAGCTCGTCATCATCGCCGAGGACGTCGAGGGCGAGGCTCTCGCGACTCTCGTGCTCAACAAGCTCAAGGGCATCTTCAAGTCGGTCGCCGTCAAGGCTCCCGGCTTCGGCGACCGTCGCAAGGCGCAGCTGCAGGACATCGCGATCCTCACCGGTGGTCAGGTCATCACCGAAGAGGTCGGTCTGAAGCTCGAGAACGCCACGCTCGACCTGCTGGGTCGTGCGCGCAAGGTCATCGTCACGAAGGACGAGACCACGATCGTCGAGGGTGCCGGTGAGGCCGACCAGATCGAGGGTCGCGTCACGCAGATCCGTCGTGAGATCGAGAACACCGACAGCGACTACGACCGTGAGAAGCTCCAGGAGCGTCTCGCCAAGCTCGCCGGTGGCGTCGCCGTCATCAAGGCGGGCGCGGCCACGGAGGTCGAGCTCAAGGAGCGCAAGCACCGCATCGAGGACGCCGTCCGCAACGCGAAGGCAGCCGTCGAAGAGGGCATCGTCCCCGGTGGTGGCGTCGCGCTGATCCAGTCCGGCACGAAGGCTCTCGACTCGCTGTCCCTCACGGGCGACGAGGCGACCGGTGCGAACATCGTTCGCGTCGCGATCGAGGCTCCGCTCAAGCAGATCGCGCTCAACGCCGGTCTCGAGCCCGGTGTCGTCGCGAACAAGGTCGCCGAGCTCCCCTCGGGCCAGGGCCTGAACGCGGCATCCGGCGAGTACGTCGACATGTTCGCAGCAGGCATCATCGACCCGGCGAAGGTGACCCGCTCGGCACTGCAGAACGCAGCGTCGATCGCGGCCCTCTTCCTCACCACCGAGGTCGTCGTCGCCGACAAGCCCGAGAAGGCCGCCGCTCCCATGGGCGACCCGTCGGGTGGCATGGACTTCTGATCCATCCGCACTGACAGAAACGCCCCGACCTTCCGGTCGGGGCGTTTCTGCGTTCAGGCACTGGGCTGTGCTGCGGTGCCGTCCCGGTTCAATGGAACAGGCTGGCCGAGAACTGGTCGGCCTCTGCGTACTGCGTGGCCGCGCTGCCCAGCGAGTGGCCGATCGATTCGAGCACCTGCTCGACGTGCAGCTGCGCTCCTCGCCACTGGTCGGCGCACGACTGGAAGGCGGTCGATGCGGTGCCGACCCACGACGACTGCAGCTGGGTGAGCTGCGACATGAGCGTCGCGGCATCGGCATGCACTCGTTCCATGGTGGCCAGGGCGGCGGCTTGCGCCGCACCTACGGCTTCGGTGTCGACGGTGAAGGCGGACATGGGAACTCCTCTCGGTTGAGTCTCCGACGATAGGAGCCGAGCTCGCGCGCAGACGGCTCCTGCGGTGCGCGATCCCGAGCGATGTTCAGAACCCGCAGCAGTGCGGCGCCGTGCAGGAGGACCCGCGTCAGAGGTCGAGCGGCTCCAGCGGCTGCGTGTCCTCGAGCAGGTGGGCAGGTGTCGCGCGGGAGGGCGCGAGCGGGAACGTCACCGTGAAGGTCGCTCCGCCGCCCGGAGTCTCGGAGACGGCCACACTGCCGTGCAGCGCCTTCACGATCGACGACACGATGGCGAGCCCCAGGCCCGAGCCGCCGGTCTCACGTGCGCGGGAGGTGTCGGCGCGCCAGAAGCGCTCGAAGATCTGCTCGCGGATCTGCGGCGGGATGCCTTCGCCGTGGTCGACGATCGAGATGCTGCCCGTGCCGCGCACGCGATCGGCGTCCACGACGAGCTCGATCGGGCTCTCCTCCGGCGAGAAGCGGCGTGCATTGCCCAGCAGGTTCGTGACGACCTGACGCACCTTGTTCTCCTCGCCCAGCACGATCGGGGGCGTGCGGACGGGGATGTCGGAGGCCTCGGTGAAGTCGATGGCAGGGACGTCAGCCGCGGAGGTGCGCGGGCGTCGGCGCAGGCGAGCGAGCGTCCCGCGGGACAGCCCGCGCGGAGCCGGGGCCTGCGGGGCCGGCACCACCGGATTCGACCGCGTCGTCACGTCGATCAGCGGCGCCTCGACCGTGCGGTCGATGACGGTGACCGTGCGTGCGGGAGCGGCTGCACGCAGATCGAGTGCGGCATCGCGGGCGATCGGGCGGAGGTCGAGCGCCTCGATCTCCGGCTCGCGCTCCTCGTCGAGACGGGCGAGAGCCAGAAGGTCCTCGACGAGCACGCCCATCCTGATCGCCTCCTTCTCGATGCGCTCCATGGCGCGGGCGGTGTCCTCTTCGCCCTTGATGGCGCCCATGCGATACAGCTCCGCGTACCCCCGCACGCTCACCAGCGGCGTGCGCAGCTCGTGACTCGCGTCGCCGATGAACCGGCGCATGTGCTGCACGGTGCGGTCGCGCTGAGCGAGTGACCCGTCGACCCGGTCGAGCATGGTGTTGATCGCGCTGTTCAGACGGCCGACCTCGGTCGTCGGCTCGAGGTCCGTGAGGCGCTGGGTGAAGTCTCCGGCGGCGATCGACATGGCGGTCGACTCGACCTGGCCGAGCCGACGGAACGTCAGGGTGACGAGCCCACGGGTGAGCAGGGCCGCGATCAGAATGGTGATCAGGGCGACCGTGATGTAGATCCCGAAGTACTGACCGATGATGCGGTCCGCGTACTCGAGCGGCATCGCGACGATCTGGATCCGCAGCGAGCCGTCGCCCTCTCCGGGGACCCTTGCCACAGCCGCACGGAAGCTCGACCCGTCGGTGCCTTCCATCGTGAAGCGCTGATCCTCGTTGTTCTGCGCCTCCAACAGCGAGTACGTCGAGGGGAACAGCGGCGCGCCGTTCGCCGAGCTGCCGGTGGTCGTCTGCAGCTCGCCTTCGGCGTCGTAGATCGCGACGAAGAAGTCGCGCGGCGAATCCGTCGGGGTGTAGGTCGTCTTGCCGTCCTCGACGGTCACATCGAAGTAGCGGTCCGCGAGATCGGCGGAGACGAGCGCGGGCAGCTGCGAGTCGATGTTGTCGATCAGGGAGTTGCGGAGGATCGGCGCGGTGCCGATCCCTGCCGCCAGCAGGCCCAGCGCGAGCACGGCGACGGTGACGCCGGTCACCTTCGCGCGCAGGCTGATCGAGCGCCACCAGCGGGTGACCGCGTCAGGCTTGTGCGCCATGCGGTCCTCCCTGGAGACGGATGCGGTGCGGCGTCAGCGACCGGCGGTGAGCCGGACTACTTGCCGACCTTGAGCATGTAGCCGAAGCCACGCTTGGTCTGGATGACCGACTCCTCCGTGTGCGGATCGATCTTGCGGCGGAGGTACGAGATGTAGCTCTCCACGATGCCGGCATCCCCGTTGAAGTCGTACTCCCACACGTGGTCGAGGATCTGCGCCTTGGACAGCACGCGGTTGGGGTTGAGCATGAGGTAGCGCAGGAGCTTGAACTCGGTCGGGCTGAGCTCGATCGACTCCTTGCCGACGTGGACGTCGTGGGTGTCCTGATCCATCGACAGCTCGCCGGCGCGGATGATCGACTCCTCGTCGGCCTGCATCGTACGGCGCAGGATGGCCTGGGCGCGGGCGACGATCTCGTCGAGGCTGAACGGCTTGGTGACATAGTCGTCGCCACCCGCGTTGAGGCCTTCGATCTTGTCGTCGGTGCCGTCCTTGGCGGTCAGGAACAGGATCGGCGCGGTGAAACCCGCGCCCCGGAGTCGCTTGGTCACGCTGAACCCGTTCATGTCGGGGAGCATGACGTCGAGGATGATGAGGTCCGGCTCCTCCTCGAGGACGGCGGAGATCGTGGCGGCGCCGTTGGCGACGGTCTTCACCTGGAACCCGGCGAAGCTGAGACCCGTGGAGAGCAGGTCGCGGATGTTGGGCTCGTCGTCGACGACCAGGATGCGCGCATCAGTCATGTCCCCATTATGGTGACTTCGGCCATGGGGATGCTGATTATCCGTCGGAGCGGCGCTTTCGCCCTCCGCGTAGCCGCCGACGCTGCGCACCGTCTCGCCGCTCAGGCGGCGATGGCGTCGGCATCCATGATCGTGTAGCTGTACCCCTGCTCGGCGAGGAATCGCTGGCGGTTCTGCGCGTAGTCCTGGTCGATCGTGTCGCGGGCGACCAGGGTGTAGAAGCTCGCCGTGCGGCCGGACTGCTTGGGACGCAGGAGCCGGCCCAGTCGCTGTGCCTCTTCCTGCCGAGATCCGAACGAGCCGGACACCTGGATCGCGACGGATGCCTCGGGGAGGTCGATCGAGAAGTTCGCGACCTTCGAGACCACGAGCAGCGAGATCTCGCCCTCGCGGAAGGCGCGGTACAGCTCTTCGCGCTCGTCGACGGGCGTGGCGCCCGTGATCTGCGGTGCGTTCAGCGACTGCGAGAGGGAGTCGAGCTGGTCGAGGTACTGCCCGATCACGAGGATCCGCTCGTCCTTGTGCTTCGCGATGAGCTCGCGCACGGCGTCGATCTTCGCCGGAGCGGATGCCGCGAGCCGGTACCGCTCGTCGTCGGTCGCCGCCGCGTACTCCAGCCGGTCGTCCGGCGGCAGGTCCACGCGCACCTCGTAGCAGGCGGCGGGGGAGATGAAGCCCTGCGCCTCGATCTGCTTCCACGGGGCGTCGAACCGCTTGGGTCCGATCAGGCTGAACACGTCGCCCTCCCGACCGTCCTCGCGCACGAGGGTGGCAGTGAGGCCGATGCGACGCCGGGCCTGCAGGTCGGCGGTGAGCTTGAAGACGGGGGCGGGCAGCAGGTGCACCTCGTCATAGACGATGAGGCCCCAGTCGAGGGCGTCCAGCAGCGCGAGGTGCGCGTACTCGCCTTTCCGCTTCGCCGTGAGGATCTGGTAGGTCGCGATCGTGACCGGCTTGACCTCCTTGGCCTGGCCGGAGTACTCGCCGATCTCCTCGGCGGTGAGACTCGTGCGCTTGAGCAGCTCGTCTCGCCACTGCCGCGCCGAGACGGTGTTCGTGACGAGGATCAGCGTCGTCGTCTTGGTCGCCGCCATCGCCCCCGCGCCGACGATCGTCTTCCCGGCACCGCAGGGCAGCACGACGACACCCGATCCGTCCTTCGAGAAAGCGTCGACCGCATCCTGCTGATACGGACGGATCTGCCACCCGTCCTCGGCGAGCTCGATCTCGTGCGGGGTTCCGGGAGTGTAGCCGGCGAGATCCTCGGCGGGCCAGCCGATCTTCAGCAGCTCCTGCTTGATCTGCCCTCGGGCCCAGGCATCGACGACGAACGTGTCGGGAGCGGGATGACCGATCAGCAGTGGCTGGATGCGCTTGTTGTTGGCGACCTGGGCGAGCACTGCGGGATCGCTCGAGCGGAGGATGAGAGTTCCTTCGTCGTCGCGCTCGATCACGAGGCGTCCGTAGCGATTCACGGTCTCACGCAGGTCGACCGACACAGACGGCGGCACAGGGAAGCGCGACCAGCGGTCGAGGGTCTCGAGCATGTCCTCGGCGGTGTGCCCGGCAGCGCGGGCGTTCCACAGCCCCAGCCGGGTGATCCGGTAGGTGTGGATGTGCTCGGGGGCGCGTTCGAGCTCGGCGAAGATCGCCAGCTCGTGGCGGGCGCTCTCGGCATCCGAATGGGCGACTTCGAGCAGCACGGTGCGATCGCTCTGGACGATCAGGGGGCCATCAGACATAGCTGTCCAGTTTACTGCGGGATCACGGATGCGGCGCGGATGCTCGACACCGGAAGGGTGCGCTCGACGTCCGCCGCACGATCGCGGCCGCGCAGCCGTCCGCCGCCGAGTCCCGTCGCCTCGAGGATCAGCTCTCTGGTGGATCCGTCCGGCATGCCCACGGTGACGCGCAGCACCGCCTTGGCCCGCACCGCCGCGTCGAGCTCGCGGTCGAGCCAGGCGGCGTCGGCGTCGGGTCCCTGGTGCGAGCGCAGCGCGGCGATGAGCGGGCCGTGGTCGACGGCGGAAGGCGCGGAGGTCGTCGTGATCGGGTTCCGTTCGCCGGTGATCGCGGTGCCGTCGTGGTCGACGAGGGTCGCCGGGTACCGCGCGTCCGTCAGCGCCCAGTACACGGTGTCGCGCCCGACGCGCGTCGAGAGGGAATCGACGTGCTTCGTCAGCGCGAGGGAGCGGAGGCTCTGGTCGACGGACATCGCCTCGATCAGATTCTGATCGGTGCTCTCGATGCGGGTGCGACCTGTCTCGGCATCCGTCGACACTCTGACGAGCCCGTGGCGCTGCGCGGTCTGGGTCACCAGGTAGCGCAGCGGCTGCGGGATGCCGGTGAGCGAGAGAGCCTCGAGGAATTCGAGGATCGATTCCTCGGTTTCGCCGACGACCAGGCCGTGCGCGATCGACTCGGGGGTGAACCGGTAGGACGATGCCTGGGCAGCCGATTCCCGCGCGGCGATCGTGCGCAGCCGGACGTCCAGGGCGGGGGAGAGCGGTCCCGGCGCGATGGCGCTCAGGTCGTTCTGGAGGAAGATGCGGTCGACCTCGGTCGGCAGCAGAGCGGTGAGCGCGGTCGCATCCACTGCAGCACCGCGTCGCAATGGCGCCGCCCATGCGGGCTCCCTGCCGTCATCCGCGATGAGGCCGAGAAGGCGTGCGCGTTCGAGGAGGGCGGCGCTGCGCTCGGGCCACCCGGCGTCCCAGGGGTGCATCTGGGGCCAGGCGGTCGTGGCGACCCATCCGCCGTCGTCCGTGCGGATGCCGCGGGGGAGTGCGTCGCGGAAGCCGTCGACGAGCACACGCCATCGGTCGCCGACGGACGAGCGCAGCCAGTCCTCGGTGTGGTCGGTGGCGCGCAGCCGACGGTCCGTCGGAGCCACGAGGCGGGCGTCGAGGGCGACGGTCACGAGGGCGTCGATCGACTCTGCGAGGATGCCGGCCTCGGCCAGCATCCGCTTCTCGCCCGCGCTGACGGTGCCGCCGGTGAGGAGCGCGAACGGCCTCTCGCGGGCGAGCAGGAGCAGGTCGGCGACGGCGGCGACGGTCGTGAGCGCCCGCTCGGCGGCATGCGCGGCATCCGCCTCGTCGGCGGGTTCCGGTTCGGCCTCGCGCAGCGGTTCCGGGGCGTCGCGCTCGGCCACGGCAGTCTGCACCGGAGGGAACGGTGTGCCATCCGGCCGGAGCAGCGCGAGTCGGGTCAGCGCCTCGCGCTCGGGCGATTCCTTCGCGGGGGCGGTGCCGGACGCCGCGGCGTGCAGGGCCGTTGCCTCGGAATGGGTGAGCATCGGCAGGATGCGCGCGATCGACGCCGGGTCGAGCAGAGCCTCGGCGGCATCGAAGAAGTCCTGCCACCCGGCATCCGGTCGTACTCGACGGGCCGCGAAGAGCGCGGCGAGGTCGGCATCGCTCGCCTCCGACAGCCATTCGGCCAGCGGGCGGGCGTGCGTGCTCATGACGTGTGCCTCAGGGTCGCGATGCCGCGCGACCCTTTCTGACGAAGCTCATCACGAGCAGGACGATGATCATCAGGAAGGCGACCGGGAGGCCCCAGTACGGTATCGCGGCGACCAGCGGCCACGCGCCTCCGCCGAAGTCCTTCTGGTCCATGCCGACGGCGGTGCCGATGATGATGGCGAAGAAGCAGAGGATGGATGCAGCGGCGATCCCCAGTGCCGAGAACGCGAGGATGCGATCCACCCGGCGAACGGGAATCTCGGGCTCAGGGCTCTTGGTGCTCATCCCTCTCAGCCTAGTCGCTGCGCGCAGGCTCGGTTCCGCACCGTGACCTTCGGATTCCGTGTCCGGCGACCGGTAGGCTGGAGGTGGCCGCACACGTGCGTCCGATCCCGTTCCACACCGACTCAGCGAGGTTTCTCCCATGCCCACCGGCAAGGTCAGGTTCTACGACGAAGACAAGGGTTTCGGCTTCATCGCCTCCGATGACGGCCAGGACGTCTTCCTGCACGCTTCCGCCATGCCCGCGGGCACGGCGGTGAAGGCCGGTGCGCGCGTGGAGTTCGGCGTGGCCGACGGCAAGCGCGGGCTGCAGGCGCTGTCGGTGCGGGTGCTCGAAGCCCCGCCCAGCCTCGCGAAGGCCAAGCGCAAGCCCGCTGACGACATGGCGATCATCGTCGAAGACCTCGTCAAGCTCCTCGACGGCATGGGCGGCGACCTGCGTCGCGGCCGGTATCCGTCGTCCGCCCACGGCCGCAAGATCGCGGCCGTCCTGCGCAAGGTAGCCGATGACCTCGAAGCCTGATGCCGACCAGCGCCTGATCGAGGCGCACGATCTCGCGCTCGCCGCGCTGCACGAGATCACTCCGGCGAGCACCGTGGGGCCCGCTGCGGGCTACCTCCCCGAGGACGACGGCTCCGTCTCGCTGCGCTTCGAGAACCGGCTTCCCGGGTACCCGGGCTGGTACTGGACCGTCACCGTGGATCGGGTCGACGACGAGGACCCGACGGTGCTCGAGGTCGAGCTGCTGCCGGGCGACGGCGCGCTGCTCGCGCCGGAGTGGGTGCCGTGGGCCGAGCGTCTCGCCGAATACCGCGCGCATCAGGTCGAGCTCGCCGAGCAGGCGGCGGCCGCTGCGGCGGACGCGGCGGAGGTGTCCGAGGACGACGACGACCTCGAGGACGACGCCGACGACGACGAGATCGATGACGACGAGCTCGAGGATGACGACCTCGACGACGACGACGACGATGACGACGATGACGATGACGACGGTGACGATCTCGACGATGACGAGCTCGCTTCGGAGCCGCGCGAACTGCACGCCGGCGACCTCGACGGCGTCGACATCGATGAGCTCGATGACTCGGTCGCCCACGATGACGACGACGTGGACGAGGACGACGCGTCCGAAGACCTGGACGACGACGACTCGGACGACGACGACTCGGACGCCGACGACTCGGACGACGAGGAGTAGGTCCACTCGGGGCTGTGGGCTGCTCGCCGCAGCCCGCGGTGGCTGGCGCCTCTGCGCGCGCGCCGCGTCAGCCCCCGCGAGCGGGAGCGCTCGGCGTCAGACGCCCTGTGCGAGCACGTAGTCGAGCGACCGCGTGAGCTGACGCACGTCGTCCGGGTCGATCGAGACGAACGTCGCGACGCGCAGCTGGTTGCGGCCGAGCTTGCGATACGGCTCGGTGTCGACGATGCCGTTCGCCCGGAGTGTCTTCGCGATGGCTGCGGCGTCGATGCTGTCGTCGAAGTCGATCGTGACGACCACAGGCGAGCGATGCGAGGCGTCGCCGACGAACGGCGTCGCGACGGCGGACGCGGTGGCCCAGTCGTAGAGGATCCCCGAGGACTCGGCGGTGCGCGCTCCGGCCCACGCGAGTCCGCCGTTCGAGAGGATCCATCGGAGCTGGCTGTCGAGCAGGTGCAGGGTCGTGAGGGCCGGAGTGTTCAGCGTCTGGTTGAGGCGCGAGTTGTCGACCGCGTTCTTGAGGCTCAGGAACTCGGGGATGTACCGGTCGGATGCCGCGATGCGCTCGATGCGATCGACGGCTGCCGGGGAGACGGCGGCGAACCAGAGGCCGCCGTCGGAGCCGAGGTTCTTCTGCGGGGCGAAGTAGTAGACGTCAGCCTGCGCGGCGTCGAAGTCGATGCCTCCGGCTGCGCTCGTGGCGTCGATGACGGTCAGCGCGCCATCGACCGCCACCCGCTCGATGGGAGCGGCCACGCCCGTGGACGTCTCGTTGTGCGGCCAGGCATAGACGTCGACGCCCTCGACGATCTCGGATGCTCCGCGCGAACCGGGCTCGGCCTTGCGGACATCCGGGGC
Organism: Microbacterium sp.; assembly: GCF_041641055.1. Lineage (GTDB taxonomy): Bacteria > Actinomycetota > Actinomycetes > Actinomycetales > Microbacteriaceae > Microbacterium. The sequence continues at coordinate 22,285 of NZ_JBEPZB010000023.1, forward strand.
CTCGAGCCACGGCGCCGCTGCCGCAGCGGCGAACTTGCCGCCGAACTCGCCGAACACCAGGTTCTGGCTGCGGCGCTCGATGAGGCCGAATGCGGCGGCATCCCAGAACGCGGTGGAGCCGCCGTTGCCGACGATGATCTCGTAGCCCTCGGGCAGGCGGAAGAGCGCAGCGAGCTGCTCGCGGACGCTGCCGACGAGGTTCTTGACCGGCGCCTGACGGTGCGAGGTGCCCAGCAGGGTCGGTGCGTCCGCGAGCAGCGCGTCGAGCTGCTCGGTGCGCACCTTCGAGGGGCCGCACCCGAAGCGGCCGTCAGCGGGCAGGAGGTTGCGGGGGATCTCGATCGCCATGGGTCGATTCTAGGGCGTGCGGCCGGACGGCCCCTGCCCTGTGACGCCCCGATGTCCCCGCGGGAATGTAGGCTTGCCTAAGAAGACCCGGAGGCCCACATGACGGACTTGATCGACACCACGGAGATGTACCTCCGCACCATCCTCGAGCTCGAGGAGGAGAACATCGTGCCGCTGCGTGCGCGCATCTCCGAGCGCCTCGGTCACTCGGGTCCGACGGTCTCGCAGACGGTCGGTCGCATGGAGCGCGACGGGCTCGTGGTGGTGTCTGAGGACCGCACTCTCGAGCTGACGGATGCCGGCCGCAGCAAGGCCGTCAACGTGATGCGCAAGCACCGCCTCGCCGAGCGTCTGCTGTCCGACGTGATCGGCCTCGACTGGGCGTTCGTGCACGAAGAGGCCTGCCGCTGGGAGCACGTCATGAGCGAGCAGGTCGAGCGCCGCCTCGTCGAGCTGCTCGGCCACCCGACGGAGTCCCCGTACGGCAACCCCATCCCCGGTCTCGACCAGCTCGGCGACGCCCCGGCGCGCACGTTCGACGAAGGCGTCATCGGACTGGTGCAGAAGCTGAACGCCGCCGGTGCCCCGATCGACGGCACCGTGCGTCGTCTGGCCGAGCCTGCGCAGGTCGACCCGGAGCTGCTCGAGCAGCTCCGCGATGCCGGTGTCCTGCCCGGCGCGAAGGGCGACTACCGCTTCAACGAGGGCTACGTCCTGATCCAGATGGAGGGCAAGGAAGACGGACTCGAGCTTCCGGTCGAGCTCGCCTCGCACATCTTCCTCGTCGGCGAACCCGTCTGATCGCCGCCGCCAGAGGCCGTCGAGCCGCGGAATTCCGCCTCTCCGAGGATTGCCAGGTTCGCAGGGTGACAGGACCGTTATCTTCCGGTAACCTCGGACGAGTCGTCGAAGAAGCCCGCTGACGACACCCGAGAGGATCCGCCTTCCAGGCTCGTCGACCTCCCGGTCAGACCGCACAACGTACCCGAGCTACATACGTGCCACGAGAGCAGAGTGCCGACGAGCCAGCGCTACCCGAGCGTGCAGGCGCAGGAGGACTAAGTTTTGGCCACAGACATCGAGAAGCCCGCGAAGACAACTGAAGATCGAGCAGTCGCCCGCACCTCCCGTGCGCGGGTGGATGCACGCAAGGTCGTCAAGCCTCTGCGTTCGATCGCCATCTTCGGGGCCGTCGGTGCCCTGGTCGCCGCCGTCGCGCTGCCCGCCTACGCAGCCACGAAGCCGGCCGAGTCGGCCACGACGGTTCAGCAGATGGCCGCCGTCGACGCCCAGTCGCTCGTCGTCGCCTCGGATGCCGCGGCCGCTCCGCTCAGCCGCGGCACGTTCACCGCAACCACGCCGGACGAGATCGAGAAGAAGAAGGCCGAAGAGGCCGCCGCAGCCCGTGCCAAGGCCGCTGCCTCCTCGACCACCGCGACCGCATCCAGCAACTTCGACATGGGCAGCTACGCCCTCGTGTCTCCCGGTTCTGGCGAGGTCCGCTATCCGCTGCCGCAGGGTTCCTACAACGTCAGCCGCACCGTCGGCGGAGCCCACCAGGGAGCAGACATGCTCGCCCCTGCCGGCACGCCGATCTATGCCGCCGCCGCCGGAGTCGTCCGCGCCTCCGCCGAGAACATCGGCGGCTACGGCGTCTGCGTCATGCTCGACAGCGTTGTGGGCGGTCAGCGCGTGCAGACCACCTACGGTCACATGACCTACGGCTCCCGCCAGGTCGAGGCCGGCGAGACCGTCGCAGCCGGTCAGCTGATCGGCTTCGTCGGCAGCACCGGTCGCTCGACCGCGAACCACCTGCACTTCGAGGTCTGGGTCAACGGCGGCCTGATGGAGCCCATCGCCTGGCTCGGTGCCAACGCGGGCTGATCGCTCGGTGCCAACCGCGGGCTGATCGCTCGATGTTCGACGCGGGCTGATCGCTCGCCCCTCGTCGTTCCCCGCGGACACGCCTTCGTGCGTTCACCCGCAGTTTGACCCCGCTGTGCTGCTGATGGGTTAGCCTGAACCCGTCGTCGTACAGACGGGAGAAGCAGATGGAGCGAATATCGAGCATCCGAACCATGGATGCCCTCGGTCGTCATGTCCTTCTGCATCGTCCGCAGGGAGTGCACGGTTCCGCCGTGCGCATGAGGCGCTGTCTGTAGACAGCGCCTTTTTCGTCCCCGCGAGCGCTTCTGCTCTGCGCGGCGTCGTGTGAGTCGAGAGTGCCGGGAAGCCGTCCTGGCGGATCGAGAGGATGACGATGCGCACACTTGTACTGAACGCAGGATACGAACCGCTCGCGATCGTGTCGTTCAAGAGAGCCCTGGTCCTGGTCATGAATGACAAGGCGACCGTGATCGAGCGCATCGAGGATGACCCCGTCTGGGGGAGCCATGGGGTCTACGACCGTCCGGCCGTCATCGTCCTCTCCCGCTATGTGCGCATTCCTGCGAGTCGTCGCGTGCCGGTGACCCGGCGAGGGGTGCTGCGTCGGGACAACCACCGTTGCGGCTACTGCGGCAAGGCGGCATCGACCATCGATCATGTGATGCCCCGCTCGCGCGGCGGTGCCGACTCCTGGGAGAACCTGGTCGCGTGCTGCCTGCGCTGCAACAACACCAAGAGCGATCGCACCCCGCAGGAGATGCGGTGGGAGCTGCGCTTCTCGCCCCGCCCGCCGCACGGCACCGCCTGGACGGTGCGAGGGACCGAGCGCAGCGATCCACGCTGGGAGCCCTACCTCGCCCTCGCCGCCTGAGCAGAAGGAGGGGGCGCAGGGTCCTCTAGAATGGAACCCGCGCCCCCGTAGCTCAGCAGGATAGAGCAGCCCTCTCCTAAAGGGCAGGTCGCTGGTTCGAATCCAGTCGAGGGCACCCCCTCAGTCGCGACCGCTGCGCCACAGCTTCGACGGCCACCAGATCACGCGGCCCAGATCGTAGGCGAGCGCCGGCACGAGCAGCGACCGCACGACGAAGGTGTCGAGCAGGACTCCGAAGGCGACGATGAACGCCAGCTGCGCCAGGAACAGGATCGGGATGACCGAGAGCGCGGCGAACGTCGCCGCGAGGACGAGACCGGCAGAGGTGATCACGCCGCCGGTGATGGAGAGTCCGCGCAGCACACCCTCCCTGGTGCCGTGCTCGAGCGATTCCTCGCGCACCCTGGTCATCAGGAAGATGTTGTAGTCGATGCCGAGCGCCACGAGGAAGACGAACCCGTAGAGCGGGACGGCCGGATCAGCGCCGGGGAAGTCGAACACGCCGTTGAAGACCAGCGCCGAGACGCCCATCGCGGTGCCGAACGACAGCACGGTGGTGAGGATCAGCAGCACCGGTGCGAGGATCGAGCGCAGCAGCATCATCAGGATCAGCATGATGACGACGAGGACCACGGGGATGATCAGGTTGCGATCGTGGATCGACGCGTCGTTCGTGTCGATCGCGGTCGCCGTGACACCGCCGACCACGGCATCGACCTCGTCGAGCTGGGTGCGCAGGTCACGGACGGTCGCCGCTGCGGCGTCGGAGTCGGCGGCATCCGTCAGGGTCCCCTGAAGCAGTACCTCGCCGTCGACCACGGTGGGCTCCGGTGCCGGGGTTCCGGGGGGCCCGACTGCGGTGATCCCGTCCTCGGTGACGGGCGCCGATCCGCTCGGTGAATCCGAGGCGGTGACCGAGACGCCGTCGATCCCGTCGTCGGCGAGCAGCACGTCGACTGCATCCTGCATCCGGTCCTCCGCGACGACGACGTAGACCGGGCTTCCCGAGCCGCCGGGGAAGTGCTCGCCCAGCGCCACCTGTCCGTCGCGTGCCTCGGAGGCGCCGAGCACGAGATCGGACTGGGGAACGCCGACGGCGTTGAGCTGCAGGACTCCGGCCGCGCCGGCGAGCAGCACGAGTGTGGTGACGATCCAAATGATGCGCGGACGCTTGGTGATGAGGCCGGCCAGACGGGCCCACAGACCCGTCGTGCGCATGCCGTGCTCCTCGGCGACGACAGCGGGCTCGAACTTCGGACGTCGCGGCCAGAACACCGCGCGACCGAAGAGCAGCAGCAGGGCCGGCAGCAGGGTGAGGGCCGCGAGCATGGCGAAGACGATGCCGATCGCGGCCACCGGGCCCAGCGTGCTGTTCGACTTGAGGTCGCTGAGCAGCAGACACAGCAGTCCGGCGATCACGGTGCCGCCGGAGGCGACGATCGGCTCGAACGAGCCCTTCCACGCGGCGAGCACGGCCGTGCCCTTGTCCTGGACGACACGGAGCTCTTCGCGGAACCGTGCCACGAACAGCAGCGCGTAGTCGGTGGCCGCTCCGATCACGAGGATGAACAGGATGCCCTGGGTCTGCCCGCTGAGCAGCAGCACCTCGAACTTCGCCAGCCACCACACCACGAGCAGGGCGACGCAGAGCGCGAAGAGGCTCGTGGACAGGACGACGAGCGGCAGGAGGAAGGAGCGGTACACGAGTACGAGGATCACGAGGACGGCGAGCAGTGCCACCCCCAGGAGCAGCCCGTCGATGCCGGCGAAACCGGCGACGAGGTCGGCGCTGAATCCGGCGGGACCGGTGATGTACACCGTCACGCCGTCGGGGGCGGCGTCGCGCAGCTGAGTGCCGAGAGCCTCGATGGCGTCGGCGAGTTCGGCATCTCCCTCGATCGGGATGAACGCCTGCACGGCCTGACCGTCCTCCGAGGTGAGGGCCGGGGAGACGTCGGGGCTCACGCCCTCCACGTCAGGGGAGTCGGCGACGGCATCCGTGATCGCCTGGAGATCCGATTCGGACAGCTCGTCGTCGGCCACGAAGACGGCGATCGCCGGGATCGCATCGCTGTCATTGAACTCCCCGAGGAGCTTCTGCACCTGGGTCGCGTCGGCCGACTCCGGCAGGTAGCTGGTCTGATCGTTCGAGGACACCTCGTCGACCTTGCCGAAGAGCGGACCGCCGAGTCCCGCGCCGACCAGCCAGACGAGGATCAGCGCCACCGGGATGAGGACTCGGACCCAGGAGTGTCGACGCGTCCGCTCGCGGGTCGGCGGGATGGGCGCGTGCTCAGGGCTGGACATCGGGTTCCTCTCGGGAATGACGGGGGGTCGGGTGACGCGGATGCTCAGGAGATCCAGGCGACGATGAGGATCATCGTCGCGAGGAATCCGGCGAAGTAGTTGAGCGCGATGAAGCGCCGCCAGGCGCGATTGGTGCCGGGGGACGTCTCGTCGGTGACGTTCCACCAGGGGGCGGCGTTCACGATGTAGGGGATGGCCAGTACCGCGCCGAGAGGCGCCGGCCAGCTGGTGAACAGCATGGCGATGCCCGCGAGGGTCCAGAGGCCGATCGACAGCCGGACGGTGGCGCGCGCTCCGATGACGGTGGCGATCGACCCGATGCCACCCTCCCGGTCCGGCGCGATGTCCTGCACGGCGCCGAAGGCGTGGGCGGCCATGCCCCAGAGGAAGAACGCGACCAGCACGACGACCGCAGTGACGGACACCTCCGTCTGCGTGAGTGCGAGGCCGACGATCGCCGGCGTCACGAAATGCAGACTCGACGTGGTCGAATCGAGGAAGGGGCGCTCCTTGAAGCGCAGGCCGGGGGCCGAGTACGCGATCACGGCGAAGACGCTGACAGCGAGCCAGATCCAGGATGCGGGATTCCCGACGATCACGAGGTAGACCAGGAACGGGACGTTCGTGATCGCCGCAGCCCACAGGGTCGCGCGGTGGATGCGCGGGGACAGCAGCGCCCCCTCGATCCCGCCCTTGCGAGGGTTCGCGAGGTCGGAGGCGTAGTCGAAGACGTCGTTGATGCCGTACATCGCGAGGTTGTACGGGATGAGGAAGTACAGGGTTCCGATGATGAGCGTCGGATCGATCTCGCGGGTGGCCAGCAGGTACGCGGCGGCGAACGGGAAAGCGGTGTTGATCCAGCTGATCGGCCGTGACGACAGCACGATCTGAGCGAGGTCCTGTCCGAGCGTGCCGCGGGGGGAGGAGGTCACGAGGCACCTCCGTCGTCGGGGGCGGCGCTCTCGCGGCCACGGCGGCGGCCACGCAGAGCGACCCACAGCGCCGGCAGCAGGATGGCGCCGGCGAGCGGGTAGGCGAAGTCCTCCAGGGGCGCGAGGCCGATGTGCACGCCGAGCAGGTGGTCGGGGGAGTAGTGGAAGAGGCCCGTCGCGATCATGATCGTGTCGAAGACGGCGGTCAGGAGGAACAGCACGACGATCGTCACGCTCATGGCGGCGAGGCGAGGGCGGTGGCGGGTGGCGATCGAGAGCACGATCGCGACGACCGCGGCGGCCCCGACGAACCAGGCGGAGAGCTCGATGTACGTCACGGGCGCACCTCTGCGGAGGATCGCCCGCGGAGGCGGGACAGCACGCGCACCGCACCCGTGTAGACGATCATGGTGCAGACGACCAGGAACAGCAGGAACACCGGTTCCTCGATCGGAAGCTCGGGGGCGAGCACGATCCCGGTGGCGACGGCAGCCTCGCCACGGAAGAAGATCCCGCCGGCGATCCCGGCGATGTCCCAGACCAGGAAGAAGGCCAGACCGACGAGAGTGACGACGGTCGCCGTCACCGCGTCGCGCCAGAAGAACAGACGGAACCGCCGGTCGAGGAGCAGCATGCAGCCGAGAGTCGCGAGCAGGAGCGCCAGGTATACGAAACCCATCACGCCGCCCCGCTCGTCGTCGGCGTCTTCGCGGGGACGTCGAGCGGTCCGCTCGAGTGGTCGCCTCGGATCCGCTTCAGCACGATCTCGGCGCTGATCAGGCACATCGGCACACCGACGCCGGGCGCGGTGGTGGCACCGGCGTAGTACAGGCCGGACACCCGACGCGACTGGTTCTGCGCCCGGAACATGGCGCTCTGCGACAGGATGTGGGCGGGGCCCAGCATCCCGCCCCGCCACGAGTTGTAGTCGTCGAGGAAGTCGGCCGGCCCCTTGGTCTCGCGCACGACGATCCGCTCCCGCAGATCGTGGATGCCTGCCCAGCTCGCGATCTGATCGATCGCGGCATCCGCGGCGCGCTCGATCGTCGGGGATCCCGCGCCCTCGGAGCCGCCGGAGCCGAGCGAGGTGTCAGCCGGGATCGGCACGAGCACGAACAGGTTCTCGTGTCCCTCCGGCGCCACGGTCGCGTCGGTCGCGCTCGGTCGGCAGACGTAGATCGACGCGGGTGAGGGGATGCGGGGCGAGGCTCCGAAGATGTCATCGAAGTTCGCATCCCAGTCCTCGGTGAAGAACAGCGAGTGATGGGGCAGCTCGGGAAGGGAGCCGCGCACGCCGAGCATGACCAGCACCGCACCCGGTCCGCTCGTACGCCGCTGCCACCAGGACTCGGGGTACGTGCGCAGATCGGCCGGCAGCAGACTCGTCTCGGTGTGGTGCAGATCGGCACCGGAGACGACGATGTCCGCCTCCTCCGAATGCGCGACGCCCTGCGGATCGCGCCACTGGATGCCGGTGGCTGTCGCGGTGCCCGAGGCCGTGCTCGTGCGGATCGCGGTGACGTCGGCGCCCGTGACGATCGTGACTCCCGCCTCCTGAGCGATCGCGGCGATGCGCTCGACGACCCGCCAGAACCCGCCCTGCGGGTAGCTGACTCCCTCGTCCAGGTCGAGCGCGCTCATCAGGTGGTACATCGCCGGAGCGGTGCGCGGATCGGTGCCGAGGAAGACCGCTGGATACCCGAGGAGCTGACGGATGACGGGATCGCGGAAGCGTCGGGCGGCGAACGACTGCAGGCGCGTGCCGAGCAGCGTGAAGAGTCGGGGGAGTGCCCGCAGGACCTCCGGGGTCATCAGCGTGCGCAGGCGCGTGAACGGGTTGTACAGGAAGTACCGCTCGGCCATGACTCGCGCGTCGTGCGCCGAGTCGAGGTAGGTGTCCAGAGCCGCCGCAGCGCCGGGCTCGCGTGATTCGAACAGCTGCGCGACCGCAGCGCGTCCGGTGGGCACCGTCACGGAGGGAGAGGCGTCGCCGTCAGCGCCAGGAGCCTGGAAGACGCGGTAACCGGGATCCAGGAGCGTGAGGTCGAGTTGCTCCTCGGTCGAGGTCCCCATCATCGCGAAGAAGTGGTCGAACACCTCGGGCATCAGGTACCACGAGGGGCCGGAGTCGAAGCGGAAGCCGTCGCGCTCGATCGTGCCGGCGCGCCCGCCCACCCTGTCGTTCTTCTCGTACACCGTCACGTCATGTCCGTCGCGCGCGAGGAGGCCGGCGACGGCGAGTCCGGCGACGCCGGCGCCGATCACCACGACGCGACTCATCGGTCCCGCTCCAGGGACGTCACCAGCACCGAGCGTGCCGCCAGGAGGGCCTTCACCGGATCCGGCACGCGGACGCGCCGCTGGTAGAGGGCCGCGGCCGGAGTCTTCGCGATCCGTCTCGTGAGCGCGCCGAACAGCGCGTGCGCACTGCGGACGGCAGCTCGAGCATCCTTGGGCAGCAGGGGGATCGATCGGGCCGCATCGTCGAGCTGTGTCGTGATGGTGCGCACCCAGGCGTCACGGTCGGCATCCGTGAGTCGGTCGGCACCGCCGAGGTAGCCGCGCTGCAGGCGGTCGGTGTCGTCGGCGAGATCGCGCAGGAAGTTCACGTTCTGGAAGGCAGCTCCCAGCTGCCTGGCTCCGTGGGTCAGGATCTCCTGTTCTCGGGCGGTGCGCTGCTCGTCCCTGAGGAAGACCCGCAGGCACATGAGCCCCACGACTTCAGCCGACCCGTAGACGTACCGCTCGTGCGCATCGGCGTCGTACGCGGTGAAGTCCGTCGAGTCCGCGATGTCGGCGCCCATCGAGTCGAAGAACGGCTGCGTGAGGTCCTCTCCGATGCCGCATTCCCTGGCGGTGCGGGCGAACGCGTGCAGCACCAGGTCCGTGCTGTATCCCGCCTGCATCGCCCGGTGCGTCGCCGACACGTACGATGCGAGCGACGCCTCCTGGGCCGAGGGGTCGAGGCCGGCCTGCGCGGCGACGCCGTCGACGATCTCGTCGGCGATGCGCACCATCGCGTAGATGTTGCGGATGTGCTGGCGATGCCGCTCGCCGAGCAGGCGCGTCGCGAGCCCGAACGAGGTGGAGTAGGTGCGGATGACCTCCGTGGAGGCGGTGTCGGCGGCTCTGCTGAATCGACCGAGGCTCTCCTCCGGCGTGTCAGAGGGGGTCGGGGTCATGCCTGACGTCCTTCCAGACGGGACGCGGAGACGAGGATCGAGCGTGCGGCATCGGAGCTGATCTCGCCCGCGAGCTCCGCCTCCGTCAGCAGCGCGTAGACGGCGTCGAGCTGGTCGCCGATCAGGCCCACGACGAACCGCTCGGCCCCGCATTCGCGGAGCTGATCCCGGATGCCGGCGGCGTCGGCGAGGCTGAGATCGGGCGCACCGAAACGGGCCTCGATCCGCGTCCAGGCGCTCGTCGATCGGGCGAACGCGATGATCGCCGTCTCCTTGCCCTCTCGCAGATCGGAGTACGCGTCCTTGCCGTGGGTGCGGTGGTCGCCGAAGACGCAGAGCAGATCGTCCTGCAGCTGATAGGCGAGACCGAGGTGTCGGCCGACGGTCTGGAGGGTCTCCTCGGCCGATCGCGAGGAGCCTGCGAGCAGTGCGGCCGCGCGCAGCGGGAGCGAGAACGAGTAGGTGGCGGTCTTGTAGACGCTCATGCTGAGCACGGTCTCGACATCGGAGGCGATGATCCCGTGGCTGAGGGCCACGTCCGTGTGCTCCCCCGCGACCGTCTCGACGATCGTCTGCTCGACCAGCTCGAGCAGACGCAGTCGGGTCTCCTGCGGCACGTCGGCTCTGGCGAAGCCCAGGATCGCGGCGGACAGGATGAGGTCGCCCATGAGGATGGCGCTCGATCGGCCCCAGTGCAGGGAGTCCTGCTGCGAGACGCCGGGGGTCCCGGCCGCCAGCGCGCCGATCAGGTTGGGTCGCTGGCGGCGGGTGAGGTCTCCGTCGATCACGTCGTCGTGGAGGAGGAAGGCGTAGTGCAGGAGCTCGATCTGGGTGGCGATGTCGACGGCGGCGGTGAGCGTGGCGTCGCCGGCATCCGGATCGAGTGCGCGATGGATGTCGAGGAGCAGCCGCGGACGCACCAGTTTGCCGCCCAGGGCAAGGTCGGCGCCGGCGCGCCAGAGCGCGGCGAACTCGGGGCCGTACGCCTCGGCATTCGTGCAGTGGAGTGCGAACCGCTCGCGGAGCACCTCTTCGACGCGAGTGCTCAGGTCCTGACGGAGCGCGGTCTGCGTCACGATCAGACCGCCCCGAGCTCCCGCAGATGCGGAAGCTGCTCGACGAGCCAGGGGCTGAAGACGAAAGGGGCCCCGGTGACGGAGTCGGCGAACTCGGTCGGATCGACCCAGGCCCATTCGGCGACCTCGTCGGGATCGGGGGAGAGGGGCCCTGCCGCTCTGGCGACGTGGACGGGGCAGATCTCGTTCTCGACGATGCCGCTCGCGTCGACGGCGCGGTATCGATAGTCGGGGAGCACGAGAGTCACATCGGCGATCTGCAGTCCGAGTTCGAATCGCGCCCTGCGGTGCACGGCCTCGATCATGTCCTCGCCCGGGCGAGGGTGACCGCAGAAGCTGTTGGTCCAGACGCCCGGCCAGGTGCGCTTCGACAGCGCACGGCGGGTGACGAGGAGCCGACCGTCCTGGTCGAGCACGTGGCAGGAGAACGCCAGGTGAAGAGGGGTGTCGGTCGTGTGCACGGCGTCTTTCGCCTGCACGCCGATGGCGACTCCGTCCGGAGAAAGGAGGGTGACCTCGTCCATCGGGGGAACCTCCTTGATTTCGCTAGCTTAGCTAATAATCAACATAACATGAATCCAATGGTGTGTAGCATGATGGCATGGACAACGGATCTGACGCCAGCCCCCGGGCTCATGGCGCGTCGGATGTGCTCTCACGGCGAGGCGAGCTGTCGCCCGACGGTCTCGCTCACTCGGCGATCTACGACGTCGAGTCGAGCGACCCTCGCAGTACCCTGATCGACCGCTCGGGCGTCGCGCCCGAGGATCTCCGCCAGATCGCGAGGGTGATGAGCGCGCTCGGTGACCTGCGCGACGCGGAGCAGAAGCTCTCACTCGCCTCACGTCGATACATGCGATTGAACGAGAGCGACATGAAGGCGCTGCACTATCTGATCGTGTGCGCCAACAAGGGGGCGACGGCGACTCCCGGAGGGATCGCCACGCACCTCGGCATCTCCACCGCCTCGACCACCAAGCTCCTGGACCGCCTCGAGAAGGGCGGACACATCCGGCGGGCGCCGCATCCGACCGACCGACGCGCGCTCGCAATCAGCATCACGACGGAGACCCGGCAGGCGGCGATGGACACGGTCGGCAGGCAGCAGGCCAAGCGCTTCTATTCGGCTGCGCGGCTCACTCCCGAAGAGCGCGACATCGTCATCCGCTTCCTGTCGGACATGACCGAGGAGATCACGCTGCGCGACGAGCCGTGGGCGCAGGCCGGAGTCACCGCACCCGAATGATCCCGCAGCGCGCGAAGCTCAGCGTGTGTGAGCCCGTGCGGCGTGCGTGAAGAATCAGTGTGCGGCGTTGTACGCCTCGACGACGGGAGCCGGGATGCGGCCCCGCTCGGAGAGCGAGTAGCCGTTGTCGTTCGCCCACGCCCGGATCGCGGCGACCTCGGGGTTGCGGCCAGGACGCTTGCGCGGAGACGCGGAGCGTGCTGCTCCCGAGGAGCCGGCGCGACGACCTGCGGAGATATAGGGCTCGAGTGCCGCGCGCAGTTCTTCGGCGTGCTCCGTGTTGAGGTCGATCTCGTAGGATGCGCCATTCAGCGAGAAATGCACGGTCTCGCCTTCACCCACTTCGAGGATGCTGCCGTCGATGTCGTCTACCAGCTGGTGCACAATTCGTCTCGCCATATGACTGACATTACCCCGACAAAGGCGAATAGTGACAATTTATTCGTGACCGGGGTCGATGAGTTTCAGTCCCACGATGCATCCGACCAGTCCGAGCAGCAGCAGAATTCGCGGCCAGGAGATATCGCTGTCGCCGGTGACCATCGCCCAGACGACCGTCAATGTCGCTCCGATACCCACCCAGACCGCGTAGGCGGTCCCGGTGGAGATCTCGCGCATGGCGAAGGCCAGGCCGATCATCGACAGCACGAGTCCGCCGACGAAGACGACGCTCGGCCAGAGCTTGGTGAGTCCGTCCGACTTGCCGAGGGCGGTGGCCCACACGGCTTCGAGGACTCCGGATGCGATCAGCACGATCCACGACATGATGGTCCTTTCGGACCAGTCTTTGCGCTCACCGGGTACTGGTCTGCCTCGTCCGGGGTCGGGGTTCGCCGACCGGTACCCATGCTAGCGATCCGCGCTGAGCAGGGCCTGTGCAATAGGGCCCTGTGCAGCAGGGGGCCTGGTCGGTCAGGGAAGGATGCCGGCGCGTCGCGCCTTCGCCACTGCGGCGTGGCGGGTGGAGGCGTCCAGCTTCGACATGGCGGTGCCGAGATACGCCTTCACCGTTCCCTCACGCAGCCCCAGCTGCCCGGCGATCTCGGCATTCGTCGCGCCCAGAGCCGCACAGGCCAGCACGTCGGTCTCACGGCGCGAGAGATGGACCGTCGGGATGGGTGCGGTCGTCGGGCCGGCGGTGTGCTCGGCGAGAGTCACGAGGCGGCGTTCGACCTGGGCGATGCGGGATCTCAGCTCGACGTCGTCCACTGACGCCGCGATGCTGCGGAGTTCGGCGAAGCTCTCGCGCAGGTCCTCACGGTGCCGGGGAGCGACGGACTCCGTCCCGGGCGAAGCCGCCCGCAGGCGCCGATCGACCTCGTCGCGGATGCGCAGTTCGTCGGCGACCGACTGCGCCACCTGCATCGCGGGAGCGGTCGTGACTCCGCCGACCGGCGTCTGCTCCCACGTGCCGGCGTAGAGCACTCCCCTCGGGCGTCCGCCCACCACGATCGGCAGGGCGAGCAGCGTGCGGATGCCTTCGCCCAGGATGTACACGTCGTAGTCGTGGGTGATCTGCTGCGACGAGCCGTAGTCGTTCGTCATCCGCGGGCGGAGTTCCATGATCGCGCGTCCGCCGAGACCGCGCTCCGGCTTCACTCGCAGGCCGTCGAGGCTGTGCGTGCGATTGCCGACGATGCTCGTGACGTTGACGACGCCCTCGTCGATCAGTCCTCCGAAGGCGATGGGGAAGCGCGTGCGCTGAGCGAGCTCGCGCACCGCACGGGTGACGAGCTCGGTCTCGGATTCCATCTCGGTCGGTGCGCTCACGACTACCTACTTTCGGGGGTGACGGCACTGTTCCCCGTTTCGTAGCGTCGACCCTATCATTCGCCCGGCAGGTGCGGGCGAGCCGTAGACCATGAGGCAAGGAGGCCCCATGACCGACCATTCAACGGCGGACTCGACGGGAGCGATCGACTACATCGCCGTCGAGGAATCGCCACGATTCCGAGAATTGAAGAAGACACAGCGCTCCTTCATCTTCCCGCTCGCCGCATTCTTCCTGATCTGGTATTTCGTCTATGTGCTGTTGGCCGCATTTGCGACCGAGTTCATGTCGCAGCGTGTCTGGGGCGACATCACTGTCGGGCTGCTGATGGGACTCGGACAATTCGTGACCACATTCGCGATCACGATGGGATACGTCGCTTTCGCCAATCGGAAGCTCGACCCCATCGCCACCGAGATCCGCGAAGAGCTCGAGAAGGGGCAGGCAGACGCATGAACATCCTGCACGCGGCGACGGAGCAGCCGGCCGTCGAGAGCAATCCCGTCCTGAACATCTCGATCTTCGCGGCGTTCGTCGCTGTGACGCTCTTCATCGTGATCCGAGCCAGCCGGAACAACAAGACGGCGGCCGACTACTACGCCGCCGGACGCTCGTTCACGGGCCCTCAGAACGGGTTCGCGATCGCCGGCGACTATCTCTCCGCCGCATCGTTCCTCGGCATCTGCGGGGCGATCGCCATCAACGGATATGACGGATTCCTCTACTCGATCGGGTTCCTGGTCGCCTGGCTCGTCGCCCTTCTCCTCGTTGCCGAGCTGATGCGCAACACCGGCAAGTTCACGATGGCCGATGTGCTGTCGTTCCGACTGAAGCAGCGTCCGGTGCGGATGGCGGCGGCGATCACGACCCTGGCCGTTTGCTTCTTCTATCTGCTCGCGCAGATGGCCGGTGCGGGCGGTCTGGTCTCGCTGCTGCTCGGCATCGAGGGCAGGATCGGTCAGTCGATCGTGATCGCCGTGGTGGGCGTGCTCATGATCGTCTACGTGCTGATCGGTGGGATGAAGGGCACGACCTGGGTGCAGATCGTGAAGGCCTTCCTGCTCATCGGCGGTGCCATCGCGATGACCATCTGGGTGCTCGCGATCAACGGATTCAGCCTCAACACGCTTCTCGAGGCAGCGGTGGCGAACTCCGACAAGGGCGAGGCGATCCTCGGACCCGGTCTGCAGTACGGGGCCAATCCGTGGGACTTCCTGTCGCTCGGCATGGCGCTCGTGCTCGGGACGGCAGGTCTGCCGCACGTGCTGATGCGCTTCTACACGGTGCCGACCGCCAAAGAGGCCCGGCGTTCGGTCGTGTGGGCCATCTGGCTCATCGGCGGTTTCTATCTGCTGACGCTCGTGCTGGGATACGGCGCGGGTGCGCTCGTCGGCGCCGACGTCATCGCGGCGGCACCCGGTGGTCCGAACTCGGCGGCTCCGCTGCTCGCCCTCTACCTGGGCGGACCGGTGCTGCTCGGCTTCATCTCGGCCGTCGCGTTCGCGACGATCCTCGCGGTCGTCGCAGGACTCACGATCACGGCCGCCGCGTCGTTCGCGCACGACATCTACGCGAACGTGATCCAGAAGGGGCGCAGGGATGCGGCGGGCAACGCGGTCGAGCCCGACCCCAACGGCGAGGTCAGGGTCGCACGACGCACGGTCGTCGTCATCGGGATCCTGGCGATCGTCGGCGGCATCGGCGCCCAGGGGCAGAACATCGCCTTCCTGGTCGCACTCGCCTTCGCCGTCGCGGCGTCGGCGAATCTCCCGACGATCCTGTACTCGCTGTTCTGGCGTCGATTCAACACACGCGGAGCGGTGTGGAGCATGTACGGCGGGCTGGCGGCCGCGATCATCCTGATCGTGCTGTCGCCGGTGTTCTCGGGGTCGCCGACCTCGATGATCCCCGGGATCGACATCGTCCTCTGGCCGATGAACAACCCGGGCATCGTCTCGATACCGCTCGGATTCTTCCTCGGCTGGCTCGGCACCATCACGAGTCGGACGAAGGAATCCCCGCAGCTCGCGGCCGAGATGGAGGTGCGTTCGCTCACCGGATTCGGTGCAGAGAAGGCAGTGGATCACTGATCCGCATCGCGCCCGCTCCCCGCAGGGGAACGTGACGCCGCGTGGACCCCGACGGCCTACTCGTCGGGGTCCACGTCGTCGTGGTGCAGCCGCACCACATCACGATCGCGTCCGCCGCCCGGACGGGCGCGGCCGCGGTCAGCGGCCCGACTCGAGGTCGAGCAGGAACCGCTTGCGTTCCGGGTGCGCCCCGTAGTGCCCGGCTGAGCCGTCCGAGCGCACGACGCGATGCACGGGCACGATGATCGAGAACGGCGTCAGCCGACAGGCCGTGCCGACCGCCCTGGCCGCGCCGGGGTGCCCTGCGAGTGCGGCGACCTCGCCGTAGCTGAGCGTCTCCCCCCAGGCGATCGTGGTGATGGTCTGCAGCGCGGTGCGGGAGAAGCCCTCGCTCAGGCGCCAATCCAGGGCGAGGTGCTCGTGGAAGCGGACGGGCTCTCCGTCGAAGTACTCGTCGAGCAGGGCGACGAGGTCGTCCGCGGCTCCCGGGTCGGGCTCGGGGACGGCGTGCAGCTGGCGGGAGACGTTCTCGAGAAGCCAGGGGACCGATGGGTCGTCCGATTCCGAGAGGTCGAAGCGGACGATGCCCTCGTCCGAGAAGACGGCGAGGGCGTCTCCGAAGGGAGTCGGAGCGAAGTCGTAGCGGAACGTCATGCCTCCATACTGACCGGCCTCGAGCAGCCGCGAGGACGGCGATCGCGGCAACGGGGGAGAGGGCGTCGCTCCGTCCCCCGCGTGCAGGAGCAGTGGGATGCGTCGGGATCGTCGCGTCGACGGGCGGAAATACGGTGAAACCCGCCCGGGATACCGTCGCCGGCGCGAGGCGCGCTTAGTGTGTGAGGGTGTGGCGACGTGAAGGAAAGGCTGCGGACGAGGCAGCGACCGATGCCTCGGTGACCCTGGGCGACCTGCACGATCCGGCCTCCGGTGTCGGGATGGGCCATGCGGCCGAAGCCGAGCGGACCCGGCTGCGCGCGGAAGCAGCCGATCTCGGCGGATCCTCGCCTCTGGTGACCTTCCGGGACACCGTCGAGTCCGGAATCGACATCTCCAAGGCGCACCCGGGCAGCCTGCCCCAGTTCATCACCGGCAAGTCGACGCTGCTGTCGAACCTCTTCCGCGACGAGGTGGGCCTGCGAACCGCGCGCCTCGCGGCCGAGCGCATCACCGCCAAGAACACCGAGCTGCGCACGGTCCGCGGCATCGAGGCCGTGCACCTCGCGGTCGGCGTGGCGGGCTGGCGTATCGGCGGTGCGGACTTCGCCGCCCCCGTGCTGCTGCGGCCGCTCGCCATCCGCCGTCATCATTCCGACTTCGAGCTCAAGCTGCAGGGGGCCTTCGAGGTCAACCCCGAGCTGGTGCGCATCGCGCGCGAGCACTTCGGCATCACGATCGACGCGACGGCGCTCGCCGCACTCGCGTACGACGGAGGCGTCTTCAAGCCGCAGCCCGTGATCGACAGCCTGCGGGCGACGACCCGCTCCATCGACACGTTCACTGTGCTGCCGCGTCTGGTGGTCTCGACCTTCGCCGACGTCGGCGGTGCGATGGCTCGCGACACACGCAACCTCGACCACGTCGTCCTGAACGCCCTCGCCGGCCACGTCGGCGATCGTGAAGAGGTCTCCCGCCGACGCCCCGAGCCGCATCACACCGGACCAGACGACCGAGCACCGGCATCCGACAACCTCCTCCTCGATGCGGATGCCGAGCAGGAGGCCGTCCTCGCGAGGATCGCCGCAGGGCATTCGCTCACGGTCGCGACGCTGCCCGGTACGGGCGGAACGCAGACCGTGATCAACGCGCTGGGCGAGCTGGTGCGCAACGGACGACGAGTGCTCGTGGTCTCCGCGCGTCGCTCGACCCTCGACGGCGTGCGTCACCGTCTGGCGGGCATCGGCCTCGACAGCCTGGCCGTGTCGCCGGCGAGTGCCCGACGCGACCTCGTACGCGCGATCGGTCGCAACGAGAAGGCCACCGCACCCAAGGTGAGCGACGTCGACGACGCGCTGGTGCGGCTGCGCACCGTGCTGCGCGACTACCGTCAGGCGCTGACCGCGCCCGTCGCCGGGACCACGGCATCCGTGCTGGATGCGACCCGTCACCTCACCAGGCTCGCGTCGCTGCCGAATCCTCCGTCGACCACCGCGCGCCTGAGCCCCGAGACCCTCCGGCGGCTCGCCGATGATCGCTCGTCGGCGGCTTCGGCGCTCGCGCAGGCCGCACGGCTCGGGGAGTTCCGCTTCGGCCCCGACGACTCGCCCTGGTACGGCGTCACGTTCTCGAGCACGGAGGCGGCGAAGGCCGCGCACCAGCTGGCGGGCCGACTGCATTCGGACTCGGTGCCCGCGCTCCTCGAGCGGGGATACGCGCTGATCGCGCAGACCCACATGCGGCCCTTCTCGACGATCGACGAGCTCGGGGAGTACCTGCGTCTCCTGCAGGGCATCCGCGACTCCCTCGACCGCTTCAGCCCGACCGTGTTCGAACGCCCGCTGGGCGAGCTGATCCAGGCGCACGGCTCGCGTCGGGACGCGCCGGGCCTCTCCGGTGCGAACAGGCGGCGTCTGCGCCGCCTCGCCAAGGAATACGTCCGCCCCGGCGTGCACGTCACCGAGATGCACGAGGCGCTGCTGCGCATCCAGACCCAGCGCACCCAGTGGCAGCGGTACGTGGATGCCGGCGTCGCGCCCGAGGTGCCGCTCGGCCTCGCCGACGTCTACTCGTCGTGGCAGCGCGTGTCGGCGGAACTGGCGGAGCTCGATGCCGCGCTGGGCCGCCGCGAGCCGCTGTCGACCCTTCCCGTCGCGCGCCTCGTGCGCACTCTCGCGGGTCTCGCGGCGAAGTCCGATGTCTTCGACAACCTCGTCGAGCGCGCGCAGCTGCGCGACCGCCTCGCCGACCTCGGCCTCGAGCCGCTGCTCGCCGAGCTCTCGGTGCGCCACGTCGCGGAGAACCGAGTGGGCGACGAGCTGGAGTTCGCGTGGTGGCAGACGCTGCTCGAGCGTGCGCTGCAGGACGACCGCGCGCTGCTCGGCGCGAACACGGCCGTCGTCGACCGCCTCGAGCGGGACTTCCGCCTCGTCGACGAAGCGCACGCGGCCATGGCGGGCCCGCTGCTGGCCTGGCAGCTGGCGAACCAGTGGAAGATCGCGATCGTCGATGAACCGCAGGAGTCCCAGCACCTCCGCCGAGCTCTGAAGCAGCCGACGACGTCCACCGCCGAGATCGTGAGTTCGGCGCCCACCCTCGTCGGCGTGCTCGCGCCGGTGTGGATCTCCTCCCCGTACCTGGTGCCCGACATCCCCGAGTCCGTCGAGTTCGACACGGTGCTGCTCGTGGACGCCGCGGCGATCAATCTCGCCGAGGCCGCGCCCGCGATCCGTCGCGCGCGCCAGGTGGTCGCCTTCGGCGATCCGGTCACCCAGCGTCCGACGCCGTTCCACGTCGCCGTCGATCCCGGTGAGACGTGGGAGCACGAGGTGCCCTTCGACGACACCTCGGTGTTCGAGCGGCTGTCCGAGCTCCTGCCGGTGATGACGCTGACCCGCAGCTACCGCGCGGGTGGCGAGGATCTCGCCGAGCTCATCAACGACGCCTTCTACGGCGGCGAGATCGTGTCCCTGCCGTGGGCCGGTTCGTACCTCGGCCGCGGAAGCCTCACCGTCGACTACGTCGAGGGCGGCACCGGTGCACCGGATCCGATCTCCGGCGCCGTCGAGAGCCCGGAGGCGGAGGTCGCGCGCGTCGTCACGCTCGTGGTCGAGCACGCCATCCACCGGCCGGACGAATCGCTGATGGTGGTGACCGCCAGCAGGCGGCACGCCGAGCGGGTGCGTGCCGCCGTCACCTCTGCGTTCGCCGGGCGGTCCGACGTCGCGGACTTCGTCGGGCGGGACACCGCCGAGCCCTTCGCCGTGCTCACGCTCGAGGAGTCCGTCGCCGAGAGCCGCGACCGCGTCATCTTCTCGCTCGGCTACGGCCTCACCAAGCACGGACGCGTGCTCAGCGACTTCGGCGATCTCTCCACACCCGATGGCGAACGCCTGCTCACGGTCGGGATGACGCGTGCGCGCCGCTCCATGGTGATCGTCTCGTCGATCCGCCCGTCCGCCTTCGACGACGGGCGCCTCGAGCACGGTGCCGCCACCCTCATGTCGATCCTCGGGGGTCTCGCCGCACGAGGACGCGACGCGCGTCTCGAGGACCTCGCCGACCCGCTGACGCTCGCGCTCGCGCGGGAGCTGCGGCGACTGGGTGCGGCGGTCGATGTGGACTACCGCGGCCTGCTGCCGCTCGTGGCGCAGCACGGCGGCAAGGCGGTCGTGATCGAGTCCGACCCCGAGTCGCGGGGCGAGTCGCTGCGGGAGACCCTGCGTCTTCGGCCGCACGTGCTGCGCCGGCTCGGCTGGCATTACGTCCGCGTGCACGCCTTCGACCTGTACAGCGACCCGGTGACCGCGGCGTCGCGGATCGCGGGGGTGCTGGGCATCTCGGCCTCCGCGGTGCGGGCCGACAACGACACGCAGCCGATCGATCTCGACGATCCGCAGCATGACTGAAGAATCCGCCGAGTCCGAGCAGAGGACTCCGCGGCAGCAGGTCGTGCGGGTCCCCGGTCGTCGACGTGCGCGCCTGACGCCGGTCCCCGGCACTGACACCGATCCGGAGAGCGCCGCGAAGGACGCGTCGCGCGTGCCCGCGTCACCCGATCCGCGCACTCCGGCCCGGTCTGCCGAGAAGAGCGGGCCGAAGGGCCCGAACGACGACCGGCTGATGCAGGACGTTCCCCCGCACTACTGAGCGGGACGAGAAGAGGGGCGCGATCCGGATTCGGACCGCGCCCCTCTGCTGAGGATCGGGAGGATCAGCTGCGTGCGTTCCTGGCCAGCAGGTCGCGGATCTCGACGAGCAGCTCCGCCTCGGTCGCGGCGGCCGGCTCCTCCTGCGGCTCCTCGGCAGGGGTGCCCTTGCGAGCCTCGACGCGGGCCTTGAACGTGTTCATCGGCAGCACGAAGACGAAGTAGACGACGAGGGCGACGGAGAGGAAGCTGATGATCGCCGAGATCAGATCTCCCAGCGGGAAGACGACCTTGTCGCCGTAGATGTTGGTCACGGACGGACCGAACTGGCCCGTCGCGTCCGCCTGGAAGAAGAGGGCGACGAGCGGGTTGATGATGCTGTTCACCACGGCGGTGACGATCGCCGTGAACGCGGTGCCGATGACGACCGCGACGGCCAGATCGATGATGTTGCCGCGGAGGATGAAGTCTTTGAAGCCTTTGAGCATGGGGGAGCCTCCGGAGGTGGGGTGATGCGTCAGGAAGAGGTGGACGTCGTCGCGGGCGCGGGCTTCGCGCTCGTCGTCGACTCCGTCTTCGATGATGCCGGGGTCGGAGACGAACCGGCGGACGACGACCGCGAGTCGGTCCGATAGAAGCCGGAGCCGTTGAAGGTCACGCCGATGGAACCGTACTGCTTGCGCAGCTCGCCTCCGCACTCGGGGCAGACCGAGAGAGCGTCGTCGGAGAAGCTCTGCACGGCGTCGAAGGCGTGGCCGCAGGAACGGCAGGCATAGGCATAGGTGGGCATTGCGGTCCTCGTGATGTCAGCGCCGCGTGGGCGACAGGAGAAGGGTCTGCGTGGGGGTCACGACGCCGGTGACCGGCTGGTCGTGCACTTCCCTCGGCAGGAAGTCGAGTACCTCGGAATCATAGATGACCGCGTAGACGGGCGGGCATTTCTGCATCGAGCCGATGGTCTTGTCGAAGTAGCCGCGACCCCAGCCCATGCGCATCCCGGTGCGATCCACGGCCGCGGCGGGGATCAGCATCAGGTCGACGTCGTTCACCGCGATCGGGCCGAGCACCTCGCCGGTGGGCTCAGGGAGGCCGAACATCCCCTCGGCGATGTCGTCGTCGTCATCGGTGGCGACGACCCAGTCGAGCAGGCCGTCGGAGCGCGTGACAGGGAGCAGGACGCGGATGCCGCGGCGGACGGCGGAGCGCACGAAGTCCCGCGTGCCCGGTTCGGTCGTGGTGGAGAGGAAGCAGGAGATGGATCGGGCTCCGAGTTCATCGACGAGTCCGTCCAGACGCCTCGTCAGAGCCGCCGCCGCGTCCTCGCGCTGCGCGTCGCTCAGCAGCTGACGGCGCTCCCGCAGCTCGGCGCGGAGAGCCCGCTTCTCGTGCTCCACGTCGTTCGCCATGCCTCCGAGTCTACGGCGGCATCCCCACTAGGCTGTGAGGATGGGTGCTCAGAAGATCAAGGCTGTCATTCCCGCCGCAGGACTGGGAACACGATTCCTCCCCGCGACCAAGGCGATGCCGAAGGAGATGCTGCCGGTCGTCGACAAGCCGGCGATCCAGTATGTCGTCGAGGAGGCCGCCACGGCCGGCATCGAGGACATCCTCGTCATCATCGGCCGCAACAAGAACGCGATCTCCAACCACTTCGACTCGGTTCCCGAGCTCGAGGTCAAGCTGATGGAGAAGGGCGACACCGGGCGTCTGCAGCGCGTGATCCACTCCAGCGACCTGGCCGACATCCACTTCGTGCGCCAGGGCGAGCCGAAGGGCCTCGGTCACGCGGTGCTGCGCGCCCGCACGCACGTCGGAGACAGCTCGTTCGCCGTGCTGCTCGGAGACGACCTGATCGACGAGCGCGATCCGCTGCTCACCGAGATGATCGCCGAGCACGAGCGCAGCGGGTCCGCGGTGATCGCCCTCATGGAGGTCGACCCCGCGAACATCCACATGTACGGAGCCGCCGCCGTCGAGGAGATCGACGGATCGGATGCCGTGCGGGTGACCGGACTGGTCGAGAAGCCAGCCCAGGAGGATGCTCCCTCGAACCTCGCGATCATCGGGCGCTACGTCCTTCCCGCCTCGATCTTCGAGGTCCTCGAGCGCACCGAGCCCGGAAAGGGCGGCGAGATCCAGCTGACGGACGCTCTCCAGGAGCTGGCTGCGCGGCCCGAGGGCCCCGGAGTCGTCGGCGTGATCTTCCGTGGCCGTCGCTATGACACGGGTGACCGCGTCGACTACATCAAGGCGATCGTCCAGCTGGCGTCAGACCGCGACGATCTCGGACCCGAGCTCCGTCCGTGGCTGAAGGAGTTCGCGGAACGCCTCTAGGCGTCATCGCGGCGTCGGAACGCTGGCATGGATCAGGCGACGGGGATGCGGCACGGTCCTATCGAGCTGCGCCTCGTGCGCTCACGGGATGCGCGGGCGCTGCAGCATGAGCTGCTGAGCAACCGCTCCTGGCTGCAGCCGTGGGAGGCGACCGTGCCCTACGGGTCGGTCTCGTTCGACATGCGCCTGAGCATCCGACGTCTGCTCCAGCAGTACCGGGACGGTGCCGGCTACCCCTTCGTCATGGAGTACGAGGGCGAGATCGCGGGACAGCTCAATGTCTGGGGCGTCTCCCGCGGCTCGCTCTGCTCGGCGACCATCGGCTACTGGGTGAGCGAGCGCTTCGCCGGCAAGGGGATCACTCCCACCGCCGTCGCACTGGCCACGGACGCCTGTTTCACGGAGTATGCGCTGCACCGCATGGAGATCTGCATCCGACCGGAGAACGCCGCGAGCCTGCGCGTGGTCCAGAAGCTGGGGTTCCGATATGAGGGGCTGCGCCGGCGTTACATCCACATCGACGGGGACTGGCGCGATCACTACGCCTTCGCGCTGACGAAGGAGGACGTGCCCCAGGGGGTCCTCGCGCGCTGGCTGAACGGGCAGGTCCCGCCGGATGCCGCCACGATCCCGCCGGGCGACCGGCTCGCGATCTGAAGCCGTACCTCACGCGCAGATCTCGTCGCGACACACGCCCGTACTGAGCGTCGCGGCAGGTGATGTTCCCGTACCGTTGTCGACATGGACGGGCCGGTGCTGAGCGGGGGAGTGATAGTCCTCGTCGCCGTGCTCCTGTGGATGCTGTATCTGCTGCCGTCGTGGCGCGGACGCTTCCAGTACGACGCCGCCGAGCGCAACGCGGTCCGCCTCAATCAGGCGCTGCGCGTCCTCGCCGAGACGAGCGAGACTCCCGGCGAAGTCCGTCTCGAACTGACCGCCCGCACCGCGCTCGCGCAGCAGAAGCTCGCCAAGCGCGTCCAGTCGGAGAGGGAGGCGGCCGAACTGGCACTCCTTCGCGAGCAGCTCGCAGCGACCAGAGCCGACCCTGCGGTCCGCCAGGCGCGGGCGCGTCGCCGGGTGCGGATCGCTGCGACCTCCGCGTTGCTGCTCGGGCTCGCCCTGGCGGGGCTCGGTGTGTGGCAGCTGATCGCGACCCAGACCCAGCTGCTGCTCTGGGCGGGGGGGAGTGTCATGCTCGCTTCCGCGCTGGTGCTGCAGCGCATGTCGTCGGTCGCTGCCCGTGCAGCTCGACGGTCGGTGCGCACGGTCGAGCAGCCCGTCGCCCGCGAACAGCCGCCGCTGCACGATCAGGGGCGCGCGACCTGGACGCCTCGTCCTCTTCCCGAACCCCTGGTGTCGGTCACCGGTTCCCGTGCCCAGGCGGCGCGCGCCGAGATGGATGCCCAGGAGCAGCGACGTTCGGCGGCTCGCCTCGCGGAGCTGCGCGAACGTGCCGAGCGCATGGCTCCGCCCGCACCGGTGCAGATGCCGGCGGCCCCCGTCGCTCCGGCGCAGAAGCCGGCCGCGGCATCGCCGTTCGCGCGGATGGGATACGTCGACGACGCGGAGATCGAGGCGCACGTCCGCGATCTGCTGGCCAAGCGCGCCGCAGGGTGACCGCTCGACACGATGCCCTCTACGAGCGTGATAGCGTAGAAGACGTCAGGGCCTATGGCGCAGTTGGTAGCGCGCCTCGTTCGCATCGAGGAGGTCAGGGGTTCGAATCCCCTTAGGTCCACCGACAGAGGAAGACCCCCCGAGCCCAGCTCGGGGGGTCTTCTTCTGTCTATAGGGCTGAGTGATTCGGGCAGTGCGGAGGCGACACGCCCGGCGGTCGGCCATGATTTGCCCGATCCCCGGATCCCGCGTAACTTATTACTTGTTCGCCCCACAGGGAAGCGGAGAGGCCGAGAGCCTTACCCCCCTCAAGCGGAGAACCACCTCCACTCGATCACCTCCTCGGAGAAGATCGCAGACACACTTCTGTCTGACCTGGAGCTTCCACTTCGGAGATGCGGTCGATTTGACAGCGACTCCGGAACGGATAAGCTAGTGAAGTTGCCTCGGCGCCTTGAGCCCCGAGCTGCAGATCTGGTTCTGAGCCTCACGGCGTGTCGATTTGACAGCCTGAATGGCACAGATAAGATTGAGAAGTTGCCCTTCGGGCCTGGTTGTGATGACTGGGTCGGGGGAGCGTCCGATCCTTGAGAACTCAACAGCGTGCACTTGTCAAATGCCAAATAACCTCGATTCAGCTTCGGCTGGATG
>NZ_JBEPZB010000024.1:0-47080 GCF_041641055.1 Microbacterium sp.
CAACGCTCAGCGACTTGGCGTCAAGCGCTTCGGTGGACAGCAGGTTCTCGCCGGCGAGATCATCGTCCGCCAGCGCGGCACGCACTTCCACCCCGGCGTGAACGTCGGCCGTGGTGGCGACGACACGCTGTTCGCTCTGGCCGCCGGTGCGGTCCAGTTCGGCGCGAAGGGCGGCCGCAAGGTCGTCAACATCGTCGCCGCTGCTGAGTGATCACAGCACGACAACAGTCATCCGATTCGGGGCGGGCTTCGGCCCGTCCCGAATCTGCGTTTAGGCCGAGACTCGTCACGGCCGACATCTAGTGAGGAGAGAGACATGGTCAGCTTCGTCGACACCGTGACGCTTCATCTGCGTGCGGGCAAGGGCGGCAACGGCTGTGTCTCTGTGCACCGCGAGAAGTTCAAGCCGCTCGGCGGCCCCGACGGCGGCAACGGCGGCGACGGCGGCGACGTCGTGCTCGTCGCCGACACGCAGACGGGAACGCTGCTCTCATACCACCACTCTCCGCACCGCAGCTCCGGCAACGGCGGCCCCGGCATGGGCGACCACCGTGCCGGCTTCATGGGCGAGGACCTCGAACTCCCCGTCCCCGTCGGCACCGTGGTGAAGAACGCGGCCGGTGAGGTGCTGATCGACCTGATCGAGCCCGGCGAGCGGTTCGTCGTCGCCAAGGGCGGACACGGCGGCCTCGGCAATGCCGCGCTGGCCACACCGAAGCGCAAGGCGCCTGGTTTCGCACTGCTCGGCACCCCCGGGGTCGAGACCGACGTCGTCCTCGAGCTCAAGACCGTCGCCGACGTGGCCCTGGTCGGCTACCCGTCGGCGGGCAAGTCGAGCCTGATCGGCGCGATCTCCGCCGCGCGCCCCAAGATCGCCGACTACCCGTTCACGACGCTGCACCCGAATCTCGGTGTCGTCCAGGCGGGCGACTCGCGGTACACCGTCGCCGACGTGCCGGGTCTCATCGAAGGCGCGAGCGAGGGACGAGGTCTCGGACTCGAGTTCCTCCGGCATGTCGAGCGCTGCACCGCGCTGCTGCACGTCCTCGACTGCGCGACGCTCGAGTCGGGCCGTGACCCGATCTCCGACCTCGACGTGATCCTCGGTGAGCTGGCCGCCTATGAGGTCCCGGAAGGGCAGACTCCGCTTCTGGAGCGCCCGCAGCTCATCGCTCTGAACAAGATCGACGTGCCGGAGGCCCGCGAGCTGGCCGACCTCGTGCGTCCCGACCTTGAGGCTCGAGGCTTCCGCGTCTTCGACATCTCCACGATCTCGCACGAGGGGCTGCGTCCTCTCACCTACGCCCTCGGGGAGATCGTCGACAAGCACCGTGCCGAGCTCGCCGCCAACGAGGTCCCGCGCGAGCGCGTCGTCCTCCGCCCGCGTGGCCCCAAGAAGGGCTTCGAGATCCGCGTCGAGGGCGGAAGCTACGGCAACGTCTACCGCATTCTCGGCGAGAAGCCGGTGCGCTGGGTCCAGCAGACCGACTTCCAGAACGAGGAGGCCGTGGGCTACCTCGCGGACCGGCTCGAGAAGCTGGGCGTCGAGGACGAGCTCTTCCGCCTGGGCGCGGTGCAGGGCTCGACCGTCGTGATCGGCGAGGGCGACAGCATCGTCTTCGACTGGGAGCCGACCATGACCTCGGCGGCCGAGCTGATGACCGCGCCGCGAGGCACTGACCCGCGTCTGGCGCCCAACAGCCGTCGCACCACCTCCGAGCGTCGTGAGACGTACTACGAGCGCATGGATGCCAAGGCCGAGGCTCGCGCCGAGGTCGAGGCTCAGCGACGCGCGGCGTACCGCGAGGAAGGCGAGTGACCGCCCGCACCAGGGCGGATCTCGCGACCGCTTCCCGGATCGTGGTGAAAGTCGGGTCCTCGTCGATCAGCGGCGAGTCCTCCTGGCGCATCCCGGTGCTGGTCGAGGCCCTGGCCGCGGCGCACGCACGCGGCGCTGAGGTCATCCTCGTCTCGTCCGGCGCGATCGCCACCGGCATACCCTTCCTGCGCCTGGACGCGAGGCCCACAGACCTCGCCACGCAGCAGGCCGCCGCGGCAGTGGGACAGAACATCCTCGTGTATCGGTACCAGGAGTCGCTGCGCCCGTACGACATCGTCGCAGGACAGGTTCTCCTCACCACCGGCGACCTCGAGAACCCGACCTCGCGCAGCAACGCGCGCCGCGCCATGGAGCGCCTGCTCGGTCTGCGAATCCTTCCGATCGTCAACGAGAACGACACCGTGGCGACGCAGGAGATCCGGTTCGGCGACAACGACCGTCTCGGGGCGCTCGTCGCACAGCTCATCGAGGCCGACGCGCTCGTGCTCCTCAGCGACATCGAGTCGCTGTACACCAAGCCGCCGTCCGACCCGACTGCCGAGCCGATCGATGTGGTCGCACCGGACGCCGACCTCTCGGGGCTCGAGTTCGGATCGACCGTCGTGAACAGCGTCGGCACCGGGGGAGCGGCGACCAAGGTCTCGGCCGCGCGCCTGGCGGCAGCCTCCGGCATCGGAGTGCTGGTGACGAGCGCCGACCTCGTCGAACAGGCACTGTCGGGCGCCGAAATAGGAACCTGGTTCGAGCCCGCGCTCTCCTAGACTGGGCGGATGACCGACCAGACCCCGCAGGTGCGCTTGGAACGCGCCAAAGAGGCCTCCCGAGCCACTGCCGCGCTCACCAGCGATGACAAGGGCCGTGCGCTCGAGGCGATCGCGGTCGCACTGGAGGAGAATGCTCCAGCGGTGATCGAGGCGAACGGTCGCGACATCGCTCGCGGGCAGGCCGACGGCATCGGCGATTCGCTGATCGATCGGCTGCGACTCGACGCGAAGCGCGTCGCGGCGCTCGCATCGGCGGTGCGAGAGGTCGCCGCGCTGCCGGATCCGGTCGGACGTGTGGTCGGAGGGCATCGGATGCCCAACGGCGTCGCGCTCGAGCAGGTGCGCGTGCCCTTCGGCGTGGTGGGGGCGATCTACGAGGCGCGTCCGAACGTCACGGTCGACATCGCCGCCCTCGCGCTGCGTTCCGGCAACGCCGTCGTCCTGCGGGGAGGCAGCGCGGCTCGGGATTCGAACTCCGTCCTGGTGCAGATCATGCGAGATGCGCTGCAGAGCGCGGGCGTCACGCCCGAGGCCGTGCAGACGGTCGACGATTTCGGACGAGACGGCGCGAAAGCCCTCATGCACGGACGGGGACTCGTCGACGTCCTCGTGCCGCGCGGCAGCGCCGGCCTGATCGAGACCGTCGTGACGGAATCGACCGTGCCGGTCATCGAGACGGGCGCCGGGAACGTGCACATCGTCCTCGACGAGACCGCGCCGGATGACTGGGCGACCGACATCGTCGTGAATGCCAAGGTCCAGCGCCCGAGTGTCTGCAACGCGGTCGAGACCGTGCTCGTCCTGCGTCAGGCGGCGCCGCGTCTGGTGCCGCTGGTCGCGAGCGCGCTGCAGAGCGAGGGCGTCGCCATCCACGGCGACGACATGGTCGTAGGGCTCGTCACGAACGTCATCCCCGCGACGGAGGAGGACTGGGCGACGGAGTACCTGAGCCTCGATATCGCGATCAAGGTGGTCGACACGCTCGACGATGCGCTGGATCACATCCGTCGCTACAGCACCGGGCACACGGAATCGATCATCACCACCGACACCCGCAACGCCGAGCGCTTCCTCGCCGAGGTCGACTCCGCCGTCGTCATGGTCAACACGTCCACCCGGTTCACGGACGGGGCCGAGTTCGGCTTCGGGGCGGAGGTCGGCATCTCCACGCAGAAGCTGCACGCACGCGGACCGATGGGGCTTTCCGAGCTGACCAGCACGAAATGGCTGGCGCGTGGGGCAGGGCAGACACGCGCCTGAGGGCTAGACTAGGGGGCGCTGTGGCTCCTCGTGAGTCACGCCCGCCAGCCACGAAACGGAGTCAGGATGAATCTCGTCGCACAGATCGCGATGGCCGCTGCTGAAACCGAGCATTACGGCAACGTGCAGCTCGAGACGCTGATCTTCGGCGTGATCGCCATCATCGTCTTCGCCTTCCTCGGCCTCGTCACGCTGTCGTACAAGAACGTCGCGAACCGCCACTCCGCCAAGGCCGACGCATGGGCGGCGCAGCACGGCAAGGACGGCCACGAGGCAGGGCACGGCCACTAGGCCCCTATGAACGACACGACCTCGCGTCCGGCGCGCATCGGTGTGATGGGCGGCACCTTCGACCCCATCCATCACGGGCACCTGGTCGCCGCCAGCGAGGTCGCGCACTCGTTCGACCTCGATGAGGTCGTGTTCGTCCCCACCGGGCATCCCTGGCAGAAGTCGGACGTCACGCCGAGCGAGCACCGTTATCTCATGACGGTCATCGCGACCGCATCGAACCCGCAGTTCACGGTCAGCAGGGTCGACATCGACCGCGCTGGACCCACCTACACGATCGACACTCTGCGCGATCTCAAGGAACGGCGCCCCGACGCGGAGCTCTTCTTCATCACCGGTGCCGATGCCGTGGCGCAAATTCTCAGTTGGAGGGACCATGATGAACTGTGGGAGTTGGCCCACTTCGTCGCGGTCTCGCGTCCAGGACACGTTCTGAGCACCGACGGCCTCCCGAGCGACAACGTCAGCCAACTGGAGGTGCCGGCGCTGTCCATCTCGTCGACGGCCTGCCGCGCGCGGGTTCGCGAAGACGAGCCGGTCTGGTATCTCGTTCCCGACGGAGTCGTTCAATACATCGCGAAGCATCATCTGTATCGGAGCAAGGCATGAGTACATCGGATCAGCAGGGTCAGGGTCCGCTGACGCGAAAGCAGCTGCGTGAGATCAGGCTGACGGGATCCACGCCGGTCATCACGCCCGAAGAGGCCGCAGCGGCCGCCGCGCCGCCGGTACCGCCGCTTCCGCGCGCAGCCGAGCCGGTCGAGATCGCACCGGCTCCGACGCCGGAGCCGCCCGCATCGGACGAGTCGGATGCGGGGAACGGCGCTGTTCCCCTGACGCGTCGCCAGGTTCGCGAGCGCGAGCGCGTCACGACCGAGTCCGTTCCCGTGGCGGCCGAGGAGGCTCCTGCCGAGGAGGCTCCTGTCGAGGAGGCCCCTGTCGAGGAAGCTCCTGCCGAGGAGGCTCCCGTCGAGGAGGCCCCTGTCGAGGAGGCCCCTGTCGAGGAGGCTCCCGCCGTCACGCCGCTCCCGACACTCCCCGAGGCTCCGGCCCTCGTCACCGCAGTGCCCGCGTTCACGCCTCCCGTGCCTGCCGATGAGAGCGTCCCCGCCGACGACCTCGATGAGGACACCGACGCCGAGGCCGCCGAGGAGATCGACCTTCCTACGCCAGTGAGTGCGTCGGGCGTCGTGGACCACGACGAGACCACGATCGAGCCTCAGACCGCCGCGGTCGACTCTGGAGCCGACGAGCGCGAGTCGGAGCCGCTCGAGACCGCAGACGCGGCAGAGGCCGTCGCGGCACTCGGCATCGAGGTCGAGCCGCACGACGACGACGCCGTCGAGACCGATGACGTCCTCGCGGATGTGCAGGATTCCGACGACCAGGACGTCGCCGAGGGGGAGCGCCCCACGGTGAACCCGGCCTTCGGCCAGGAGCTGCTGAGCGACCCCGCCGAGGCGAAGAAGCCGTTCGTGCCGTCGTTCGACGAACTGCTCACGGTCGGCGACTCCACGGGCTCGCAGCACCTGGCGCCCAACACCCTGATCTTCACCCCGTCGGCGGGCGACGGTTCGCTGTCCGGCCCGGTCGCCTCGACCGGGGAGATCCTCGTGACCGGCTCGTACGAGCTGCCCAAGGGCCTCGGCTCGCAGGGTCACGCGCACGGCACCACCGACGGCAAGGATGTCGACGCCGTCCTCATCGACGGCGAGCTCGCTCCCGCATCCTCGCCCACGCCGATCGCCGCCAGTTCGGCTGTCAGCACCATCAAGCCCGCTGGCGAGATCATCCGACCGCCGGCCCCCGAAAAGGGCAACAAACTCATGCTCATCCTCGCGATCGTGGCGGGTGGTCTCGCGCTCGCGCTGGGCGTTGCCCTGATCGTCGCCTTCACCACGAATGTGTTCTGATGCAGTCACCTGAAACCGCCGAAGAGATGCTGCAGATCGCTGCAGACGCCGCCGTGTCGAAGGGTGGTGAGGACCTCGTCGCGCTGAACGTCTCGGAGCCCCTGCCGCTCGTCGACATCTTCCTGCTCGTCACCGGGAACAGCGAGCGCAACGTCGCCGCGATCGCCGACGAGGTCGAGGACCGTCTTGTCGAGGCGGGGCACAAGCGAGTCCGTCGCGAGGGTCGAGCGGAGGCCCGCTGGGTGCTGCTCGACTTCGGCGACCTGATCGTGCACGTGTTCCACCAGGAGGAGCGCGTCTACTACGGTCTCGAGCGGCTCTGGAAGGACTGCCCGGTCGTTCCCTTCGAGCTCGCAGACGCCGCCGCAGACCGCGGCTGACATGCGCGTCCACCTGATCACCGGTGCCGGATCCGGAATCGGCGCCGCGGTCGCGCGTCGCCTGCTCGACCGGGGTGATCAGGTCGTGGTGCTGGCGCGCGATGTGGGTCGCGCCAGGGAGATCACCGCAGCGCTGCCGGGTGCCACGGCTCTCGTCGGCGACCTGTCGCAGCCAGGACGCCTCTCGTGGGCGCTGTCGAAGCAGCCCCTGCCCGAGCGCATCGACTCGCTGGTGCATGTGGCCGGCGTCGTGGACCTGGGGCCCGTGGCCGATCTGCCCGCGAACCTCTGGGAGAGTCAGCTCGCCGTCAATCTCGTGGGCCCAGCCGAGCTCACGCGGCTCCTGCTGCCTCTGCTGCGCGTCTCGCGTGCACGCATCGTCTTCGTGAACTCCGGCGCAGGCCTGCACGCGCACGCCGGCTGGTCGGCCTATGCCGCCTCCAAGCACGGCCTGAAGGCGCTCGCCGACGCCCTGCGCTCCGAGGAGTCCGAGCACGGCGTGCGTGTCACCTCCATCTACCCCGGACGCACGGCCACGCCGATGCAGGAGCGGGTGCACCAGCAGGAAGGCAGCGAGTACCGGCCGGAGCGCTTCATCACGGCGGACTCCGTCGCGACGACGATCCTGACCGCACTCGATCTGCCCGACGACGCCGCGCTCACCGACCTGACGATCCGCCCCACCGGCTGAACGGTGATCCTGAAGCCTCTCCCTCTGGCTGTCAAGCCCCTGTGAGCTTTCGCCTCCGAGGCGCATGCTCTGAAGTGGGGAGAGAGTCTTGGAGGGAATCACATGTCCGGAGATCCAGAGCCGAGATACGTGCTGCATCGCGTCACGCCGTCGGAATGGGTGATCAACGATCGGCGCTATGAGGCGAGCGATCCGCGGCACGTGGTCGCTTCCGTCTACGAGTACGCCGACACCGAGGTCGAAGTCGTCTGGCTGCGTGATCTGCCGCTCGCGGTGCGAT
This sequence comes from Microbacterium sp., assembly GCF_041641055.1. Classification (GTDB taxonomy): domain Bacteria; phylum Actinomycetota; class Actinomycetes; order Actinomycetales; family Microbacteriaceae; genus Microbacterium. Next base: position 7,420 of record NZ_JBEPZB010000024.1, read on the forward strand.
ACACGACGCCGTACGAGGTGCTCGAGGAAGTGACCCGCGTGCAGGATTCCAGCAGGTCGACACGGCCCATCCCGATTCCGCACCTGCCGCCGCTGCTCGCGACCTGACGGTGTGCGGGGGCCGGGTCCGCGGACCCGACCCCCGCGAAGGCTCGTCCTGGACTCAGTCTTCCTCGGCGGGGTGCTCGGCGGCCAGGCGATCGGCAGCGACGCCGTCGACCTGGTCGGCATCCGCGTCCGTGTCGAGCACAGGCTCGCCGTCGACTTCGCGGTGCGGCACGCCGTCGACCTCTGCGTCGTCGTCGGGTCGGGGGACGAGCGGGGGGATCGGGTTGTTCGTCATCGCTGACTCCTCTCGTGTGATGTGCGCGCCACGATAGGACCGACTCCACCGGTGGGGGAGCGGGTTGACGTCCGCGCCGGTGAGGAGTAGCTCCTCACCTCTCAGACGGTCTCGGGGCGCTTCTTCCGGAAGGGACGCGCGGGGGTGTGCGGGCCATCCCACACCGTGATGATGCCCCACGCGACCGCGGCGATCGGCACGGACAGCACGGCCCCGACGATCCCGCCGAGGATGGTGCCGGTGGTCAACGCGAGCAGGATCACCAGAGCATGCAGCTTCAGCGATCGGGCCATCACGACCGGCTGCAGGAAGTTGCCCTCGAGCTGATTAACCAGCACCACGATGCCGACGACGATCAGTGCGGCGACCGGCCCGTGGGTGACCAGAGCGACGAGGGCTGCGAGGATGCCGGCGGCTGTCGCCCCGACGAGCGGGATGAACGCGGTCAGGAAGACGATCACCGCGAGCGGGATGGCCAGCGGGATCTGCAGGATCGCGAGGCCGATGCCGATGCCGAGGGCATCCGCGGCCGCGACGATCGAGGTTCCGCGGACGTAGCCGCCGAAGACATCGACGGTCTTGTCGCCGATCCGGCGCGCCCTGTCGTAGCTCGCGCCCGTGAACGGTCGGAGCAGGAACTCCCAGATGCGCGGGCCGTCCTTCAGGAAGAAGAACAGCACCACGATCATCAGGGCGAGGCCCGTGAAGAAGCTCGCCGTCGCCGACACCCCGGCCAGGGCACCGCGGCCGAACGAGGCGCTGGTGAGGAAGTCGCCGACACCCGCCCACACGTCGTCGAGGTCGATGGCGGCGATGTCGAAAGGCAGCGTGTCGAGCCAGGCGGTGATCTGGGTGATGCCGTCGGTGGCCGAGGTGATGAGGTCGTCCCACTGCGAGCGCACCGTGAGGACGATCACCCAGACGATGCCGCCGAGGATCGCGAGGATGCCGATCAGGGCGATCCAGGTCGCGAGGATCGAGGGCACACCGCGCCGGCGCATGACGGCGACCAGGGGATGGATCGCCGACGCGAGGATCAGCGCGATCGTGACGGGGATGAAGACGAGCGAGAGCTGCGTGATCACCAGGACGCCGACCGCGACGAGAGCGAGCACCGCGAGTGTCTGCAGGCTGCGGGTGGCGGCCAGGCCGAAGCCGCGTGACCACAGTCCTGGCTCGAGCGGCTCGAGTCGAGGAGCCGTCTCGTCATACATGGTCTGCGGTCGTCGGAACAGTCCGAGCACTGTGTCTCCCCCTCGTCGAAGGCCGCCCCGCTGATGCCCGGCGGCCTGGTCCTTCCTACCCGGGATGCCGGGACGATGGCAAGTCCCTGGCGCGGGAGGCATCGACCTGTGCAGGGAGCGGCTGCACCTCGACGTTGCAGCGGGAGGCGAATCGTCGTCTACACCGCGAGAGCGATGGTGAAGACACCGGCGAGGGTCCTGCGGCCACGTTTCAACACGGAAACAGAACCAGGGAGTGAACCGAGAACTGGTGTGTCCTCCCGGTTGACCCGGACACCATCGAGAGACACTCCACCCTGCGCGATGGCACGGCGCGCCTCTGACACGGAGGACACCAGTCCCGTGGCCATCAGCGCGTGCACGACCGACGTCCCCACGGGTAGTAGAGCGTTCGGAATCGCACGTAGTGCCGAAGCGAGTGTCTTCGCGTCGACATCGACGAGTTCTCCGTCGCCGAACAAGGCATCCGACGCGTCGATCACTGACTGAGTCGCCCTTGAGCCATGAACCAGAGCGGTCACCTCCAGTGCGAGACGCTTCTGCGCGGCACGACGGAACGGCTCGCTCTCGACCTGTGCCGCGTACTCCTCGATCTCGGCCCTGGTGAGGAAGGTGAAGACCTTCAACCGGTCGACCACGTCGGCATCATCGCTGTTGAGCCAGAACTGGTAGAACGCGTATGGGCTGCACATGTCGGCGTCGAGCCAGATCGCGTTGCCCTCGCTCTTGCCGAACTTGGTGCCGTCGCTGTTCGTGATCAGCGGCGTGCCGATCGCGTGCGCGGAGACCCCCTCAGCACGACGGATCAGATCCGTACCGCTGGTCAGGTTTCCCCACTGGTCCGACCCACCGGTCTGCAGCACACAGTCGTACTGCCGGTACAGCTCGAGGAAGTCCATCCCCTGCAGGATCTGGTAGCTGAACTCGGTGTAGCTGATGCCCTCGTCCGAGTTCAACCGCGCAGCGACCGCATCCTTCTTCAGCATCGTGCCGACCCGGTAGTGCTTGCCGATCTCGCGCAGGAAGTCGATCGCCGACAGCGGCGCCGTCCAGTCGAGGTTGTTGACGATGCGCGCGGCATTGTCGCCCTCGAAACTCAGGTATCGCTCGACCTGCGTCCGCAGGCGCCCCACCCACTCCTCGACCGTCTCCCGCGTATTGAGCGTGCGCTCCGCCGTGGGACGAGGGTCACCGATCAGACCCGTCGATCCGCCGACGAGAGCGAGAGGCCTATGGCCAGCCAGCTGCAGTCTCCGCAGAAGCAACAGTTGGACGAGGTGCCCCAGATGCAAGCTGGGAGCCGTCGGGTCGAAACCGCAGTAGAACACAACGGGTGGATTCGCCAAGAGGGTTCGTAGCGCGTGTCGATCGGTCGAGACGTGGACAAGTCCGCGCCAAAGCAGTTCGTCCCATACGTTCTCAAAATCGCGATCGTCAGCAAGCATGGAATGGATCTTCATCTTTCGTGTGGTGAACGGCAGATCGAGGCGACGCGCGACAGGCGGGGTTAGCGCACTTTCACTGCAACGGGCGACATAGCGGTATCTGCCGGCAGCTGAGCTCCGACAAGGAACACGGTTGGTCGAGCTTCTAGTCTTTGTTCCAAAGCATCCACTACGGCTGAGCGCGTGACGCTCATCAGCGACTCCGCGACAGCCCAGCGTTTGCGGTGCCCTGATTCAAATGGACCGCGTCCAACTAGGCAAGGTCGTGGGGAGATCGCATTCCGATGTATCACTGAACCCGCCTCGGAGTTGTCCGAAGTCGCATCGGTCGCGCTCATCAAAGGTGCCGCAGAAGGTCCAAGGCGGCGGGAATGCTCGAGTGACGGTCGTCTTCTTCGCGCCATGACAGCTGGTGCTTTCCGACAATTGCCGGAAAGGCGCCGGCTCCTCAGGCCAATAGGTCTCGCTTGTGAATGACTCGCACGCCCGACTTCACGAGCGATTCAGAGCGACGGTCTTGAATCCTCGAGGCACGGATAAAAACAAGAAAACCCGCGATCTCTCGCGGGTTTCGTTGTGGACCTGAGGGGACTCGAACCCCTGACCCCCTGCATGCCATGCAGTCTCATGGTTCGTCGCGAATCCCCGTGTTCCGCAGTGCTTGTTCGTTCCGACGTTGTGGTTGGTCGCGCCGGGCGGCGGTTGAAGACTTACTCAAGACTTGCGCGGAGCGGGGAGGGGCCGGCAGGCGGAGCGACGACTTCTGGACGGGTGGAACGATGACCGTACGGGGCGCGTCCGCGTCGTCGCGCTGCTACCTGGGACTTGACTCGGTGGGGTCGATGCCCACCCGACGTGGCGGCGGCGACCCAGACCCAGCGCCTATCGCATCGGTGGCCAGACAAAGAAGGCCGCTTCGCGGCCGGTGCCGCCCTGACGATGCTTCTTCGCGAAGCCGGTTCGCTCCCAGAACTCGTCGGCGTGAGAGAATGCGACGACCTGGCACGTGTCGAACTCCTCACATAGGAGGGTCAGTGCCGACCGTGCATACCCTTGAAATCGCGACTCCACTCGCGTCTCGATGCGGTCGATTTCGACGGTGCACTTGTCAGCGTCGAAATCGTCAAACTGCGGCCAGATAACGGCTGGGTCGAACACCCGGAGGCGGACAACGTCGAGCAAGCCGTCCCTTACCTGGAAGTATCGGACGTTGCGGCCCTGAGGCGCATCGGGTCGCGTCCACCATGCGTTAGTGAAGCTGGGAGATGGTTCAAAGGGCGTCTCCCGCGGGGCGGCGATGAGCTCCTCGAGGGTGAGAAGTCTGGTCATCGCACCAGCATCGCGCACGTGCTTCGGCGGCGCGAGCCTTCCTGCGGGAGCATAGCCATGTGCGCCTGCTGCTGGTTTCATACGCCGTCATGCGAGGTATGCGTTCAAGTAGCTCTGAGCGCAACCCCTCTGTGGAGTAACCGCGCCCCGCGATGAGGCAGCGACACTCGTCGTCGAACGCCGCATACTTCGCCGCCTTCGGCCGCTCGTGCAGCCGCGTGAACTTGCGCTGTCTCGTGTCGCAGTCCCGCCACTCGTTGCACGAATCGACCGTGCCACCTATGGTTGGCAGCGCCGTCTCATGACGAGGCGGTACCGCATGTTGCTCTGGGGGGAACAATGCAGGCGAAGACGCGCGAACGGCAAACGATACCTCGCTTTGTGCTCGCGGCCTTTGCATTGCTCTCCATCGTGTGTTTGACCGGGTGTGGAGCGGTGGTCGACACGCTCCTCGCAGTTAATCGTGATGGGTCAGGCACCCGCACGATGACGCTGTCGTTGAGCGCGGAGGACGCTGAAAATCTCGCCGGTGGCAGCACTGCGGCGGACGCGTCGATTCGCTCCCACCTTCCCGAATCGATGGAATATACCGGCATCACGACTGGCCCTGACGGCGCCCTGACACTGACTCTGACGCTCGCATTCGACAGCACTGCCGACTATGCCGATAAGGTCTCAGCTCTGCTGAAGGCCGGTGGAGACACGTCTGGCGCCGTTGACTTCGACGTTTCCGACTCAATACTCGTGTCCGGCGTCAGTATTACCGAGAGCTTCAGTTCTCAGTCGCTTCTTGGCTGGTTGTTCGACGGTCTGGTCGAGGACGGCATCGTCGAGTCCGGCAGCCGCGGTAACTTGTCGGAGCTCGGCACCACATCGATGACTTTCGATGGGGCAGACCTCGCTGTCTCGAGCGGATTCATCTCCGCAACGTCGGTGGAAGACAATGGCTTCACCGAAGTCGCGATGCATACCGATATTTCCGACACCGATACCATCCATCGGACCATCGACTTTGTCGGCGCTGGGGACGTGGACGCCGCCGTTTACGACGAGTACTTTGCCGAGCACACACCCAAGGGTGCAGACATTCGGCGTACCGACGGAACATGGTCCGTGAGTATTCAGGGCAACGCGGACGCCGTCGCGAAAGCGACGAGCGACGTGATGGGTTCCGAGTCTCAGTTCAGCTTGGAGGTCAAAAGCGCACAGGGGGACCCGGCATCGCTCGCGGTTTCGCTCGTGAACGCAAGCAGTTGTGAGAACGTTTGCAGCATTGACGCCCCACCGCTCGTCGACGACATCTCTGCAGCATCGGACATGTCGCCGGCTAGTTTCACGATGGACCTAGAAGCGGGGGAGACGGCCGAACTGGAGTACGTACCGGCGTTTACCTCGTTGTCTCAGAAAGTGACAATCGGTCTGTTCGGAGATGTCACATCTACCGCTCGCTTCTCTGTGCCGTCGGATGCTGTTGCGCTCGTCGGCGATGGGTTCATCGACTTGCTGGCTCCGGCCGCAGGCAGCGGCAGCTTGAACACTTCCGAGGTCGATGGACAGACGACATATGCCGTGACAGTCTCGGGAGGGTCGATTGACGAGTTCAACGCCGCGTACAGCGCATGGGCAGAAGGCGGCGGTCTCAGCTCGACATCAGCCGACGGCGGGAACATTTTCTGGGCGAGCGAGTTTTACAGCTTCACCCCGGCGGCGTCCTCGGTCATTGGCACCCACATCGTCGAGGCCCCTGACCCCGCGATACTCGAACTCCCTTTCGGCTCATGGGTGAGCGCAGGTTCGGCGGAGGCGTCTGGAAGCGGCATGGTCGAAGTTCGCTCCGCTGGATTCACGCTCGCGGGTCTCGTTGGCATGGGCACGCTCATGCTCGCTGCAGCCGCTGGCGTGTTCCTACTCGCGCGCAATCGTCGGGCGCTTGTCGCGCGTTCTTCGATTTCGTCGGTCGGAGACTCGGCACTAGCGAGCGCCCCACAGCCAACGGCTCAGCGCGCAAAGGACGTGGCGCAGTCGCTGTTCGCCCTCGTGGAAACGACTTCCACTTGGAGACCTGATGGGGCGCTGTTTGCGCAGCCTCGGTCTACGCGCTCCACCCCGCCCGGCGGCCTGTTCATGGTCCGAGCAGAGCCGTTGCGGTCAGTGCCTGCTTCCCTCATGGATGCTCAGTTCCCGCGCCGGGTGATTCATCGCACGCCGTTGACCTCACGAGAACCCGTCAAGTAAAGGAGCACGATGTTTGAACCCGGTACATCCGCCGATGATGCACATGAGACCCTGCCAATGCCAGATGCCGAGGCGCCCGTCGCACTCGCGCCGCAGTACCCGTTCCGCCTTATCGACGGTGAGCGCGTCATCGCAAGCTACCCAGTTGCCTCGGTAACGCGTCCACTCGGAAAGCTAGTGAGCTTTCTGTTTGTCACCGACTCGCGCGTCGTCTATGCCGCGGAAAGCAAGACCGCCTTTTCTTCGTCCACCGTGTCGAGCGAGTACAGACTCGACAAGGTGGATGGCATCCAGGCAGGACGTCATCGCGGCCTTGATGCTCTCGGTGCTGGCATAGCTGTGGCCATCGTGCTGAACGCCGCCCTCATCGGCGTCTTTGGGGCGTCCCTTGCCGCGTTGCTGGCGGGCGGCTCCAATGGATTGGGGATGTACACAACTTCACCCGGTGCCCAGGCGGCGGGCATCGTCACCGTTGCTTCGACGGTTGTGCTCGTCGCCTCATTGGCACTAGGCGCAGTGGTAGTACTGGCGTTGGCGCGCCCGCGAGGTTTCCTCGGCGTTCTCGCACCAAACGGGTTCGTATCGCTGGCGCAGGACAGAGACTGGCTCACCATTGGTGTCGTCGTCCTGCTCATCCTGCTCTTTGGTCCGCTCATCGGTGTCGCTTTGCTCTGCTGGGCGGGCGTTAGGGCATTGGGGGTGTTTCGCGCGTCCGACGCCTTCTTATACGCAGGCTCCGCAAACCTGGATGCCATCGCCTTCGATGCGGGCGCCGTCATCCTCGATGCGCAGGCTCGCGGTACGCTCGCCACGAGCTAGGCATCGCCGCAGGGTACAGGGTTAGTTCGTTTGCCATGAATCCACCCGACTAGGCTCAACGCATCCGCGACCACATCTCAGGAGAGAATACGATATGGTTCCGCACTCGTACGACCTCACTGTGTTCGACCATCCGGTGCACGTGTTGCCTCTTGGCTACATCGCCGATAGTGAGGGGAAAGCTGTACAGACCATCGGAGATTTCCGAGGCGGCAACAGGCGGGGGTTCATACTCGAGACTAAGTTCCGAGATTTCTTGAACGCTCTGCACCCCCAAGCAGTCGAGCGCGACGTTCCTCGTCCCGAACAGCAACTGTTGGTCGACATGGCGAACAAGCGTCTGGTGGCCCTGCTACCCGAAGGGGGCGCGCTGAGTGAGCTGGATGATGTCGTCCCGGTGATGCGAAAGGACTTGGTCATTGATTCTGACCTCGGCGACGGCGGCTATCGCGTTCGCGTAGGCGGAGACAAGACAATTGACCTCTCCGACCTGGCGATGCGGTTCGCACTGTTGGTCGACAGTCGCCGCGACCTGTCCACAATCGCCGCAGCGGTTCGCGAAGGACTGCTCGAGGACGCGTCAGATAGGGAGTGGGCGACGGAGGCTGAAAAAGTAACCGGGCGGACTCTTGACCAGCTGCTCGCTGATGCGGCGCTTGAGCTGATAGCGTCCTTCCGCAGCGCGGGCGCAGCAACTCTCGAGCCCACCGACTGATGGGTGACTCGTCAAGCTCCGGGCGGCCCAAGCTGCCTCCGGGACTCAGAAAAGTGGCCGCGGTTGCTGGGGTTGCGCTTTCGCTCGGTCAGCCTACGAGCCCCGTTAGCGCCCCTCAGGCTGAGGTTTTCGACACGACCGGTAAGGTAGTCCGCCAGGTCGCCTCGTCAACCTCCAAACGAGACGATTTGCGGAAGAATCTCGACAGCACTCCCCGCGAGAACTCCGCTGGAGCAGGCGGCGGTGGCCCTCCCGGTGGTGGAGTTCTGCCAGCTGAACGCACGGGGCCTTTCGTCGTTGACATCGTCAGCGCTGAATCTGGCTCCGCAAACGGCTCAGCGTATCCGATGCCGGGTTCACCCGAGCAGGATGAGGACCTGTCCGAGGCGGGGGCGGTCGAGAGTACGTCCATCCCCGGGAGTAGTGCACCGTCGGTTGAAAACTCACCGTTGGGGCGCGAAGAGGCGTCGGCCGTTGAGTATGAAGCCGGTCCCGAATCTCGGCGGCGCGATAGTGCGGGGACTGAGCACGGCCTAGGGCACGCTCCGGGTCAGGAAGCGCATGTGGCGCAGCACGGGGCGGATGATGCTGACCCCTCGCCGGCGACGGCGGCGCAACCCGCAGATGACCTGGCTCAGCGGAGCCTACCGACCCGCGACGAGCCTGATGCCTCACGTGTGGGCCTAAGTCCGGATGCGAGCGACGCCCAGCAACGAGCGCAACCGCACGCCGCAGACGAGTCCAGCAGCGAAGCGCCTGAGCCTGAGCCTGAGCCTGAGCCTGAGCCTGAGCCAGACGCGGAGGCAGGGGCTGAGCCTGAGCCAGAGCCAGAGCAGGCAACGGAGCCTGAGCCCGAGCCCGACGTTGCGGTCGAGGCGGAGCCAGAAGGCGAGCCTGACGACGAGCCGGCGCCGGGCGAGCAGCGTCACCAGGAGTCTGAACCCGAGCCCGAGGAAGAGTTTGGACCTAGCGGATGGTAAACGTAACGGAAGACATCGTCAGTGGCCTCACTCTTATTGATGCGGTTGGTCACATCGGGCCAATCCCGTGCGAGTTCGGAGTGCGCGGCGTAGGCGGAACCTCTGTAGGCATTACCGATGCGATGCTCGGTCGGCACGTTCTTTTCTTGGGCGGAATCGGAACCGGCAAGTCCGTCGGCATGCATTCACTCGTTCACTCAATACGCGCTGCGTTGGGGCCGGAGGACGTCCTCGTCTTCTTCGACACCAAGGGCGACTATGTGGACGCGTTCGGCCGCCCGGACGACGTCGTCATTGGTGCTACGCAGAACCAACATCGTTCAAAGCCGGTCACCTGGAACGTCTTCGAGGAATTCCGCTCTGTGCCCGCCGGACGGGACGTCGAGGACGAAATCTATGAAGTAGTCAACGGCCTGTTCGCCAACCTCTTGGCAAACTCCGGCGACAACGTGTACTTCGTCAGCGCCGCTCGGGACCTATTCGTTGCCTTGCTCACCGCACGGCTGCGTGAGTCCGACGCCCGCTCGAACGCGGACATCCGCGTCGGGATTGCGGGGATGTCAGTGACCGAGATGCACGAGATTCTTGACCGGTCAGGCAATGAAGACCTTCGTGGAGCTAAGCACTACATCGCCCGAGAAGGCTCGCCGTCCACGGGGGCTACGGTCGCGTTCATGCAGCAGGTGATTCAAGAGTCATTCCGGTCTTCGTTTGGTCGACCAGGAGACTTTTCAATCCGTCGTTTTCTTCGTGAGAAGGGCGGTCACGCCCTTTTCCTCGAGTACGACATCGCGTCTGGTTCAATGCTTAGCCCCGTGTACAAGACGATGCTGGACATTGCGATGAAAGAAGCAATGTCACGCACTCGCGCGCTCGGGCGAGTCGTCTTCGTGCTCGATGAGTTCGCTCTGCTGCCCGAGCTGACGCACCTCACGAACGGGTTGAACTTCGGGCGCTCGCTCGGTCTGCGTTTCATCGTCGGTTCGCAAAACGTCAAGCAGGTAGAGGCGATGTACGGTGCTGAGATGGCGATGTCCGTACTCTCGGCGTTCGGAACCGTCTTCTCTTTCCGACTGTTCGATGCTCCCTCACGTGAGTTCGTCCGGGACCGGTTCGGTCGCAATAAGAAGATTCTCCGGTTTGACGCCTCGGTCCGGGCAAAGGGAATCAACGAGTCCGTCATCGATGGATTCGTGGTCGAGGACTGGGACCTCTCGGCGCTCGCGGTGGGAACGTGCGTAGCCGCGACGCCGGATTCGCAGCCCGTGCGCTTCACGTTCGCCTACGGATAGGGGTGGAACCACCGCTCCCCGGGGCCGACACGTAGCGAATGAAGCGGATGCCCTCGTCGTGTGTGTCGGCGAGGGGCTGCGGCATCATCCAAGAGTGCTCCGCAGGCATGCACGAATCCCGGTTCGCCTCCGCGAGAGATTCTTGCCGTGGTGCATGTTGCGTCGCAAGTCCCGCTTCGCGGAGGGAAGGGTGCTGACCGTGCTCCCGCGTGCCGGTCGGCGAGTTGGTCGAACCAGTTGAGGTACTTCCGGAGTTGGGAAGTCAGGTAGACCGATTCTAAGTTAGGGCCGAAAGACGTTGTTCGACGCGGCCGCATCGCCGTGCCGCTGGACGAGTGACCAGTTCGGTGTTGCGTCGCGTGCTCGGACGGACTGGTTCATCATTTGTCGATGCGGCGCGGTATTCATCGCGCCCTCGGCGTTCGAGCTCGGCAGTTCGACTCGAGGTACTGCTCGTCCGGCCCTCGGGTACCGGCACGCACGTGGCTGGCGATGTTAAGGCCCGGCCGAGACTGCCTGCTGATTGACCCCAGCCCGTGGATGAATCGGGCAGCCGAGGCTGTTGTGGTTTCCGAGCTCCGGTAACTCGCCACGTAATATCGGTATTCTGTTCGTGGGTAAGATTTTGGTCGCACCGTGCGAAGGTGTCGGCACAGAGAGTCGGTTGCCGCGCATTCGTTACGCGGTTTTATCAAACTGCAATCATCTGCGTTGAACTGCGTTTCGAGACTTGCTTAAGTCCACGTTTATGGGCACAGTGACTGCATAAACCCGCCGTCGAAGTCGTCGGGTAGACGATTTCGGGGGAACCTTGTGAAGTCTCTGCTGCGCCGCGCATCGGCTGTGTCTGCATTCTTGCTAGTTCTCTGCGCCAGCTTCCTGAGCGCTGGCGCGGCATCCGCCTCGACGGCGGAGTTCGCGACTACGGATGTCTCGGTGCTCAGCTCGGCCGCGGACGTCAAGGACGCTGACGACGACACGATTCCCGATGTCGTCGAACGTGAGGTGTGCGGCACGGCGACGTGCGCGGTGGGCACGGAGGACGAGGATGCCGATGGCATCCCGGACTGGACCGAGGTGCTGTCGTGTGACAGCAATGTTCCCGGACACGGGCGAGCCCGGCGACGAGTTGCGCGAAACTCGCGGCTTCCAGCACGAGATAAAAAAGCTAAGGAATATTACTCATGAGCCATCCCGTTGAAGTGACGATACCGATGCTCCGCAGTGCTTTCGAAGTCCTTATCGGACACCTCGAGGATGCTGCAGGTGCAAGTGTGCTCCTCGACGCGGACTATTTTTGGTCCATCCCCGCCGACGACATCTATGATGTAACCAAGCCTCCAGGAGAATTGACCATCGGTCAACTCAGTGAGAGCGTCGATAATCTTGAGTCACTTATTTCCGACCCCGATTCCGCCATATCGTTCGCGCTTGTCTGGTTCGGCGACGTGGCCCGCGCCATCGGACATCACGTCGTGAGGTAGGCCTCACATGAGGTTGTTACCGTCGACTACGGGCTGATTCGACAGATTATGCCGAAATGATGATGATATGAACAGAAGTGCCAGCGCACGGGATAGGCGTCAGCTTCGCCTCGCGAGGGCAATACTCCGCGACTATGAGCTCGGGCGAGTCTCGCTACGAAAGCTCGTGTCGAACCTGGACGCCCTCTGGACTGAATTCTCTCTAGACGAGGCATGGACGAACCGATACCGGGAAGAATGGTTCTCGCTCGAGACGGCGCTCGCGTTGATGTCCGACGACGCGCAGCCCAGAGAGTGGGACCCCTCCTTGGAGCGAGCCGTCGGGGACGCGGTCCTCGCACTGGAAGACTTGTTGGCTCAGTACCCTGTCGATGACGACGGCGATGAAGATTAGTTTCATTTTGGGATACGAAAGGTGGACATGGAGTTCTTGCGCTTGGAGGAGGACGAACGACCTGCAGTCGCTGACGAGTCCGGACTCCTGACGCTTCGGCTCACGCGTGCCGAAGTCGCTTTTCTGGCTAGCGCCATCCGTGAGGCACTCGAGGCCCTGGATGACTGGGAGTTTGAGACACGAGTCGGCGAGGACCGCTCTTTCGCGGGCGAGTCGCTCAGTGTCTTGCTTAGAGCCTATGACGAAACCGGTGCACCACGGACTTAGCCAATCTTGAACGAACCGGACGTTCTAGACGAGTGGGAATTGCCTACACGAGTCGTCGCGAACAGTCGTTCGCGCGTGAGCCGCTTAGCTTGTATGTGGCTCTGCCGACTGCCAGTTGTATGGGGGCATATGAGGTGGGCTCTCGACTCGTTGCACACAAACCAATCGCCGACACCTGAATTCCCAATCACTGAATTGCGTTCAAACGAAGCGTTGGGACCCGACCCTCGGGTCGACACTGCTCGGAAGGTGCCGGGCCGAAGACGACTAGAGTTTCGTGAGGTGGACTGGATGACAACGTGGAATGACATCTCGGGAACCGCCTCGCCATGGGTGCACCGACTCGATGAGAGCTTGGTCGCGCAACTTCTCAATCGGGCAAGTGGTTGGCCCGGCACGGTCGTGACCCTTGAAGGAAGTCTCATGCGCACGGCGCCGACGCTCTTCGGAGTGTTCGCCAGCGCGTTCAAATTTCCCGACTATTTCGGCGACAACTGGGCGGCATTCCACGAGAGCATGACGGAGCTCGAAGCCATGCCTGCAAAGGGATACCTGACCGTCATACGGCGCAGCGAGCTCCTGCTGGCAGATGACCCCGCTGACCTTCCGACCTTCATCCGGCAACTTGGCAGCATCGGTCAGCACTGGTCGCGGTCGTTTGGTCTGGGGCCGCAATGGGGCGGGGGCGAAGTTCCGTTCCGCACGCTGTTCTCGGTGGCGGAGCCAATCCACTAGGCCCACCATCGGTGTCGAGCGCCCGCTCCGAACCAACTGGAAGGTGATGACTTGTCAAGGTGGACGGTGGGCAACCAGGAGAGCGTTCCGGTGGTGCGAGCAAGCGTGACCTATTCGCCTCTTGTGGCAGGACGCGCGATGAGCGAGTATCTCTGGCGCTTTGTAACTCGGGCCGACGGGAACGACCTCATCACGTTGCTCGGTGACACGGATGTTGCTCTCGACGGAGTGCCCTTCGACGAAGCGAGCTGGTACGACTGGCTATCGTCTCTCGACTGGGTTGTTGCGGGGCATGAGCCCCATACGGGCTCGGACGGTGTCGGCGAGTGGTGGGCGCACGAAACGAGACGACTCGAAGGGCCGCGAGAGGTCGATGGCGTGGTCCGTCGGGACCATGAGGTGACGGTATCTGAGGGTTTCCTCGCGATGACCGAGTACTTGTGGCGCATCGCAAACAGACCCGGGGGAAACAATATCGCGCGGGCAGTCGAGGCAGTTCGTATCGCGTTTGCTTCCGAGAACGCTGCTGTGGGGAGCGAAGTATGGCGAGACTGGCTGGATTCCATTGAGTGGATTCAGTCGGGGCGCCCCGCGCAGACAGGCGAATAGGTTCCGCGCCTTGGCGCCCGTGTGAAATGCGCGGCCACAATCGTCGCAGCGGGCCAGACCACCGGCACGCAGGGGTGGACCGACTGAGATGTAATGCCGCAAGTCGAACTGCACGGAGCCATTGCTCGGTAGGAGCGACGCAACTTCAACCTCGAGGGCGACTGCAAGTCGAGCGAGAACCGCAGACGGGCTCCATGTCCACTCGAGCGGGACGGCACACCGCGATTGTAGTCCCGCGGTCAGGTCGCCTTCACGCCGGTCGCGGAACTGGCGATTCCCGGTGTCGGCACGCCGGACTCCAACGCGGTCGGCTGAGTCGGAGGAGAGGTGGATGGCGGTGCGCGTCGGGGTCGATTTTGTGGCGGATAATGCAAGACCCAACGGCTGATGTTTTATGACGTGAATATGCTGATATTCTACCGACACGCCGTAGATAACACTGAAGTTTGCAAATTCGGCGCGGGGCGAGCACAATAGCTGCGAGTCCATCGCAAAGCAGCGAGGACGACGATTCCGGGGGGATTCTGTGTGGCTGCTTTTCCATAGGTCGCGTGTGCGCATTCCGCGCCAACTGCTCAGCCAATGTGTTGTCAGCGGGCCGTCATACTAAGGGTCTTTCCCTGACGCTCGCACGAGCCGCAGCCCTTCTCGGGGCTAGTCGTGCGCCATATCGTCCGTCTCATTTCGCGCCGCGCGAGGTCAGCCTCCGATGGTGCATGTCAGCTAGGAGTGATCGTGTCCGCAACGCCGTTCAGTCTCATGGGGCCCATCGATTCACTAATCCGCGCAGGCGGTTTATCGGGAGCCGAATTCGCGGGAACGACGCAGCAGATGCTGGAGCAGTTTTCTGTGGACCAGTCGTTAAGCGACCTGTGCGATTTTATTCTCAGCGATGACCAATTCTTAGAATCGATTGCTACGCGTTCAATTCGGCACCCTATGGGATTCGACAAAATTGTTCTCGGCCAGGGTGCGGACGGCACTCTGGTCAAGTTGGACGTCTGGTGGGAGCAAGATGCTGATTGGGGAACGATTCATAACCATCGATTCGACTTCTCGTCGCTCGTCCTAGCGGGTGAACTTCAAACCCGCCTGTACTTCCCCTCCGCGAAGGGGGAGGAGTACCGATTCCATAGCATCTCGATTCCATCTGCCGACCGAGATGAGGAGTGGCATGCATCCAGACTCGCCTTGGGATGGCTGGAAAGCATGCCCGTGAACGGCCGTTACACCATCGACAGCGGTACGTTCCACACTGCATCGTCGCCACTGGGCACGATTACGGCCACCCTTGTCGCTCAGTCTGCCCCCCGCAGAAGCTTTTCGCTGGCCTCCGACGGTCAGCCGCTGGAGCCCTTAAAGCGAATCAGCGCCGACGAGCTTTCCGCAAGGCTGCGCCGATTGAAGGCCCTAGGCGCTCGAGAGCTGATGTCGAACTAGAAGAGTGCGAATCTAGACGGCTCGACTCGCCGCGCGAAGGTAGGCGCGGGAACAACGCCCGGCCGTATCGGGCCGGAGCATCGCAGACACCGCAGAGGAGGTGACTACATGAGCACGACAACCGACATCAACGACCTCATTGCAGAAATCGAGGCCGTCAGCACGACGGCAGTTCCCGGCCCTGAGAACACCGTGAGCTTCAGCTGGTGAAAAATCGCCTGCTCCCCCTTTTGGGGGAGCAGGTGTCAGCAGAGACCGACAAAGAAGCGAGGCGTTGGATGCTGTATGTAGCAGCAGGGGGCCCAGGTGACCTGGTGGTCGCTCGATTGCTTGCTGCCACCGATTCCAGTCCGATATTCGTGAGCTTCCTGTGGCAACGGGACGCTCGATGCTCCGGCCCTGTGGCGTTGGAAGGAGCGCACGGACTCGAGATACGCAGCGAGGGTTGGATTGCACGACCGAGCTTGCGGGGCCCAGAGCATTGCATTCTCGCGGAGTGCTTGAACGGCGCCTTCTATTGCCTCGATTCGCGGGATTTGTCATCGGCGCGAGAGACGCTGGACGCCTTACGCATCTTGGCTGGTGGACAAGTGCGTGTCATCGACGCGGGCGGGGACATTCTGTGTGGGCCGGGCAGTCCATGGCTGCGGAGCCCGCTCCTGGAGAGCGCGACACTGCGCTTACTAGAGGACATTGACGCTCTTGGGGGAGCAACGTTGTCCATTGCTGGTGTGGGGCTCGACAACGAAATCACGGTTGAGGAAGCGGAGGAGCGCCTTCCGACCACGCTCAGGAGCGCAGAGTCCATCGACCCGGTCGATGTGCGAGCGTTGCTCCGGCGCACGGCGGGACTCACGTCAGAAACGTCCCGAATCTGGATGCACGCTGTCCTTGGGCTGGCTGGACGGGTCTGGACGGATTCAACAGGCCGCCCTGTTTCCGTGACTCGCGATTCATCGGTCATTTTCTCAGCCAGCGCTTCAGAACTGCCGACCGACTTGCCGTTCAGGCGTATCCGGTCGGAGCCCACAACTCTTGAGTCGGTAAACGACGACCTGGTCAGCGCTGGCTTCTTGGACGAACTCAAGAGCGGCATCGACCGGCCGGTCACTCTTACCGAACGCCAGCGGGCATTGTTCGCCGAGAGGGTCCTGCCGGGAGACTACGTTTCAGACCGCTTTCGACTGAGGACTCGCTTGTCCGAACGATTTCGGCTCGCACTTCTCGCTAGGCCACTCGCGCGCGTCTTGGAGCCTCGGTATGGATGAGTTGTCGACGACGGTCGGCCCTCTATCGTTTGACTATTTGCAGGCCGAGATTTGCCGCGCGTCAGCCTCTCACGCGCTTGCTGTTCATCCGCTAGCCGCGACACCTCTGGTGTCGACCCGAACGGCTCCCGCGTGGCAGCGAGCGTTCGAAGCGTCCCGAGGGGTGCTCTTTTTTTGGGGGCACGGCGACGGGATGCACATGCAAATCGGAGCGTCGGCGCTGTGCGGAGTGGCTCCAGGAGCGGACGCATCGTGCGGCTGCGCCTATCCCGTGAACTGTCGAAAAGGCGTCACCCTCATTGAGCATCGCTCGAACCTTGATTGAGCACGCAGGCTTCTCGACGGTGGTTGGGAGTGCGCGGCAAATCGCGTTCTCTCCAAGCGACGTCGAAGATGCAAAACGATGGTGGAACAACGGAAGTACTGTCGGCGAGATTGTGCAGCGGCTCAACGACCTGCCGGGCATGCCGTCGGGATTGTTCATCCTGGGCGACCCCGGCCGCCGAATCGCGGACGTGAATCTCGACAGCGAAATCTCGACTATAGGTCACTCTTTGGAGTCGCCAGTCTCGAGGCTTCCTGTACAGCGATTGAGCGTACGACTCGACCATGCTCTCGCCGTGACGAGCATGTTAGAGAGGCGAGCGACCGTTGGAATCCAGACGAGAGGCACGCTCGCGCGCCAGGTGATGTTACTCGGTGCGCTGCGGCGCCTTCTCGCCACCGCTGACGCGATGGAACAGTCCGCTCAGTCCGCTCGGTCTCTCGCAGAACCTTTGTCGCGTGCAGGGCTAGCAGCCGGGGCCCTCTGGAACGATGTCGTGTCCGGAGAGTTTGACGTGACCGTGGGGACGAGCTTCGGCGACGTCTTTCAAAGCGCACTTGGGATGGGAAGCGGTCCAAATCCGGAAGTTGCACGCCCGCTGGGGTCACGGTGTGAGACGTGCTCTGGCGAGTTGTGGGAAAACGAGGGTTCGGTGTTCAGCGGTCGAACGGTTGTCACTCGATGGTGTGTGGGCTGCGGAGTCCAATTCATCGGCCTTGCGGACGAGGCGAACGTTGAGACACTGAATTTCCCACCCGACGTGTATCCGGGGTGCCCTGCCGTTCTGGTGCTAGGAACTGAAAACCTGACAGGTCAGTCCACCGCGCACATTCAGATACGTGACAAGTCGCAACGCGCCCCGATATTGAACGAAGCGGTCAACTTCACCGGCGACACGCTCAGGCGCTCGTTCGAGGTGCCGATGGCAGCCGGCCCCGACATCGGTTCCGTCCGTGCGCTGGTTGTGGATGGGCCCTACCTCACCTATCACCGTCGTGTGTTTCGTATCGGGAGGAAATGATGTTCGTTCAGTTGGATACAGACGCGTTTCACGCGACTCCGAGAGGTGGCCTGTCGCGCACCCGATTCGGAGTGCCAAATCAGGGGCGTCTGCTCAGCCAGACGCGCGCCGCGCTGGCGTGGCCAGAGTGGACGGAGGAGAGCCGCAAGATGGTGTTCACGACGCCGGAGGTCGAGATTCTGCTTGCGCGGTCTACCGACCTTCCCAGAATGCTTGCTGCTGGCATCGTTGACGGCTGCGTGACCGGACGTGACTACGTAATCGAGGCTGGGGTGGAGGACGAAGTCGAGGAAATCATTGACCTTGGCTTTCAAGCGACAAACCTCTGTGTACTTGCGGCAGCCGAGTCGGTCACAGAGGAGAATGACGCTCTGGAACCGGTAGTTGTCGTAAGCCAGTACCCCGCAATCGCCTCTCGATGGATAGGCGGGGGCCTCGGGCAGGGGAAGCGCAGACGGGCGACGCTCGTGCCCATCGATGGGGCTGCAGAGATGTACGTCACTTCAGGTCTCGCCCGGTACGCGGTTGATGCCGTGATGACTGGACGAACTCTACGCGACAACGGGCTCGCCGTCGTGGAGACGCTCTTTGCAAGCGCGGGCTGCGTATACTCGCGCGGCCGCGAGCATCTCGACCGCGACAAGATAGAGACGCTCGCGACACTTGGGCGTCAACTCTTCGCTGAAGGTCAGCGGTGAAGACCGTCATTCTGGCCGGCGGCCGGGGGAGCCGGTTGACCGCGGTACCCGCCGGGCACAAGGCGGCAACGCGCTTCGGAAGTCGGTCACTGTTGGAACACGCATTCGCCGAGGTGCAGGAGCTTGGAGTCGCACCTCTGTGCATCGTCAACGACACGGTCCGCGACCTGTATGAGGGGCCGGCGGCAGCGGCGTCCGCGCAACTGATAACCACGAATGCTGAGAATCCGTGCGCGGCGGTGAAAGAGGTAGTTCACGTCGGAGAGACGGTCTTAATCGTTCACGCGGACGAAGTCTGTCTGAACTCTCATCCGGCGTTGTATGGTGTCGCTTCCGAACGCTTCACCAGCCCGGTGGTCGGCGTCTCGAGCGCTGGGTTCGACAACGAGTTGCAGTTGATTCGGCGTCCAGTAGCGCAGATGCGAGTCGCCGCTGGCGGCCGGTTCCCTAGCGGTGGCTCGGTGGCCGGCACCGAACGACGGTACATCGGGCGCTATGCACTCACTGTCGACGACCTCTTCCGAGCAGGGCTAGACCGTTGCGACAGCGTCATCGAGGCGGCAGCTCATCGACGTCCGGACATCATCGAGCTCAATATCCCGAAAGCGTACTTCGACTGTGGAACGGACGAGATGATGAAGAATTCGCGCCAGCGATTGAGAGTTCTCGCGTGACAAGCGCACCATCGGGGAACGTGCTGCGGAGTAGCGACGAGTTTCGCAGTGTGTGGATAAGCCAAGCGGCGGGCATGCTTGGCGCGTCCATCATGACGGTTGCCGCGAGTCTTGCGGTCCTAGACCGCGGGGGAACGGCCGGAATCGTGGCTGCGACACTTGCGGGCCGTTCGGTCGGCATGTTCGTCGGGTTCCTAACGCTCGGTGGGCTATCGACGTACTTCAGCCCTCGCGGACTGATGGTGCTCACTGACCTCGTTCGTGTCGGGTCAACGGCTACGGTCGCATTGGGTATCGTTTCTGGACATTTCTGGTTGTCGATTGCTGCGGTCGTCGTGACCGGTCTTGCGGAATCGGTGTTCATGCCCTGTGCACGCGCGTTGCTTCCTCTCATTCTTGCCAAGGGTGACCTCTTGAGCGCGAACAGCATCAGTGCTGTGACCCGGAATGTGGTCGCCGTCGCCGGGCCCGCGCTCGCAGGGTTGCTGGTCCTTGTCGCCGACCCCATCTGGGGGGTGCTGGTAAATTGCGGGTGCTTCGCGCTGAGTGCCCTTGCGCTGGCACG
This sequence comes from Microbacterium sp., assembly GCF_041641055.1. Taxonomy (GTDB): domain Bacteria; phylum Actinomycetota; class Actinomycetes; order Actinomycetales; family Microbacteriaceae; genus Microbacterium. Next base: position 27,301 of record NZ_JBEPZB010000024.1, read on the forward strand.
CGTGCGCGCCGTGAGGCCCGAAGGCACCAGGCCGCCGCTCACCCTCAAGTCCTACGTGTCGAGCCTGACCGATGGTGCCCGTGCGCTCCGAGACACCACCTGGCTATGGGCGTTTATGATTGCCGGCGCGTTTCAGATGTTCCTGGCGGTCGGCGCATGGAGCGTGTTGCTTCCCATCGTCACGTCGAATTCGGCTTGGGGGGAGAGCTCGTTCGGACTCGTGCTCAGTGCATACGCTGTGGGCGGTCTTGCCGGGGGCCTCCTGGCGGGACGACTCCGCAGCGGTCGCACCGCAGTCATCGCCTCGGCAGCTATTTCGCTCTTCGGACTCGGACTCGTCGGCCTGTCGCAACCATCGTTGCTTGTATGTCTGGTCCTCTGCTTCTTCGCGGGGTCGGGTATTCAGCTGGGCAACGTACTGTTCGAGACTCTCGTGCAGCAGAAAATCAACCCCGCGGTGATAGCACGTGTCACGTCCATCATGATGCTGCCTTCCACCTTCGTCTTGCCAGCGTCCTATCTCGTCGTCGGCTTGCTCGCCGAGTCCGTGGACTTATCGGTATTGCTGTTCGCGGGCGCAGCTGGAGGTTGCATCGTGATGGGTGCATTCATATCGTTGCCGACAGTGAGACACCTGGAGTTGGAACAATGAAGAACGCAACGTTTCGGTCGACGACGGTGGCGGTCGACGAGCGATACTCGCTTCAGCCGGTGTCGATACGCCACGCAGGGGCTTGCTTCGCTAGTTGTCAGGACCCCGACATTCATCGCTGGCTCCCGTTGCCTCGGCCCTACACGCGTGCGTTCGCCGAAGCATGGTGCGGGGAGATGGCGGAGGGGTTTCGATTAGCCGGGCTCGGGATACACTTCGCCATCTGCGAAGAGGACTCGATGGTGGGGTGTATATCCTTCAAGAACGTCCGATGGAAAGAAGATGTCGTCGAGGTTGGCTACTGGCTTGATGCTTCTGCACGTGGTCAGGGGATTGCGACTCGCGCAGTCTCCGCACTCGTCAATGTCGCGTTCTCCGAGGGGTTCCAGCGAGTCGAGATGAGAATCGCGGAGGGCAACGCGCCGTCAATCGCGGTTGCAGAGCGCGCAGGGTTCGTTCTCGAGGGTGTTCTGCGTATGGGAGGTGTCATCCACGGGGGTCGGGTAAACCTACGTATGTACTCACTGCTCATGAGCGATGTCTTTCACTGAGCACGAAAACGCATCCGGTAGGTCAGAAAGGTGTCGCCCGACACCTCACATCGAGGCCCACGGCAGCTCGTTGCTTAGACGGCGGAATTTCCGAGTCGACTCAGTCACACTGCGACAGTGCCGGGACGCGCCATAGCCGACGTCTTCGCGAAACTTGAGCAGTCCTTCGCCGAGGTTCGGAACTCATCAAGGTGAGAACCGACCTTCTTCTTCTTGTTCGTCGTCGTACTGGCCGTTGATTGCTGCCCAAGCTCTGAACCCGCCCTCGCCGATAGGCAGCCTGTATTCAGTCTCGAGAAGGCGGTCCGCGACGCGGGACGCGTACTCCATCGAGAGGTTGCCGCTTTGAACAATCTGGAGCAGCAATCCGAGCGTCGTGACGTGACGGACCCCTTCATCGCCTGCGACACGACGGGCGAACTTGTCGTCTATCACGGCCAATGCGCCCCTGGTCTTGGCTAAAGCGAGAACGCCGCACTCGCCGAGGTTTTGCTTGCCATCATCGCCCAAGAGGCGGGATGTGAACGTGCTTAGGGCGGTGAGGTCCTCGAGGCTGGCGAGTACTTCCAGCTTTAGCCACGGAGCATCCAGGACCTGACGAAGGTGGGCGTGTGAATCCACGCCTTGCTGAAGTTCTTGGTGCACCGTATCCGGGAGCAGAGCGGCGTTCCCGTCTACATACGCCTCAAGGAGGCCAAGCCAGCCAGCCTCAGCAAAGTGGCTCAGTGGGCCGTCGTCAAACACGTAGATTTCACCGGACGACATCAGAGTAGGAGGTCCCAAATCTCGCTTTCGTGCGCTGGCTCCACCAACGGCAAGTCCTCATACTCGAGCGTTCCCTGAAGCAGGCTGAGGGCTCGTTCTGCTGAAAGTCGTTTCTGCTTGAAAAGCTTGATTACCACCTGACCAAAGTTGGGTGGGACGCTCGTGCCCTCCATCTCATGTGGGTCGAACAGACCGAACTCTATGAAGTCACTCTTGGACGTCTTGGTATTTCGAACCTCGCCGCATTCCGCTCCATCCGCGAGCTCCAGCTCGCGGAGCCTTCGTGCGAGCGTTGACATGTCGATGCGGAAGTGGCTCGCGGCGAGCACAGCAGCGTCGCGTACTGTGTGCGTTTGGCGGGCATTTGTCCAGAAGGCGCCGAGGCCCACCGCGGGCGCAAGGAACGCCCGCGCGAACCTGTCAATTCGCGACTCCACCACGTCGGAGGACGTCTGGTCAGCAACCCTCCAGTCGATGGCATAGTCGTCGGCCAGCAGATAATGTCCTAGCTCGTGGGCGAGCGCCAACCTGCGACGTCCGACGTGATTGGTGCTGTTCACCAGCGCGACGGCACCGTGGGTGAGAAGTATCGTGCCCGCGTCCGCCGTGTCCGCGCCGAGTTCTTTCGAAAACGCGAGCAGGCCAATATGGCCTACTGTCTTCACGAGGTCATTAATGGGCGACCGGTTGTCGATACCGCAGAGTGCGCGAGCTCTGACAGCCAGCTCATCCGCTTCAGTCTGGTTCTTGAGCGGCGGTGCGGGCTCACGGGGAGCCGGGACCAGCGAAGGTGCGAGACTTTGCACGCTTTCCACGTCTCGAGCTAGACGTTCCAACACTCTGTCTATGGTCGCGATATCGAGGTCCGCGTCCGCGCGCAGCCGGTACGACACCAAGGCGGCGGGGGGCTCCGACAGGAACCACTCGAGGCGGAAGTCAACCGCCCGCGCAATCGCCGCCAACTCGAGTGCTCGCACGCCGCGGATACCGCGCTCGATTTTTGCTAGGGCGGAACGTTCGATTCCCGTCTCCGAAGACAACTCAGCTTGCGTGAGTCCTGCCCGTTCCCGAGCGTCTGCAATGCGTGCGCCAACCACAGACGTATCTAGTGCCATGTGTGCGATTCTAGAACAAATGCAGCCGGGCTTGTACTTGTACTTGTGGACGCTCTCGCCCCGGCACCCCGCCATGCGCAGGCGGTAACGTGCAGTGCTCCAGCGACAAGCCCCTCCGGCGGGGCGGTCGTGGGCGTTAGGGCCGTCAACGAAGCCATCAACGCGACACCCGGAGCACTCGCCGAGGATGGAGGTAAATCGGGCATGGGTCTCGGTGGGTTGTGTATCGACCTCGCCCGCTCATCAGTTCCAACTCGGCGCGCGCTCCGGCTACGCCATGTCGCCCTGTTCGCGCGGGTTCGCCCATGGATCCAGCTCGTCGAGCAGATGCCTCATGTCCGGTGCCTGCTTCACCTTCTTGACGTAGTGGTCCTCGGTGACGCGGCTTCTCTTGTGTCCGAGGGTGTCCGCTGCTGCCCGGAGGGTTCCCTTGTGGGCAATCAAACTGGCGACGCTCTTGCGAAGAGAGCGCGGCACCATCTCATCCGAGATGGTGGGGAGGTTCTCTTGCGTCTCTGACCACTTCCGAACGTTGCGTAGCGCGCGGTGGACGTCCTGGGGTCCTGTGACGCGGCCCGTCGCCGTGTGGAAGACGAATGGGTTGCCGGTGATGTTCTCAGACAGGCGGCGCCGAAGGGTGGCGACGAGAAAGTCAGGAATCGGGATGGCTCGCTCTCCGGACGCGGTCTTCGGATAGTCCTGGTAGTACTTCCCCGTTGCAGACTTCTCGATGACTGTACCGAGGACGCTCACTGTCGGGACATCAGAGTAGAGGTCGATAGTCGCCCATCGCAGACCCACTGCCTCGCCGATGCGCGCGGACGTGCCAAGGATGACGTTGATGACGTCCTCGAGCAACATGGACGGCTCTGGGCCGTTACGGTCCGGACAGGTGCGATAGGCGACGGCGACCATATGAAGGTCGTTGAGCGGCGCCGGCTCGGGTGCATACTTCGCCAGCTTCGGTCGCTTGCGCAGTCGCTTGAAGTCTCGTGCAAGGTTGGCCTGTAAGTACCCAAGCGTCAGGCCAAGGTCGCAGATTTTCCGCAACTCGACAACTACGTTGCGAGCCTGCGCACGGGTCCGGTCCGCAAGCGGCTGGTAGAACTCATCGATGTCACGAACGCGCAGCGACGCCAAAAGAGTGTCACCCAGTGTGCTCGGCATGATGACATTGCGAACGAGGCGGGCCTGCTCGTGCTTCGTGCTGTCGTTAGCTTCGTTCTCGTCCCAGCGTTCGAGGTACGCCTCGCAGAGGTCTGGAAGCTCCGAGCACCGGCATCGCCTCTCCGTGACGTCGCGGCGTCGTCGGCCTGCAGCGAGAGCTCTCTCAAGGTAGCGAGGAGCTTGCGCTTAGCCGCCGGTTTCGTCGGTCCGTTAGCACGTCGGTATCGGCCATGGCCGGCCGCGTCGATGAACCACGCGCGGGCTTCGACCTTGTTGGGCGCCATCGTCTTGAAGGTGATGTCACCCCACGAGAGGGGGTGGGCTTCGGATGACCCATCAGGCTGCCGTTCCGAGCGACCACTCGATGACTGCGCGTTTCGGGAACCGAAGGTGCTTGCCAAGAAGCACGGCCTCAGGGCCATCGCCTTGTCCGCGCCAGTAGTAGATGGTGTGGACCGACACCTGCAGGTAGGTAGCCAGCTCCTTGACCGTGAGCAGGTCCGGGAGGTTCTCCGCCGCGCGGAACTCGTGGGTGATGAGGTTGTTGTTTGTTGTCGTCATGAGACCCCTATGCGCGAGGTGCCCTTGTTGATGGCGACGAACAGCGGTTGGTCATGGATGACCTGGGCGCAAGACTTGCACGAGCAGCGCGTTGAGTAAGTCTTGAAGCTTCAAAAAGAGCCGATGAAAACAAGAAAACCCGCGATCTCTCGCGGGTTTCGTTGTGGACCTGAGGGGACTCGAACCCCTGACCCCCTGCATGCCATGCAGGTGCGCTACCAGCTGCGCCACAGGCCCAGAATCGCTTCCTGACTGCTCGAAGCAACTTGAACAGAGTACTACACGCATCGCGCGGAGCACCAATCGAGGCGATGCTCCCGGGCGCGTCGGGCCGAGGGGAACAACGGCGGCGATGGTGGCGTTGTGATGAGCGTGAACATCCTGGACAGCGTCGTGATCGGCGCGGGTCAGGCCGGTCTCTCGACCTCCTACCATCTGCGCCGCCTCGGCATCGAGCATGTCGTGCTCGACGCAGATGACGAGCCGGGCGGAGCCTGGCACCATCGCTGGGATGCGCTCACGATGCGCGACGTGCACGGAGTCGCCGAACTGCCGGATGACGCGCCACCGCCGCGTGACGGCCAGCGGGCGAACCAGGCGGTCCCCGCCTACTTCGCGGCCTATGAGAGGGCGCACGACCTGCCCGTGGTGCGCCCGGTGCGCGTCGACACTGTCGAGGACGACGGCGGAGTCCTCGTCGTGCACGCGGGGGAGCGGCAGTGGCGCACCCGCACGATCGTGAACGCGACCGGCACATGGACGAAGCCCTTCCTCCCGCACTATCCGGGTATGGAGACGTTCCTCGGCGAGCAGCTGCACACCGTCGACTACCCGGGGCCCGAGCATTTCCTCGGCAAGCGCGTCCTCGTCGTCGGTGGCGGAGCATCGGCAGTGCAGTTCCTCGGAGCACTCGCCCCGATCACCGACACCCTCTGGGTCACGCGTCGGGAGCCGGTCTGGCGCAGCGACGACTTCACACCCGAGGCCGGCGCCGCGGCCGTCACCCTGGTCGAGCAGCGCGTCGCGCAGGGCCTGCCGCCCGAGAGCGTGGTGAGCGTGACCGGGCTCATGCTCCGCCCGCAGGAGCGCGAAGCCGAGCGCCTGGGCGCCTACGCCGCACGACGGCCGCTGTTCGCGCGCATCGAGCCGGACGGCGTGCGCTGGGCGAACGGCTCGTTCGAGCAGGTCGACGTCATCCTCTGGGCCACGGGATTCCGCCCGGCGATCGCGCACCTCGCGCCGCTGCATCTGCGCAGCGCGGCGGGCGGCATCCAGCTCGACCGTCACGGGCGAGGGACGACCGCGGTGCAGGATCCTCGCGTGCAGCTGGTCGGATACGGCCCGTCGGCGAGCACGATCGGTGCGAATCGCGCCGGTCGCTCTGCGGCGAAAGGCGTGCAGCGCGCCCTGGCGACCGCGTCCGTCCGCACCTCGTAGACGGCCGCGCCCATCGGCGCCGCCGTGGTGCCCGCGGGGCCGCCGTCGCTACGCTGGGGGCATGATCCGCATCGCGCTCCTGGTCATCTGGCTGCTGCTGTCGGCGTGGCTCGTGATCTGGACCGGCGAGGGCCTGTTCGGCGTCGACCAGCGCCGGTCGATCCTCCCCTTCGCCGGAGAGGACACCCTCGGCGCTCCGATCCTGATCGGCGTGGCGTGGGGGCTGATCCTCACCTTCGGCGGCCTCCTCACCGGCCTCGGACGGCGGAGCCGGATCACCGGAGAAGCGGAGATCGGCGTCGGGCGCATCGTCGAGGTGTCCCACACCGGGCTGAGCGTGAACGACGTGCCCCAGTACGACCTGTTCGTGCGCGTCACCCCACGGGCCGGGGACGACTTCATCGGGCAGCTGCGGATGCTGGTTCCTCCGACCGACATCGCCGCGCTGCAGGTGGGGCAACCCGTGCCCGTCAGGTACAGCGGGACGCACCGGGATGCGATCGAGCTCGCCGACGTAAGCGATCCGGTCGTCCGTGAGGCGATGCTGCAGTGGCGCATCGACAGGGGTCTCATCGATCCGCGCCTCGTGAAGGCGCGCACCACCGGCATCCAGGTCCCCGCCTCGGTGCTCGAGGTGCGCCCCACCGGCCGCCGCCGCGACGGCCAGAGCGAACTCGCGCTCAAGGTGCTGCTCGCACCGGAGGGCGCATCGACGTGGGAGGCCGACACCATGGTGTTCGCCTTCCCTGAAGCGATCTCGCACTTCCAGGTGGGGGCGCCGATCTGGGCGTTCTACCGTCGCGAGGATCCGCAGACCGTCGCGGTCACGATCGAACAGGAGGCCGGACGATGAACGTCCTCGACACCCTGATCTGGCTGGTCAACTTCCCGGCCGCGCACGGCTACGCGATGGTGTTCATCGCCGGATTCTCGATCCTCGGGCTCTTCGCGATGTCGGCCTCCGGTGCGACGCCCGACGCGGCCCTGCGGCGCATCAGAGAACGCGAGGGGCTGCTCCCCGTCGGTGAACCGGCCCGCCGCCCGATCGCGGGCACGGTGCGTCGGATCGGGTTCCGCATCCTCGCGTTCGTGATGCTGGCGAACCTCGTGATCGGCATCCTGAGCCTGACCGGGGTGCCGCTCACGCGCGCCTACATCCACGAGCACGGCCAGCCGACGACGGGGACCCTCGACGGCGACTGGGTCACCTTCACGACCTCGACGGGGGTGACCTACACGGTGGAGAGCAACTTCTTCACGCCTGCCGTCTATCCGGACCGGGATGCGTATCTCCCCTCTGATCAGCCGGTCGTCGTCCGCTACCTGCCGGCACATCCGCAGGCGTTCGTCATCGACAGCTCTCAGGGCCCCCGCTGAGTGCCCCCGGCCGAGCCGGTGTCGGCGCAGGCGCGTAGGGTGAAGGCATGTCGCGAATCATCGTCTTCGGCGGCCACGGCCGCATCGCCCTGCTTCTCGCCCCGCTGCTCGTCGCCCGGGGAGATGAGGTCACCTCGGTCATCCGCAATCCCGACCACATCGCCGATGTCGAGCAGACGGGCGCCCAGGCGCTGGTCGCCGACGTCGAGCAGCTCGACACGGATGCGCTGACCGAGATCATCCGCGGGCACGACGCGGTCGTCTGGTCGGCCGGGGCGGGCGGCGGTTCAGCCGACCGCACGTATGCGGTCGACCGTGACGCCGCGATCCGCACGATGGATGCCGCAGGCGCCGCCGGCGTGAGGCGATACGTCATGGTCTCGTGGATCGGCTCGAAGGCCGACCACGGCGTGCCGGAGGACGACGGCTTCTTCGCCTACGCCGACGCGAAGTGGGCGGCGGACGAGCACCTGCGCGGCACCGAGCTCGACGGTACGATCCTGGGGCCTGGCACCCTCACCTTCGACGAGCCCACGGGACTCATCGCACTCGAGCCGGAGGGACACGGCGAGGTCGCCCGTGCCGATGTCGCCGCCGTGATCGCCGAGACCATCGGCAATCCGTCGACCTTCGGACGTACGATCCGCTTCGGCAACGGCACGGCCGACACGGCGGTGCCCATCGCCGACGCCCTCAGCGCCTGATCCGATGCTGCGTCCGCGACGTGCGCTGGCGGTCGCAGCAGCGGCGATCGTCGGACTCTCGGCCGTGACCGTTTCAGCGACGGCGTCGGCCGAGTCCTCAGCGCCAACCGTGGTGCGTTCGTCCCAGACCTCGGCGGGCTCGACTCACGCCGGCATCGGTGACCCTCGGGACCGGGCGGCTCAGATGGTCTCCGAGATGTCGACGGCCGAGCAGGCCGCGAGCATCGTGATGGGGCACATCCCGAGCACGGATGCTTCGGCCCTGCACGCCTATATGGCGCAGGGGCTCGGCGGGTTCATCCTCATGGGCGCCAACATCCCCGCCGACGAGGCCGACCTGCCGGACGTCACGGCTGCATTGACGGTCGACCCCGAGCTGCCCCCGCTCGTCGCGATCGATCAGGAGGGCGGTATCGTCTCTCGCCTCGCGAACGACACGTATCCCGCATCCACCACGCTCAAGGATCGCCCGATCGCCGACACGTCGGCGGCGTTCTCAGCCAGGGCCGCTCTGGTCGCCAAGGCCGGGATCACCGTGAACTTCGGAACCGTCGCCGATGTGACCTCTGATCCGGCCTCGTTCATCCACGGCAGGGCGCTGGGTACCGATCCCCGGTCATCCGGCGATCGCGTCGCCGCGGCTACGGTCGCACAGGAGCAGGTCGTCGCGTCGACGCTCAAGCACTTCCCCGGCCACGGTGCAGCTCCCGGGGATTCGCACCACGCGATCCCGACGACCGCGGAGAGCATCGCGGAGTGGCGGGCGAAGGATGCCGTGCCCTTCGTCGAGGGGATCGACGCCGGGGCGTCGCTGCTGATGTTCGGCCATCTGGCCTACACGGCCGTCGACGCGGCACCCGCATCCCTGTCACCGCGCTGGCATGAGATCGCCCGCGATGAGCTCGGCTTCGACGGCGTGATCGTCACGGACGACCTCGGGATGCTGCAGTCGTCCGGCATCGCGGAGTACGCCGATCCGGTGGCGAACGCGGTGGGCGCCGTCGTCGCCGGAAGCGACCTGGTGCTCATGATCGCAGGATCGACGCCGGACACCGCCGGCGACATCGTCGACGGGATCACGGCGGCTGTCGACGCGGGGACCCTGCCGGCGGACCGGCTGGCCGATGCCGCGACGCGAGTGATGGCACTCCGCCTCGAGTCGGCCTCCGCCGATGTCGGGTGGCTGCCCTGCCCGGACTGCGCACCGGTCGAGTGAGGCGTCAGGCGCCGACGGTCTCCGCGGCGAGCGCCGTCGGCCGCGATTCGCCGAGCCATGCGTGCAGAAGCGCACCGCGCAGACGTGCGCCGCGCTCCGCGAAGCCGCGCTGCTGACGTACATACTCGGCCTTGCCGTCCGCGGTCTCGATCGGGACCGGCACGACGCCCCAGTCGGCGAGATCGTAGGGCGCTGCCTGCATGTCGAGCAGTCGGATGTCGCGGGCGAGCTCGAAAGCATCCAGCAGCAGCTCACCCGGGACCAGTGGGCCGAGCTTGACCGCCCACTTGTAGAGATCCATCCCCGCATGCAGGCAGCCCGGCTGCTCGAAGAGCGACTGCTCGTCTCGCGTCAGCGCCGTGCGGTTGCGCGGCACGGCATCAGCGGTGAAGAAGCGGAATGCGTCGAAGTGGGTGCACCGCAGGTCGTGGCTCTCGACCACCTCGTCGGTCCCCGCCTGTCCGAGGCGCAGCGGCACGGGGTGGCGGTGATCGTCGGCACGGTAGACCATCGCCCATTCGTGCAGCCCGAAGCAGCCGAACTGGCCCGGCCGGGAGGCGGTACGGCGCAGCATCCGCTCGATGAGGCCGGCGAGGTCTGACTTCTCGCGCGCGAATGCCGCGGCGTCGGGCACGGCTCCGTCGGCGGTGGTGCCGGGGGAGTACCACCGCCAGCTCCGTCGGTCTGACGCATCCGACAGCTCCACGCCCGCCCCGGGGTGCCAGCGGCGCAGCTGAGCGGGCTTGTAGCTGTAGTAGGTGAACAGGAAGTCCCAGACCGGATGCTTCTCGCCGCGCGCGGCTCGATCCCGATGGGCGGCGGTGAGGGAATCCGCCCGCTCCTGGTGCGTTCGCTCGCGCTCCAGCCAGGTGGCCCGGGTCAGGGGGCTGTCCATGTCAGTGCAGGATGCCGGCTTCGCCGAGCAGGTCGCGGAGCCCGGCGCCGTCTTCTGCGCTCACCCACGGTGCGACGTCCTCGGAGTGCGGCTCGTGACCGGCACGTCCACCGGCGAGAACGGCCTCGGCGGGAAGCAGGCGACGGATCGCCACGCCGGCGACGGAGGTGGGGTGCTCGTCCATGAACTCGGAGTAGATCGCCTCGTCGTGCTGCCCGTCGTCGCCGATGAGCAGCCACTTGACGTGCGGGAACTCGGTGGCCAGTCGGCGGAGGTTGGTGAGCTTGTGCTCTCGACCACTGCGGAACCAGCGATCATGAGTGGGACCCCAGTCGGTGAGCAGCATCGACCCGGCGGGGAACAGGTGGCGTCCGAGGAAGCGGCGCAGCGTGGGGGCGACGTTCCACGCACCCGTGGACAGGTAGATCATCGGGGCGCCAGGGTACTCGCGGAGCACCTGATCGAGGAGCACGGCCATTCCGGGCACCGGGATGCGGGCGTGCTCGTCGACCACGAACGAGTTCCACGCCGCGATGAACGGGCGGGGGAGAGCGGTCACCATCACGGTGTCGTCGACATCGGACACCACGCCGAAGTGGGTGGAGCCCGAGACGATGAACGCCGTCGCCTCGACGGGCTCCTGACCTTCGACCGAGAAGGTGAACGTCTGCCACCCGGGCTCCAGCTCGACGTGGATCACGGAGTCGATGACGCCACCCCGGTCGGCCACGACATGGTGCAGCGAGTCGCCGATCTGCACCGACACCTTGGCGAAGCTCACCGGGATGCCGACGAAGCTCCGCCATCCTCGGACACTGGCGGGTTCGCCGTCTTTCGTGCTGCGCGCCGGAGGGACGATCAGCACGCGTCCGACGACGCGGACCCAGCCGGGACCGCCGTATCCGGGGAAGGGCAGGATGGTCGCGGTACGACCGCGACGGCGCGCTCGTCCTTCGCGCCACACGTGGAGGCGGTGTTCGAGACGCGCGAACCAGTGGATCCGGGGCGCCGGGGGTGACGAAGCCATTGCTTCAGTCTTTCACGTCGGTCGCGTCCTTCGCGTCCGAGATGTCGAGGTGACGGGCTTCGACGCGGGAGATGACCTTCTTGCCGACGAAGACGGCGATCAGGAACAGCGCGATGATGCCCACGAAGATGTAGCCCGCATAGTGGACGCGATCCGCGAGCTCGTCGAAGCTGCCGGCTGCGAGCGAGGTGATGCTCACGTAGGCGGTGGCCCAGAGCAGGCAGGCGGGCGCGGTCCAGGCGAGGAAGCGACGGTAGGAGTAGTGGCTCATGCCCACAGTGAGGGGGACGAGCGAGTGCAGCACCGGCAGGAAGCGGGAGAGGAAGATCGCGATACCGCCGCGACGGGCCAGATAGCGCTCGGCACGGACCCAGTTGTCCTCACCGACGCGGCGCCCCACCCATGAGGTGCGGATGTGCGGACCGATCCAACGCCCGAGCCAGAATCCGATGCTCTCGCCGATCAGCGCGCCGATCACGACGGTCACGACCATGGCGACGGCCTGCGGGATGCTGGTGATGCCGATCGAGGCGACGAGCACCACGGTGTCGCCGGGGAAGACGAGCCCGATCAGGACGCTCGTCTCGAGCATGACCGCGAGACCGGCGATGAGCGTGCGGGCGACCGGGTCGATGGACCGCATGAAGTCGATCAGCCACGGCACCAAGTCGTCCACTCCTTGAGAATACGGGAGACGGCGCGGCCTAGGCTGAGAACGTGCCCGAACGTGTGAGCGCCCGCGTCCTCTCGGTCGGCGTCGACCCCGAAGCGCTGTTCCTCGCGCTCGAACAGGAGTGCTCGGACGTGTTCTGGCTCGACGCGGGTGACGAGGCGCAGCAGGGCTGGAGCTTCGTGGGCACCGGGGAGCCGTCGACCATCCCCTCGGGCGTGCGACTCGACACCGCCGTGCTGGCCGATCCCGCTCATCCTCCGCTTCGAGACGGCTGGGTCGGCTGGTACGACTACGAGACCGGGGCGCACGCCGCGGGGACACCGGTGTCGGACGCTGCGGATGCCCCGGGCGGCGCCTGGCTGCGGGTCACCCGATACGCGGCCTTCGATCATGCGACGGGCACCGTGTGGGTGTTGGCCGCGGAGACGGAGCTCGACGGTTGGGCGTCGTTCGTCGTACAGCACGGCGAGCGCGTAGGCCCGGTGGAGGACGCCGGGGTGGCACCTGCTGTGGAGGCGAGGCACACGCCGGACGAATACGCCGCGCTCATCGAACGCTGCCGGGACCTGATCCGCGCCGGGATCGCCTACCAGCTGTGCCTCACCACGCGCTTCACCGTGGCCGGAGCGCATGACGCGGTGTCGGCGTATCGCCGGCTGCGATCGGCGACGCCCGCCCACCACGGCGGATTCCTGCGCATCGGCGGTCGCGCGCTGTTGAGCGCGAGCCCCGAGCAGTTCCTCCACGCCGGAGGCGGAGTCATCCGCACCCGCCCGATCAAGGGAACGAGACCGCGTGGACGCGATGCGGTGCACGACGCCGCGCTCGCCGCGGAGCTGGCCGCAGACGTCAAGGAGCGCGCCGAGAACGTCATGATCGTCGACCTCATGCGCAACGATCTCTCGCGGGTGTGCGATCCGGGAACCGTCCGGGTGGAGGCGCTGTGGGCGGTCGAGACCTACCCGGCCGTGCATCAGCTGGTCAGCACCGTCAGCGGCACGGCGGCCACCGGCACCACGGTCGGGGCGCTCCTCGATGCATCCTTCCCCGCCGGCAGCATGACCGGAGCCCCGAAGCTCTCGGCGATGACACGGCTGCACGAACTGGAGGGCGGTCCGCGCGGCATCTACGCCGGCTGCTTCGGTTACATCGACGCGGGAGGAGCGCTCGACCTGGCGATGGTCATCCGCAGCATCGTCGTCGAACCCGACCGGGCGATCGTCGGAGCCGGGGGCGGCATCACCTGGCGATCGGTCGCCGCGGCCGAGATCGCGGAGGTATCGACGAAGGCACGGGCGCCCCTGGCAGCGCTGGGCGCGGAAACGCCCGCGGCCTGGGCTTCCGATATCCTGAACTGATCCCTGTTTCCCTCCAGATTGGTCGTGCGTTCGTTGTCTGAGAACCTGTCCACCTCTCCCGTCGACGAGGAGTCCTCCTCGGCGCACGCTATCCAGGCCAAGTGGCAGAAGTACTGGGCGGAGAACGAGACGTTCCTCACCGGCGGCGACGACGACAAGCGGCCACGCCGTTACGTGCTGGCGATGTTCCCGTACCCCTCCGGCGACCTGCACATGGGGCACGCGGAGAACTACCTCTACTCCGACATCGTGGCGCGTTTCTGGCGTCACCGCGGTCACAACGTCCTCAACCCGATCGGCTGGGACTCCTTCGGACTGCCCGCGGAGAATGCCGCGATCCGTCAGGGCGCAGACCCGCGTGAGTGGACGTACCAGAACATCGCGCAGCAGAAGCAGGCCTTCCAGAACTACGGCGTCTCTTTCGACTGGTCGCGCGTGCTGCACACGTCCGACCCGGAGTACTACCGCTGGAATCAGTGGCTGTTCCTGAAGCTGCACGAGCGTGGTCTGGCGTATCGCAAGAAGAGCGCCGTCAACTGGTGCCCGAACGACCAGACCGTGCTCGCGAACGAGCAGGTCGTCGATGGACGCTGCGACCGCTGCGGTGCCGAGGTCGTGAAGAAGAAGCTGACCCAGTGGTACTTCAAGATCACGGACTACGCCGACCGCCTGCTCGACGACCTGAACCAGCTCGAGGGCTTCTGGCCGCACAAGGTGCTGCAGATGCAGCGCAACTGGATCGGCCGTTCGATCGGTGCCGATGTGGACTTCCGCATCGAGGGACGCGAGGAGCCGGTGACGGTGTTCTCGACGCGCCCCGACACGCTGCACGGCGCCACCTTCTTCGTGGTCGCCCCCGATTCGGATCTCGCCACCGAACTGGCGGCGGATGCCCCGGCCGAGGTGCGCGAGCGCTTCCTGTCGTACCTGGCGGATGTGCAGAAGACGACCGACGTCGACCGTCAGTCGACCGACCGCCCCAAGACCGGCGTATTCCTGGAGCGGTATGCGATCAACCCGGTGAACGGGGAAAGGTTGCCGGTGTGGGCGGCGGACTACGTGCTGGCCGACTACGGACACGGCGCCGTGATGGCTGTGCCGGCACATGACCAGCGCGACCTGGACTTCGCGCGCGCCTTCGACCTGCCCGTCAAGGTCGTCGTCGACACGACGGCGCCGATCACCGGTGCGATGGCCGTCATCGAGGTCGATGACGAAGGGGTGCCGATCGACACCGGAGCCGCGCTCGACGAGCAGAACCCGGCCTCGACCGGGGTCGCTCTGACCGGCGAGGGGCGGATGATCAACTCCGGTCCGCTGAACGGCCTGTCCAAGCGCAACGCGATCGCCCGCGCGATCGAGCAGCTGGAGGCATCCGGCACCGGTCGGGCGGCGAAGAACTACCGCCTCCGCGACTGGCTGATCTCGCGCCAGCGGTTCTGGGGCACGCCGATCCCGATGCTGCATGCCGAGGACGGGCGCATCATCCCGGTGCCGGAGGACCAGCTGCCGGTGAAGCTGCCGAGCGTCGAGGGTCTCGACCTGAAGCCGAAGGGATCGTCGCCGCTGGGCGCGGCCGAGAGCTGGGTGCGCACCGTCGACGCCGCGACCGGTGACCCGGTGCTGCGCGACCCCGACACCATGGACACGTTCGTGGACAGCTCCTGGTACTTCCTGCGCTTCCTGTCGCCGAACAGCGACACCGTCGCGTTCGACCCGGCTCAGGCCGCGCGCTGGTCGCCCGTCGACTCGTACATCGGCGGCGTCGAGCACGCCATCCTGCACCTGCTCTACGCGCGGTTCATCACGAAGGTCCTGTTCGACATGGGGCTGATCGACTTCACCGAGCCGTTCTCCAACCTGATCAACCAGGGCATGGTGCTGCTCGACGGCGCGAAGATGTCGAAGAGCAAGGGCAACCTCGTCCTCTTCGAGGAGGAGCTGGATGCCTACGGAGCCGACGCTCTGCGCGTCGGCCTCGCCTTCGCCGGACCCGTGGAGGACGACAAGGACTGGGCCGACGTCTCGACGACCGGTGCGCAGAAGTTCCTCGCCCGCGCGCTGCGCATCGCCCACGAGGTCTCGTCTCCCGTCGACGTCGTCTTCGCCGGCGGAGACGCGATGCTGCGCCGTGCGACCCACAAGCTGCTGGCGGATGCTCCCGGGCTCGTCGAGCAGACGAAGTTCAACGTCCTGGTCGCGCGCCTGATGGAACTGGTCAACGTCACTCGCAAGACGATCGACGGTGCCGCCGGCCCGGCGGACCCGGCGGTGCGCGAGGCGGCCGAGACCGTCGCCGTGATGCTCGACCTCATCGCCCCGCACACCGCGGAGGAGATGTGGGAGATCCTCGGTCACGAGCCTTCGGTCGGACTCGTCACCTGGCGCTCGGCCGACCCGGCCCTGCTCGTCGAGGACACGGTCACCGCCGTCGTGCAGGTGGGCGGCAAGGTCCGTGCGCAGCTCGAGGTGCCCGCGAGGATCGGCGAGGCCGAGCTCGAAGCGCTCGCCCGTGCCGATGAGCGGGTGATCCGCTCGATCGGCGACCGCGAGATCATCAAGGTCGTCGTGCGAGCTCCGAAGATCGTCAGCATCGTCGTCAAGGGCTGAGCGCCCGCGCAATCTGCAGACCTGCTCTGCACATCCGGCCGTCCGCGGGGACTCTCCCCGCAGGGCGGCCGGATGTCTGTCCGGCGTCCCGGTCCGCAGTTAGCGTGGCGGGATGCCCGACGCCCTGACCGAAGCGCCGAGGCCACGCCGCTTCCGGCTCGGCCTCGGCGCGGCGATCGTGCTCGCGCTGGTGGTGCTGTCGGCTGCCGTCGGGCTCGGATTGCTGCGCGGTCAAGCGCCGCCGAGCGATTCCGTGCCGCTCACGACGGGTGGTTCTGCGTCCCCGGGACCGTCGGGTGAGCTGTACGTGCATGTCCTCGGAGCGGTGGAGCGCCCAGGACTCTATGTCCTTGACCTCGACTCCCGGCTCGTCGACGCCGTGGCGGCGGCCGGCGGGACCACTGTGGATGCCGACCTGTCGGCCATCAACCTCGCCCGCGTCCTCGCAGACGGCGAACAGATCCTCGTCCCCGTGGTCGGCGTCGCCGCGGAGGAGGGAGCGCCCCAGCCGGCGGACGATCTGATCGATCTCAACACCGCCGATCAGGCGGCGCTGGAGACCCTGCCTCGGATCGGTCCGGCGCTGGCGGAGCGCATCATCGCCTGGCGGGAGGAGAACGGTCGGTTCCAGTCCGTCGACGATCTGCTCGGCGTGCCAGGGATCGGCGAGAAGATGCTCGCCGGGATCCGCGACGGTGTGCGGGTGTGAGGTGGTGGCTCGGACGAGGAGGAGGCGGCGGATATTCTGACCTGCATGGAAGATTCCCCGGACATCCCGCCGTCCACGCCCATGGACGCGTGGCTCGAGGCGCTCGGGCAGCCGCAGGGCTCTCCCGGCGGTGGAGCGGCATCGGGCGTCATGCTCGGCCTCGGAGCGTCGCTGCTGAGCATGGTCGCGGGGTATACGCCGGATGATCCCCGCGCGGCGGAGTGCGCCGAGCGCGTGGCGGCGCTGCGTGGGGATGCACTGCAGGCTGTCGAGGCCGACGGCATCGTGTCTGCGCGCTTCGGCGAGGCCCTGGCGCTGCCGAGCGACGATGAAGACCGAGAGCCTCGGGTCAGGGACGCCGCGATAGAGGCAGCCGAATCCACAGCCGCTCTCGGCAGGATCGGTCTCGCCTTCATCCCGGAGGCGCGGCTCCTCGCAGAGGTCGGCAACCGTCACCTCGACATGGATCTGGCCGTCGGGCTGGAGGCGCTGGAGGCCGGGCTGTCCGGGGTGTCGTTGACTCTCAGGGCCAACCTGCAGATCGCACGCACCCATGAGGCGCCGTCGTCGCGGCTGGCGGATCTCATCGCGCTGGTCGGGGAGCTGGCTGGCGCCCGGCGAATCGTGGGGGAGATCATCGCAGAGCTCTCCTCGCACCTGGACTGACGTCGGGGTCATCGCGCGAACTGGTACACGCCCCACAGGATCAGTGCGGCTGCGGTGACCAGCACGACCCAGCCCGGCCAGCTCCGGCGTGGTGGCCGTCCAAGTGCGGCCGGAAGTCCGAGCTGCTTCCGGATCTCGTCAGCCTCGCCCTCGAGCTCCTCGGACCGTTCCTGCAGATGCAGAGGCGCTCCCTGCGGCCAACGAAGACGATCCCGAGAGAGGTCCTCGAGCTGTCGGTGAAGCTCGCCCAGCCGTTGCTCGAGGTCTGCTCGGTGCGCATTCGACGGCGGGTCACCGGCATCCTCGCGCTCGCCCTTGCTCACCCGAGACACGTTAGCGGGCTGGCGCGGAGGTGTGAAGGCACCGATGCTCGGGCCGGGAAGGATACGCGCATTCCCGCGTTCGAGCAAGCGTCTTCGACGGCTGCGGGCCGGGGACCTAGCTTCATCGCATGACCACTCCGCACAGCACCCCGGATGACTCCCGCCGCGCAGACGACGCCTCTCGGCCCGTCCCTGCTTCGGATCCTGCGTACGTGCCGGCATCGGATCCTGCGTACGTGCCGGCATCGGCGGACACCGTGCGCACCGATCATGTGGTCGAGACCGCCCCGCCCCGTTCGGCCCCGGAGTCGGCGAGGGCCGCAGCCGAAGTGGACGCGCGTACCCTCCGCGACGACGTCCATCGACGCGAGAAGGACGAGTTCGGCGGCATGAAGTTCGGCACCGCCTTCTTCGGGTGGCTGACCGCCATGGGCACGACCGTCCTCCTCACGGCTCTCGCCGCGGCGATCGGCGCGGCCATCGGGCTCAACGTGGGCACGTCGGTCGACGAGGCAGCGGACCAGGCATTCGGCGCCGGGGGCATCGTCGCCATCATCGTGATCGGGCTGGTGCTGCTGGTGTCGTACTTCGCCGGTGGATACGTCGCCGGCCGCATGGCGCGTTTCAGCGGAGCAAAGCAAGGGATCGCCGTCTGGATCTGGGCGATCGCCGTCGCCATCATCCTCGCGATCGTCACCGCCATCGCCGGTTCCCAGTGGGACATCCTGGGGAACCTGCAGGGGTTCCCGCGCATCCCGGTCACTCCTGAGACCGCGACCGTCACCGGCATCCTGACGGCCGTCGGCGCGGCGATCGTGACCCTCGTCGGCGCGATCCTCGGTGGCCTCGCGGGAATGCGCTACCACCGCAAGGTCGACCGCGTCGGCCTCGGACAGTGAGCACGCTCGCGCACTTCATCGACTCGAGCAGTTCCTAGCCGTCGAAGTCTCGCCCGGTCATCGGTGCCGCGCGTTGCGCTCGGCATCTCTACACATCGTGCCGGCACCGACGTGTTGTCCACCTTCAGCGGGTGAAGTGGCCCCGCGGGCGGAGGCGCGCGCCTAGGTTGTCCTGATGCACAGGTCGACGATGAGGAGTCCTCCGCGGGTTCGGCTGCTCGACGCCGTGCCCGCATGAGGCGGGATCTGCGTCTGCTGCCGATCGCCGGGGCCGCATGGCTCGTCGCCCTTGTCTGCGTGTTCGTGCCGCCAGCAGCGGGATGGTGCGTGCTCGCAGGCGTGCTCGGCGCGGTGGGACTCCTGCTGTGGAAGATGCGGCGTCCTGGCGACTCGGCATCCGTGGTGGGGCTCGTTCTCGTCGTTCTCGCCGTGATCGCCGCGGTCTCCGTCACCGTCCTGGCCGCTGCGCCCGCGCGCGAGAGCGTGGCCTCGTGGGATGGTCGGGTGGTCGAGGTGACGGGGGAGGTGACCTCCTCGGCGTCGGTCGGGCGCGACGGGCGGCTGTGGATGGAGGTGCAGCTCACCGGGATCGGTTCGCCAGGGGATGTCGCTCCGGCATCGGCGCCCGTGCGAATCGGCATCGAGCCCGCAGACGGGTTCGACCTCGGCTCACAGGTGAGGGTGACCGGAGAAGCCTCGGCGACGGATCCGGGGGAGCGGTCGGCGCTGGTCGTGTACACGAGCGCGGCGGCCGTCGAGGCTCCTGCGTCCGGGGTGTTCGCGGTGGCCGCCCATCTCCGCGCCGGGTTCGTGGAGCGGTCATCGATGCTTCCGGAGCCCGGGGCGGGTCTGCTCCCCGGTCTCGCGGTCGGAGACACCCGCGCCGTGTCGACCGAGCTCAACGACGACATGCGCACCAGTGGACTCAGCCACCTCACGGCCGTCTCTGGAGCCAACTCTATGTTTACAGGTGAGTAGAGCCTCGACGGAGATGTCGGCCAGCGCCGCGCACATGCACGCAATCGAACCCGAGAAGGGGGATCGCGTAAAGTCTCGAACTAGGTGTTCGGACTAC
>NZ_JBEPZB010000025.1:0-26963 GCF_041641055.1 Microbacterium sp.
TATTTTTTTGCAGAGAGCGTTTACGAGATAACTCTGCATCCTCGGCCCGCTTCTCGTGGATTCACAGGCGCTGTCGAAACCGATCAGCCCCGTGGTCCTTCTCTCGAAGGAGCCGCTGTCACACTGTGGAGTTTCCAACTCGGGAACCGGAGTCCCCGAGCCTCATAGACTACAACGTCCCGAGGCCCGACGCCATTCCCCGCCTCTCGCGGTGCTCGCGTAGAGTCGCCCCATGAGCGATGTCACCGTCACCGTCCGCGGCGAGCACGAAGCGCGTCTCGCCCCCGAACGCGCCACCATCCGCGTCAGCGTGCGAGCCGAAGGCCCCGAGCGTGCGGCCGTCGTCGATCGCGTCATGCGACTCGCCGAGCCCGTGCGCGAGAGCATCACCGAGCGCCAGGAGGGCGGCTCGGTCGTGGACTGGAGCAGCAAGCGACTGTCGGTGCGCGCCGAACGCCCCTGGAACAACGAGGGAAAGCGGCTGGCACCCGTGTACTACGCGAGCATCGATCTGACCGCGACCTTCGCCGAGGCATCCGAGCTCTCGATCTGGGTGTCGGACGTCTCGCCGTGGGACGGCGTCGAGCTCGGCTGGGTCGACTGGCACCTGACTCCGCAGACCACGGCGCGTGTGGAGCGCGAGGTGGCCGCCGAGGCGGTCAGGGTCGCCGTCGCACGGGCGCAGGCGTACGCGACGGCGCTGGGCCTCGGCGACGTCGTCCCGCTCGAGATCGCCGATGTCGGGCTCATCGCGCCCACGCCCGCTCAGCCCATGGCCGGCATGGCGAAGGCGCGAGGCGCCGCACTCATGTCCGCGGACGCCGGAGGCGGTTCTATGGAGTACGAGCCCGACGAGATCGTCATCTCCGCGACGGTGGAGGCGCGATTCCTCGCGCGCTGACGACCGGTCGGACTCGGGCTCGGTCTCAGACTCCGGCGGCGAACGGGGCGAGGTCGGCAGCGAGACGCTCCGACACCCTGGCATGCACGACGGTGCCCTCCTCGCTGTGGTCCACCGACAACAGCATCCCGGTCTCGTGGATCGCCGCCACCAGGTCTCCGCGGTCGTACGGGACCACCGCATGCACTTCGATCGCCGGCTTCGGGAGAGCCTCCTCGATCGCCGCACGCAGCTCCTCGATGCCCTCCCCCGACCGCGACGACACGAAGTGCGCCTTGGGCTCGAGCCCCTGCAGCACCAGGCGGTCGCCGTCGTCGATGAGATCAGCCTTGTTGAAGACCACGAGCTCGGGCATGTCACGCACGCCGACATCGCCCATCACGTCGCGGACCGTCTGGAGCTGACCGGCCGGATCCGGATGCGACCCGTCCACGACGTGCAGCACGACGTCGGCATCGCCGACCTCTTCGAGCGTCGAACGGAACGCCTCCACGAGCTGATGAGGCAGGTTGCGGACGAAGCCGACCGTGTCGGTCAGTGTGTACACGCGGCCGTCCGAGGTCTCCGAGCGTCGCACCGTGGCATCCAGCGTCGCGAACAGGGCGTTCTCGACGAGGACCCCGGCGCTCGTGAGCGCGTTCAGGAGACTCGACTTCCCGGCGTTCGTGTAGCCGGCGATGGCCACGGACGGGATCGTGTTGCGCTTGCGCTCAGCCCGCTTCGCTTCGCGAGCAGGGCCGAAGTCCCGGATCTGCCGACGCAGCAGCGCCATCTTGGTGCGGATGCGGCGCCTGTCGAGCTCGATCTTCGTCTCACCCGGACCACGCGACCCCATACCGGCACCGCCCGCGCCGACCTGGCCACCCGCCTGGCGGCTCATCGAGTCACCCCACCCGCGCAGACGCGGCAGCAGGTACTCGAGCTGCGCGAGCTCGACCTGCGCCTTGCCCTCGCGGCTCTTCGCATGCTGGCTGAAGATGTCGAGGATGACGGTGGTCCGGTCGATCACCTTGACCTTGACCACGTCCTCGAGGGCACGACGCTGGCTGGGGGCGAGCTCGGTGTCGGCGATGACGGTGTCAGCGCCCGTGGCCGCCACGATCTCCTTGAGCTCCTGGGCCTTGCCGCGTCCGATGTAAGTCGCAGCATCCGGATGCGGCCGTCGCTGGAGCACGCCGTCGAGCACCACCGCTCCGGCCGTCTCCGCCAGGGCGGCGAGCTCACGGAGGGAGTTCTCGGCATCCTCCTGAGCGCCCTGCGGATACACGCCGACGAGCACCACGTTCTCGAGGCGCAACTGGCGGTACTCGACCTCCGTGACGTCTTCGAGTTCCGTGGAGAGTCCACCGACACGCCGCAGCGCGTGGCGATCCTCGAGGTCCCACTGGTCGCCGTCCGAGAACGCGTGGGAGGCGGTCGACTGGTCCTGCAGCGCCTGTGCGGCGCCGAAGACACGAGCCTCCGTCCGCTTCTCGGCATTCGCGAGCACGCGATCGACTGCTTCGTCA
The DNA here is from genome assembly GCF_041641055.1 of Microbacterium sp. GTDB lineage: Bacteria > Actinomycetota > Actinomycetes > Actinomycetales > Microbacteriaceae > Microbacterium. The sequence goes on from NZ_JBEPZB010000025.1 coordinate 2,410, forward strand.
CCGGTGGAGGGTGTGCTGGTCTCCGTCATCCGTCCCTTATCTCTGGGTTTTGTTGCGAGCCTTAACCTTAGCCCGCGCTGTCCGCTACGCTCACGGTATGGGGTCCGACCATTACTTCACCGCGGCCCCGGCAAGCCCCGAGAACCTGCGTACGATCCGTGTGACGCTCGCAGGCCGTGAGCTGGACGTCACAACCGCTGGTGGCGTCTTCAGCCCGGATCGGCTGGATGCCGGTACTGCCGTCCTTCTCGCAAACATGCCTCCCGTTCCGCCCGGAGGTCACCTTCTCGACCTCGGAAGCGGGTGGGGACCGATCACGCTGTCGATGGCGCTTGCCGCTCCGCACGCGACCGTGTGGGCAGTCGATGTGAACGAGCGAGCCCTCGATCTCGTGCGCCGGAACGCGGCGGCTCATGGTCTCACCAATGTCAACGCGTCACTGCCGCAGGATGTTCCCGCCGACGTCACGTTCCGCTCGATCCGCTCGAACCCGCCGATCAGGGTCGGCAAGAACGAGCTGCACGGACTGCTGGAGAAGTGGATCCCGCGCCTCGATGAGCGCAGCGATGCCTGGCTGGTCGTGCAGCGCAACCTCGGTGCCGATTCGCTGCAGCGCTGGATCGGGGCGACGTTCCAGCCGGGATTCAGTGTCTACCGCACCGCGACGGCCAAGGGCTACCGCGTGCTGAAGGTGCGCAAGCACGGCACTCCCCCGACCGAGCCGATCTCCGTCGTCTGAGTCGGTCAGTTCCGCCTGCGCGGACGCTCCGACTCAGATCAGGTCGATCTCGCCGCTGAAGACGAGCTGCGCCGGCCCTGACAGCGCGACGTGCTCTCCGTCTTCCGCCGGGAACATCCGGACCCCCAGCGTGCCGCCGGGAACCTCCACGCGCCAGTGGTTCGGCGCCTTGTCGCCCGCCCAGTACCGCACGGCCAGAGCCGTGGCCGCGACCCCCGTGCCGCAGCTCAGGGTCTCGCCCACACCACGCTCCGAGACACGCATGGTGACGTGACCGATGCCGTCCCGCACGAGCGGCTCGCCCGGGACGACGAACTCGACGTTCGCCCCCGCCGGCAGCTCGGGATCGAGCAGCGGAGATCGGTGCAGCTCGAGGGAGGAGAGCTCTGCGTCGGAGGCGAGCGCGACCACGACGTGCGGGTTCCCGACGTCGATGCCGAGACCCGGCCGAGCCACAGGCAGTCCGTCGGCCGTGACGAGTGGGTCGTCGCCGGACAGCTTCCAGAGGCCCAGGTCGACCTGATACCCGGTCTCACTGCGCGTCACGTCGCGCACTCCGGCCCTCGTCCCGATCGGGAGCGTGGAACCCGGCTCGATCGTCGCGAGTCCCGAGCGGACCAGATAGTGCGCGAAGACGCGGATGCCGTTGCCGCACATCTCCGCGATCGAGCCGTCCGCATTGCGGTAGTCCATGAACCATTCCGCGGCGGGCTCCTCGGCCAGCGCTCCGGCGCCATCGGGAATGGCCGCCGAGCGGACGACCCTCAGGATGCCGTCTGCGCCGATCCCGAAGTGCCGATCGCACAGCACGGCGACCTGCTCCGAGGTCAGTTCGAGAGCGCCGTCCGGATCGGCGATGATGACGAAGTCGTTGCCGGTGCCGTGCCCCTTGGTGAATGCGACCATTCGTCCAGTCTAGGAGCCCGGCACCCCTCGACGTGTCGAGCGATCAGGCTCGACGTGTCGAGCGATCAGGCGCGATGCGTCGAGCGATCAGGCTCGCAGCACGCGGTAGCGCCCGCAGAGGAAGTTGCGGTTGCGCGCGACGTCGAGAAGCTCGAGGTCGAGCTGCCTCGGCAGCAGCGGCGCTCCGGACCCCAGCGTCACGGGCGCATACTGCACCCATACCTCGTCGAGGAGTCCGGCGTCCGCGAACTGCCCGGCAAGGTCTCCTCCCCCGACGACCCACAGATCCTTGTCCCCCGCGGCCTCGACCATCTCGGCGTGCACCTCCGCGACGTCACCGCTCGTCAGCCGGATGTCCCCGCCCTCGGGCACCGTGAGGTCACGGTGAGTGAACACCCACGTCGGCTGCGTGTATCCCCAGCGTCCGTCTTCGTGGCGCATGACCCATTCGAACGTGGACGCGCCCATCGCGAGGGCGCCGATCGTCTGTTCGAACGCCGGATAGGCCATCGGACCGTCCTGGTCGATGTCCTGTTTCAGGAGCCAGTCCAGCGAATGCTCCTCGGTCGCGATGAAGCCGTCGAGGCTGCTTGCCGTGTAGAAGTGCGTCGCCATGGGTTCATGGTGACACCGACCACGGACATCCGCGAGGCCGCCGCGGGTGAGACCGTCACCCGTGCAGGAGCGCTTCGGCGTCCACGGGCGGTTCGAGCCACCTGATCTCGGGGTAGCGCTTGAACCACGAGACCTGACGACGGGCATAGCGACGGGTGAGCGCCTGAGTCTCGGCGATCGCCTCGGACTCGCTCAGACGACCGTCGAGCTGTCCGAGCGCCTGCGCGTACCCGATGGCGCGCGGAGCAGTCGTGCCGTCCTCGAGTCCCTGCTCGCGCAGCATCCGCACCTCCTCCGCCAGGCCGGACTCCCACATCCTGTCGACGCGCGCGTCGAGCCGTTCGACAAGGGCGGAGCGGTCGACGTGCAGTCCGAACACCCTGGTGTCCGTGTGCCACAGCGTCGGCTTCTCCGGGAGTGCCGCGCCGTGGGTCGTACCGCCCTGTTCGATGACCTCCAGCGCGCGGACGATGCGCCTGTCGTTGCGGGGGTCGACGCGGCGCGCCGTCTCGGGGTCGAGCGCGCGCAGACGCTCGAGCAGCGCGGCCGCTCCGTGGGTCTCGAGTTCGCTCTCGAGTCGCCTGCGGACCGTCGGATCGCGCGGCGGGAACCGGAAGTCGTAGATCACGCTGGAGACGTACAGACCCGAGCCACCGACCAGGATCGCGTCGCCTCCACGGCTCCAGATGTCGGAGACGGCCTGACGCGCGCGCGGCTGATACCAGGCCACGGCGGCGTCGTCCCGAACCTCCCTCACGTCGAACAGGTGGTGTGGGATGCCGCGGCGCTCGTCGACCGGCAGCTTGGCCGTGCCGATGTCCATCCCGCGGTAGAGCTGCATCGCATCCGCGTTGACGATCTCCGCGTCGTTGCCCTCCCGCCGGAGAGCTTCGGCGAGATCGAGCGCCAGGTCGCTCTTGCCTGTTCCTGTGGCGCCGACGATCACCCAGAGGCGACGCGCCTCGGACGCACTCGCGGTCGGGGTGGTCACACGCCGATGCGCAGCGTCGGCAGTCCCAGGGAGACGGCTCGCGGCCCGCCGTCCGCAGTCGGGGCGGGCACAGCGCACGAGTCCGCCTGCGCGCGGTCCCATGCGTCTCCGCCTCGGGTGCGCCGGATGCGCAACGGCGCGCCTGTGGGGTCGTCGGCGAGCAGGTGGAAGGGAGCCGCGTGCGTGACGGTCACCGTGACGACATCGCCAGGGCGCGGCACCGCGGACCCCGGGGTGACCTCGAAGTGCACGAGACGGTTGTCCTCGCCGCGACCTGTGAGGCGGTGCGTCTCCGCATCCTTCTTGCCCTCCCCCGTCGAGACGAGCACCTCGACCTCGCGGCCGACCTGCTTCTGGTTCTCCTCGAGCGAGATCCGCTCCTGCAGGGCGAGGAGGCGGTTGTAGCGTTCCTGCACGACCGCCTTGGGGACCTGGTGCTCCATCGTGGCCGCCGGTGTGCCCTCGCGGATCGAGTACTGGAAGGTGAACGCGCTCGAGAAGCGCGCCTGCTCGACGACCCTCATGGTGTCTTCGAAGTCCTCGTCGGTCTCGCCGGGGAAGCCCACGATGATGTCCGTGGTGATCGCGGCGTGCGGGATCCGCTCGCGCACCCGATCGAGGATCCCGAGGAAGCGTTCGCTGCGGTACGAGCGACGCATCGCCTTCAGGATCCGGTCGCTGCCCGACTGAAGGGGCATGTGCAGCTGCGGCATGACGGCCCGCGTCTCGGCCATCGCGTCGATGACGTCGTCGGTGAAGGCGGCAGGATGGGGGCTCGTGAAGCGGATGCGCTCGAGTCCGTCGATCTCACCCGCGGCGCGGAGCAGTTTGCCGAAGGCCTGCCGGTCGCCGAACTCGACGCCATAGGAGTTCACGTTCTGTCCGAGGAGCGTGACCTCGATCGCCCCGTCGTCGACGAGCAGCCGGATCTCGTTCAGGATGTCGCCGGGGCGACGGTCCTTCTCCTTGCCGCGCAGGCTCGGGACGATGCAGAAGGTGCACGTGTTGTTGCAGCCGACGGAGATCGACACCCAGCCGCTGTGCGCGGAATCCCGCTTGGTCGGAAGCGTGGACGGGAACACCTCGAGCGACTCGAGGATCTCGAGCTCGGCGTCGCCGTTGTGACGCGCCCGCTCGAGGAGGCCCGGGAGCGAGCCCATGTTGTGGGTGCCGAAGACGACGTCGACCCAGGGTGCCTTGTCGAGCACGGCCTGCTTGTCCATCTGCGCCAGGCAGCCCCCGACGGCGATCTGCATGCCGTCCTTGCGCCGCTTCACCGCGGCGAGCTGCCCCAGCGTTCCGTACAGCTTGCCCGCCGCGTTGTCACGCACGGCGCACGTGTTGATGATCACGACGTCGGCTTCGTCGCCGACGGCTGCGCGCACATACCCCGCGCTCTCGAGCGACCCTGACAGGCGCTCCGAATCGTGGACGTTCATCTGGCACCCGAAGGTGCGCACCTCGTACGAACGCTGCCGTCCGTCGAGGTCGAATGCTGCCGACGACGAGCTGATGATCGTCGGCTCACTGCGAGGGATAGTCATGATCTCCCTATTCTACGAGCGCGCCGATGCACCGTGATCGAAGCACGACAGGCCCCGGGATCGTCGGCGCCCGGCGATGCCGGTCAATCCGACTCGACGAAACGGACGCCCGACCTCGGTCGACCGGACGTCACCTCGGACAGAGCCGCCTTCGCTGCCGTCATCGCGACGGAGCCGTTGTATCCCCGCCTGGCCAGTTGTCCGACGAGGCGGCGCAACGCGGTGTCACCGTCGAGTCGCGCCATGCTGCGAGCTTTGGTCCGTGCGTATTCCAGCGCGCGATCGGCGTCATCGTCCGGGAGCTCATCGAGAGCCGCGTCGATCACGTCGCGCGGAATCCCGCGCTGTGCGAGCGCCCTCGAAAGGGCGACCCTTCCCTGGCCTTTGCGCTCGATCCCTGAGGTCACCAGCTGTCCCGCCAGGATCGCGTCGTCAAGGTAACCGCGCCGGCAGAAGTCGTCGATCACATCGTCGACGACCGCAGGATCGAGCCTGGCCGACTCACGCTCGTACCCCCTGAGCACCAGACGAGCCTCGGACAGAGACAGAGACCTCGTCCTCAGCTTGCGCACGAGGAGCTCTTCCGCTCCTTCACGCAACCGCTGCGGGTCGATACGAGGCTCATCGCCGGCCGGCGAGTCGTCGGCACTCTGCGGCTGCAGAGCACGAAGGCGCGGCGCTGATCGCGCCCCACCGCGCGCAGGATGACGATCGCTCGGACCCTGTGTCTCCAGGGAGGCGATCGGACGCGACCTCCCTGCGACCTCGCCGCCCTCGGTCCACGTCGAACGCCAGGCGGCCTCGCCGCCTGCCGCCGTCGTCCCCGGCGAGGCGGGCTCACGGTCGGCCTCACCCTCACCCGCCAGAGGAGACGGACCTGCCGTCTTGCGGCCGAACAGCGGGATGACGGGGGCGATCTGTTCGGACTCGCCCCCGCCATCACTCACTGAATGCTCCTGCCGCGAATGAACCCGGAGCGATCATGGTCACGCGGGGCGACGCTCGGCGAGCTCGTCGGCCGGTGCGTCGACGGCTCCGCCGATGCCGAGCTTCTGCTTGATCTGCGACTCGATCGCCAGCGCGATGTCAGGGTTCTTCAGAAGGAACGTACGAGCGTTCTCCTTACCCTGGCCGAGCTGATCGCCGTCATAGGTGTACCAGGAGCCGGACTTCTTCACGATGCCGTGCTCGACGCCGAAGTCGATCAGGCTTCCCTCACGGGAGATGCCGACGCCGTAGAGGATGTCGAACTCCGCCTGCTTGAACGGCGGCGCCATCTTGTTCTTGACGACCTTGACCCTGGTGCGGTTACCGACTGCGTCGGTGCCGTCCTTGAGGGTCTCGATGCGGCGGATGTCCATCCGGACGGACGCGTAGAACTTCAGCGCCTTTCCACCCGCGGTCGTCTCCGGCGAGCCGAAGAAGACACCGATCTTCTCGCGCAGCTGGTTGATGAAGATCATGGTGGTGTTCGTCTGGTTGAGTCCACCCGTCAGCTTTCGCAGAGCCTGCGACATCAGTCGAGCCTGCAGACCGACGTGGGAGTCTCCCATCTCGCCCTCGATCTCGGCACGCGGCACGAGGGCAGCGACGGAGTCGATGACGATCAGGTCGATGGCGCCGGACCGGACGAGCATGTCGGCGATCTCGAGAGCCTGCTCACCGGTGTCCGGCTGCGAGACGAGAAGCGCGTCGATGTCGACGCCCAGCTTGGCCGCGTAGTCGGGGTCGAGCGCGTGCTCCGCGTCGATGAAGGCGGCGATACCGCCGGCGCGCTGAGCGTTCGCGATCGCGTGCAGTGTCAGCGTCGTCTTACCCGAGGACTCAGGTCCGTAGATCTCGACGATTCGTCCACGCGGGAGACCGCCGACGCCGAGCGCGACGTCGAGGGCGATGGAGCCTGTCGGGATGACGGCCACAGGAGCGCGCTCATCGCTGCCCAGTCGCATGACCGAGCCCTTTCCGAACTGGCGATCGATCTGGGCGAGTGCGGTCTCGAGGGACTTCTCGCGGTCAGCGGGTGATGGCATGACGTGCTCCTTATGCTCGCGTGGTGCCGCCTGTAGGCTGTCGCGGTCCTCCCGGCTGGGCGGAACTCTCCGACAAGGCGTATGGCTCTTCGGCTTGCTTTCACCGTACGAGGCACCTCCGACATTGCGTCACCAGCACCACGAAACGGGGAGAACGAACTCTCCGAACCACTTGTGCAGAACACTACGCCGGTTTCGAACAGATCTTCGACGACACGCCGAGCACAGCGTGTCGGGGATCCGAAGACGATGGACGCAGAGGCACGTCAGCGGCGGCGCGGCTCCAGACGACCTGCACCATGGCGGCGCTCGATCGGCACGTCGGTCTCGACGCAGAGCGCGAGCCAGATGTCACGAGGAGGCACGCCGACATCCAGCGCCTCATCTGCTGTGCGGCCCCCGAGCTGCGTCAGGACGAGGTCGCTGACGAGCGAAGAAGCACGTCCGCCGAACTCATCGTCGACGGCACGGAGGAACTCACTGCGACGCATGATCGATCAGGCCGAGCAGACGCTCAGTGGAGCGAAAGCTCGGGTTCGATCGAGGCGACGAGATCGTCGGGAACGACATCAGGGAACACCTGGATGCCTTCGAGGACCGAGATGCGGTCTCCGACCTCGCGCATGATGGTCGAGATCGGGACGTCGAGTGCGTCGGCGACCGATGCGAGAATCTCGCTCGATGCCTCCTTCTGGCCCCGTTCCACCTCACTGAGGTAGCCGAGAGCGACAGACGCCTTGCTTGCAACCTGCCGGAGCGTACGCCCCTTCTGCAGGCGGAAGTCCCTCAGCACATCGCCGATTTCCTGTCGTACAAGAATCATCGGAACCTCCTCCCAGATCGCCTTCTCGAGGTCTCCCTCGATGAGACCGCCAGTCTAGTCTTACCGACCTTCACAAAATCTACCTTCGCACGCTGTGCAATCGGTGTGAGCACATCGGAGATAACGGATCATGCGCGTCGTCTATTCCCGAGCGAGTCTGCTCAGCAGCGCGAGCGCCGCAGCCACCGCCTGCGAGCGGACGGCGGCTCGATCGCCTGCGAAGACGAAGGCCTCGGTCCGGGACGCGATCGGCGTCACGGCTGCGATGTGCACCGTGCCGACAGGCTGGCCGTCCGGCGAGTCCGGCCCCGCGATCCCGGTGGTCGAGACGCCGACGTCGGCATCCCGTCCGTCGACCCGCACCGCCCGGCGGACTCCGACGGCCATCTGGCGTGCCACCTCGGCGCGGACAGGGCCCTGGGTCGCCAGCAGGTGCCCGTCGACTCCGAGCAGCGTCTGCTTGACCGGCGTCGCGTAGGCGACGACCGCGCCGAGCAGCACAGACGACGCACCGGCGACGGAGACCAGCTCCGCGGCGACGGCGCCGCCCGTCAGCGACTCCGCGACACCCAGGGTCCACTCCCGTGCAGCGAGCGCGGACAGAGCCTCGGCGGCCGCGCTCACCGCGCGTGCCTTGCGCCTCTGACCTGGGCGACGATGTAGTCGATCCCGCTCGCGACGGTGAGGATGAGCACCACGATCATCAGGACGACGGTCACGAGGACCCATGCCTCCACCCCGATGAGCACGTGCAGCGGAAGCAGCGCCCACGACAGGGCGACGCCCTGGACCGCAGTCTTGATCTTGCCCATCCAGGCGGCAGCGACCACGTGCTCTTTCGCCACCATCAGGCGGTGCACCGTGATGCCCCACTCCCGGATCAGGATCACGACGACGATCCACCACTGCAGCTCGCCGAGCACCGCGAGACCGATGAAGCCCGCACCCGTGAGCAGCTTGTCGGCGATCGGATCCCAGAGCTTGCCGAAGTCGCTGACGATGTCGTAGCGCCGGGCGAGGTACCCGTCGACCCAGTCGGTGGAGATCGCGACGATGAACAGGATCGCGGCGATCCAGCGCACCGCGATGTCTGCCAGGCCGTAGGTGCCGCCGACCAGGAGCAGGACGAAGAAGACGACCGCGAGCGGGATGCGGGCGATCGTGATCGCATTCGGAAGCTGCCGAGGAATGGCCATCAGTCGCGCCCCGTGAGTCCCCAGGCGTCTTCATCGCCCTCCGATTCGACGACGGGAAGACCCTGGAACTGCGACTCGATCGGGTCGTGCGGCGTCCCGGAGGCCATCGCCGAAGACGCGGCGGGTGCCGCGGCGGGCGTTCCCGGGACGTCCTCGCCGCGCAGCTTCGCCATCACCTGCGGCAACTGCTCGGCGGTGGCGAGCACGTCTCGCGCCTTGGATCCCTCGGACGGACCGACGATCTCGCGCGACTCCAGCAGGTCCATGAGGCGGCCTGCCTTCGCGAAGCCGACGCGCAGCTTGCGCTGCAGCATCGAGGTCGAGCCGAACTGCGACGAGACGATCAGCTCGGCCGCCGCCAGCAGGAGCTCGAGATCGTCGCCGATGTCCTCGTCGACCTCCTTCTTCTTCGTCGGCTCCAGTGCCTCCTGCACGTCTGCGCGATAGTCGGGGCGAGCCTGACGCGTGACGTGCTTGACGACCGCGTCGATCTCCTTCTCATCGACCCAGGCGCCCTGGAGGCGGAACGGCTTCGACGAGCCCATCGGCGAGAAGAGCGCGTCACCCTGACCGATCAGCTTGTCGGCGCCCGGACTGTCGAGGATGACCCGGCTGTCCGTGACGCTGGTCACCGCGAAGGCCAGGCGGGACGGGACGTTCGCCTTGATCAGACCCGTCACCACATCGACGCTCGGACGCTGGGTGGCGAGCACGAGGTGGATACCCGACGCTCGGGCCAGCTGGGTGATGCGGACGATCGAATCCTCGACGTCACGCGGTGCGACCATCATCAGGTCGGCGAGCTCGTCGACCACCACGAGAAGGTACGGATAGGGCTTCAGGACACGCTCGCTGCCCACGGGCAGATCGATCTCATTGGCCCTGACCGCTCTGTTGAAGTCGTCGATGTGACGGAAGCCGAACGACGCGAGATCGTCGTACCGCATGTCCATCTCCTTCACGACCCACTGCAGCGCCTCGGCGGCCTTCTTCGGGTTGGTGATGATGGGGGTGATCAGGTGCGGCACCCCGGCATAGCTGGTCAGTTCGACGCGCTTCGGGTCGATCAGCACCATCCGCACGTCGGAGGGACGCGCGCGCATCAGCAGGCTCGTGATCATCGAGTTCACGAAGCTCGACTTACCCGAGCCGGTGGAGCCGGCCACGAGCAGGTGCGGCATCTTCGCGAGGTTCGCGATGACGATGTTGCCGCCGACGTCCTTGCCGACGCCGATCGTCATGGGATGCGTGCTCTTGTGGGCCGCCGGAGAGCGCAGCACGTCGCCGAGCGCGACCATCTCCTTGTCGGCGTTGGGGATCTCGATGCCGATCGCGCTCTTGCCGGGGATCGGCGAGAGGATGCGGACGTCATTGGATGCGACGGCATACGCGAAGTTGTTGCTGAGCTGCAGGATTTTCTCGACCTTGACCCCGTGCCCGACCTCGACCTCGTACTGGGTCACCGTCGGACCCCGCGAGAAGCCAGTGACCTTGGCATCCACCTTGAACTGCGTGAGGACGCTGGTGATCTGCTCGATCACCTTGTCGGTGGCCTCGGACCGCGCGACCGGCGGCGGTCCCTCGACGAGCAGCCCGGGCGAGGGCAGCACGTACGGCGTGACAGGAGCCTGCGGACCCTTGTCCCCCGGACCGGCCGTCCCGAAGCCGTCGAGGCCCGGCAGCTCCGGCATCTCGCCGGTGTCGGACTCGTCGTCGAGCAGCGCCGTGGACTGCTGTCCGGCCAGCGACTCCGTCACGGCGCGCACGTCCGAGAGCACCTCGGTCGCGGCGTCGTACGGATCTTCCACGACGACGGCCTGGTCGTAGGCGGGGGTCGGCTCGGAGGTCGTGAGCAGGGCGGTGATGTCGTCCGAGCCGAGAGTCCCCTCGTCCGGGTCTTCCTCTCGTCCGGTCTTGTTGCGGCGCCACCAGGGCAGCACGTCCGGGTCGTCGGACTTGTCGGCCTCGTCGATCGCGGCGGCGTCCTTCGCCGGCTTCTCGACACGCTCGGCGTCGAACATCCAGGCGTACAGGTCGCCGAGGCGCTGACCGATGCGGTTCGGCGGGGTCTTGGTGAGGATGAGGATGCTGAGACCCGCGAGGAGCGCCAGCACGATGTAGGCGCCCACCGGCGTCAGGTAGGAGAGCGGCTCGCCGACCATCCAGCCGAACAGACCCCCGGCGTCGCTCAACGCGAGCATCCCCTGCCGCGGTTGCGCGCGGACGAGCACCCCGGCCGAATCGACGTGACCGGCCGCGATGTGGCAGAAGCCGGCGAGTGTGAGCACGAAGAGGCCGAAGCCGATCCCGATGCGCCCGTTGTCGTGGACCGACGAGGGGTGACGGAACAGCCATCCGGCGAGCAGGAGCAGCAGTACCGGCATCACGAAGGCGACGCGTCCGACGAGCGCGCCGACGGAATAGGCGCTGATGTTGGTCGCCACCTCGTTGCCGATGAAGAACCACTCGTTGACCGCGCCCGCGACCGCGAGGAGGACCAGGAGGAACGGGAACCCGTCTCGCCGGTCGTCCTTCTCGAGCGTCTCGGGACCGAACGCGCGGAAGAGCCCGCCGACCCCGTGCGCGAGGCCGCCCCATGCGCGAACCGCGACCGGCGGCTTGTCGAGCTCGTCGATGTACTTCTTCGGCGCAGCCTGAGCCTTCGGAGCTGCCTGCCTCTTGGGGCGAGGCGTGGCGCTCTCGGACGCGCGCGCTGACTTCGTGGAACTCCTGGCCATGCTCTCACGTTACGACGGGAGGGCGACATTGCCCGTAATGACGCGGCTTTCCGGCGTCTTCCGCACGAAGGGCGAGGCTCACGCCAGGCGGTGCACCATGGTCTCCCGTACGACGCCCTGCTCGGATCCGACGAAGCCCTCCGACCGGTACAGCGCGCGGGCGAAGTTGTCCTTCTCGACGCTCAGGCTCAGTCGGGAGTGGCCGTGGGCGCGCGCGAGCGCCACCAGCTCGCGCAGCAGCGCTCGCCCGACGCCGTGCGCCCGCCAGATCGGCTGGACGCCGATGATGAGTTCCGGCACCGCCGTGCCGACGAAGCCGAAGCCGGGGTCGTCCTGCGAGAGCATGCGGTACCACGCGGCACCGATGGCCTGTCCCTCCTGATCGACGGCCACCACGCCGGCGTCCGCAGGACGCATCCAGCCGCTGATGTACCTGCGATGCTCGGGCGCGGTCAGGATCTCGTGCCGCGCCCGAGCCGCGCCCGAGCGCCAGTTCGCGGCCTCGACGACCATGTCGGCGAGGAAGCTCCCGTCCGCCTGCACGGCGGGTCGGATCGAGAAGGCGTCCGGCATGGAGAGAGACTACGGCCAGCCGGTTACACCCGGATGACGGCGGACTGTGAATCCGTGCCGCCACCCGCGGTGACTACGCCTCGATGACGAGCGGCACGATCATCGGGCGACGACGCAGCTTCTGGTTCACCCAGCGCCCGATCGTGCGGCGGACGACCTGCGACAGCGAGTGCGTGTCGCGGACGCCGTTGCCGGACGCCTCCTTCAGCGCGGCGACGATCTTGGGCGCCACGTCGTCGAAGACCGAGTCGTCCTCGGCGATCCCTCGGGCGTGGATCTCCGGACCGGAGATGATCCGGCCGGTCGCGGCGTCCACGACGACGATGACGGACACGAAGCCCTCCTCGGCGAGGATTCGACGGTCCTTGAGGTCCGCATCCGTGATCGCGCCGACCGTGGAGCCGTCGACGTAGACGAAGCCCAGGTCGAGCTGACCGGCGACCCGCGCCTCGCCGTCCTTCAGGTCGATGACGGTGCCGTTGGAGGCGATGATCGTCCGATCGGCGGCGATCCCGGTGTCCTGCGCGAGCTTGGCGTTCGCGATCAGGTGGCGGTACTCGCCGTGCACCGGCAGCACGTTCTTGGGCCGGAGGATGTTGTAGCAGTAGATCAGTTCGCCCGCGGCGGCGTGCCCGGAGACATGGACCTTCGCGTTGGCCTTGTGAACGACGTTCGCGCCCAGCTTGGTCAGACCGTCGATGACGCGGTAGACCGCGTTCTCGTTGCCGGGGATGAGGCTCGACGCGAGGATCACGGTGTCACCGGGACCGGGCTCGATCGCGTGGTCGAGGTTCGCCATGCGGCTGAGGACCGCCATCGGCTCACCCTGGGACCCGGTGGACATGTAGACGATCTTGTCGTCGGGAAGGTCACGTGCCTTCTTGTAGTCGATCAGCAGTCCGCTCGGCACCTTGAGGTATCCGAGGTCCTCCGCGATGGTCATGTTGCGCAGCATGCTGCGGCCGAGGAGCGCGACCCGACGCCCGTGGGCGTGCGCGGCATCCAAGACCTGCTGCACGCGGTGCACGTGGCTGGAGAAGCTCGCGACGATCACACGACGAGGGGCTTTGCCGATCACCTGGTCGAGCACGGGGCCGATCGACCGCTCGGTCGGGGTGAAACCGGGCACATCGGCGTTGGTGGAGTCCACGAGGAACAGGTCCACGCCCTCCTCGCCCAGACGTGCGAAGGCACGCAGGTCCGTGATGCGTCCGTCGAGCGGGAGCTGGTCCATCTTGAAGTCGCCGGTCGCCAGCACAAGGCCGGCCGGCGTGCGGATCGCCACGGCGAGGGCATCCGGGATCGAGTGGTTGACCGCGACGAACTCGAGGTCGAACGGTCCGACCTGCTCGCGCTGGCCCTCCTTCACGGTGAGCGTGAAGGCCTTGATGCGGTGCTCCTTGAGCTTGGCCTCGACCAGGGCGAGGGTGAGGCCGGAGCCGATCACGGGGATGTCGCTCTTCAGGCGGAGCAGGTACGGCACGGCGCCGATGTGGTCCTCGTGACCATGGGTCAGCACGACGCCGACGATGTCATCGAGCCGGCTCTTGATCGGCTCGAAGTCCGGGAGGATCAGGTCGACACCCGGCTGGTGCTCCTCGGGGAACAGCACACCGCAGTCGACGATGAGGATCTTGCCGTCGAACTCGAAGATCGTCATGTTGCGACCGATCTCGCCGAGTCCGCCGAGGGGGGTGACCCGCAGCGTCCCTTCGTCGAGCGATGTGGGTTCTGCGAGCGGGATGGACATGCTGTCTCCTCAGTCGGACGCTGCGCGCGTCCGTTCGTTCGTGGTGACGCGCCTCGGCGCGTCGATGCTCAGCGGGTCGTGCCGTGCACCTTCGGCAGGGCGCCGCCCGCGGCCGCGTTGCGGTCGGGGCGGAAGTTGGAGAAGTCCGCACCGGGGACGTCCGCGACGAGGTCGAGCTCGTCCTCGATGAGGGCGGCCTCCCACTCTTCCGGGCCGACCAGGGGCAGACGCACGCGCGGGCTCGAGATGCGGCCGAGTCCGTGCAGGATGTACTTCGCGGCGACGGTCCCGGGCACATGCGTCATGACGGCACGGACCAGCGGTTCCAGGCGCTTGTGCTCGGCCGTGGCCGTGGAGAGGTCGCCGCGGTTCACGGCGTCGATGATCGTGCGGTAGGGCGTCGCGGTGATGTTCGCCGTCACGCCGATGAGCCCGGTGGCGCCGATCGCGAGGTGCGGGAGCACGTTCGCGTCATCGCCGGAGAAGTACATCAGGTCGGTCTGGTTGAGGACCCTGCTCACCTCGGAGAAGTCGCCCTTGGCGTCTTTCACCGCGAGGATGTTCGGGTGCTTCGCGAGGCGCAGGATCGTCTCGTACTTGATCGGCACGCCGGTGCGGCCGGGGATGTCGTACAGGATCACGGGAAGGTCCGTGGCGTCGGCGACCAGGCGGAAGTGCGTGAGGATGCCGGCCTGAGTGGGCTTGTTGTAGTACGGCGTGACGATCATGATGCCGTCGGCGCCGGCCTTCTCGCTCGCCTTGTAGAGCTCGATCGCGTGGGCGGTCTCATTCGACCCGCCACCGGTGATGATCTTCGCGCGTCCGGCGGACACGGACTTGCCGATCTCGACGAGCTTGAGCTTCTCGGGGTCCGTCAGCGTGGAGGTCTCGCCGGTCGTTCCCGTCACGACGACGCCGTCAGCACCCGCGGTGATGACGTCGTCGATGTGCTTCTCGACGGCGGGCCAATCGACTTCGCCGTCGGCCGTCATCGGAGTGACGAGCGCGACGAGAACCTGTCCGAAGGGGTTGCCCGAATGCGTCATGCCCCCAGCGTATCTGGTCAGGTGCCGCTCACCCAGACGAGGCGTGCACGATGACATCACCCCTGGCCACATCCACCCGGTCCCGCAGCAGAAGTCCGGACATCTGCCCTGGGACCGTCTGGTCCGTGTGCGCGCGGAAGACCTCGATCCCCGCGATCCTGGTCGTGGCCTGGACACTGCCGTCGCGCAGGATCGCGATGTCGTCGTCGACGCGGAACACGCCGGAGGCCGCCATACCCGTGACCACCTGACCTCGGCCCGTGATCGTGAAGACATCCTCCACCGGGAACCGTGCCGACGTGAGGGACACCGAGATCGGCGCACCGACACCCGGAAGATCAGCGCCCGAAGCGGGCGCGGACGTCAGGTCTTCGAGACGTCTCGCCTCGGCCTCGTTGTACCGGCGCAGCATCTCGTTCGCGTCCGCGGGCTCGCGCTTCCTGCCGAACAGCCATCCCATGGGTCCGATCCTAGAGGCGACGACGTGCCGACCTCGGTGGCTCGGACCAGGACGCCTCCGGGCGCGATCAGACGCGTCCGCGCCGCGCGACTCCCGATGTGAGCGAGCTGGGCAGCAGCCGCGCGAGGGCGACGATGCCCTTGTAGCGCAACGACGGGATCGACACCGCCTTGCCACGGGCAGCGTCACGCAACCCCTCGCGCACGACGTCGCGTGCGTCGAGCCACATGAACGAGGGGACGCCCTCGTGTCCGGGGGCGAGACCCATCCGCTCATGGAATGACGTGTGGGTGAATCCGGGGCACACAGCCGTCACGGTCACGCGGTCGCGGGCATACTCTGCGTTCGCCCAGCGGCTGAACCCGATCAGCCAGCTCTTGCACGCCGAATACGTCGACCGGGAGATGAACCCCGCGACCGAGGCGACGTTGATGATCCGCCCGCCTCGACCGCGCATCGACCCGAGCGCTGCGTGCATGAGGCGCATCGACGCCTCGACATGCACGCGCAGATGCCGCACCTCGTCGTCGATGTCGTTGTCCGCGAACTGCAGTGGCAGACCGAAACCCGCGTTGTTGATCAGCAGATCGACCGGATCGGCCACGTCGCGGAGCCGGGCGGCCACGCGCTCGACGTCCGCCTCCTCCGCCAGATCGGCCGCGAGCACCTCGACCGCGACCCCGTACTCGCTGCGGAGTGCGGCAGCGGCTTCGTCGAGTGCATCCATCGAACGGGCGACGAGGACGAGATCCGCCCGGCGTCGCGCGAGCTGCCTCGCGAACTCGAGACCGAGTCCCGCGCTGGCGCCGGTGATGAGTGCGGTGGGCATCAGCGCTCGTATCCCAGGAAGCGGTATCGGATGCCGGACCGAGACGTCATCCACTCCCCCTCATCGACCAGACGCCACCCGCTCTTCGACGGCGCGTAGGCGTCTCCCGCGACCTCGAGGTCGAGTTCCGTGACCTCGAGGCGATCGGCGTCGGCGATCACGAGGCGGAAGATCTCGGCTCCGCCGATGATCCAGACCCGTTCGTGTCCCCGTACCGCATCGGTGACCGTCGCGGCACGACGAGCTCCCTCGGCCGCCCAATCCTGCTGGCGTGTGATGACGATGTTGTCGCGACCCGGAAGCGGCCGGAAGCGCTCCGGCAGCGAATCCCAGGTCTTGCGCCCCATGATGACCGGAGCGCCGAGAGTCGTCTCCTTGAAGTGCGCGAGATCCTCCGGAACGTTCCAGGGCATCCCGCCCTCCGCGCCGATGACTCCGCCGTGCGCCTCCGCCCAGATCAGGCCGACCCAGGTCATACCGCGACCGCCGCCCTGATCGGCGCGTGGTGCTGGTAGTCCTCGACGATGAAGTCCTCGTAGCGGTAGTCCGAGATCGACTCGGGCGTGCGCCCCAGCCGCAGCGTCGGATACGGGAAGGCGTCCCGTGTCAGCTGCTCCCGGACCTGCTCGAGGTGGTTGTCGTAGATGTGGCAGTCGCCGCCCGTCCAGACGAAGTCTCCGGGTTCGAGCCCGACCTGCTGCGCGACCATCAGCGTCAGCAGCGCATACGACGCGATGTTGAAGGGCACACCCAGGAAGAGATCTGCACTGCGCTGGTACAGCTGGCACGACAGCTTGCCGTCGGCGACGTAGAACTGGAAGAGCGCATGGCAGGGTGCCAGTGCCATATCGGGGATGTCCGCGGGGTTCCACGCCGACACGATCAGGCGACGCGAGTCCGGGGTCGCGCGGATCTGCTCGATGACCTGTGCGAGCTGATCGATGCTCGTGCCGTCCGGAGCGGGCCAGGACCGCCACTGCACGCCGTACACCGGACCGAGATCGCCGGAGTCGTCGGCCCACTCGTCCCAGATGGTGACGCCGTTCTCCTGCAGCCACCGCACATTCGAATCGCCGCGGAGGAACCAGAGCAGCTCGTACGCGATCGACTTGAAGTGCACGCGCTTGGTCGTGATCAGCGGGAATCCCTCGGAGAGATCGAACCGGATCTGCCGACCGAACACGCTCGTGGTGCCGGTTCCGGTGCGATCCGACTTGTGTGTGCCGGACTCCAGCACGTCGCGGAGCAGATCTTCATACGGCGTCGGGACGGCTGCGCTCATGTCAGCCAGACTACCCGCCCTCGGGCCCGCGGAGCCGGATCGTCACGATGCGACACATCCGCCTCCGGCCCGGTCCATCGCCTCTATCCTCGAGGCATGTCCCCCGCGCTCGCCCTGACCGCAGCCCTTGCACTGCTCGTGCTGGCGGCAGCGGCAGGCGTGACCCTGCGCCTCGTCGACGGACGTCGCCGCGGCGCAGGCCACCTGCGTTTCGACCCGGCGGACGCGGATGCCGCGGAGCTGGGCGCCCGCGCCACGCTCGTGCAGTTCAGCACCGAGGTCTGCACGCGGTGCCCGCAGGTACGGCGGATGCTCACCGGCTACGCCGCTGCGGACGACGGCCTGCGTCACGTGGAGGTCGACCTCACCCGTCGGCCCGACCTGTCGGCTCGGTACCGGGTCCTGCAGACGCCCACCACATTCCTCGTCGACGGCACCGGGACGGTGCGCGCACGGTTCAACGGCGTTCCGCAGCGCGACGCCCTCATCGACGCACTCGCCGCCGTCTGAGGCGGACGATCGGAGAACTCATGACGACTCCCGCAGGCATCGACCCTCGCGGACCGCGGTTCGCGGCCACGATCACGACCGTGCTGCTCCTCGCGGCCACCTTCCTCGGACTGATCGGCATCTCGACGGCGCGCTCCTTCGGCTGGTTCGCCTACCAGCCTCTCGCCTCTGCGCGACTCGATTGGCACACCTGGGCGGTGTCCGCCGCGTCGCTGCCCGAACGCGCGCTCGACCCGGGCTTCCTCCTCAGCCTCCTCGTGGCGCTGCTCTTCCTGTGGAGCGTCGTCTCCCCCGCCACCGCGCCGTGGGGCGTCGTCTTCCGCCGGTTCGTGCGCCCCCGCCTCGCTCCTCCGACGGAGCTCGAGGATCCGCGGCCCCCGCGCTTCGCGCAGGGTGTCGGGCTCTTCGTCGTCACGGTCGGCCTCGTCCTGCACCTCGCCGGCGTGCCGTGGGCGCTCCCCCTCGCGACGGCGGCGGCCTTCATCGCCGCGTTCCTCAATGCGGCGTTCTCGTTCTGCCTCGGCTGCCAGCTCTACCTGCTGCTGCAGCGCGCCGGCGTGCTCGGCCGCCCGGCATCCGCGGCGTGAGCGCTGTTCCGCCGCCGAGCGCCGCTCGGTAGGCTGGCCGGACACGCGCCCCGCACATCCCGCAGCGCGAGAACCGGAGGAATCATGCCCGTCACCAGCGAAGCGACCACCACCTGGACCGGCTCCCTGGCCGAGGGCTCGGGCACCGTGGCATTCTCCTCATCCAAGCTCGGCACCTTCCCGATCAACTGGAAGGCCCGCAGCGAGGGCAGCGACACGACGACCACGCCGGAGGAGCTGATCGCGGCCGCGCACGCCTCGTGCTTCAGCATGGCGCTCTCCCACGCGCTGTCGGAGAACGGAACCCCGCCGGAGCGCGTGGACACCAGCGCCTCGGTCACGTTCAAGCCGGGCGTCGGCATCAGCGGCAGCCACCTCAACGTCAACGCCGTCGTGCCGGGACTCACGCCAGAGGCCTTCCAGACGATCGCCGCAGAAGCGAAGGTCGGTTGCCCCGTGTCGCAGGCTCTCGCAGGTATCGAGATCACCCTCGAGGCGACACTGGCCTGATCGCAGTCGCGGCCCCGGTCAGCCCCGCGACCGCACGGTCAGCTCCGCGAGACGGTCAGATCTCCGCGCGACGGTCAGCTGCGCGCGAGACGGATCGCCTGGCGGATGCTCGCTCGCGCGTCCTTGCGACGGCCCGACGCGTCCTGGACGACGCCGAGACGGTATCGCGCCCGCCAGTCGTCGGGCGCCGCATCCGCGTCCGCGGCGTAGCGGGCGATCAGCGCATCCGCATCGGCCCGCGCGATCCGTCCGCTCGGCGTGAGCTCGGTCTCGACCGGCGGCATCCCGCCTTCGGCGTCCAGCGTGCGACCGAGGCGATCGGCGGAGAAGCCGAACTGCATCTCCCGCACCAGCGCCCAGGCGCCGATCGGAGCGAGCACGATGAGTGCGATGCCCATCCCGATGGACACCGGTGTGCCGACCGCGAAGAACATCACCGCGAGCCAGACGGCGACGGCGAGATACACCAGCAGCGCGGCGGCCATCAGGCCGACGCCGATGCGCGACATCACGACCGGATGCCGATGTCGATCATGCTCTCGAGGCCGACGAAGACGCCGACGGCCTCGGCGGCGAACGGGACGGCGAGGCGGATGCCGGGCGCATAGGCCAGCGCCGGCTCGACGGTGTCGTGCGTGAAGGTGAGCGACTCGCCGGGGCCGGAGAGGATGACCTCCTGCTTGGCCACGACACCAGGGCGCCGCAGTGAGTGGATCGGCACGCTGCCGACCTGCTGACCGCGGGCACGCTGATCGGCGTGCGGCGCGCTGACCGGGCCCTGTTCGGAGCGGGCGGCGGCGATGAGCTCTGCGGTGCGCACGGCGGTGCCGCTCGGAGAGTCGACCTTCGCCGCGTGGTGGGCCTCGACGATCTCTGCCGACCCGAAGAACGGCGCGGCCGCTGCAGCCAGAGCCGACCCCAGCACGGAGCCGAGCGAGAAGTTCGGGATGAAGACGACGCCGGATCCGGCATCCACCACCAGGGGGCGAACGAGTGCGATCCGCTCGTTCGACCAGCCGGACGTCGCGACGAGCACGTTGATGCGCCGTTCGACGGCGGCGCGCACGACGTCGACGCTGACCTGGGGGGTGGTCGCGTCGATGACGAGGTCGGCACCCGCGAGCTCCGTCAGATCGCTCTGAGAGGTGAGCACGCGGCTCACCTCGAAGCCCTCGAGATCGTCGATCACCGCGTGGATGATCGACCCGAGCTTCCCGGTTCCGCCGACGAGTGCTACCTGCGTGGTCATGCGTTCAGTCTATTTCTCGCGAGCGCGCCGACCGCCGCGGCGGGCCGCAGCACACCGAATCAGACCGGCATGGCGTCGGGGATGCCCGTGCGGAGTTCCACCGGGAGATGCCCCGTGTCGTTGTGGGTCAGCAGTGTCCAGGGGCGGCCCTGCTTCTGAGCGATCACCGTGAGCCCGCAGTGCGCCTGGTTGAGCGTCATCCAGCGCCATTCCGGGGCCCCGAGGACCTCGCGCACGAACCACGAGATCACGAAGTTGTGTGTGATGAGGACTTCGTGCACGTCGCCTGGCTTGCGCACCAGGAATTCATTGACCGCATCGAACATCTGCGCGCGCCCGGCCTCGAGCTCCGCCTCGGTGATCGAGCCGAAGAAAGGCTCGTACGACGCGGGGGTCTCCTCCGTCATCCCCGTCGGCACGCAATCGAACAGGAGCGCAGTCGGCTCGGGGTCGACGGACGGCAGGCGCGCCGCGATCGCCCGCGCCGTCTCGTTCGCGCGCAGCAGCGGCGAATGCCAGACGGCGTCGAGCGGCAGACCGGAGAGCCGGTCGGCGATCAGCTCCGCCTGGCGCTGACCGCGCGGCGAAAGGGGTCCGTCGGCGAGACCGTGTTCGGCGTCCTGATGTTCACCGTGTCTGACCAGATATATGTAATGCGTCACAAACTCGCTCGCTTCATCGACAGCGTCCGCCGGGATTCACTCCACCCTATGCCAGGTGTGTGACAGGGGCGTGACGACGCTCAGTTGCCGGCGCGGGTGAGTTCGGCGACCTGGGCACGCGAGAGCGTGACCCCTGCGCCCTGCATCAGCTCATCCACGTGGTCCGTCGCGAACGCGTTGACGATCGGGGCGGCGATGGTGCGCTGTGCGAGCAGCCAGGCGATCGACACTGCCGCGACCGGCACGTCCAGCTCCGTGGCGACCTGGTCGAGCGCGCGCAAGATCTTCGTGCCCCGCCGGTTGAGATGGCCGCGCAGCTGCTCGCCGCGTACTCCTCGCGAGGTCAGCGCCTTGCTGCGATGGCGCCCGGAGAGGAATCCGTGCTCGAGGGCGTGCGAGGGCGTGACGGCGAGGTTCTGAGCCCCTGCGACGAGTCGCAGGTCGCCCTCGAACGGCTGCCGGCGGATGAGGTTGTACGGCGAGTCGATGACCTCGACGCGGGGATAGCCCGCCGACGCGAGGATGCGGGCCTCGACGAGGCGCTCCGGGGCGAATCCGAAGGCGCCGAGCGCGCCGATCTTGCCGGCGTCGACGAGCCACTCGACGGTCGCGAGCGTGTCTTCGAGGTTGGTGGTGCGATCGAGCGTCGCATCGAGGTAGAGCACGTCGATCCGGTCGACCCCGAGCCTGGTCAGCGACCCCTCGACCGCGCGGACGAGGTTGACCGAGCCGAGACCCGGGTTGTCGGCATGCGCTCCGATGCGCACGCTGAGCAGGGCGCGATCACGCTGCCCGCGCGACCGCAGCCACTGGCCGATGATGTGCTCGCTGCGCCCGCCGGAGAAGCCGTCGGCGGTGTGGACCGCATTGCCGCCGAACTCGACGTAGCGATCGAGGATGCCGTGGCTCGTCTCGAGATCGACGTTCCAGCCGAACTCCGCCGCACCGAGCATCAGCGGGAAGGTGTCGATGCCCGTCTCCCCCAGGGGAACCCGGATGTTCTCGCCGACACCGGGGCCGACGATCGGGATGGGGGCTGAGGGGTGCTCCGCCGCGTGGGACTGCGCACCCTCAGCCGACGCTCCTGCGCCTACGCTGAACAACCGCATATCCCTCACCCCCGCGTCGGTCGGTGCGTACCGACCTGCGTCACTGCCATGGATGCACCCCCCGGTGCGTACTTCGAGAGTAGGCGACAACCGCGAACTCGCCGACCAATCAGGGGAACGGCGCAAGAACTTCCCATAACGGTTTGATCACAGCGGACACGACGAAGCCCGGGCCGTCCGCGAGGACGACCCGGGCTTCGTCGTGAAGCGCGCCCGATTACTCGGCAGCGGCCTCGTCAGCAGGAGCGGCGTCCGCTGCGGGAGCGTCGTCGAGCACGGGCTCGAGCGACAGCTTGCCGCGGTCGTCGATCTTCGTGATCTTCACGAGGATCTTCTGGCCGACCGACAGGACGTCGTCGACGTTCTCGACGCGCTTGCCACCGGCGAGCTTGCGCACCTCGGTGACGTGGAGCAGTCCGTCCTTGCCCGGGAGCAGCGAGACGAACGCACCGAACGTCGCGATCTTGACGACGGTTCCGAGGAACTGCTCGCCGACCTCGGGGTTCGTCGGGTTCGCGATCGCGTTGACCTGGGCGCGGGCGGCCTCAGCCGAGGGGCCGTCGGTCGCGCCGATGTAGACGGTGCCGTCCTCCTCGATGGAGATCTGCGCACCGGTCTCGTCCTGGATCGCGTTGATCGTCTTGCCCTTCGGGCCGATCAGCTCGCCGATCTTGTCGACCGGGATCTGCACGCTGATGACGCGCGGCGCGGTCGGCGCCATCTCGTCGGGAGCGTCGATCGCGGCGTTCAGGACGTTGAGGATCGTCAGACGAGCGTCGCGGGCCTGGGTCAGCGCGCCGGCGAGCACCGACGACGGGATGCCGTCGAGCTTCGTGTCGAGCTGGATCGCCGTGACGAACTCGCTGGTACCGGCGACCTTGAAGTCCATGTCGCCGAGTGCGTCCTCAGCACCCAGGATGTCGGTGAGAGCGGCGTAGCGCGTCTCTCCGTCGACCTCGTCGGACACGAGTCCCATGGCGATGCCGGCGACGGCTGCGCGCAGCGGCACACCCGCGTTCAGCAGCGACAGCGTCGATGCGCAGACGGATCCCATCGACGTCGAGCCGTTCGAGCTCAGCGCCTCGGACACCTGACGGATCGCGTAGGGGAACTCCTCGCGGCTCGGCAGCACCGGCACGAGCGCGCGCTCGGCCAGGAAGCCGTGCCCGATCTCGCGACGCTTCGGCGACCCGACGCGACCGGTCTCACCGGTCGAGTAGGGCGGGAAGTTGTAGTGATGCATGTAGCGCTTGCTCGTCGTGGGCGACAGCGAGTCGATCTGCTGCTCCATCTTGAGCATGTTCAGCGTGGTGACACCCATGATCTGGGTCTCGCCGCGCTGGAAGATCGCCGAGCCGTGCACGCGCGGGATGACCTGCACCTCTGCGTCCAGCGGACGGATGTCCGCCAGGCCGCGACCGTCCATGCGCACGCTCTCCGTGAGGATGCGGCCGCGGACGATCTTCTTGGTGACCGACTTGTACGCCGCGGAGAACTCGAGCGGAGCGCCCGCGGGCAGGTTGCCTGCCTCGACCGCTTCGATGAGCTGCGCCTTGACGCGGTCCTTGACCTCGTCGTCCTTGCCCTGACGCTCCTGCTTGTCGGCGATCTGGTACACGTTCACCAGGTCGTCGTAGGAGCGCTCGGCCACGAAGTCGTAGACCTCGCTGGAGTACGGCGGGAAGACCGGGTACACGCCCGGCTCCTTCGACGCCGACGCAGCGAGCTCGGCCTGAGCCTTGACGAGCTGGGCGATGAACGGCTTCGAGGCCTCGAGACCCTGGGCGACGATCGCCTCGTCGGGCTTCGTGGCGCCGGCCTTGATCAGGTTCCAGCTGCCCTCGGTCGCCTCGGCCTCGACCATCATGATCGCGACGTCTTCAGAGCCGTCGGCCTTGGTGACGACGCGACCGGCGACGATGAGGTCGAACACGGCCTCGCTGACCTGCTCGGCCGTCGGGAACGCGACCCACTGGTCCGCATGGTCTCCGTGACCGGGGATGAACGCGAGGCGCACGCCGGCGACGGGACCCGAGAACGGGAGACCCGAGATCTGGGTCGACGCGGAGGCCGCGTTGATCGCGAGCGCGTCGTAGAACTCGCCGGGAGCGATCGAGAGGACCGTGATGACGATCTGGACCTCGTTGCGCAGACCGTCGACGAACGACGGGCGCAGCGGACGGTCGATGAGACGGCAGACCAGGATCGCCTCGGTCGAGGGGCGACCCTCGCGACGGAAGAACGAGCCGGGGATCTTGCCTGCGGCGTAGGAGCGCTCCTCGACGTCGACCGTCAGCGGGAAGAAGTCGAAGCCCTCGCGCGGGTGCTTGCCTGCGCTGGTGGCCGAGAGGAGCATGGTCTCGCCGTCGAGGTACGCGGCGACTGCGCCCTGAGCCTGCTGCGCG
>NZ_JBEPZB010000025.1:26973-45761 GCF_041641055.1 Microbacterium sp.
TGCGCGAGGCGGCCGGTCTCGAAGCGGATGGTGCGGGTGCCGAAGCGGCCGTTGTCGAGAACGGCCTCGGTGGCGGTGATTTCAGGACCTTCCAAGAGGTCTCTCCTTCTTTGTTTAGACTCGCGAATCCGTGTGACGCGCGAGCGTGTTCATGAAGGAGCGGATGCGGCCGGATACGGGCGCGCGGGCAATCCCGCGAATCTCACCTGCGCTGGCCACCAGTAGAAAGCCACCCGACATCGCGCCGAGGAACCCACCACAGGGGACCAGCTCTCCGCCGATCGCTCCATGAGTCGATATGAAATTGTGCGGTCGACATGCGCCGACCGCGTTCCAGCCTATCAGCGGCACCGGCAAAACCCCCGTGATCCGCCGACCCTCCGGTTCCGACACCGCCCGGTCATCCGCGGTTCACCGCCCGGACGTCGGTACGTGAGGAGCATCCGCTGTCCTGAGTCCATGCGCATGTCAGTGATCGGATGCGGGTACCTCGGTGCCGTGCACGCCGCCGCGATGGCCTCGATCGGGCACGACGTCGTCGGCATCGACGTCGACGAGCGGAAGATCGCCGCGCTCGCGGACGGTGTGGCCCCGTTCTTCGAGCCGCAGCTGGGCGAACTGCTGTCCGAGGGTCTCGCGAGCGGGAGGCTGAGTTTCAGCACGGACACATCGGATGCCGCGGGGTGCGAGATCCACTTCCTCGCCGTCGGCACCCCGCAGATCGTCGGCGGCCACGCGGCGGACCTCCGATTCGTCGATGCGGCGGTGTCGGCGCTCCTCCCCCATCTACGCCCCGGCGACGTGGTGGCCGGCAAGTCGACCGTTCCCGTCGGCACCGCGGAGCGGCTCACCTCGGAGGTGGCCGGAACGGGGGCGACCCTCGTGTGGAACCCGGAGTTCCTGCGCGAGGGGTGGGCCGTGCACGACACGCTGACGCCCGACCGGCTGGTGGTGGGCGTCCCCTCCGGCCCGGACGGCGAACGCGCTGCCGACCTGCTCCGAGAGGCATACCGCCCGGCGCTCGAGGCCGGGACGCCCTTCCTGATCACCGACCTCGCCACGGCGGAGCTGGTGAAGGGCGCGGCGAACGCGTTCCTCGCCACGAAGATCTCGTTCATCAACGCGATGGCCGAGATCGCGGAGGCCGCCGGTGCCGATGTCACCCTGCTCGCCGACGCCATCGGCCATGACGGTCGGATCGGTCGCCGCTACCTGGGATCCGGTATCGGGTTCGGCGGCGGCTGCCTCCCCAAGGACATCCGCGCCTTCGCCGCACGCGCCGAGGAGCTCGGGCGGGGCGAGGCCGTCGGCTTCCTCCGTGAGGTCGACTCGATCAACCTGCGCCGCAGGGATCGCGCGGTCCGACTCGTCGTCGACGCACTCGGCGGCCTCGTCTTCGGACGCCGGATCGCCGTGCTCGGCGCCGCGTTCAAGCCGTTCAGCGACGACATCCGCGACTCGCCGGCGCTCGACGTCGCCGTCCGGCTGCGGGGCCTCGGCGCGGACGTGGTCGTCACCGATCCCGCCGCCCTCGCGAACGCGGCGGCCGCGCATCCGCAGCTCGGCTACGCCGCCGAGCGCGACGACGCCCTCCGGGACGCGGACGCCGTCGTGATCGTCACCGAGTGGGACCTCTACCGTCGCGACCTGACTCCCGAGCACGCGGGGTCCCTCGTCGCGGGGCGGATCGTCGTCGACGGCCGCAACTGCCTGGATGCCGCCGCCTGGCGTGCGGCGGGATGGAAGTACCACGGCATGGGACGGCGCTGACCCGACCAGCACCGCCGGGACGCGCCGCGGCGCTCGGCCGGGACACTCAGCCGACCTCGACGCTCCGGGGCGCGGAGGACCGCCCGAGGTACACGTAGTCGTCGTGCTTGGCCGCCCGACCGTCACCGGCGGCACGCCCTCGCAGCCGGCGCCACGCCCAGGGAAGCGCGTGCCGTCGCCACCACAGGCCCGCGCCGATCCGCTCGTGCTCGTGAAGTGCGGCGTCCAGAGCACCCAGTGCGTCGGCGTGCGGGACTCCGAGCACCTCCCCGGCACGGTAGGCGAGGAAGCGGTGCCCTCGACTGCTGAGATGCACGAGGTCCTCCCCCCAGTTCTCCCGGTCCGGCAGGCTGGGGTGCAGGTCGGTGTCGATGAGTATCGCGCCGGTGCGCGTCGCGATGCCGGCGAGGGCGACCGCGAACGCCGCGAAGCGTCGCGTGTAGATGGATGCCGCGCGCCGTCGAGGCAGGAACGGCGTGACGAGCACGACGTCCGCTCCGGCGCTCCTCAGGCGCACCACTGCGTCTTCGAGCTCCGCGGCGAGCGCGGGCACGTCGACGGTGGGCTTCACGAGGTCATTCGCGCCGATGAGGATCGAGACGAGGTCGGGCCGGAGGTCCAGCGCCCTGGGCAGCTGGATGGTGCAGACGTCGCGGACGCGCTTCGACCGGATCGCGAGGTTCGCGTAGTGGAGTCCACCCCTTGCGGAGAGCAGCAGTGCGAGTCGGTCGGCCCATCCCCGCAGCGCTCCATCGGGCGCCGGATCGCAGAGGCCCTCGGTGAGGGAGTCGCCGAGTGCGACGTAGCGACGCCACGGCCGACGGGCGACCGGAGCCGAGAGCTCCGGACGGGTGGCGCGGCGCGCGCGCAGGCCCGAGTCGACGGCCCGGAGCGTCCGCGCCTCGTCGAAGTGTCCGAGCAGCTGGTCGCACACGCTCGCCCAGCTGCGCTCCTGAACCGACAGGCATCCGGCCTCTCCGAAGGCACGACGCTTGCGGGCGTCTCCGACGAGGTCGGCGACCCGCATCCTCAGGTCATCGAGGTCACCGGGGCGGTAGAGCCAGCCGTCGATCCCCATCCGCACCAGATCGAGCGGTCCTCCTCGCCCTGTGGCGACCACAGGCACGCCGCTCGCATGAGCTTCCTGGAGGGTCTGGCCGAAGGTCTCGCTCTCGCCGGGGTGCACGAAGACGTCGAACGAGGCCATGGCCGCCGCGAGGCGCTCGCCCTCGAGATGACCGAGGAAGCGGGCCGACGGCAGCCGCGTCTCGAGCATCGCCCGGGAGGGGCCGTCGCCCACGACCACGAGTCGGGTGCCAGGAAGGTCCTGTAGAACGGCCAGATCCTCGACCTGCTTCTCGGGAGCGAGGCGGCCCACATAGCCGATCACCACCGGTGCATCCCATTCGCCGCGGAGCGCCGCGCTGCGCCGAGAGGGCTGGAACCGCTCGGCATCCACTCCCCTGCCCCAGCGCCGCACCCTGTCGACGCCCAGGCTCGCGAGCCGGGTCTCGGAATCCGCAGAGGGGGCGAGCGTCAGCGTCGCCCGCCGGTGGAGCCTCGCGATGTGGGTCTGGGCGAATCCGGTCGTCGCCGGCACCCGGTACCGCTCGGTGTAGGCGGCGACATCCGTCTGGTAAGCGGCGACGGAGGCGATGTCGAGCTGCTCGGCGGCGAGCGCGCCTCGCCACCCGAGGGCGAACGGGGAGGCGAGATGCACGACGTCGGGGTGGAAACGCCGCAGCGAGGCGGCGACTCTGCGGGCCGGTGACGTACCCACCCGCACTCCCGGGTAGCCGGGGAGCGCGAGGCTGGGAATGGGTTCGATCGCGACCTCGCCGATCGACGCGGGCATGCCGACGGCATCCGGTGCGATCACGTGCGCGTCGTGACCGGTGCGCTCGAGGTGCTTGAGGATCTGCAGCACGGATCCGGTCACACCGTTCATGTGCGGAAGGAAGGACTCTGTCACGATCGCGACTCTCACATCCCCAGGATGCAGCGCGATGACGCCCCGGGAAGGCGGAACGCCACCCGAGCACCAGAAGTTCACCGGATGCTGGATCGCCGGTCACCGGCTATCCCGCCGTCGGTTGCCGTTCACCTCCGGACCGCACTGTGGAGGCGTGTCCTCCGATCTGCTCTCCGGCCCGTGGAGCCTGGTGATCATGGGTCTGCTCGTCTTCGGCGACGCGTTCTTCGTGGTCGTTCCCGGCGAGATCGCCGTCACAGCTCTCGGCGCACTCGCCTCGACGACCGGCAGCCCTCCGCTCTGGAGCGTGATGATCTGCGCGGGCGCGGCCGCCGCTGCCGGAGACATCTGCTGCTACCTGATCGGCCGCACGGTCGGCACCGAACGCTGGGCCTGGATGCGCGCACCCCGCGTGCGGCGGGCTCTGGAGTGGGCACGACGACGGCTGGACGGTGGCATGGCGACCGTGCTGTTCACGGCGCGCTTCGTGCCCTTCGCGCGGCTCGCGATCAACCTGGTCGCCGGCGCCTCGCGCCTCCCGGTCGGCCGGTACCTCGGCCTGGTCTCCCTCGCTGCACTCGGATGGGCGGCGTACCAGGCCTCCGTCGGTGCCGTGGTGGCGGTGCTGGTCCCCGGAGGACCCGTGGTGGCCGTCGTGGTCTCGGTCGCCGTCGCGCTCGCCCTGGGCGCCACGATCGACGTCGTGTCCCGCCGCCTGCGCCGGTGATCTCGCATCGACACCAGGCGTGGCATAGGCTGGCGGGCATGAGCACCGACGATGGCGCCTCCTCCACCGAGGAGATGAAGCGCAAGTTCAAGGAAGCGCTCGAGAAGAAGAACGCGCACCACCGGCAGGGCGAGTCCCACCTGGATGGCGACTCCGCCGTCCACGGCGCGGCAGCTCCGCAGACGCGGCGCGAGTTCCGACGCAAGAGCGGTTGACCACACGGATGCGGGAGCCGACGACCGTCGACTCCCGCATCCCCTTCGGTGGAGCAGTGCTCAGCTGCTGCTCAGGCCCGTCTGTCAGCCCTGCGCGGCGCGAGCCCGAGCACGCTCCTCCTTGGCGGCCATCTCGTCGAGCGCCGATTCCTTGAGCCCCTGGATGTCGACGGCTGCGCGCTCGTCCGTCATCCCGTGCTCGTCGACGCCGTCGAGCTGCGACTCCTCGAACGGGATCGCCCCGCTCAGCACCTGCTGCACACGCTCCCGGTCGATCTGGCGGGTCCAGGTGCCGATGAGCAGGGTCGCGACCGCGTTACCGGTGAAGTTGGTCAGCGCACGCCCCTCGGACATGAAGCGGTCGATGCCCACGATCACACCGACGCCGTCGACCAGGTCGGGTCGGTAGGCCTGCAGTCCGCCGGCCAGCGTGGCGAGCCCCGCACCGGTCACTCCGGCCGCCCCCTTGCTCGCGATGATCATGAAGACGAGCAGACCGATCTGCTCGCCGATCGACATCGGCTGCCCCATCCCGGTGGCGATGAAGAGAGAGGCCATCGTCAGGTAGATGGCAGTGCCGTCGAGGTTGAAGGAGTAGCCGGTCGGCACCGTGATGCCGACCACCGGCTTGGAGACGCCGATGTGCTCCATCTTCGCGATGAGGCGCGGCAGCGCGGATTCGGACGACGAGGTGCCGACGATCAGCAGGTACTCCCTGGCGAGGTACTTCACCAGGCTGAAGATGTTGACCCTCGTGACGGCGAACAGCAGCGTGCCCAGCACGACCACGATGAAGACGATGCAGGTGATGTAGAACGCGACCATGAGCACGCCGAGGCTCCAGATCGCCGCGATGCCCGTCTTGCCGACGACCGCCGCGATGGCGCCGAACGCACCGAGCGGCGCGAGCCACAGGATCATGCCGAGGATGCGGAAGACGAGCTTCTGCAGGTTCTTCACCGCATCCATGATCGGAGCGCCGCGATCGCCGAGCCCCTGGAGCGCGAAGCCGACCAGCAGGGCGATGAACAGCACCTGCAGCACGCTCTCGCCGGTGAACGCCGAGAAGAACGTCGTCGGGATGATGCCGAGGATGAACTCGGTCGTCGTCTTGGCCTCGGTCTCGGTCGCGTCGTACGACGAATTCGCCATGTCGAGACCGGCGCCCGGGTGGATGATGTTGCCGACGACCAGGCCGATGGCGAGTGCGAACGTGGACATGACCATGAAGTACAGCAGCGCCAGGCCGCCGATCTTCCCGACCGTCGCCGCCTTGGCGATCGAGCCGACGCCCACCACGATGGTGCAGAAGATGATCGGGGCGATCATCATCTTGATGAGCGAGACGAAGCCCTTGCCGATCGGCTCCAGACTCTGACCGAACTCGGGCCAGATGAGCCCGACAGCGGCTCCGAGGACGACCGCGATGATCACCGACACGTAGAGCCAGGTGTGCCGGTCCCACGCCTGCTTGCCTCGGCGCCAGTGGAATCCGGGACGGGAGAACCCTGTCGTGATGGCCATGTTTTCCTCCTTGAGCATGAACGTCTTCGTCACATGAGCGTCGGCTGCGTCGCCGTCGGTACGTTCACGCTCGCCGACTTCCCCTCGGCACGCCATTTGTGGTCGTATTGGTCCCTACCGAGATCACGACCCCGCGATCACCGTCGATCGGAAGGATGCGATGAGACCCGCCCGCAGCACGGCATCGAGGGTGTTCCTCGCGCTCATCGCCGCAGCGGTCGTCATCGGGATCCTCGTCGCCGTCTTCCTGGTCGTCGATGCGCAGCGTGCCACCCACGCCGAGGCGGAGCGTGTCACCGCGGCGACGGCGGTGACACTCGCCTCCTCCCCGCTCGTGATCGGGACTCTCCGTGACGAGGACCGGGACGACGCCACCCGCATGCTCGAGCCCTATGCGCTCGAGGTCATCGCCGGAGCCGACCTCGGTTTCGTGACGATCATGACGACCGACGGCATCCGCATCACGCATCCCGACCCCGCCCAGATCGGCGCGCACTACCTCGGAACGATCCCGTCGCGACCCGCGCCTTTCACCGAGGTCTTCACGGGCACTCTCGGTCCCTCCGTGCGGACGATCGTCCCTGTGCGGACGGATGACGGCGAGGTGATCGGGTGGGTGTCCGCCGGGGTCACCATCGAGTCGATCTCGGAGACCCTCGTGCGCCGGCTTCCGCTGTCGATCGGCATCACCGTCGGGCTGGTCGGTCTGGGCGTCCTCGGCGCCGTCGTGGCGCGGAGGATCACCAGACGCATCGCCGGCGACCTGCCGCCCGGTCAGGTGCGGGACGCCGTCGCCTCCTACGAATCGCTGCGCACCCTCGGAGACGCCCTGCGGGCCCAGACGCACGAGCACGGCAATCGCATGCACACGGCGGTCGCCCTGATCGAGCTGGGGCGCAGCGGCGAAGCGATCGAGATCCTGACCGAGACGTCGCGCCAGAGTCAGTCGCTCGTCGATCAGGTGACGGCACGCCGAGCCGGAGATCCCGCCGTCGGGGCGCTGCTGCTCGGCAAGGCGTCGCAGGCCAAGGAGCGGGGCATCGACTGGCGCGTGAGCATCGACCCCGAGACACCGAAGTCTCCGCTGACGGCGGTCGAGAGCGTGGCGGTCCTCGGAAACCTCATCGACAACGCGATGGATGCCGCCTCGCTCGCGGACGACCGCTGGGTCGGGGTGACGCTGGAGACCTCCGCCGCAGGCGGCATCGTGCTGGAGGTTTCGGACAGCGGCCCCGGCGTCGCGCCGGAGCTGTGCGAGCGGATCTTCACCCAGGGCTTCTCGACCAAGCCTGCCGGAGCGCAGGGACGAGGTGTGGGTCTCGCGCTGGTCCAGTCCGTCGTGCTCGGCGCCGGCGGCACGGTCGAGGTCTCCTCCGACCCGACGACATTCCGCGTCGTGCTCCCGCCGCCGAGAGGAGCGACGAAGCAGTGATCCGCACACTCCTGGTCGATGACGACCCGCTGACGCTCGAGCTGCACCGCACCTATCTCGAGCGGATCGAGGGCTTCGTGGTGGGCGGCGAGTGCACGGGCGCTCGCGCGGCCGTGCATGCCGTGCTCGATCGATCGACGGCCGAGCCCTTCGATCTCGTGCTCCTCGACATCACGATGCCGGACGGCTCGGGCATCGACGTGCTGCGGGCGCTGCGCGCGCGCTCCGCCTCCGTCGACGTGATCGCGATCACCGGGGTCAGGGATGCGGAGACCGTGCGGCAGATGGCGGCCCTGGGCGTCTACCAGTACCTCGTCAAGCCGTTCCCGTTCGCCAGGTTCCAGGAGCGTCTGACCGACTACCGCACCCATCGGGAGCAGGCTCGGGCGACCGCCGGAGAGGCCACCCAGGCCGAGATCGACGCACTGCTGGGGCGCGCGACCGGGACGGTCGCCGTTCCCAAGGGACTGTCGGCGGACACGCTTCAGAAGGTGACGAGCGCAGTGCGTCGCGGCCCTGCCCTGTCCGCCACCGAGGCGGCCGAGCGACTGGGCATGTCCAGGGTCGCCGTACGGCGATACCTCGAGCACCTGGCTTCGACGGGCGTGCTCGTACGCAGCGCTCGCTACGGCGCCCGCGGACGACCCGAGACCGAGTACGGCTGGAAGCGACGCGAGGACGAAGCCGACTGATCTCGGCGCACCGTCAGCGCGGGAGCCGTCCTTCGTGCAGCAGCTGCTCGGGGTCTGTCTCGCCGCGCAGCGCGCGCAGCCGATCGATCGCCACGGAGTCGCCGCAGCGGTCGAGAGTCTGGCCGGGGCCCAAGAACGTCGGGACGGTGTGCGGTGCGAGCGCGTGCGCCAGCACGTCCCCGAAACCTCGCACGCTCGCGTCCCCTGGTTCTGCGGGGACCCCGGGGAGATTCGGCACGAGCGCATGCACGAGCCAACCCGCCCCGACCAGCGAGGCGAAGCCCGCGCGGCGAGGGGCGTCGAGTGCACCGCCGAGCATCCGCAGGTCGATGCCCATGATCGGCCACTGCTCCGGACGTCCTCGGAACTCGACGAGAGCGTCGATCGTGTCGTCGTCGAGTGCGGACAACGCCGCGGACGCCCCCCGACCCGGCGTCGGCTCGGTCGGCTCCGGACTCGCGTCGGCGATGGTCCGAGGAGTCGTCGCTCCCGTCATCTCCCGCTGTACGGTGCCCGCGGCCCTGATGCGGTCGATCAGCGCCTCGGCGGGCCCCTGGGTGGACAGCGTCTGTACGGTGACGAAGCTCCGCCCGCGGATCTCGGCCGGAAGCTGCGGGGCGTCGGGCATGCGCATCGAGTTGAGGAACACGTTCAGCGACGACGGCGCGTCGCCGGCGAGATCGCGCACGGCTCGGATCACCGCTGCCGCGTCCGCGGCATCGAACGTCAGACCGGCGCCCCACACCGATGGCGCAGGGACCAGGTCGATCTCGAGCGCGGTGACGATCCCGAGCACACCGCCGGCCCCTCGGAGCGCCCACATCAGATCGGGATCGCTGTCGTCGTCGACCCGTTCGTGCGTGCCGTCCGGACGCATCAGCCAGGCCGCACGCAGGTTGTCGGATCCGAGGCCCGCGGTGCGGCTGAACCAGGAATGGCCGCCACCGAGCGTGTACCCGGCGACGCTGACGACAGGGCTCGTGCCGGCCGGCGCGACCCAGCCGGTGCCTTCGAGGGCATCGACCACAGTGCCCCAGCGCACCCCGCTGCCGACGCGCACGATGCCGGCGCCGAGGTCGACGGACAGCTCGTCGAACGCGGCCATCCGCACGATCACGGCGCCGGAGAGGTCTCCTGAGGCTCCGTGACCGCTGGGCTGCACCGCCAGCGTCACGCCGGCATCGCGGGCGGCCTGCAGCAGGGTGCGGAGGTCGTCGACGTCGGCGGGAGCGGCCACACCGGCTGGATGCTGCTCGACGGCCAGGTTCCACGGCCTGCGCGCCGCGTCGTACTGCTCGTCGTCGGGAAGGAGGAGAGATCCGCCCAGCGCGGTGCGCGCGTCGTCCAGGACAGAGAGAGGGGCCATGACGTCACCGTACGATGTCCCTCGGACATTGTCGATGCCACCATGGCCCCACCGCGGGGAACGAGGCGCGAGCGGTCACTCCCCCGCGAGGCCTCCGAGCATGTGCCCGAAGGAACGTCCCTCGCCGAGATAGGTCGCAGGATCGTACGGGTCCTCGACGGTCGCCGTCTCCCGTCGGGCGATCGCGTCCGCGAGCTCACGAGCGCCCTTCTCCACCCGCTTCGCGAGCGGGGCCACCTGATCGGCGGCTGCACCCCAGTCGCTCGACGCCGCGAACACGCCCGTCGACACCGCGTCGGCGTGCAGGTAGGCGAACAGCGGACGGATGGCGTAGTCGATCGCCAGCGAGTGCCGCGCGGTTCCGGCGTTCGCGCCGATCAGCACGGGCTTGCCGGTGAGCGCGTCGGGATCGAGCACGTCGATGAACGACTTGAAGAGCCCGTTGTAGCTCGTCGAGAAGATCGGCGTGACGGCGATGAGGCCGTCCGCTGACACCACGGTGTTGATCGCGGTCTCGAGGGCGGGCGGCGCGAAACCGGTGAGCAGGTTGTTCGTGATGTCGTGCGCGTAGTCGCGCAGCTCGATCACGTCGACGCTCGCTTCGATGTCGTGGCCCGCGAGAGCCTTCACGGTCTCGGCCGCGAGGCGATCCGCGAGCATCCGGGTGGACGACGGGTTCGACAGGCCGGCAGACACCACCGCGATCCGACGCACGGTCATCTCACGCCTCCTTCCGGGCGAGACCGAACGCTGCCCCTGCAGGTGCCGGCGAGTCCTGGTAGGGCGAGTCGCCGGTGAGGTTGTCACCGCGGTTCGCACCGGGACGGGCCTGACGCGTGGGACCGTCTCCGAACTCCGCCTTCACGCGTGCAGCGTGGGTGGGCGCGTCCGGCACGGTCGCAGGGCGATCCTTCGCGAGTTCCTTGCGCAGCACCGGCACGACCTCGGAGCCGAGGATGTCGAGCTGCTCGAGCACCGTCTTCAGCGGCAGACCGGCGTGATCGATGAGGAAGAGCTGACGCTGGTAGTCGCCGTAGTGCTCGCGCATCGCGGCGTAGCGGTCGATGACCTGCTGAGGAGATCCCACGGTGAGCGGGGTCATCTCGGTGAAGTCCTCCATGCTCGGTCCGTGACCGTACACGGGGGCGTTGTCGAAGTAGGGGCGGAACTGATTCACCGCATCCTGCGACTTCGCGGCCATGAAGACCTGCCCGCCGAGGCCGACGATCGCCTGCTCGGGTGTGCCGTGTCCGTAGTGCGCGTAGCGCTGGCGGTACAGCTCGATCAGGCGCTGGTAGTGCTCCTTGGGCCAGAAGATGTTGTTCGCGAAGAAGCCGTCACCGTAATACGCGGCCTGCTCGGCGATCTCAGGGGTGCGGATCGACCCGTGCCACACGAAGGGGGCGACTCCGTCGAGCGGCCGCGGCGTCGAGGTGAAGCCCTGCAGCGGCGTGCGGAACTTGCCTTCCCAGTTCACGACGTCCTCACGCCACAGCTTGTGCAGCAGCGCGTAGTTCTCGATCGCGAGCGGAAGGCCCTGACGGATGTCCTGGCCGAACCACGGGTACACCGGACCCGTGTTGCCGCGGCCGAGCATGAGGTCCATGCGCCCGTCAGAGACGTGCTGCAGCATCGCGTATTCCTCGGCGATGCGCACGGGGTCGTTGGTCGTGATCAGGGTGGTCGACGTCGAGACGATCAGACGCTCGGTCTGAGCCGCGAGGGCGGCGAGGAAGGTCGTCGGGCTGGACGACCAGAACGGCGGATTGTGATGCTCGCCGATCGCGAAGACGTCGAGTCCGACCTCTTCGCTGTGCGTGGCGATCGCGAGGGTCGCCTTGATCCGCTCCTGCTCGCTCGGCGTCACGCCGGTGGTGGGGTCGCGGGTGATGTCGCTGACCGACATGATGCCGAACTGCACCGGGACGCCTGCCTGCTCGCTCATGATTGCTCCGTCTTCTCCGAACCGGGTGCCCTGCATCCGGTTCTATTCATTTGAATGTATCTGAGACAACGCGATGCGAGCAACTTTATTCCCCGAGTAGCCTCGGAGGATGAACAGTGCCGGAGCCGATGCGAAGACCCCCGCGACCGGATCCGTGCCGAAGCCGCGCAGACGGGTCCCGTTCTGGGACAACGCCCGCTACGCCTGCATCGTCCTGGTCGTCCTGGGCCACGCCATCCAGCGTCTCACCTACGATTCCGACATCGCCCTGGCGTCGTACCTCGCGCTCTACGCGTTCCACATGCCGGCCTTCGCGATCATCTCCGGCTACTTCTCGAAGTCGGGATCGCCGACGCGCGTGCAGATGGCGCGCGTGATCACCGACATCCTCGTCCCGTACGTCATCTTCGAGTTCCTGTGGACGCTCACGAAGTGGCTGGTCGAGGGGCAGGTAGACCCCAACCTCACGAAACCGTCGTGGACGCTGTGGTTCCTCCTCGCACTCGGCATCTTCCGCCTGATCCTCCCCTACCTGGCGCTGCTGCGATGGCCCCTGCTGTGGACCGTCATCATCTCGATCGGCGTGGGCTATCTGCCCAACGTCGACAGCACGTTCTCGCTGTCGCGCACGCTCGGGCTGCTTCCGTTCTTCACGCTGGGGTGGTGGCTGCGCGAGCGTGATGTCGTCGCCCGCCTCCGGCTGCTCGACCTCCGCCCCTGGTGGATCCGCGCGGTCAGCGTGCTGATCCTGGGCGGCACCGCATTCGCCGCCTGGAACTGGATCGATCTCTGGAAGGAGCTCGATCTGCGGCACTGGCTCTTCTACGAAGACGCCTACGCCGACCTCGGGGGCGAGCAATGGTGGGCGGGCGGCGTGCGGATCGCCCTGATGGTGCTCGCGGTGCTGCTCAGCGCGGCGTTCTTCGCCCTCATCCCGCGCGGGACCTACTGGTGGACGCGCTTCGGCCAGTACACGATGTACGTCTTCCTGCTGCATTCCTTCGTCCTCTACCCGTTCCGCGAGTCCGGTGCGCTGCGCGACCTCGACCCGACATGGCTGTGGCTGCCCCTGGTCACCCTGCTCTCGGTCGTCCTGGCCCTGACGCTCGCGACGAAGCCCATCCGGTGGCTGTTCCGCCCGCTCGTGGAACCCCGGCCGCGCTGGCTCTTCGTCGACCCGGCGCTCGCCACGCGCGAGGGCCACCGCAGCGACCCCACCGGCTCTCGACGCCCGCGCCCCACCGAGGGCAGCACCGGGCGCAGCACCGGACGCAGCACCGAGCGCAGCGGCGAGCAGAAGTGACGCGCGCCGAACACCTTCGCGACAGGCTCGTCGCCCGAGCGGATGCCACGGGATTCGTCGCGCATGGCCTGCACGTCCGCACCGGCGACGACGTCGCCGCGCACCGCTGGACGGCGGATGCACGAGAGGAGATCCACTCCGTCGCGAAGGGGGTGAGCGTCCTCGCGATCGGTCTGGCCGAGCACGAGGGCATCCTCACGCTGGATGAACCGGTGGGACGGTACCTGCCCGGTTTCGCGCTGGGCGACGGCGTCGACGAGGTGACGCTCCGCCACCTGCTCTCGATGACCAGCGGCATCGACCTCCCCTGGTCCGAGACGATGATGACGGACTGGCCGGATCTCGCCGCGGAGTTCCTCGCACGACCGTCGCGCGGACGGGTCTTCCAGTACTCCAACGCCAGCACCTACACGGCCATGGCGGCGCTGGAGGCGCAGGTCGGCGACATCGTCGACTACCTGCGGCCTCGGCTCCTCGAGCCTCTCGGCCTGGCCGATGTCGTCTGGGCGCGGTGCCCCCGTGGGCGCGTCCTCGGCGGCGAGGGGATCGCGCTGCGCACCGAGGAGCTCGCCCGTCTCGGCCGTCTGATCAGGGACGGCGGCACCTGGGAGGGCCGACAGCTCGTGCCGGGCGCCGTGACCGATGCCATGCACGCGGATTGGGTGGTCGCCGGCCAGAATCCGGGCTACGCGCGATACGCCCTCAGCGGGTGGGACGGTCCTGGCCCTGTCTGGCGTCTGCACGGCGCCCACGGCCAGCTGCTGGTCTTCGCCGGCGACACGGTGGTCGCGGTCACGGCCGACGATCACTTCGGCGCGGATGCCTTCGTGGCCTTCATCGCCGAGGTCATCGGAGGCTGACGCTTGCGACGCGCCCGGCGGCGGCAGCGGTCGTGGCGGCGACGGTCAGTCGAACAGGCCTGCTCCGACGTAGGACCCCGGCTTCGCACCGGCGGGAACCGCCCAGATCCCCGAGCCGACGTGCCGGATGTACTCGTTCATGCGGTCAGTGGAGAGCCGCCTCTGCAGCGCGATGAACTGCTGAGGATCCCGCTGATACGAGAGGAAGAAGAGCCCGGCGTCCAGGCGGCCGAGGTCGTTGTTGCCGTTGACGTAGTTGAAGCCGCGGCGGAGGATGCGGATGCCGTCGTTCTGGCTCGGATGCGCCAGCCGCACATGCGCGTTCGCGTCGATCGCCGACCCGCCGAAATCCGGTGCGGCGAACTCGTCACCGCCGGACAGCGGCGCGCCGACGCCCTTGTCCCTCCCGATGATGGTGTCCTGTTCCGAGAGTCGCACGCGATCCCAGGTCTCGATGAGCATCGCGATCTTGCGCGCGACGAGGTAGGAGCCGCCCGCCATCCAGGACGGCTCGTCGGAGGCCGCCACCCAGACGCTCTCGTCGAGCGCTGCGGTGTCGTCGGCGAGGATGTTCGCTGTGCCGTCCTTGAATCCGAAGAGGTTGCGCGGAGTGGCCTGATCGGACGTCGTGCGCGACGTCTTGCCGAAACCGAGCTGCGACCATCGCAGCCGCGCACGCCCGAAGGCGATGCGGCTCAGGTTGCGGATGGCGTGCACCGCGACCTGCGGATCATCGGCGCACGCCTGGATGCAGAGGTCGCCGTGGGAGGTCTGCGGATCGAGATCGTCACCGAGGAACGCCGGCAGGCGCTCCAACGACTCGGGGCGACGGCTCGCGATGCCGTACCTGTCGCCGTCCTCGTTCTGGAAGAGGCTCGGCCCGAGACCGAACGTGATCGTGAGACCGGATGCCGGGAGCCCCAGCGCCTCACCGGTGTCGTCGGGCGGCACCTCGGCGTCGCCGCCCACCGCCCCCGTCGCGCTCACCTCGAGCCCCTGCGTCATGCGCGAGGCGGCGTAGGTCCAGTCCTGGAGCAGCGTGATCAGGTCGTCGCGATCGGTGCGCGGCATCATGTCGAACGATGCGAAGTGCAGATGCTCCTGCACGGGCGTCGTGATGCCCGCCTGGTGCGCGCCGAAGAACTCGTACGCGCTCTCGGCATCCGCCTCCGCTCTCGCCCTGCCGAGCGCGACACCTCCGGTGAGTCCTGCGCCCACGCCGACGGCGAGCGACGCGACGCCGCCTCCGAGCGCGAGCCCGAGCAGACCGCGCCTGCTGAGGCCTGTCGGCGGGGATGCCGCGGCCGCCGACTCCTCAGGGGAATCGGCGGTCACGGCATCCTTCGAGAGTTCATCCACCTGCGAGATCGTACCTTCGTGTCAGTCCAGGACCGTGCCGGTGAGCTGTGAGAGCGGCTCGGCGAGGGCATTGATGAGGTCGGTGAACTCGCGCTTGTCGGCGTCGGTCAGCTCGCCGTAGCCGACGAACCCGTCTGCGAGGGATCCGTGCGCGGCCAGCGACTCCTCGAGAGCGGCGTATCCGTCTTCGATCTCCGCGACCAGCGCCTCGCCGTCGTCACCCCGGGCTGCGGCGAAGTCCTGCACCAGCGAGAACGCCATCTTGGACCCTTCGACGTTCGCGGCGAAGTCGTAGAGGTCGGTGCCGGACCACCAGTCCTCCTCGCCCGAGATCTTGCCCGTCGCGACCTCGTCGAGCAGCGCGATGGCGCCGTTCGAGATGCCGCCGATCCCCTGATCCTCGAGCGCGGCCGTGAAGTCGTCCGAGTGCACGTAGTCGTAGAGCTCCTGCACGTCGGCGAGCAGCTGGTCACCGTAGTCGGCGCGCTCCTCGGGGGTGGACGGAGCCCAGTCCTGCCATGCCGGGGTCTCACCGTCGGCGTTGAGCGCATCCTTGGCCGGGATCCAGAGGTCCTTCTCGATGCGGTGGAAGCCCGTCCAGTCGAGGCCTTCCGCCACTGCGTCGACCTCCCGGTAGTCGATGCGGGGGTCGAGCGTCCCGAGCGCTTCCGCCACCGGCTCGATGCGCTCGTAGAACGCGCGCGTCTGCGGGAACAGGGTGCGGGCCGTCTCGTCGTCCGCGGACTCGTATGCGGCCACGAGCTCGTCGACCGAGGGCACGAGCTGTCCGACCTGGTCCTTCACGAACGCGGCGTAGAGATCGACGGCCTGCTGCTTCTGCTCGGCATCCTCACCTTCCACAGCGACCCGCTCGCCGGTGACGGTGAACTCCGACTTCCCGACGCCCTCGCCGACCATTCCCGGCTTGCACAGGGTGAAGTAGCTGCCGGGCTGGGCGACGACCGTGAGCGTCCGCGAGGCGGAGGGCGCGATGTTCTCGACCTCGCCGACGATGCGCAGCCCGTCCTCGGCGAGCAGGTAGAACTCCGAGGTCTGTCCGCTGTCGTTCGAGACGTCGAACGTGATGGTGCCGCTCTCGGCTGTGGCCGAGGAGACCGTGCACGCGGAGTCGGTCGAGGAGACGTCGAAGCTGGCGCCGGTCGCGACGTCGCTCTTCGCGACACAGCCGCTGAGGACGAGGGCTGCGGCGCCTGCGGCGGCGACGGCACCGAGGATACGGCGAGAGGTGGTCATACTGCTCCTTGCTGGGTGAGTGTGGGGGTCGACGCATCCTGCGCCACGGTGCCGGTCCCGGATGCGGACGCGCGCGGGCCGGCGACCTTGCGGGTG
The DNA here is from genome assembly GCF_041641055.1 of Microbacterium sp. Taxonomy (GTDB): domain Bacteria; phylum Actinomycetota; class Actinomycetes; order Actinomycetales; family Microbacteriaceae; genus Microbacterium. The sequence continues at coordinate 43,489 of NZ_JBEPZB010000025.1, forward strand.
CGGAGGCCTCGGACGAAGAAGAAGCCGACGACGAGCAGGTACAGCGCCCATGCCGCGACCTGGAGCCACGTCATGCGCGGCATGAAGCCGATCGTCGCCTGGAGGATCGTCGCCCAGGCGCCGCTCGGAGCGACGGCGTGCGAGACGTCGAACGCCCAGCCGAACGGGAACGCGCCCCAGCCCAGTGCGACGGCGCCCGTGGCGGGGTCGAGAGGTGCAACCGACGTGAACGGCCCGGGCAGGGCACCGGCCTCCTGCAGATCCATGATCGCGTAGGCGAGCACACCCGCGGCGACGATGACGAGGAACCCGCTGGTCCAGGTGAAGAACCGACGGAGGTCCAGACGCACGGCACCGCGCGCGAGCAGCCAGCCGATCGCCACGGCGGCGAGGATGCCGAGGACGGCACCGAGCAGCGCCGACGGGGTGTCGCCGAGCGACTGGACCATCGACCAGAGGAAGAGCGTCGTCTCGATGCCCTCCCTGGCGACGGAGACGAAGCCGACGGCGATCAGCGCCCAGATGCCCCCGTGCGTGAGCGCCCTGTCGATGCCGCCCTCGAGGGTGGCCTTCATGGTGCGCCCTGCCTTCTGCATCCAGAAGATCATCCAGGTGACCATGCCGACCGCGAGCAGCGAGAGGAGGCCGCCGATCAACTCCTGCGCCTCGAAGGTCAGCGCATACGCGCCGAAGGTCAGGACCGCACCGATGCCGAGCGAGAGCGCGACGGCGAGGCCGACCCCCGCCCAGAGCCGGGGAAGCGCGTCGCCACGGCCGATCCGTCGCAGATAGGCGACGAGGATGCCGACGACGAGCGCCGCTTCGAGGCCTTCGCGAAGACCGATCAGGAAAGTGGGAAGCACGGAGCGAACTCTCTGTAAGACTGAGGTAAGGCATCCCTTACCTCAGAGAGGTTAGCATCAGATCCACGACCTCCCGTGCACGCCTCCGGTCGGTAATCCGGCGCAACACTGCGTCCCCCTTCTCCGTCGCCGATCTACGCTCGGTGAATGGCTGATCTCTCGCTCCCCATCCTCGACCTGTCCCAGCTGGATGCCGGACCCGAGGCCGCGTCGCGGTTCCGCGACGACCTCCGGGCCGCGACCCACGACGTGGGGTTCTTCTACCTGACCGGAACCGGCGTCTCCCCCGAACTCGAAGCCCGCCTGCATCGTGCGGCGCTGGACTTCTTCGCGCTGCCCGAGGCCGACAAGCTCGCGATCGAGAACGTCAACAGCCCCCACTTCCGCGGCTACACCCGCGTGGGAGGCGAGCGCACTCAGGGCAAGGTCGACTGGCGTGAGCAGATCGACATCGGACCCGAGGGCGAGCCCGTCGAGGGTGGCCCGGCCTTCAACCGCCTCACCGGCCCGAACCTCTGGCCCGCCGCTCAGCCCGAGCTCAAGGAGGTCGTGTCGGAGTGGCACGACACGCTGACCGGGATCGCCCGCAAACTGCTGCGCGCCTGGGCTGTGACGCTCGGTGCGGACGAGTCGTACTTCGACGAGCCGTTCCGCGAGCCGTCGACGCTGATCAAGATCGTCCGCTACCCGGGCACCCACGAGCCGGAGCCCCAGCAGGGAGTCGGGGCGCACAAGGATTCGGGCGTGCTGACGCTCCTCTGGGTGGAACCCGGCAAGGGCGGCCTGCAGGTGGAGCGGAACGGTGAGTGGGTGTCGGCCCCACCCGTCCCCGGCGCGTTCGTCGTCAACATCGGCGAGCTGCTGGAGTACGCGACAGGCGGCTACCTCAAGGCCACGAACCACCGCGTGATCTCACCGCGGGCGCCCGAGGAGCGCATCTCGATCCCGTTCTTCTTCAACCCCGCCCTCGACCAGCAGCTGCCGCTGCTCGAGCTGCCGGCCGAGCTCGCTGCAGAGGCCACCGGTGTCACCGAGGATCCGAGCAACCCGATCCACGCGACGTACGGCGAGAACGCCATGAAGTCGCGGCTGCGCGCCCACCCCGACGTGGCCGCGATCCATCATCCGGACCTGGTCGGCGCGAAGGCCTGACCCGGGCGGGGCGGGATGCGCATGCTCCCGCTCCCTCCCCCGGACATGACGAAGGCCGCCCCACACCTGGGACGGCCTTCTCAAGAATGTTCTGCGCGATTGTACGCTGGCTCGCTCCGCGTTATCGGCGAAGGCCCAGGCGTGCGATCAGCGAGCGGTAACGCTCGATGTCGACGCTCTGGAGGTAGCCGAGCAGACGACGGCGCTGACCCACGAGCAGGAACAGGCCACGACGCGAGTGGTGGTCGTGCTTGTGCT
>NZ_JBEPZB010000026.1:0-45500 GCF_041641055.1 Microbacterium sp.
CGTGATCAAGGACCCGACGTACCTCGCGCTCTCGATCAACCCCAACAACGGCAACCTCGTCGGCAACCTCATCGACATCCTGCGCCAGGCGGCGCCGATCATGATGATCGCGATCGGGATGTCGCTGGTGATCGCCACCGGCGGCATCGACCTGTCCGTCGGCTCGCTCATGGCCGTCGCCGGTGCCGTGTCGATGGAGTTCCTCAGCGCCGCGGGCGACTCGTTCGGGGCGGCGCTCGCCGCCGTCGGGCTCGCACTCGTGATCACCGGCATCCTCGGCGCGGTCAACGGACTGCTCGTCGCGTACGTCGGACTGCAGCCCTTCATCGCCACGCTCGTGCTCATGCTCGCGGGCCGCGGCATCGCGAAGGTGATCACGGGAGGACAGAACACCACCGCCTCGAACGACGCCTTCCGCTGGATCGCGAACGGCTTCGTGATCGGCATCCCGGTCGTGTTCATCCTCGCCGTGCTCATCGTGATCGCGGTCGGCTGGGTCGTGCGGCGCAGTGCGCTCGGGCTCATGATCGAGGCCATCGGCATCAACCCCCGGGCGAGCCGGATGGCGGGCATCAAGCCCAAGGGTCTGCTGCTCACGGCATACATCCTCAGCGGCATCCTGGCCGGTGTCGCCGGGATCATGTCGGTCGGCAGCGTCATGACGGTGGACATCTCGCGCACCGGCTACCAGCTGGAGCTCGACGCCATCCTCGCCGTGGTGATCGGAGGTGCGTCGCTCGCCGGAGGCAAGTTCTCGCTCAGCGGCGCCTTCGTGGGCGCGCTGCTCATCGCGACGCTCGACAAGACCGTGCTCTACCTCGGCGTCTCGTCGTCGGCGACCCCGGCCTTCAAGGCCATCGTCATCGTCGTCCTGTGCCTGCTGCAGTCGCAGCGGGTGCGCAGCTGGTTCCGCCGGCGCCGCAGGACCCGTCCCGTCGAACAGCTGCTGCAGAAGGAAGAGGTGTCGGCATGAGCGCCCTGACCGTGAGCCCGCCCGTGCGGCCGGCCGAGAGCGTCGGCGACCGCGTGCGTCGCCTGATCAGGGCGAACCCGTCGGTGCTGCCGACCATCGCCTCGGTCGTGATCTTCGTCGGCATGGTGATCTTCGGCGAGGCGGCATACGGACGCATCCTGCAGTTCAACACCCTGTCGAACCTGCTCATCAACAACGCGCACCTCATCGTGCTCGCCGTCGCCCTGACGTTCGTGATCCTCACCGGGGGCATCGACCTGTCGGTGGGATCCATCATCGCCGTCTCGTCCGTCGCCGGGGTGATGCTCTCCAACGCCGGGTGGAACGCCTTCGCCGTGATCGTCGCGATGATCGGCATCGGCGTGCTCTTCGGCATCGTGTCGGGGGTGCTGATCAGGTACTTCAACGTCCAGCCGTTCATCGCGACGCTGGCGATGATGTTCCTCGGGCGGGGCCTCGCGTCGCTCCTCAGCACCAAGCCAGAGCGGCTCGGCGAGGAGTCGCCCATCCGCTGGATCGGGTCGCAGCTGAAGATCATCGACGGTCCCAAGGTCAACGACCTCGTGATCACCCCCGCCGTGCTCGTCGCCGTGATCGTCGTGGCCGCGGCGTTCTTCGTCCTGCACCGCACCCGCACCGGCCGCACGGTCTACGCGATCGGCGGATCCGAGAGCTCGGCGCTGCTGATGGGACTCCCGGTGCAGCGCACGAAGGTGCTCGTCTACGTGATCAGCGGCGCCCTCGCGGGGCTGGCCGCCGTGCTCTACACCGCGCGGCTCGGCACGGCCCAGAACATCACCGGCATCGGCTGGGAGCTCGACGCCATCGCCGCCGCCGTGATCGGAGGCACCGTGCTCACCGGCGCCTACGGCTACGTGCTCGGCTCCGTCATCGGGGCCCTGGTGCTCGGGCTGATGAACGTGCTCATCACGCGTGACGGCGGCATCCCGCCCGAGATGACGACGATCATCACCGGCGGCATCCTGCTCGTGTTCGTGCTGCTGCAGCGGGCGGTGACCCGCAGGCGCGAGTAGCGCGCGGGTTTCGCACGACAGCGACGAACGGCCCCCTCTCGATCGGAGAGGGGGCCGTTCGCGGTGAGTCGGGAGCGGAGGTCACGCCGTCAGGGTCGCGCGTGCGTCTTTCGTCAGCAGGTAGAGCGTCTTCTGCGCACCGGGAAAGGGCGTGAAACCGAACTTCTCATAGAAGGGCACGACGGTGTCGTTGAGGGCGTGGACGAGGATCGCATGGATGCCGATCGTCTCGGCAGCCTCCAACGCCCTCGTCGTCGCATGTCGCAGCAGCGAATAGCCGAGGCCCAGTCCTGTGAAGTTCTCATCCACAGCGAGTCGGCCGAGGAGCACCACGGGAATGGAGGTCGGCATCGCCGCTGCGAGCTCGGGCGGCCCGTCGCCGCGTTCGAGAGCGCTCGCCGAGAGGCAGTAGTACCCCGCGATCCGGTCGTCGGTCGTCGCAGAGATCATGGTGCGCGAGGCTCCGGCCTTCTCGTTGCCACGCGCCCGCCCGCGCAGCCAGATATCGAGGGACTCTTCTCCGCAGCGGAACTCCGACAGCTTGTCACCGGCGGCGAGTGGCCGCGGGGTCAGGAACTCAGTCAACGAAGACAGACCTGCGGGCCATCAGGTCGCGGAGGCCATCGATGCTCCGAGCAGGTCGGTCCATGATCTTCGAGAAGGCGTCGAAGCGCTCGGCATCCACACGCACTTGACGCTCGCGCTGGACCACTTCGTTCGCGCGCTCGACCAGGGCCGCGGCGGAGAAATCCGTGACCGTGCGCCCCTCGAGTGCCGCAGCCGTCTCGATGGTCTGCTTCTGCTCGGCGGTGACTCGGAACTCCAGCCGAGCGTCCTTCAGTGGAGAAGTGCTCATTTCGTCATTGTACGGCAGATCCCCGGACATCGGGTGACGGTCCTCAGGTCGTCGGGATCCAGACCCGCATGGTCGACGGGCCGCGGCGAGCCCAGTCGCGGTACGGGATCAGAGGGGCGTCGACCGTGTCGCCGGTCGAGCGGCGCCGCACGGGCAGGACCACCCGACCATCGTGCTCGACGGGGTCGCCGGCCACCACCGCCTCTCCGACGTCGGAGCCGAGATCGGTCGATTCGAGGGCCAGGACCTCGGGTCCGCGTTCGATCACGACGCTGCCGCGCACCGCATCGACCATCGGATGCGCCGCCGTCACGCGGGCGACGATCGGCAGCGCGAGCTCGACGACATCGCCGGCCACGAAGGCACGTCGCACGACGACGGTCCCCGGGGTCGCCGGCTCCGTCGACTCCTCGCCGCCGGTCCGCACTCGCACGGTCGCACCCTCGGCCCAGTCCGGCACGCGCAGGGTCAGTGTGAACTCCGCATCCTCGGCGATCGCCACGCGGATGCGGCCGTCGACCGGGTATCCGGTCTCGACCTCGAAGGCGACGACCCGGCCGTCGGGCAGGGTCGTGCGCACGGATGCGGGCGCGTACTGATGCAGCTGCACTCCGTCGTCGTCGGCCGTCGCGACGTACGCCGCGAGACTCGCGAACGTGCGCGCCACGTTCGGCGGGCAGCACGACACCTCGAACCAGGGTGCGCGCAGCGACGACGAGGCACGCGGCGACGTGGCATCCGGATCCGCCGGCGTGCCTGGTGTGCGCTGGTGCAGGGTGTTGGCGTAGAAGAACGACCGGCCGTCGGAGCCCGGCGAGGTGGCGACCACGTTGAACAGCGTGCGCTCGATGAGATCGGCGTACGGCGTCTCGCCGGTGGCGAGCAGCAGACGCCACGAGAACATGATCGAGCCGATGCCTGCGCACGTCTCGGAGTACGCCCGGTCCGGCGGCAGCTCCCAGTCGTCGCCGAACGCCTCGTCCTGGTGATGCGACCCCTGCCCGCCGGTCACATAGGTGCGCCGTTCGACGGTGCGCTCCCACTGCGCGCGGAGCGCTGCGAGCAGTGTCTCGTCGACGAGCTCGGTCGCGACATCGGCGGCGGCGGCGGAGAGGTAGTTGGCCCGCACGGCATGCCCGCGCAGGGCCTCGGCCTCTCGCACGGGCACGTCGTCCTGGAAGTAGCTCCGGCCCCACTCGATGTCGCCCAGCGAGCCACGGCCGTGCCGCTCCACGAAGAGGGCGGCCTGGTCGAGGTAGCGCTGCTCGCCGAGCGCCCGACCGAGCTCGGCGAGACCGGCCTCGACCTCGGCGTGCCCGCAGATCTCGTCGCGTCCCTCCGGCCCGAATTCGCGGCACACGAGGTCTGCGGCGCGGCGTGCGATGTCGATCAGCCCGTCGTCGGCCTCCGGTCGCGTGCGCACCCGGGCGACGGCCGCCTGGAAGAGGTGCCCGAGGCAGTACAGCTCGTGCCCCCACTGCAGCTCGGACCACCGCGGTGCCTGGCCCTCGCGGCCGAACATCGTGTTGAGGTAGCCGTCCGGCTCCTGCGCCGCGGCGACCCTGGCGACCACGCGGCGGAATCGCTGCTCGAGCTCGTCGCCCGCCGCGGCATCCGTCCGTCCGATCTCCCAGGCGAGCGCCTCGAGGAACTTGTAGACCTCGGAGTCGGCGAACTCCCGCCCACGTCGGCCGACCGGGAGAGTCCCGGCGGCGGCCAGGTCGAAGTTGCCCAGCCACCCCTCGGACTCCAGGCGGGACTCGATGTGCGACAGGGTCGCGGTGCCGTTGATGCTCTGGCGGTCGCCCCAGAACCCTCCGGTGATGCGCACCTCGTCGAGGCCGAGCGGGCGCAGTCGTCCGCGGGTGGGCACCACGGGAGCGGCGGGGGAGGTGGTGTCGTACATGGTCATCCCTTGAAGGCGCCGGACATGAAGCCGCGCACGTAGTGTCGTTGCAGGATCAGGAAGAGCAGGATGCAGGGGAGCGCGAGCACGACCACGCCGGCCTCGGTCGCGCCGTAGTCGACGACGCCCTGCACCTGTCCGCGGAGGTTCGCCACCGCGAGCGGCAGCGTCATCCGATTGGTGTCGTTGATGAGGATCAGCGGAGCCATGAAGTCGTTCCAGGCGGTGAGGAATGCGAACAGCCCCACCGTGACCAGGCCCGGCTTGACCGCCGGCAGCAGCACGCGCCAGAGGGCGCCCCAGCTGGAGCATCCGTCGACCATCGCGGCCTCGTCCATCTCCTTCGGGATCGACTCGAACGAGATGCGCATCATGAACATCGAGAACGGCAGCTGGAACATCGTGATCACGAGCGCGACCCCGACGAGGGAGTTCTGCAGGCCGACCGAGTTGAGGATCACGTAGAGCGGGATCAGCAGCGTCGCGTACGGAACCATGAGGATCGCGAGGGTCAGCAGGAACAGCGCGTTCTTGCCGGGGAACGAGAAGCGCGCGAACGCATAGCCGCCGAGCAGCGAGATGAACAGCGTCAGCGCGACCGTGAGCACCGAGACGAACAGCGAGTTGCCGAGGTACACCCAGATGCCGGCCTGGTACTCGCCGAGGGCGGCGTAGTTGCCGAAACCCCAGCCGTCGGTCTGGCTGGTGCCGGCGACCGGGCTCAGCGACGACACCCCGGTCCAGATCAGCGGGTAGAGGAAGATCACCGCCAGAGCGGTCGTGAACACCCAGTACGGGATGCCGAAGACGACGCGCGCCGCCCTGGAGCGGTACCGCGGAGTGGTCGGCTGATGGTTCGGCGCCACGATGGTGCGCGTCAGGGTCTGGGACATGATTCTCAGCTCTCCGCTCAGTTGTCATCCGGGCGGCGGAACGCGCGCAGCTGGAAGACGTTGATGACGATGAGCGCGAGGAGCACGATCACCGAGAGGGCTCCGGCGATGCCGAGGCTGTTCTGGCCCTGGAAGGCCACGTTGTAGATCAGCTGCACGACGGTCATCGTGCTGTTGTCCGGTCCGCCCTTGGTGAGGATGTAGAACTGCTCGAAGGCGAGCAGCGATCCGGTCACGCACATGACCGTGGTGAGGGCGAAGGTGGGCTTGAGCAGCGGCACAGTGATGTCGCGGAAGGTCTGCCAGCGGCTCGCGCCGTCGATCCGCGCGGCCTCGTACACGTCGTCCGGGATGCCCTGCAGGCCGACGAGCATCAGCAGCATGTAGAAGCCGGCGTAGCGCCAGACGATCAGGAAGATCGTCGACCAGAGGGCGCCCTCCGGCGTGCCGAGGAACGTGAAGCCCCAGGACTTCATCAGACCGGCGAACGGGCCGGCGATCGGGGAGTACAGCACGTAGAACAGCAGTGAGGCGGATGCCAGTCCCAGGGCGCTGGGGATGAGGAACGCCGTGCGCAGGAAACCCTTCCAGCGGGTGGACTCCTGCACGAGCAGGGCAAGGCCGAGTCCGAGACCGATCAGGATGACGGTCGTGATGAGCGTGTAGAGCAGGGTGAAGCGGATCGAATCCCAGAAGAGGCGGTGCGTGACGGCATCCGCGTAGTTCTCCGGGAAATTGATGCCCCGGTTGCCGCTGAGCAGCGGCCAGTCCGAGGCCGACATCTGCACCACGAGCACGAGCGGGACGATGAAGAGCAGCGCGACGAAGATCGCGGTCGGGGCGGCATACAGCCATCCCTGCACGGGCCCGCCGAAGCCGGTACGCGGGCGGCGTCGGCGCAGCGGAGGCGCGGTCGAGGTCATCGGGGTCTCTTTCGATCGAAGATGCGTCTGGCGGGAGGAGCCGGGGGCGGCCGGTGCGGCCGCCCCCGGCCGGGGATCACTGCGACAGGATCGCGGTGATCTCCTCGTTGTCGGCCGGCACGGCATCCTCGCCGTTCAGCACGGCGTTGCGCACCAGAGTGAGCCAGGGGCTGCCGGGGGCGTTGAACGCCTGCTGGAAGTTGAGCGCCACCGGGGTGTCGCCCTGCGCCGCGACCTCGTTGATCGTGACCAGTCGCGGGTCGGCGGCCGCGTACTCGTTGTCGGCCAGGTCGCCGCGGGAGACGGCGTTGCCGTCCTTGGCGAGCACCTCGACCTGCGCCTCCTCCGACATCATCCAGTTGAGGAAGTTCCAGGCCTGCGCCGCCTTCTTCGAGTCCTTCGAGATGCCGATGCCGTCGCCGCCGACGAACGTCGAGACGCCGCCGTCGACACCCGGGATGCCGGCCACTCCTGCGTCGAACTCGAGGGACGGCAGCAGCGTCGCCGGGAAGGGCATCACGCCGACCTTGCCCTCGCTGAAGGCCGCGGTCCAGGTGGGGCCCGCCTCGTCGGTGGAGCTGGGCAGCACGGCGCCGGCCTCTTCGAGACCCGCCCAGGTGTCGTAGACCGCCTGGGCCGAGTCGCCGTCGAGCAGCGATTCGGTGCCGTCGTCGTTCATGACCTCGTCACCGGACGCCCAGATCGAGGGGAACCAGGTGAAGACGAGGCATCCGCCGCAGTTGAGGCCCGTGGCCGTGCCGTAGGTGTCCGGCTTGTTCAGCTCCTGCACCGCGATGGCGGCCTCGGCGAACTCCTCGAGCGTGGCCGGTGCCTTCTCGGGGTCGAGGCCCGCCTCGGCGAACAGCTCCTTGTTCCAGAACAGCATCGACAGGTCGAGGGCGAACGGCAGCACGTACTCGGCACCGTCGACGGTGCCGGCCGAGAGGTGGCCCTGGTTGATGTCGTCCTTGAAGTCCAGGGCGTCGATCTGCTCGGACATGTCCTGGAACAGCCCCTGCTGCGCCCAGTTCGGGACGTAGACGATGTCGGCGGCGAAGAGATCCGGAAGGCCTCCGGAGCCGGCCGCGGCGCCGACCTTGGCGACATAGTCGTCGTTGGGGACGACGGTGAGCTCGACCTGGTTCTCGTGGCTGTCGTTGTACGCCTCGACGAGCAGCTTGGCCTGCCGCTCGATCGGCGCGCGCGTCCACAGCGTGAGCGTGGTGCCGTCGTCGGTGCCCTCGGCGGAGATGGGCTCGTCGGACGCGGCGTCGTCGGAGGCGGGGGCGCAGGCGGCGAGGCCGCCGACCAGCAGGCCGGCCGCGATGATCGCGGCGACCCCTCGACGTGCGGCGGATGTGCGGGTGGTGTTCATGGGCGGGGGCTCCTCTGGGCTCGTCCTCGAGCGGATGCGGGGTGACGCTTCGACACTGCAGCGTCGGGTGTGAAGATCGAGGCTTTCGAAATCTACGAAAACCCTTTCGAAAAGGTATAGCGTGGTTGTGGCGGGGGCGTCAACCCTCGTTCCGATAACCTTTCAGCAACAGGGAGTGGGATGAGCGATACGACTGGCGCACGGGCTGTGACTCTCGGCGACGTCGCCGCGCGCGCCGGGGTGTCGATCTCGACGGCATCCAAGGCTCTGAACGACCGCGGGGATGTGTCCGCCGCGACCCGCGCCAAGGTGCGGGCGATCGCCGAGGAACTCGCCTTCACCCCGAACGCCATGGCGAGGGGGCTGCTCGCGGGGCGTACCGGCACCGTCGGACTGCTCACGAGCGACCTCGAGGGGCGCTTCATGCTCCCGATCCTGATGGGGGCGGAGGATGCGTTCGGTGCAGGACGGATCAACGTCTTCCTGTGCGATGCGCGCGGCGATGCCATCCGCGAGCAGCACCACCTCCGCGAGCTGCTCAGCCGCCGCGTCGACGGGATCATCGTGGTCGGGCGGCAGACCGATGCGCGACCGTCGCTCGGACAGGAGATCCCCGTCCCGGTCGTCTACGCCTACGCGCCGTCGGACGATCCGCGTGACCTCTCCCTCACCCCCGACAACTACGCGGGCGGCCGCCTGGCGATCGAGCACCTGCTCGCGTGCGGACGGCGCCGGATCGCGCACATCTCCGGCGACCCCTCATACGCCGCAGCCCAGGACCGGCTCGCCGGAGCGAGGGCGGCGCTGGGGGAGGCCGGGCTCGAACTCGTCGGCGAGCCGATGTTCTCGGAGTGGACCGAGCACTGGGGACGCGATGCCGCCGCGCTGCTGCTGCAGCGGCATCCCGAGATCGACGCCGTGTTCTGCGGATCCGACCAGATCGCGCGCGGCGTGCTCGACTCGGCCCGGGACCTCGGCCGGACGGTGCCGGACGACCTCGCCGTCATCGGCTACGACAACTGGGAGGTGCTGGCGACCAACGCCAGGCCCGAGCTCACCAGCATCGATGCGAACCTGCAGCAGCTGGGACGTCAGGCCGCACTCCGGGTGTTCGACGCGATCGACGGGATCGACATCGGCGAGGGCGCGCACCACCTGCCGGTGCGGCTCGTCATCCGCGGATCGACGATCGCGCGGCGCTGATCGGTGCTTATGCCGGTGCCGACCTCGTGCTGATCCGGTGCTTGTCAGTCGCAGACCCGGTGCCGGTCAGACGTGGTCGCGCCAGGAATGCTGCGGGACGAATCCCAGGATGCGGCGCGCCCTGTCGATCGACAGCAGCGTCTCGTTCGGACCGAACTCGCGGGCGACCGGGACGTCGGGGAACACCTCGGCGAGCAGTTCGGCGTTCGGGCGGGACATGACCGTGTCTGCCGCCGCGATGATGAACCGATCGAACCCGGGAGCCGCGACCTCGAGCGCACGCTGCACGGCCTGTGCGCCGTCTCGCGCATCGATGTAGCCCCACAGGTTCCACTTGCGGCGCAGCGCATCGGCATCGAAGTCCGGGAACTCCGCGTAGTCCTCCGGATTCATGACGTTCGAGAATCGCAGCGCGGTGATCGACAGATCGGGGTGCCAGCGCACCAGCTCGGTCGCCAGCTGCTCCTCGAGCGTCTTGACCAGTGAGTACACGGATTCGGGCCGGGCCGGATAGTCCTCGTCGACGGGGACGTAGGGCGGCGGGACGTCGAACGGCAGACCCAGCACGGTCTCGCTCGACGCGTAGACGATGCGGCGGATGCCGAGGCGCACCGCCGCCCAGAACACATTGAACGTGGCGGGCATGTTGTTGTGGAACGTCGCCACATCGCTGCGGATGCCCGGCGCGGGGATGGCGCCCAGGTGCACGACGGCGTCGATCCCGTCGTGGCGGTCGCCGACCGCGGTGAGGGCGTCGACGACCTGGCCGTAGTCCGTCAGATCGACCTGCACGAAGTCGGGGCCGCGCTGCCCTGCGACGTCCGTGCCGATGACCTCGTAGCCGTTCGCGCGGAGCTCCTGCGCGACGACGCTGCCGAGCTTGCCCGATGATCCGGTGAGTGCGATGCGCATGTCTCCAGAGTGGCATGAAGGCGGGCGAGGTGGGCCGCTCGGCATACACTCGTCGGCGTGAGTGACACGAGCAGCGGCCAGCGACGCGCCGTCGGAGTGCGGGAGGTCGCCGCCCGAGCCGGGGTGTCCCGACAGACCGTCTCGCGGGTGCTGAACGAGCATCCGGAGGTCGCCGCCGAGACGCGAGAACGCGTCATCGCCGCGATGACCGAGCTCGGCTACCGCATGAACAACGCCGCGCGAGCGCTGGGGACGCGGCGCTCGCGGATCCTCGGGGTGCTCGCCTCCGACGCCCTGCAGTACGGACCGTCACGGAGCATCGCCGCACTCGAGGCCTCGTCGCGCGAAGCCGGCTACTGGCTCAGCGCCGCCTTCGCCGATGCCGGTGACGCCGCGGCGGTCGTCGCCGCCGTCGACCATCTCGTCGTGCAGGGCGTCGAGGGGATCGTCGTCGTCGCGCCGCACGCCCGCACCCTCGAAGCCCTCGACGCGCTGCGCATCGGCGTCCCCGTGGTGACGCTGCACGCGGCCGACCGGGGGGCCAGAGGGCTGTCCGTCGACCAGGCGGCGGGGGCGAGGCTCGCGGTGGCCGCGCTCGCCGACGCCGGCCACACCCGCATCGCGCACCTGGCCGGTCCCGCCGACTGGCTGGAGGCCGAGTCCCGCGCCGAGGGATTCGCCGCCGAGATCGCCGCGCGCGGACTCGTCGCCGGACCCGTCATCGAGGGCGACTGGACGGCGGGTTCGGGCTACGCCGCGGTCGAGGCGGTGCGGGAATCCGGCGCCACCGCGGTCTTCGCAGCCAACGACCAGATGGCGCTGGGACTGCTCGGCGGCCTGCACGAGGCGGGGCTGTCGGTGCCCGGCGACATCAGTGTGGTCGGCTTCGACGACATCCCGGATGCGGCGTTCTACTGGCCGAGGCTCACCACCGTCCGACAGGACTTCGAGGAGTCGGCCCGCCGCGCGGTGGCGGCGGCAGTGGCAGGCAGTGCCGGGGCCGCGGCGTCCGACCTTCCTCCCGTGGCCCCGGTGCTCGTGGCGCGCGACTCGGTCGCCCCTCCCCGCTAGGGCGCCGGTGCAGCGTCGACCCGCCGTGCCGCTCCGCTCCGGCCGCGCCGTGCCGTGCCGCACCGGCCGCTCCGTGCCGTGCCGCTCCGCTCCACAACTCCGGAGATGCGCCACCGCGCCGGGCTGACATCTGCGTGCTCCCGTGACTCCGCCGCGCGCGCGGTGCCGTTGCTCCGGAGTTGTGGAGCGGGTCGCGTTCACAGCTCAGCACGGACGGCTCCACCCCGCCGTACTGCCCGCGTGATTCCGGGGCCCGGGCGGCCTGGCGCTCGGGTCGTGCTGAGTTGTGAACGCCCGCCCATCGGCACCGGTCCCTTGACCGCTCCCATGCCCCCATGACACACTGCTGTGACCGGTCACAGTGACCACCGCCGACCCTGAGGTTACCCGTGAGCAACGAAGCCCCCGCCTTCTCCGACGAGATCGCCGCGTCCATCCAGGCCGTCCGCGAGGACGTCGCGCGCCTGCACGGCGAGCTCGTCCGCTACGGACTGGTCGTCTGGACCGGCGGCAACGTATCCGGCCGGGTCCCCGGAGCGGATCTGTTCGTGATCAAGCCGTCCGGCGTGAGCTACGACGACCTGACCCCCGAGAACATGATCCTCTGCGACCTCGACGGCGCCGTGATCCCCGGCACTCCCGGCAGCGATCGCTCGCCCTCGAGCGACACCGCCGCACACGCCTACGTCTACCGCCACATGCCGCACGTCGGCGGCGTGGTGCACACCCACTCGACGTTCGCCGTCGCCTGGGCCGCACGTGGCGAGGAGATCCCATGCGTCATCACCGCGATGGCGGACGAGTTCGGCGGCCCGATCCCGATCGGCCCTTTCGCGATCATCGGCGACGACTCGATCGGCCGCGGCATCGTGCAGACGCTCACCGGACATCGCAGCCGCGCCGTGCTGATGCAGAACCACGGGCCCTTCACGATCGGAGTCGACGCGAAGGATGCCGTGAAGGCCGCCGTCATGGTCGAGGACGTCGCCCGCACCGTGCACCACGCCCGGGAGGCCGGCCCGCTGATCCCGATCCCGCAGGAGGCGATCGACAGCCTCTTCGACCGCTACCAGAACGTCTACGGACAGAACTCGGACGCCCGACGATGAGCGACACGACCAGCACCGACACGACCGGCACCACCGCCCGCGACGACCTCCTCGCCGGCCGCGCGAGCCTGGGCATCGAGCTCGGCTCCACCCGGATCAAGGCCTGTCTGATCGGGTCGGATGCCACCGAGGTGCTCGCCACGGGATCGTTCGCCTGGGAGAACCGCCTCGAGAACGGCCTCTGGACGTACGCGATCGACGAGGTCTGGTCGGGCCTGCAGGCGGCCTACGCCGCCCTCGTCGCCGACGCGCACGAGCGTCATGGCGTCCGCCCTGAGACCTTCGCGGCGATCGGCATCTCGGCGATGATGCACGGCTACCTCGCCTTCGACGCGCAGGGCGAGCTGCTCACGCCGTTCCGCACCTGGCGCAACACGACCACGGGCGCCGCGGCATCCGAGCTGACCGAGCTGCTGGGGGTCAACATCCCGCTGCGCTGGTCGATCGCGCACCTGCACCAGGCGGTGCTCGACGGCGAGGCGCACGTCCCGCAACTCGACTTCGTCACCACCCTCGCGGGCTACGTGCACACGCGGCTGACGGGCGAGCGGGTGCTCGGAGTCGGCGACGCCTCCGGGATGTTCCCGATCGATTCGGCCACCGGCGACTACGACGAGCGGATGCTGCAGGCCTACGACGCCCTCGCCGCCGACCGTCTTACCGCCGCAGCCAAGGACCTGCTCCCGACCGTCCTGCCCGCAGGCTCCGCCGCCGGAACGCTCACGGCCGAGGGCGCGGCACTGCTCGACCCGACCGGTGCGCTGAAGCCCGGCATCCCGCTCTGTCCGCCCGAGGGTGACGCGGGCACCGGCATGGTGGCGACCAACTCGGTGGCGCCCCGCACCGGCAACGTCTCTGCGGGCACGAGCATCTTCGCGATGGTCGTGCTCGAGCGGCCCCTTGCCGAGGTGCACCACGAGCTCGATCTCGTGACCACCCCGGCGGGCGACGCCGTCGCGATGGTGCACTGCAACAACGGCGCGAGCGAGCTGGCCGCCTGGGCGGCCCTGTTCACGAGGTTCTCCGCCGCTGCGGGACAGCCGCTGAGCGACGACGCCGTGTTCGACGCGCTCTTCCGCGAGGCCCTCGACGGCGAAGCGGATGCCGGCGGCCTGCTGGCCTACAACCATCTCGCCGGTGAGCCCATCGCGGGTCTCACCGAGGGGCGCCCGCTGTTCGTGCGCACTCCGGACAGCGCCTTCACGCTCGCGAACTTCATGCGCTCGCAGCTCTACGGCGTGTTCGGCACCCTCGCGCTGGGGATGCAGGTGCTCGCCGCCGAGGGCGTCGAGCTCGACCGGATGTTCGCGCACGGTGGCATGTTCCGCACCGCCGGGGTCGCGCAGCGATTCCTCGCCGGGGCGCTCGGCGCTCCGGTCGCGGTCGGCGAACTCGCCTCCGAGGGCGGAGCGTGGGGGATCGCGGTGCTCGCGTCGTACCTGGCGCACGCCGACACGGTCTCCCTCGGCACCTATCTCGATGAACAGGTGTTCGCCTCGGCATCCCTCGCCGTCGCCGAGCCCGACCCCGACGACGTCGCCGGCTTCGCTGCGTACCTCGACCGCTACCGCGCAGGCCTCGCCATCGAAGCCGCCGCGACCACCGCCCTCTGAACTCCCACGCGAACTCCCCACGTCGACACCGGAACACCGAAGGACCCCTCATGACCCGCACCCCGCTCTCCACCTCGCTCGACGGCTACGAGGTCTGGTTCCTCACCGGCAGTCAGCACCTGTACGGCCCCGAGACGCTCGCGCAGGTCGCCGACCAGTCGCAGGAGATCGCGCGCATCCTCGACGAGGCCGGCGAGGTGCCGGTGAAGGTCGTCTGGAAGCCGGTGCTGACGGATGCCGCAGCCATAAAGCGCACGGCGCTCGAGGCGAACGCCGACGATCGGGTCATCGGACTGATCGCGTGGATGCACACGTTCAGCCCCGCGAAGATGTGGATCGCCGGTCTCGACGCGCTGCAGAAGCCGCTCGCGCACCTGCACACGCAGGCGAACGTCGAGTTGCCGTGGGCGGACATCGACTTCGACTTCATGAACCTCAACCAGGCGGCGCACGGCGACCGCGAGTTCGGCTACATCCAGACGCGTCTCGGCGTGCCCCGCAAGACGATCGTCGGCCACGCGAGCGATCCGCGGGTGCGGCAGGAGGTCGCGACGTGGCAGCGTGCGGCGGCCGGACTCGCGGCATCCCGCTCGCTCAAGCTCGCCCGCTTCGGCGACAACATGCGCTACGTCGCGGTCACCGAGGGCGACAAGACCGAGGCCGAGCTGCGCTTCGGCGTGCAGGTCAACACATGGGGCGTGAACGACCTGGCGGATGCGGTCGCGGCGGCATCCGACTCCGAGATCGACGCCCTCGTGGCCGAGTACGAGGAGCTCTACGAGGTCGTGCCGGAACTTCGCCGCGGTGGCGACCGCCACCAGTCGCTGCGTGACGGCGCCGCGATCGAGATCGGCCTGCGCTCGTTCCTCGAGGAGGGCGGATTCGGCGCCTTCACGACCTCGTTCGAAGACCTCGGCGCGCTGAAGCAGCTGCCGGGTCTCGCGGTGCAGCGCCTCATGGCCGAGGGCTACGGCTTCGGCGCCGAGGGCGACTGGAAGACCGCGATCCTGGTGCGGGTCGCGAACGTCATGGGCGCGGGACTGCCCGGGGGCGCGAGCCTCATGGAGGACTACACCTACGACATGACTCCCGGCGACGAGCTGATCCTCGGGGCGCACATGCTCGAGGTCTCGCCGTCGCTCACGACCGCCAAGCCGACGCTCGAGATCCACCCGCTCGGCATCGGCGGTAAGGACGACCCGGTGCGCCTGGTCTTCACCGCCGACCCTGGACCTGCGATCGTCGTCGCACTCAGCGACATGCGCGACCGGTTCCGTCTCACCGCCAACGTGGTCGAGAACGTGCCGCCGCGTCAGTCGCTGCCGAAGCTGCCGGTCGGCCGCGCCGTGTGGAAGCCGCAGCCCGACTTCACCACCTCGGCCGCCGCCTGGTTGACCGCCGGTGCTGCGCACCACACCGTGATGTCGACGGCCGTCGGGCTCGAGGCCTTCCGCGACTTCGCCGAGATGGCCGAGGTCGAGCTGCTCGTGATCGACGACAGCACCACCCTGCCCGAGTTCCAGAAGCAGGTGCGCTGGAACCAGGCGTACTACCGACTCGCACAGGGACTGTGATGACGCACGCGGTGCAGCCGCGGTCCGGACGGCAGCTGCGCATCGCCGGGCACGGGTACGAAGCGGCGATCGCGAGCGTCGGCGCGTCGTTGCGCACGCTCACCTTCGAGGGGCGCGACCTCGTCGTGCCGTTCGACGCCGACGAGGTGCGACCGGGATACCGCGGTACGACGCTCGCGCCGTGGCCGAATCGCATCGTCGACGGGCGCTACCGGTTCGGCGGGGTCGAGCATCGGCTGGCCCTCACCGAACCCGGGCGGGGACAGGCGCTGCACGGCCTCCTCGCGTGGGCCGAGTTCTCCGACCGGCTGATCCTCGACGACCGGGTCGTGCTCGCCGCCGTGATCGAGCCGCAGACCGGCTATCCGTTCCGGGTGGAGGTCGAGACCGAGTACCGTCTCGATGCCGACGGCCTGCGCCAGACCGTGACCGCGCACAACCTCGGGACGGATGCCGCGCCCTGGGGCACCGGTCCGCACCCGTACCTGGTCGCCGGGGCGGGCGGAGTGGATGACTGGACGCTGACGCTCCCGGCATCCGAGGTGCTGACCGTGACGCCCGACCGGCTGAGTCCGGTCGCGCTCGAAGGGGTGTCGGAGCATCCGGAGTGGGACTTCCGGGCCGCGCGCCGGATCGGCGACGTGTTCATCGATCACGCGTTCACGGGTCTCGCGCGCGAGGACGGGGTCGCGGAGGTGCGGCTCGTGTCGGATGCCGGAACCGGCGTCGCGATGAGGTTCGACGAGCGCTGCCCGTGGGTGCAGGTGCATACGGCCGACAACCCGGGCATCGACGCGATCCATCGCATCGGTCTGGCGGTCGAGCCGATGACCTGTCCGCCGGATGCCTTCAACTCCGGGACGGACGTGGTCGTGCTCGCGCCCGGGGCGGCGCACGCCGCATCCTGGCTGATCTCCGCCGTCTGACGGTCCCGGGCGCTGGCTCCGTGCGGGGTCGGTTTCGCACCGGGTATTCGGTGCGGGGTCAACAGCGCATCCTAAACGTGCGTTTGCGGTGCGAAAGTGACCCCGCACCGAGGAGAACGGTGAGCGAGCGGGTGTGCCGTGCGACCGCCTCCACCCGCCGGGTGCCGATCTCGAGGACGCCCGCACCGCGCTGCGGGGTCAGTTTCGCACCGTGCGGACGGTGCGGGGTCGAAAGCGCACTCGAAACGTGCGTTTCGGGTGCGAAAGTGACCCCGCACCGAGGGAGGGGGCGGGTCGCACGACGGGCGACGGGTGCGCACAGCGACCGCGACCGACCCCGCGACGCACCGCCCCTTCGCTCAGGCGAGCGCCGCGATCAGGGCCTGGGCGGCGGATGCGGATGACTGCGGGTTCTGGCCGGTGATGAGCAGTCCGTCGACGATCGTGTGATCGCTCCACGGGTCGGTCACGTCGACGTCGGCGCCGAGCTCGCGCAGCGAGGTCTCGAGCAGGAACGGCGCGCGGTCAGCGAGGCCGCCGATCCGCTCTTCCTCGTCGGAGAATCCGGTGATGCGCCGTCCGGCGACGAGCGGCTGGCCCGCGGCGTCGCGTGCGGGCAGCAGAGCCGCGAGGCCGTGGCACACCGCGGCCAGTGGACGTCCCGCCGAGACGGTCGCCGAGATGAGCGCGGCGGAGTCCGCATCCACGGCGAGGTCCTGCATCGGCCCGTGGCCGCCCGGGTAGTAGACCGCCGCGTAGTCGGCGACATCGACGTCGGCGAGCACCTGAGGAGTGCTGAGTCCCGGGATCCGCGCGAGTGCCGCGGCATCCCCATCGCCGAGGCTCGACGCATCGGCGACCGGCTCGACGCCGCCCGGTGTCGCGAACACCACGTCGTGCCCGGCGGCGGTGAGCAGACGATAGGGGGCGAGCAGCTCTTCGGCCCAGTAGCCGGTGGGGTGCTCGGTGCCGTCGGACAGGGTCCAGGTGCGGGCGCCGGTGACGACGAAGAGGACGGATGACATGGATGCTCCCAAGGTTCGGACGACGGATGCCGTGCGGATGCGATATCCGGGACAACGGACTGCCGTATCGAACGATTCCGATAGATTGCCGATATGAGCAATCGGAATGTCGATGGATTGCAGGACCTGGGGCTGTGGCGCACCTTCCTCGTCGCGCACCGATCGGGCTCTGTGTCGGCGGCGGCGCGCACGCTCGGACTCGCGCAGTCGTCGGTGACGACGCAATTGCAGGCGCTGGAGGCGAGCGTCGGCGAGCCGCTGTTCGTGCGTCATGCCCGCGGCATCCGCCCGACGCCCCGAGCCGACGAACTCGCCGCGCGGCTCTCGGGCCCGCTCGACGCGCTGGCGGATGCTCTGGGCACCCGCCCGGACCTCGAACCGCCGGTCGTGCGCCTGGGCGGGGCGGGGGAGTTCCTGGCCGCCGTCGCAGCCCCGGCTCTCGCGAGTGCCGTGGCCGGCGGACTGCGGCTCGCGGTGACCGCGGGCCTGGCCGACGGTCTGCTCGATCAGCTGAGGGTCGGCAGCCTCGACCTCGTGATCTCCGCCGTGCGTCCTCGCGGACGGACGCTGCCGAGTATGCCGCTGTTCGACGAGGAGTTCGTGCTCGTCGCCTCTCCGACGCTGCGCCTCGATCCGTCGCCGGCCCTCTCGCCGGATGCGCTCGCGCACGTGCCTCTCCTGGCATACGACCGCGACGTGCCGATCGTCCGACGATACTGGCGCCACGTGTTCGGCATCCGTCTCGACCGGGTACCGGCTCTCGTCTTTCCCGACCTTCGCGCGCTCGCGGCCGCTGCCGCCGCCGGCGCGGGCGTCACCGCTCTGCCGACCTACCTGATCGCCGATGAACTCGCCGATGGCAGACTCGTCGACCTGCGACCCACCGAGGATCCGCCGATCAACACGCTGCACCTCGTGCGTCGACCGGGTCCGTTGTCCGACGGGGTCGCGGCCGTGGAGAAGGCGCTGCGCGCCGCCGTCGCCGACCTCTGAGGGTCGGGCGGTCGCGCCCGTCATCCGATGCGGGGTCAGTTTCGCATCCAGCACCCGGTGCGGGGTCAGTTTCGCATCGGAAACGCCCGATTCGGATGCAGTAGTGACCCCGCACAGATGCACTGCCGCGGCCTCACAGATGTGCAGCCGCTCGCGCGGCGAACGCACACGACGGACGGATGCGCACCTCACGGACGCACGCGTCTCGCGGATCCACGCGAAGAACGGATCGCGCACCTCACGGACGCACACACACGGCAGGTGCGGCAGACCCGATGCGGTAGTGGCGACCGAGCCTCAGCGATTGAGCCAGAGGCGACCGAGCCTCAGCGGTTGAGCCAGTGGCGGAGCGTCCGGGTGACCCAGGGCAGCACCCAGTAGGTCATGATCGGCGTGAGCACCACGGTCGTCGCCAGGACTCGCAGCCAGATCGGCAGTTCGTTCCACCCCGGCACCGGGCTCAGGGCATAGGTGAAGGCGAGGTTCAGCGGGAAGAATCCGAGCCAGATCGACACGGCCTGCTTCCACCGCGGCGGAGAGCTGACCATCGCGACCGTGGTCGTGGACCCGTCCGCGCGGGGCAGGGTGATCGTGTCGGTGGTCGGCTCGTCGAACCAGCCCTCGATGCCGGTGCGGCGGCGCACGCGCTCGCTGCGCACGAACTGCTCGCCGGTCGACTTCCACCACTCCCGCTCGCCGGACTGCTCCCAGGCGATCAGCGACTTCTCGTCCGAGAACCGGTAGAGCATGTGCCAGACGTGCGAATCTTCGCCGTCTCGCACCCATCCTGAGCCCAGGAAGCCCGGATACCGGTGGGCGAGATTCACCCCGGTCTGCACCCAGGCGGTGGCGGCGGCCACATGCTCGGGGTCGACCTCGCGGCGGATGGAGACGGTGATGGGTTCGCTGGACATGGCGGTCCTCAGATGGAGCGGTGGGCCCGGATCGCGGGCGCCTCGACGGTGGGGATGCGCCGGGGTGCGGGCGCGTGATCGATTGTATTTCGGATGCCGGGGGTCGCCGTCCGTTTTCGCCGCACGCGAAGGCCGCCTCCGAGGTTCTGACGGCGCGCATGAGGACGGATGCCGGATGCCGGATGTCGGATGCCGGATGTCGGACGCCGGACGCCGGATGCCGGAGCCCGGACGCCGGATGTCGGACGCCGGATGCCGGATGCCGGACCTCGGACGCCTGCGCCGGATGCCGGATGCCGGATGCCGGATGTCGGATGTCGGATGCCGGACGCATGAGCTCGGAGCCCGGAGCCCGGATGCCAGACGCGGGATGCCGTGCGCCCCGGAAGGCCGGATGCCGGGAATTCGGCCTTCGCGGGCGCCCATGGCCGCGGCTGGCGTACCGCGGTGCAGCGCAGGGCGCCGTACCGCGCCGCAGCGCAGCGCAGCGCAGCGGCATCCGTCCCTCGCTCCGCTCCCGGGGTGAGAATAGGACCCATGAGCACGCGCAGCGAAGCCGTCCTGATCGATGTCGTCCGCACGCCCGTCGGGCGCGGCAAGCCGGGAGGAGCGCTGTCCGACGTGCATCCCGTCGATCTCGCGGCGGGTGCGCTCGCCGCGATCCTTCAGCGCAGCGGGCTCGAGTCGCGCCAGATCGACGACGTGCTCCTCGGCTGCGTCAGTCAGGTCGGCGACCAGTCCTCGAACATCGCCAGGCAGGCGGTGCTCGCCGCGGGCTTCGACGAGACCATCCCCGCGACGACGATCGACCGGCAGTGCGGGTCGAGTCAGCAGGCCGTGCACTTCGCCGCCCAGGGCATCATCGCCGGAGCGTACGACGCCGTGATCGTGGGCGGTGTCGAGTCGATGAGCAGGGTGCCGCTCGGCTCCTCGGCCGCCGGGGGCAGCCCGATGTCGCCGCGCCTGCGCGAGCGCTACCCCGACGGGCTCGTGAACCAGGGCGTCTCCGCCGAGCTGATCGCGCAGCAGTGGGGTCTCGACCGCGCCGCACTCGACGCCTACGCGGCCGAGTCGCACCGCCGCGCGGCCGCGGCCTGGCACGAGGGCTTCTTCGGACGCACGGTGATCCCGGTCGCCGAGGCTCCGGATGCCGTCGCCGACGAGACCGTCCGCGCGGGCACGACCGCGGAGGGCCTGGCAGGGCTGCACCCGGCATTCCGCACGGATGCGCTGGCCGCCCGCTTCCCCGACGTCGACTGGCGGATCAGCCCTGGGAACTCCTCACCCCTGACCGACGGTGCGTCGGCGGCGCTGCTCATGAGCGCGGAGCGTGCGGAGCAGCTGGGACTGACCCCGCGTGCACGGTTCCACGCGTTCGCGGTCGTCGGCGACGATCCGCTGATGATGCTGACGGGGCCGATCCCCGCGACGCGGCGGATCCTCGAACGCGCCGGGCTCTCGATCGACGACCTCGACGCCTACGAGGTCAACGAGGCGTTCGCATCGGTTCCCCTGGCCTGGGCGGCCGAGGTCGGAGCGGATGCCGAGAAGCTCAACCCTCGCGGAGGTGCCATCGCCCTGGGACACGCCCTCGGATCGTCCGGCACCCGCCTGCTCGGCACGCTCGTCGACCACCTCGAGGCCACCGGCGGCCGCTACGGACTGCAGACCATGTGCGAGGGCGGCGGCATGGCGAACGCCACGATCATCGAACGGCTGTAGGTCCCGCATCCGCATCCGCTCCCGGATCCGGGGTCTGCCCCGGCATCCGCTGTGCGCCTCCCAAGTCCTTGTGCACCCCGCAAGTCCGAATTCTGGTGATCCGGACTGGCGAAGCGCAATCGGACTTGCGAAGCGCACACACGCACGCGAGACAAAAGAGAAGACCCCCGCCGACCCGATTCGGCGGGGGTCTTTCGGGAGCAGACGCTCACCGTGATGCGCGGAAGACGTGACTACCCGATCCGGTCTGAGTCTGTGTCCGCGCATCTGCAGTTGTAGTCGGTCGACGTGTCCGGTTGGTGAACGGCGGGCGAACACCCGCCGGAGCGAACGGCGGGCGAACACCCGCCGGATCGACCCCGGGCGAACACCGGATCGCCCCCCGGGCGAACACCCGCCGGATCGAACACGCCGGATCGACCACCCCGGCGAACACCCGCCGGATCGGCTACCAGGCGTAGGCCTCCGGTGCGGGTCCGCCGGGACCGGGCCAGATGCGGTCGAGCTCGGCGAGCGTCTCGGCATCCAGGGTCACATCCAGCGCCTCGATCGCGGAGTCGAGCTGGTCGATCGTGCGCGGGCCGATCACCGGTGCGGTCACGGTCGGCTGGCGCAGCAGCCAGGCGATCGCGACGACACCGGGGCGGATGCCGAGCTCGCCGCAGAACTCCTCGTACCGTTCGATGGCGGGGCGCCGTGCGCCGAGCGCGTCGAGGCTCGACCGCGAGCGGTCGGACTTGGCGAGCACCCCGCCGAGCTGTCCGCTGGCGAGCGGCGACCACGGCAGCAGCCCCATGCCGTACTCCGCTGCTGCCGGCACGACCTCGAGCTCGACCACGCGCTGCGCGAGGTTGTAGACCGACTGCTCGGTGACGGGGGCGGGGTAGCCGGATGCCGCGGCGATCTCCTGCACGCGTGCGAGGTGCCACCCGGCGAAGTTGGAGCTGCCGAGGTAGATGATCTTGCCCTGCTCGCGCAGCGTCGCGAAGGCGCTGAGC
This sequence comes from Microbacterium sp., assembly GCF_041641055.1. Lineage (GTDB taxonomy): Bacteria > Actinomycetota > Actinomycetes > Actinomycetales > Microbacteriaceae > Microbacterium. The sequence continues at coordinate 22,021 of NZ_JBEPZB010000026.1, forward strand.
ACCTCGTCCAGCGGCACCTCACGGTCGATGTGATGCATCTGGTAGAGGTCGATCCGGTCTGTGCCGAGGCGCCGCAGCGACGCGTCGACGGCGGCGCGGATGTGCAGCGCCGACAGCCCGCGGTCGTTGGGGCGGGTGCCCATCGACCCGTGCACCTTGGTCGCCACGACGAGGTCGTCGCGGTTGCCGCGCTCCTGCATCCAGCGTCCGAGGATCTCCTCCGACTGGCCGGGCAGGTCGCCCCACGGCCGTCCGCCGTAGACGTCGGCGGAGTCGATGAAGTCGACCCCGGCCTCGACGGCGCGGTCCATGATCGCGTACGACGCCTCCTCGTCGATCACGGGGCCGAAGTTCATGGTGCCGAGGGCGAGGCGGCTGACCTTCGCGCCGGCTCGTCCGAGACGTGTGTACTGCATCAGCTGTTCTCCTTCTGTGAATCCTGCGGAACCTGCGACACCTGGCTCGGCGACGCATCCGTGTCGATGAACGCCCACCCGAACGCGCCGAGCTCGCGGTGAGCGTCGGTGGCGCCGGTGAGCAGGTCGGTGCCGTGCACGGCGACGGTGACGGGATCCGCACTGTGGTTGATGACGGTGAGGATGCGGCCGCGCCGGGCGATCTCGACGTGCTCGGGCAGCCCTTCGATCTCGGCGGTGACTCCGACCTCCGCGGCGAGCCAGCGCAGCACGGCGGTCATGCCCGCGTCGTCCGGGATCGTGGCGAGGTAGTAGCCGCGACCTGCTCCGAACTCGTGGCGGGTGAACGCCGCGCGCCCTGCCGTGCGCCCTTCGGTGAAGCGGCCGATGACCTCGGCATCCTGCACGAGCAGCTCCTCGGCGAAGTACTGTCCGACGATCCGGCCCGCCGGTCCGTCGAGCGGAGCCTCCGACTGGCCGGGGCCGTCGGGCACGGCGTGGCTCGCGACCTCGCCTGCCGAGTCGGCGGACCGCACGGATTCCGGGGCGACGAGCGCACCGAAGTCCTCGAGCGCGACGCCGAGAGCGTCCCGCAGCGACACGAGGAAGCCGCCCTCGCGGAAGGCGTCGTCCTGATCGACGACGTCGCTGAACGCCGATACGAACAGCGATCCGCCCTGCTCGACGTACGAAGTGAGGTTCGCCGCGCCCTCGTCGCCGAGCAGGTACTGCTGCGGGGCGACGACCAGGGCGTAGGCGCTGAGGTCGCTGGTCGTGTTCACGATGTCGACCGCGAGGTTCTGGCGGTGCAGGGCGGCGTACCAGCGGTGCGCGAGGGTGAGGTAGTCGAGCGCGATGGGGTGGTCGCGCCCGTCGATCGCCCACCAGTTCTCCCAGTCGAAGACGAGGGCGATCTTCGCCCCCGAGGCGACGTCGGGCAGGTCGGGCAGCTGGGCGAGCTGACCGCCGAGCTCGACGACCTCCCGCCACGTGCGCGTCTCCAGCCCTGCCTGCGGCACCATCGCCGAGTGGAACTTCTCGCTGCCCCGCCGCGACTGCCGCCACTGGAAGAACATGATGCCGTCGGCACCGCGGCCGACAGCCTGCGCGCTGATCGCGGCCATCTGGCCAGGGGCCTTCGGCGCGTTGGTGGGCCGCCAGTTCAGGGCGTTCGTCGACTGCTCGGTGAGGATCCACGGCACCCCGGGCTTGAGGCCGCGCATCAGCTCACGCGCGAACGCCGCGCCGCGGAAAGACTCGGGGTCGTTCGGGTCGGGGTAGTTGTCGTCGCTGATCACGTCGACCTCTGCCGCCCACTTCCAGTAGTCCGCGGGCGGGAACGCCCCCATGAAATTGGTCGTGATCGGCTGCGTCGCCCCCGAGGCGCGGATGATGTCGCGCTCCATGACGAACAGCTCGAGCAGGGTGTCGGAGGTGAACCGCTTGAAGTCGAGCACGCTCGTCGGGTTGATGCTGTACGGCGCCTTGCGCGGCGGCACGATCTGGTCGAAGGCGGTGTAGCGCTGAGACCAGAAGTCGGTGCCCCACGCGTGGTTGAGGGCGTCGATCGTGGTGTACTTCCGCTCCAGCCACACCCGGAACGCATCGCGGGCCGAGTCGGAGTAGTCGTAGTGCAGGTGGCATCCGTACTCGTTGTTCACATGCCAGAGCACGACTGCAGGATGCTGGGCGTAGCGCTCTGCCAGAGCCGTGACGAGCTCAGCGGCCAGACGTCGGTAGACGGGCGAGGAGGGCGCGTAGGCCTGGCGACTGCCGGGCCAGAACGTCGAGCCGTCGGCATCCTGAGGAAGCATCTCGGGGTACGCGGCGGACGCCCACGGGGGAGGGGATGCCGTGGCGGTGGCGAGGTCGACCTGGATGCCGCCCTCGTGCAGCAGGCCGATGATCTCGTCGAGCCACTCCCAGTCGAACTCGCCCTCGGCCGGCTGGATGCGCGACCACGAGAAGATCCCGAGGCTCACGAGCGTCACCCCTGCCTCGCGCATGAGCCGGACGTCTTCCGGCCACACCTCTCGCGGCCACTGCTCGGGGTTGTAGTCGGCGCCGTAGTGCATGGGTCTCCTGGGTCGGTGGTCGAAATGACCGGGTCAGTGGTCGAATGACGGGTGCGGGATGATCTCAGCGGGTGCGGGTCGAGGCGCGCACGACGAGCTCGGGCAGGAAGCGGGCCTCGACGGGGTCGTCCGAGCCCCCGAGGTGGTGCATCAGCAGCTCGATCGCGCGGGCACCCATCTCCCGCGCCGGCTGGCGGACCGAGGTGAGGGGGACGACGGCCGCTCCGGCGAACTCGATGTCGTCGTATCCGACGAGCGAGATGTCCTCCGGCACCCGCAGACCGCGGCCGACGAGGCCCTGCAGCAGGCCGAGGGCAAGGTGGTCGTTACCGGCGAAGATGCCGTCCGGCCGCTCCGACTCGGGCAGCTCCGCGATCCGCTCGCCGATCTCGCGTCCGAGGCCCGTGTTCAGAGTGGTCGTCTCGATGAGGGTGGTGCGCACGCCCGCGGCATCCGCGACCTCGTGGAGTCCGGCGAGACGCTCGCTCATCTGCTCGCGCGCTCGGGGGCCGCCGATGAAGGCGAGGTGGCGGCATCCGCCGTCGAGCAGCGCCTGTGCGGCGATGCGTCCACCGAGCCGGTTGTCGACCGAGACGGAGGAGAACTCGCCACGCGGATGCCGCTGGTCGACCAGCACGACCGGAACCCCACGACGGCGGAAGCGCTGCAGGTACTCCTCGTGGTACTCGACGGGGGCGATGAGCACGCCGTCGACACGCTGCCGCTCGAACAGGTCGAGGTAGCGCGACTCGCGTTCGGCGGAATCGAAGCCGTTGCCCACGATCACCGAGTAGCCGGCGGTCAGCGCCTGCTCCTCCGCGCCGAACGCGAGATCGGCGAAGAACGGGTTGGTGATGTTGATCACCGAGAAGCCGATCGCGTCGCTCCGCCCCGCCTTGAGCTGTCGGGCGGCGATGTTGGGCACGTAGCCGAGCTCGTCGACGGCGGCGGCCACGCGTGCCGCCGCGGATTCCGAGACCAGCTCCGGCCGGTTGAGCGCGTTCGAGACGGTGCCGATCGAGACGCCCGCGCGTTCCGCGACGTCTCGGAGGCCGATGTCAGGCATTCCGCTCCTTCTGCGTCCGGGCCAGTGCCCTCAGGTCGTCGAGCAGCCGCACGCGATTGTCGAGCTTGACGGTCGACGGGCCGTGCACGACGACGGCGCGCCAGTCCGCTCCGAGCAGGATGGCAGATCCAGCGCTGTCGCTGCGCCATTCGCCCCGTTCGGCGACGAGCACGAGCCCGGCCGCGTCGGAGCGGAGCAGCCGTCCGCCCACTTCCGCGTCCGGCAGCTCGACGCGCAGCCCGTCGACCTCGGGGACGACTCGACCCACCGCGCGGCCGTGGCTGTGCAGCAGCGCGCCGCCGCTCCGCAGGCGCTCGAGCAGGAGGTATCCGGATGCCAGCAACTCGCCGTCGTCGAAGCGGTCGGCGAATCCTGTCGCGCCGGGGTCGCTGCCGGACGCGGCCAGGGCGATCAGCTCGTAGTCCAGCGCGACGGCGTCGAGATCCGCATCGAGGTTCGGGGCGTCGGGCGCACTCACCTGATGCTCCGCACCCGTGAGCTCGTCGACCAGGGCATGGATCAGCATCCGCGTGCCGGGCGCACGGTACGCCTCGACCCCGTGTCCGAGTGCCGAGTAGGCGACGCCCCCGTGCCCTTCGCTGCCCTCGCGAGACCACGCGAGGGCGTGTGCGATCCCGTCGTCGGTGTGGATCGCGCGGAGCGCGGAGCCCTCCCCGACCTCGAGGTGCGAGTAGCGCTCGTCGTACACCCAGAACGGGGCCTGCGTCGTCGAGGGCTGGACGAGACTCGATCCGATCTGCGGATGCATGCTCACCCCCGGCACCCACCGGCCGCCGAGCAGCTCGGCCCAGCGCGCATCATCGCGGAACGCGAGAGACGACGAATGCACGGCGAGCAACGGGATGCCCGAGGCCACCGCCGCGAGGATCGGATCGAGCACGGCGCTCGCCGCAGCGGCATCCACCGCCAGGTCACCGCTGATGTTGACCACGAGCAGCGCCGCATCCGCCAGCGAGGCGCCGCCGGCCACGTCGTCGGTGTCGAGCCGGCGCACCGGCATCCGCTCACCGAGGATCTCGGCGAGTGCAGCGCTGGTCGCGGGCAGGCCGTGCCAGGGGTCGGCGTGCGCGCCCACCCCGGTGACGATGAGGGCGGGGAGCTCAGTCATCGATCCACAGCTCCCTCGGCGGCCGCAGCGCGTCCAGCTCGTCCCAGAGCTCGTCGGGGACGACGGTCTCGGCCATGCGGACAGTCTCGTCGAGCTGGGCGGGCGTGACCAGCCCGCACACGGTCGAGTGGATGCGGGGGTCGCGCAGCGAGCTCTGCAGGGCGGCGACGATCAACGGCACGCCGTGGCGCTCGCACGCGGCGCCCATCGCGTCGATCGCCGCGAGCAGCGCGGGTGCGGCAGGGGCGTAGTGATAGCGGTCCGAGGTTCGAGGCCAGCTCGCGAGGATGCCGCCGCCGTAGATCGCGGCGTTCACCACGCCGAGGCCCGCGGTGGCCGCCGCGTCGAGCAGGCTGTCGGCGGTGCGGTCGACGAGCGTCGCGCGGTTGTGCGTGATGAGCACGTCGAAGACGCCTGTCTCGACGAACCGCGTCAGCATCCGCGCCGGCCCACCGGAGATGCCGATGAAGTCGGCGTAGCCCTCGTCGCGGAGCGCCTGCAGTACCTCGACGGGCCCGCCGGGAGCCATCGCCGCATCGAAGCCGATGTGCTCGGGGTCGTGCAGATGCAGGATCGGCACCCGGTCGATGCCCAGACGCTCCAAGCTCTCGTCGAGGGAGCGCCGCATGCGGTCGGGGTCGAACGAGTCGGTCGTCGGATCTCGGTCGAGCTTCGTCTGGATCACGAAGCCGTCCGGCACGCCGCCCGCCCGACGGACGGCGAGCCCCAGTCGGCGCTCGCTCTCGCCGTCGCCGTAGTTGTTCGAGGTGTCGATGAAGTTCACCGGGCTGTCGAAGGCCGCGAGGGTGAGCTGCACGGCATCCTCCTCCGGCACCGTGAGGCCGTGCACGGGGGAGGAGACGCCCCAGGCCGCGGTGCCGATGCAGAGGGGCGACACGGCGAGCCCGGTGCGGCCGAGGATGGTGCGCTCGAGCGTCGGTCGATGGTGGGCGCTCATTCGAACGCATCCCCACCGCGGAAGCGGTCGACGAGCACGGCGGCGAGCAGGATCACCGCGACGATGAGGTCGAGGTAGTCCGGGTCGATGAAGCTCACGTTGAGGATGTTCGTGATGCCGGCGACGACCAGCAGCCCGAGCAGTGCGCCGATCGGGTTGCCGACACCGCCGCGGGTGATCGAGTAGCCGCCGATCATCAGCGCCGCATAGATCTGGAACTCCAGCCCGGTGCCGAGGATGTTGGATGCCGAGCCGAGCTGGCCGACATAGAAGATGCCGCCGATCGCCGCGCCGACCGCGCTCACGATCAGGGCGATCACCCGCACCCTGACGACCGAGATGCCCGCGCGCTGGGCGGCCCGCGGGTCGCCGCCGACGGCCTGGATCTTGCGCCCGATGCGGGTCTTCGAGACCACTCCGGCCGCGACGAGAGTGAGCCCCACGCCGATGAGCAGCAGCGTCGGGATGCCGAACGTGGTGCCCTGCGTCACGTCGTACAGCGGTTCGATGAGGGTGGTCGGCGGCGCCTGGACGACGATGGCCTGGCATACGCCGCGCAGCAGCGTCAGCATCCCCAGTGTCACCGCGAGCGGTTCGGCCCCGAGACCGACGATCACGAACGCGTTGATCGAGCCGACGACGACGCCGAGCACGACCGTCACGCCCGCGGCCATCCACGGGTCGATGCCCGAGGCGACGAGCTGATTGAACGCGACGGCCCCGAAGCCGACCATCGATCCGATCGACAGGTCGACGACGCCGGCGAGCAGCGCGAAGGATGCCAGGACGCCGACGATGAGCGGGATGGCCACCGCGACCCCGACGATGCGCACGTTGGAGGCGGAGAAGAAGGAGGGCCCGACCGAGACGGCGCCGATGATGACGACCGCGGCGAGCATCAGGGCGATGCTGCCGACGGGACCCTTGAGGTACGAGAGCACCCGGGCGAGCAGGGGCGGGGGTGTCTGCACCTCGGATGCCGGGGCGAATGCCGTGGTCATCGTGCACCTCTCTTGATGCGGAAGCCGTCGATGCCGACGGCGAGGATGAGCAGCGCGCCCTGGAAGATCAGCGCGAATGCCGGCGGGAGTCCGAAGAAGGCGATCGACACAGGGATGGTCGAGAGAAACCCGACGCTGAGCAGCAGCACGAGGAAGTTGCCCTTGCCGCCGGAGAGGCTGATGCCGGCGAGGATGACGGCCGCGATCACGATGAGCTGGTAACTCGCTCCGGCGTTCGGGGTGAAGCTCGGGGTGACCGAGGCGAACAGCACACCGGCGACACCGGCGACCGCTCCCGCTCCCGAGAACGTGGCCAGGCGCACGCGGCGCAGCGAGACGCCGCGGGCGCGGGCCGCCTGGGCGTTGCCGCCGACGGCGGTGAGCCGTCGACCCCAGCGGGTCCAGGTGATGGCGAGGCCGGCGAGCAGCACGATCACGAGCATCGGCCAGAAGACGTTCGGGAGGCCCAGGAACTGACCGAGTCCGAAGGCCCGCAGCGCGGACCCGGAGGGGATCTGCGCCGACTTGAAGCCGATCATCATGATGGCGAGGCCGCCGAAGCCGGTGGCCAGCGTGACGATGATCGGGTTCAGCTTGCCGTACACCACGATGAGGCCGTTGAGCAGACCCCAGGCGCCGCCGGCGACGACGCCGCAGAGCACGGCGAGCAGATCCGGCACGCCGGCGCCCAGCAGTGTGACGGTGGCCCACGCGCTCACGACGAGCGCGACGGGGAGGCTGAGATCGAGCAGGCCGCCGCCGATCACGACGATGCCCTGCGCGACGGAGAGGACGCCCGAGATCGCCATCGTGAAGGTGATGGCGAGCAGCGACTGGCTCGACAGGAAGTCGGGGCGGACGATGGTGGTGGCGGCCGCGAGCAGGAACCAGACCGCGGCGATCGTGAGCGCATCGCGCAGTGCGGTGCGGCTCCCCGCATCCGAGCGTGCTGTGCGCACGCCCGGACGCGGGGCGGCCGGATCGGCCGTGAGGGTGGGAGTCGTCATGTGAGTCTCGTTCTTCTCGAGACCGATCCGGGAGGAACGGTTAGTTCTTGCAGTAGAGGTCGTAGAGGGTGGTGCCCTCCTCGGCCTGGGCGATCTCGGCGACGCGCTCCTCGATGCCGGGGATCGCGGCGGCCTCCTCCTGGGTCACGGCGCACGGCTGCACGCTCACTGCCGCGTCGTCGCCGGTGTCCTTGACCTCGGGGGCGTCGCCGTCGGCGATGGCATCCAGGATCTCGAACGCGTAGGCGGCGTACCCCTCGAGGAAGTACATGACGCTGCCGGCGAGGTTCGGGTCGACGTTGTCGCCCGTGATCAGGCCGCCGTCCTGGCCCCAGCCCATGATGTTGGCGTCGCGTCCGAGCTGCGTGGCCGCCTGCAGGGCGCCGACGACCGCCTGGTCGTTGAGTCCGACGACGAGGATGTTCTCGGCATCCGGGTGCGCGGCGAAGACGCCGGGGGCGTTCTGCAGCGAGGTGGTGAGGTTGCCGTCCGCCTCGTACGCGACGTACGCGTCCTCGGGGATGTCCGGGCAGACCTCGCCGATGGCGGTCGCGGCGTTGCCGGTGCGCCAGGTGTCGATCTGTCCGGCCGCGGTGCCCTGCGCCGAGATGACGAGGTCGACGTCGCAGTCCCACTCCGACTTCGCCAGCTCACCCAGCGCGGTGCCGCCCTCGGTGCCGGCGGCCGCGTTGTCGATGCCGACGAAGTACCAGCCCTCCTGGGCGATGTCGAACGTGATGACGGGGATGTCGGCGTCGGCGTATTTCTTCGCGATGACCGGGTTCGCCTCAGGGCGGCCGTTGAACATCATCACGGCGTCGACGCCCTGCTGCACGAACAGGTCGGCGTTCTTGACCGCGGTGGCCTCGTCGCCGTCGTTGCTGAGCTCGACGTACTTCCAGCCGCGCTGCTCGGCGAGGGCCTGGGCGACGTCGCCCTGGTAGTCCTGCCAGTCGGCGTCGGCCTGGCCGCCGACGGCGAAGCCGAGGGTGAACGTGTCGTCTCCGCCGTCGCCGGAGCCGGAGTCGCCTGACCCCTGATCGGCGCAGCCGACCATGGCGATGCCGGCGACCAGGGCGACGCCGGCGCCGAGCAGGCGCAGGGCGGTGCGGGATGAGTGATGCGTCATTGCAGTGCTCCTCGTGATTCGGGTGTTCGGGGGTGGTGCGGTGGTGGTGGTGATGTGGTGGTGGTGCGGTCTTGTGGTGGTGCGGGTGGTGGGGCGTCGTCGTCAGCTGACGAGCGTCTCGGTGTCCTCCGGGGTGGGGACGTCGGCCGGGAGCGCCCCGGTGATGAGGCCGACGATGTCCTGCGCCGTGACGTCGGCGATGTCGCGGACGGCGACCGAGCGGCCGAGGCGCATGACGGTGACCCGGTCGGCCACGGTGTGCAGCTGCTGCATGTTGTGGCTCACGAGGATCACGCTCACGCCGTGCTCGCGCAGGCGGCCGATCAGGTCGAGCACCTGCTGCGACTCGCGCACGCCGAGGGCGGCGGTCGGCTCGTCGAGGATGACGATGCTGCGGCCCCAGAGCAGCGCGCGGGCGATGGCGAGGCACTGACGCTGTCCGCCCGACATGCCCTTGACCGACACGTTCACGGACTGGATGCCGACGCCGAGCTCGGCGAGGACCTCCCGCGAGCGGGCCCGCATGCCGCGGTCGTTGACGATGTTGAGGGCTTTGAGGAACGGGTTGGACGACAGCTCCTCGCGGCCGAGGTAGACGTTCTGCACCGCCGACATGGTGTCGACGAGCGCGAGGTCCTGGTAGACGGTCTCGATCCCCGCCGCGAGGGCGTCGGTCGGTCGGCGGAAGTCGACCTGCTCGCCCTCGACCTCGATCGTGCCGCCGTCGGGGATCACGGCGCCCGAGAGCACCTTCAGCAGGGTCGACTTGCCGGCGCCGTTGTCGCCGACGAGTCCCATGACCTCGCCGCGGCGCAGGGTGAGCGAGGCGTCGGCCAGCGCGGTGACCGCGCCGTAGCGGCGGGAGATGTTGCGAGCGTGGAGGACCAGATCCTGGTCGGCAGCGGATGCCATGTTCAACCTCATCGTCGAAGGGCTGAAACGAGCTTTAAACGTTTCAGGTGCATTAAAACGTTTCAGACTCTACATCGGGGTTCGCGAACCGGCAAGGACTTTTTCTCGCACTCTCGTCATCCGAATCGCATCGGCGAGCCGATCCGGCACCCCGGTCGAGTTCATTCGTACGCGTCCAAACCGAGATGCAAGGACGCCCTAGTAAATCCACGGATGCCGAAGTACCATCGACATAGTGCCAACGATGGCGCGAAGGGACATCGCACAATGACTCGTACCATTCCCCACTTCGTAGGCGGAAAGCACCTCACCCCCGAGGACGGACGCTTCGCCGACGTGTTCGATCCGAGCTCCGGACGCATCCAGGCACGCGTGCCGCTCGCCTCCGCGGCCGAGGTCGCCGACGTGATCGCGAACGCCGAGGCAGCCCAAGTCGAATGGGCGGCGACCAACCCCCAGAAGCGCGCCAGAGTGCTGCTGCGGTTCCTCGACCTCGTGCAGCGCGAGATGACCGAGCTCGCCGAACTCCTCGCGAGCGAGCACGGCAAGACGGTCGACGACGCCAAGGGCGACATCCAGCGGGGCCTCGAGGTCATCGAGTTCTCCGCCGGCGCACCGCACCTGCTCAAGGGCGAGTACTCCACCGGTGCAGGCACCGGAATCGACGTGTACTCGATGCGCCAGCCGCTCGGGGTCGTCGCCGCGATCACCCCGTTCAACTTCCCCGCGATGATCCCGCTCTGGAAGGCGGGCCCCGCGCTCGCGGCCGGCAATGCCGTCGTGCTCAAGCCCAGTGAGCGCGACCCCTCGGTGCCGGTGCGGATCGCCGAGCTGTTCCTCGAGGCGGGGCTGCCCGCCGGCGTCCTCAACGTCGTGCACGGAGACAAGGAGGCCGTCGACGCGCTGCTGACCGATGACCGCATCCGTGCCGTCGGCTTCGTCGGCTCGACCCCCATCGCCGAGTACATCTACTCGACCGCCGCAGCGCACGGCAAGCGCGCACAGTGCTTCGGCGGCGCGAAGAACCACATGATCGTGATGCCGGATGCCGACCTCGACCAGGCCGTCGACGCCCTGATCGGGTCGGGCTACGGCTCCGCGGGCGAGCGGTGCATGGCCATCTCGGTCGCCGTGCCGGTCGGGCAGGAGACGGCGGATGCGCTCGCCGCCAAGCTCACCGAGCGCGTGGCGCAGCTGCGGATCGGCCCGTCGCTGGCCGCCGACGTCGATTACGGACCCCTCGTCACGCGGGCCGCCGTCGAGCGGGTCGAGGGATACATCCAGCAGGGTGTCGACGAGGGCGCGACCCTCCTCGCCGACGGTCGAGGCTTTACGGTCGAGGGACACGAGCAGGGCTTCTACCTCGGCCCGACGCTGTTCGACCACGTCACCACCGACATGGCCATCTACCGCGAGGAGATCTTCGGCCCGGTGCTCGTGATCGCGCGCGCCACGGACTACGAGGAGGCGCTGCGCATGGCCTCCGAGCACGAGTACGGCAACGGCGTCGCGATCTTCACCCGCGACGGCGATGCCGCCCGCGACTTCGCTGCCCGCGTCGAGGTCGGCATGGTCGGCGTGAACGTGCCGATCCCCGTACCGATCGCGTACTACACGTTCGGCGGCTGGAAGCGCAGCGGTTTCGGCGACCTCAACCAGCACGGTGCCGACGCCTTCCGCTTCTACACGAAGACCAAGACGGTCACGAGCCGCTGGCCGTCGGCGGGCATCCGCGACGGTGCCAGCTTCGTCATCCCGACCATGCACTGACCTCGACGCCCACAAGGAATCGACATGACCATGACCACCGTCACCACCACCGCCGAAGAGCGCGAGGCCATCCTCGACGCCGTGCGCGACTTCGCCGAGACCGAGCTCGCGCCGTTCTCGGCCGAGCGCGACGAGAAGCACATCTTCCCGCGCGAGTCCCTCGGCAAGGCCGGGGAGCTCGGCCTCGGCGGCATCTACGTGCGCGAGGACTTCGGGGGCACGGGGCTCAGCCGCTCCGACACGGTCGCGATCTTCGAGGAGCTCGCCCAGGGGGACACCGCGGTCGCCGCGTACATCTCGATCCACAACATGGTGGTGTGGATGATCGACACCTACGGCGACGACGCGCAGCGGGGCCGGTGGCTGCCCGCACTGACCGCGATGCAGGAGTTCGGCGGCTACTGCCTGACCGAGCCGGGCGTCGGATCGGATGCCGCGAACGTCGCCACCAGCGCCGTGCGCGACGGTGACGACTACCTGATCACCGGCGTGAAGCAGTTCATCTCGGGCGCCGGAGAGGCCGCGGTCTACGTCGTGATGGCGCGCACCGGAGAGCCGGGAGCCCGCGGCATCAGCGCCTTCCTTGTTCCCGGTGACGCCGAGGGACTCAGCTTCGGGGCTCCCGAGAAGAAGATGGGCTGGCACGCCCAGCCCACCCGGCAGGTCATCCTCGACGGGGTGCGCGTGCCGGCATCCGCGATGCTCGGTGAGGAGGGGCGTGGCTTCGCGATCGCGATGTCGGCGCTCAACGGCGGCCGGCTGAACATCGCCGCGTGCTCCCTCGGCGGCGCCCAGTGGGCGCTGGACCGCGCCGTGCAGTACGTGCACGAGCGGGTGGCGTTCGGCGAGCCGCTGGCCGAGAAGCAGTCGATCCTCTTCGCGATCGCCGACATGCGCACCGACCTGCAGGCCGCGCGGCTGATGGTCCGCGACGGGGCCCTGGCGGTCGACGAGCAGGCTCCGGACGCCACCATGCGCTGCGCGATGGCCAAGCGCTTCGCCACCGATGCCGCGTTCGACGTCGCCAACCGCGCCCTGCAGCTGCACGGCGGCTACGGGTACCTGCAGGACTACGGGATCGAGAAGGTCGTCCGCGATCTGCGGGTGCATCAGATCCTCGAGGGGACGAACGAGATCATGCGACTCATCGTCGGGCGGGAGATGCTGCGACCGGCGGGGTCGGCCTCGATGCGGAGCGCGTCATGACCGAGGCGTCGACCGTCCGGATCGCGTTCCTCGGTCTCGGCCACATGGGCCTGCCGATGGCGCAGAACCTCGTCGCCGCGGGGCACGAGGTGCACGGGTTCGACCTGGTGCCCGCCGCGATCGAGGCGGCGCAGGCCGCCGGAATCCCGGTCGCGGCCAGCGGAGCGGATGCCGTCGCCGACGCGGACGTCGTCATCACGATGTTCCCCGCCGGGCGGCACGTGATCGACGCGTACCGCACCGAACTGCTCGCCGCCGCGCGCCCCGGGACGCTGTTCATCGAATCGTCGACGATCGCCGTCGACGAGGCCAGGGCCGCTCACGCCCTCGCGCTCGCCGCGGGGCACCGCAACATCGACGCCCCGGTCTCGGGCGGCGTGGTCGGTGCGGAGAACGGCACGCTCGCGTTCATGGTCGGCGGGGCCGACGAGGATTTCGCCGCCGCACTGCCGGTGCTCGAGGTCATGGGAAAGCGGATCGTGCACTGCGGCGGTTCCGGCCTCGGACAGGCTGCCAAGGTGTGCAACAACATGGTGCTCGCCGTCTCGCAGATCGCGGTCGCCGAGGCGTTCGTGCTCGGCGAGCGGCTCGGGCTCGAGCACCAGGCGCTGTTCGACGTCGTCTCGCAGGCATCCGGCCAGTGCTGGTCGATCACGACGAACTGCCCCGTGCCCGGCCCGGTGCCCACGAGTCCCGCGAACCGCGACTACCAGCCCGGATTCGCGGGGTCGCTGATGGCGAAGGACCTGGGCCTCGCGCTGCAGGCGATCGAGCAGACCTCGACCGACGCCCGCATGGGGCGACTCGCCCAGCAGCTGTACGCGGCCTACGCCGACGGCGAGGGCGCGACGCGGGACTTCTCCGGCATCATCACGGACATCCGCGACGGACGTGTGTGATCCCCCGGTCCCCGCCCCTCATCGTCCCGATCTGCACACTGTGCCCCGATCTGCGGACACTTTTCCAGGATTCCTCCGCAGAACGGGGCGACGTGTGCAGATCGGGACACGGGCGGATGCCGGACACCGGCGACATACTGAGATGACCACGACGGAGAGGCCTTCACGATGACGGAATACGAGACGATCCTGGTCGAGCAGCGCGGACGCGTCGGATGGATCACCCTCCACCGACCCGAGGCGCTCAACGCGTTGAACAGCCGCCTCGCCGAGGAGGTCACCGCGGCGGCCGTCGCCTTCGACGAGGACGACGGCGTGGGCGCGATCGTGGTCACAGGGTCGGAGAGGGCCTTCGCCGCCGGTGCCGACATCAAGGAGATGGAGGGGATGACCGCCGCCGAGATGCTCGACACCGACCACTTCGGCGTCTGGCACGAGTTCGCCGCGGTGCGCACGCCGGTGATCGCGGCGGTGTCCGGCTTCGCGCTCGGGGGAGGATGCGAGCTCGCGATGATGTGCGACATCATCCTCGCCGCCGACTCCGCGAAGTTCGGGCAGCCCGAGATCAATCTCGGCGTGATCCCGGGCATGGGTGGGACGCAGCGCCTGATCCGGGCGGTCGGCTACTACAAGGCGGCCGAGCTCGTGCTGTCCGGTCGGTTCATGGGCGCCGAGGAGGCGGAGCGCTCCGGCCTCGTCTCGCGTGTCGTCCCGGCATCCGATCTGCTCGCCGAGGCCACGACGCTGGCCGAGACGATCGCATCGAAGTCGCTGCCGTCGGTGTTCGCCGCGAAGGCGGCGCTCGACGCCGCGATGGAGACGACACTGGCCGACGGGCTCGCGCACGAGAAGCGGGCGTTCGCGGCGCTGTTCGACACCGAAGACCAGAAGGAAGGCATGTCGGCCTTCCGGGAGAAGCGTGCACCCGACTTCCAGAACCGCTGAGTTCCGGTCCACAACTCCGGAAAGTCGGCCCCGGCCGGCCGCTCCGGTGGCTCTGACGCGCCCTGACTCACCGGATCTCCGGAGTTCTGGAGCAGGTCCCGCCGAGCCGCCGTTCACAACTCAGCACAGACGCCGCAGCACCGCGGCTTCTGTGGCGAATCGGGGCGCAGCGCCGTGGTTCCTGCTGAGTCGTGAACGGCGCGGGGCCGAGACCTCAGGCGCGCAGCGCCTCGACGACCTTCTCGACGCGACGCTGGCGGGTCGCATCCTGCTTCGCGTCGGCGACCGAGCGGGCGTGCTCCTTGCGGGCCGAGTACGACAGCGCGTCGAAGGTCGCGCGGAGCGCCGGGTCGGCGTCGAGGGCGTCGGCCAGCGCCGACGGCACCTCGACCGCGCGTTCGGCGGCGTCGAGACGGATGACCGCGTCGACCTCCTGGCCGATCTCCAGTCCGAGGTCGGTGCGCACGGCCTTGCTGAATCCGATCATGTTCGCCCCGCCCATGCGGGCGAGTCGCAGTCGGGCCGTGCGTCCGGAGATGGTCACGGCGACCGGGAAGGTCTTGCCGGCGCCGAACGAGGCGACCTGCTCGTCGGTGAGGACGATCGCGGCGGCCGGGCCGCGCCCCTCGAGGGTCGTGTGCAGGCGCAGTTCGCTCATGCGGGCAGTGTACGCCCGGGCCCGTCTGCCCCGGCAGCGGCCTCCGCCTCGGCGTCCAGGTGCTCGTTGCGCTCCTCGATGAGCCGCCGCATGTACTCGCGCAGGATCACCCGATCCACGAGCCGCCCGAGCGGGCCGAACGGGGAGTGGAAGACGATCGTGTCGCGCATGACCGTCCCCTCCGGATGCTCCTCGAACACATGCTCATGCAGGAACGACCCGAACGGCCCCGTGATCTGCCGATCCCGGAACCCGCGCGGCGGATCGATGTCGTACACGATCGAGCGCAGGCGGAACGGGATGCCGAAATGCCGTGCCCGCCAGGTGACGGTCGACCCCTCGCCGAACGCCCCGTCTGCGGGTGCCTCCACCATGGTCTCGCCGTATCGGGCCATCGACCGCAGGTGCAGCCCGGGGTCGAGCGCGGTCGCGAAAACCGTCTCGCGCGGTGCGCGGATCAGTCGCTCGAGCACGAACTCGGCCATGTCAGAGGGGCTCGGGCTGCGGTCTCGGGTCGCTGAAGTCGCCCGCCGCCTTGCGCATGCGCGCCACGATGGCGACGAGTTCTGCGGCGTCCGCGCTGCTGATCCCCGGGGCGGCGAAGACGTCGGCGTTCAGAGCGGCCGTGGCGCGGTCGACGAGCTCACGGCCGTCATCGGTGAGCGCGAGGAGCGCGGCGCGCCCGTCATGCGGATGCGGTTCGCGCACGATCAGTCCGTCGCGGACAAGTCGTTCCGCCGTGCTCGTCACGGTGGTCGCGTGCACCTGCAGTCGTGCGACGACGCTGGAGAGCGGCAGCCGGCCGGCGCGGCTGAACGCCAGCAGTCGCAGCATCTCGTAGCGGGCGAAGCTGAGCGCGAAGGGCTTGAGCGTCGCATCCACCCTGGCCAGCAGGAGCTGCTGCGCCCGCATCACGGAGGTGACAACGGTCATGCCCTCGGCGGCGTCGGACCAGCCGTGCGCCAGCCATTGCCGCTTCGCCTCGGCGAGCGGATCGACGGGCAACGGGCGGGGTCGGACCACGGTTCTACGCTAGGGCATCGGATGACGGCCGAGGGGCACCGCCGAGCGGCCGGTCGTTGCGTGGTCCTCAGTCGCTCCACGGGTGGAACTCAGTATCAAGGGACTAGAATCGAGGCAGTCGTGAGGAGCAATCGATGAAGATCTTCGTCCTGGTCAAAGAGGTGCCTGACACCTATGGCGATCGCAAGCTGAACCTCGAGACCGGTCTCGCCGAACGCGGCGCCGGAGACCTGGTGCTCGACGAGATCACCGAGCGTGCGCTCGAGGTCGCGCTGAGTCACGCCGACAAGAACGAGGGCACCGAGGTGGTCGCGCTCGCGATGGCTCCGGCAGGGTCCACGGCATCCGTGCGCCGCGCTCTCGCGATCGGTGCGGGTTCTGCCGTGCACATCGCCGACGAGCAGCTCGCCGGAGCGGATCTCGGTCTGACCGCCGAGACCCTGGCCGCAGCGATCCGCCGGGGCGAGCCCGACCTGGTCATCACCGGCAACCTGTCGACCGACGGCTCGGGCGGAGTGATGGCGGCCATGCTCGCCGAGCACCTCGGCTGGCCCCAGGCGACCGCGCTGACCTCGGTCGAGATCACGCCCGACGGCATCAGCGGCACGCGAGGGGCGGATGCGGGTTCGCAGCCGGTCTCGGCGCCGCTGCCCGCGGTGATCTCGATCACCGAGGCACTGCCGGACGCCCGCTTCCCGAACTTCAAGGGCATCATGGCAGCCAAGAAGAAGCCGCTCGAGGTGCTGACGCTCGACGATCTCGGGGTCTCCGCCGATCCGGCGGCCGCCCCGCGCGCGATCATGACGACGGTCGCCGAGAAGCCGCCGCGCGCGGCCGGGGTGAAGATCGTCGACGACGGCGATGCCGCCGAGAAGCTGGTGGAGTACCTCGTGCAGAACAGGCTGGTGTGACATGACCTACCCCGAGAACCCGATCCTGGTGCTCGTCGACCTCGACCCGACCGGCGCCCCCGCGAGCAGCACCGCCGCGCTCATCGGCGCCGCATCGACGGTCGGCGCACCCGTCGCGCTGGTCGTCGGCGGATCCGCGGATGCCGCACAGCAGGTCGCCGCCCTCGGAGCATCCGTCGTGCTCACCGCCGAGGCGGACCAGACCGCGCTGACCGTGCCGATCGTCGACGCACTGCAGGCCGCTTTCGCGCAGGTGCGGCCGGATGCCGTGCTCGTGTCCAATTCGATCAGCG
Source organism: Microbacterium sp. (assembly GCF_041641055.1). Classification (GTDB taxonomy): domain Bacteria; phylum Actinomycetota; class Actinomycetes; order Actinomycetales; family Microbacteriaceae; genus Microbacterium. The sequence continues at coordinate 39,419 of NZ_JBEPZB010000026.1, forward strand.
GTCGGGATGTCGCCGGGCGCTTCGCCGTCCGCACGCGCAGCGCGCTGGCGGTCGACGCGGTCGGCGTCTCGCGCGACGACGAGGGGATCATCGCCCACCACTCGGTCTACGGCGGCGCCTATCTCGTCGATGCGGCGCCCACCTATGGCGCTCTCGTCGTCACGGTGCGTCAGGGTGCGGTCGAGGTGCGTGCCGAAGCGGTGGCGTCGCCCGCCGTCGAGGCGCTGGACGTCTCGGCATCCGGTCAGCCGGCGGCCACGGTCGGCCCCGTCGAGGCCGTCGAGGTCGCGTCGTCCCGGCCGGAACTGCGCGGCGCGACCCGGGTCGTCTCGGGCGGTCGCGGACTCGCCTCGAAGGAGAAGTTCGTGCTCGTCGAGGAGCTCGCCGACGCCCTGGGCGCGGCGGTCGGCGCCTCCCGCGCCGCGGTCGACGCCGGATACATCCCCCAGTCGCACCAGGTCGGCCAGACCGGAGTGTCGGTGTCGCCGCAGCTGTATGTCGCCCTCGGCATCTCGGGTGCGATCCAGCACCGCGCCGGCATGCAGACCGCGAAGAACATCGTCGCGATTAACAAGGATGCCGAAGCCCCGATCTTCGACGTCGCGGACTTCGGCATCGTCGGCGACCTGTTCACGATCGTCCCGCAGGTGATCGCGGGCCTCGAGGCGCGGAAGAAGTAGTCGTGGCGACACGGATGCTCAGGCGCGGGCTGCCGCGCGTGCCCGGCGGTGAGCTGTGGCCTCCCGGAGATGTGACCGTCGAGGTCGACGAATCGGATGCCGGTTCGATTGCTGCGGCTGCGGCTGCGGCTGCGGCTGAGGCTGGTGCTCAGACTGGAGTCGCTGCTGGTGCTCGGGCTGAGGCCGTGCCTGAGGTCGTGGCTCCGGTCGTGCCTGCGGGGGCCGATGCGGATGCTGCCGGTCTCGACTCGACGCCCGCCGAGGGAGGGTCGGTCGAGCGCGGCACCGCCGATTCTGCGCCCGGTGATCGTTCCTCCGGCGCGTCGACGCCGCCGGTGGCATCGTCTGCGCCGTCCGCTCCCGCCGGGTCCGCTCCCGCCGGCTCCGCTCCCGCCGACTCGTCGGCCGCTGCCGCTGTCCCCGCCGCTGTCCCCGCCGCGCTCCGCCGAGGTCTCCCTCGCACCCCCGGTGGGGATCCGTGGCCGCCGGCTGACGCGCGGCCCGCCGGATGGACGGCGACCGGTGGTGACTCTCAGGCGGTCGCAACAGGACTGGGCGCGGCCGCGTCGGCGGCGGACTCCGCCAGCCCCTCGAGCGCCGCTTTCCCCTCGAACTCCGCCGCCCCGGCGAGTATCGGCGGTCCCGCGAACAGCGCCGCACCGCCGGTCGCAGCCGAAGCTCCGTCCGCCGATCCCGCCGCCGCTGCTGCTGCCGGGGGATCGGGCGACACCGCGACCGCTGTCCGCCGAGGCCTTCCGCGCGTCGTCGGAGGAGAGCCGTGGCCCCCGGCCGGCACCGTTCCCGCAGCAGCAGCAGCAGCGACGGCAGCCTCAGGCGCAGCCGAATCGGCGGCCACACCCGCAGGCGTGGCCGCGAACGAGGCCGCTGGCACCACCGTGCCCGCGGCGTCCGTCGCGCCAGTCACTGCTGCGCCCGCCGCCGCGGCGTCTGAAGACATGGAGTCCGTCGTCGCGACATCCCTGCCATCCGACCCCGCCGCCGACTCCACCGCACTCGCCCCCGCTCCCGCGCGCACGGCAACCGCCCTCGGCGACCCGTCCATCCCGCTTCCGGCACCGCGCACAGTGTGGAACGGTAGCGCACCCCGGCACATCACGGCGTCCGCTCCGGCATCCGGTCGTCCTCGTCCGCCGTGGACGCAGGCGATCGCCGGTCTGCTCGGGGCCGCTGCTCTGGGCATCCTGGCCGGCGCCGCCGTGGCGTTCGTGCGTGCGCTGCTGAGCTTCCCGTTCATGCAGGACTTCCTCGCCGCCTTCCCCGGCGAGTACGACCCGGCCGTCGCGGTCGAGCCGGGGTTCGCGCCCTGGGTGAACTGGGCGCACTTCTTCAACGTGTTCCTGATGGTGCTGATCATCCGCTCGGGTCTACGCATCCGTACCGAGAAGCGGCCGACCGCGTTCTGGACGCCCCGTGGCGACCCCAAGGGCAAGGTCAGTCTGACGATCTGGTTCCATCAGGCGCTCGACATCCTGTGGCTGGTGAACGGCGTGATCTTCGTCGTGCTGCTGTTCGTCACCGGGCACTGGGCGCGCATCGTGCCGACCAGCTGGGAGGTCTTCCCCAACGCGCTGTCGGCCGCACTGCAGTACGTGTCGTTCGACTGGCCGACCGAGCACGGCTGGGTCAACTACAACAGCCTGCAGCAGCTGGCCTACTTCGTGACCGTGTTCATCGCGGCTCCGCTGGCCGCCGCGACGGGGTTCCGCATGTCGGGCATGTGGCCGAAGCGGGCGGAACGTCTGTCGAAGGCCTATCCGATCGAGTGGGCTCGCGCGCTGCACTTCCCGATCATGCTGTACTTCGTCGCGTTCATCATCGCGCACGTCGCGCTGGTGTTCCTCACCGGGTTCCTGCGCAACCTCAACCACATGTACGCGTCGTCCGACGCCGTCAGCTGGACCGGGTTCTGGGTCTTCGTGGCGTCGATGGTGGTCATCGCCGTCGGGTGGGTCGCCGCCCGCCCGCTGGTCATCGCGCCGATCGCCAAGCTGTTCGGCAGCGTCTCCGGGCGCTGACCCGTTCACGATTCAGCACCGATCCTGCGCTGACGTACAGAAACGGCCCCCTGCCTCAGGCAGGGGGCCGTCCATGCTGAATCGTGAACGCGAGGACCACGTAAGCGCCGGACTCAGCGCACGAAGCGGACCTCGGTCAGCGTCTCGCCGAGGAACGGCTCGGTGTGGCTGGCGCCGTCGAGCGTGAAGCCGTTGCGCGTGTAGAAGCGGTGGGCGCGGGGGTTGTCCTCCGCGACCCAGAGGTAGAGGGGCTCGTCCTTCTCGACCGCCGCGTCGAACAGCTTCTGCCCGATGCCGGTCGAGTGGTACGCGTCGAGCAGGTAGATGAAGTACAGCTCGCGGAACGCGGGGGCGTCCTTGTCGCGGGCGGGGCCGGAGCCGACGAATCCGACGATCTCGCCGTCGACGAGTGCGGCGCGCATCGTGAACTCGGGGCCCTGAGCTGCCCAGTGCGTCCACAGCTCGGCCATGCGGCGCGGCGACACCTTCTCGAGGGCGGCCTTGCTGATCAGGTGGTCGTAGGTCTCGTGCCAGCACTGCGCATGCACGCGACCCAGGGCTTCCGCATCCACATCACGGACCGGACGGACGATGACTTCAGGCTGGGCTTCGGCGCTCATAGCGTGACTCTACGCGCGGCCTCCGGGAACAGGAAATCGAGCGGATGCGGGTGCGGAGCCCCCGGGCGTCGATGGAGGTTTCGCACAACGATGTTCGGGATCCGTGCGTCGCTGGCTACGATCGATCCTCGTGAACGTGATCTGGCGCACCCTCCTCGTGATCCTCTCCGCCCGGCGCCGGGTGCGCCGAGGCAGAACCCTCGACGCGGGCTCCGTCAGCAGCATCACGCTGACGACGCTCCCCACCGACATCGACATCCTGCGCCACATGAACAACGGTCGGTACCTGTCGCTGTTCGACCTCGGCCGCTGGGACCTGCTGATCCGCACGGGACTGTTCGACGCGATGAACGAGCGCGGCTGGTACGCGGTGGTGTCGAGCGAGACGGTGACGTTCCGCAAGTCCCTGCAGCTCTGGCAGCGCTTCGAGGTGCAGTCCCGGTTCATCGGCCACGACGACAAGGCCGTGTTCCTCGAGCACCGAGCCGTCGTCGGCGGCGAGATCTACGCGCGGGCGATCGTGCGCTCGCGGATGCTGCGCCGCACCGGCGGCACCGTCAGCAACGAGGAGCTGTTCGCCGCCGTCGGCAAGCCCGAGGGCGTGCCCGAGATCGATGCGTGGGTGCATGACTGGGCCGCGGCATCCGCTCTGCCTCCCGTGCGCACCCCGGCACCGAGCGTGTGGAACTGACGCCGTGACCGATCCGTGGGGTCTCGAGACACGCGCGCCGGGGGCCGTGCTGCTGGTGGGCTACGGCAAGCTCGGGGCGCGGCTGGGCGAGCGGCTGCTCGCCCAGGGAGCCGCGGTGACGGCGATCCGTCGGAGCGCCGACACGGGGCCGATCGCGACGATCCAGGCCGATCTGCGGCATCCGCTCGAACGCCCGCTGCCCGAGGTCGACTCGGTCGTGATCACCCTGCCCCCCAGCACCGAGGGTCCGTCGATCTACCCGACGGCGCTGCGCGGTCTTGCCGACGCGCTGCCCTCCCTGCCGTCGCGCGTGGTTTTCGTGTCATCGACTCGTGTCTTCGAGGGGCGCCCGGGGGAGAGGGCGCTGACCGAGCGTGACGCGCCGGAGGTCTCGAGTGAGCGTGGCGGTGACCTGGTCGAGGGCGAGCAACTGGCGATGGAGCTCCTCGGCGCGCGGATCGTGCGTCCGGCGGGCATCTACGGGCCCGGCAGGGACTTCCTGATCCGTCGCGTGCGCGAGGGGGCGCCGGTCGACCATACGCGCCGCACGAACCGCATCCACGAGACCGACCTCGTCCGACTGCTCGAGGCGATGCTGCGCGCCGATTCCGCGCCGCCTGTGATCCACGCGGTCGATCGTGAACCCGTGCTGCTCGGCGAAGTGGTGACGCACATCGCCTCGCGTCTGGGAGTCGAGCCGCCGCCGCACCTCGATCCGGAGGTCGGGGGAGGCACGGTGCTCGACGGCAGTCTGCTGCACGAGTTCCTCGGCGACCTCGAGTACCCGACCTTCCGGGCCGGGTACGACGAGATGATCGCGGCGCTCTAGCGGCGCGACGACCCGAGAACGACGGGAACCGTCCGACGCGACCGCTGCTCCCGGGGTAGCAGACGCCGCAGTCCTAGGCTGAGGTCATGGCCGACTCGACACCCCTTCCGGACACCGGATCCGCCTCTCTCGCGGACCGCGCCATCGAGCTCGCCAGGCGCTGGGTGATCGAGGCAGCCGCCGCCGATGTCGACCCGGCCGCCGAGCGGCTCGCCGGCGTGCTGCAGGATGCCAACGGCCTGCCCTTCACGCTCGGATTCGTCGACGGCGTCATGCGTCCGGAGAGCCTCAGCGCCGCCGCATCCCAATTGCACCGGATCGCGCCGATCGTGCCCGACTTCCTCCCCTGGTACCTGCGGTCCGCGGTGCGGCTGGGCGGCGGGGTCGCCGAGCTCCTGCCGACACCCGTCGTCCCCATCGCCCGCCGGGTGCTGCGCGAGATGGTCGGCCACCTCGTCGTCGACGCCCGCCCCGCGAAGCTCGGTCCGGCGATCGCGCGGATCCGGGAGTCTGGCGCGCGGCTGAACCTCAACCTGCTCGGGGAGGCCGTGCTCGGGGATGCCGAGGCGCAGCGCCGCTTCGACGGCATCCACGAGCTGGTCCGCCGCCCCGACGTCGACTACGTGTCGGTCAAGGTGTCGGCGATCATGAGCCACATCTCGATGTGGGCGTTCGACGAGGTCGTCGACGCGGTGGTCGAGCGGCTGCTCCCGCTGTACCTGACCGCGGCGTCCGACCGCACGTTCATCAACCTCGACATGGAGGAGTACCGCGACCTCGACCTGACCATCGCGGTGTTCACGCGCATCCTCGAGGACCCGCGCCTGGCCGGTCTCGAGGCGGGGATCGTGCTGCAGGCCTACCTGCCCGACGCTCTGCCGGCGCTGCAGGAGCTCACGGCGTGGGCGCGCGAGCGTGTCGACCACGGCGGAGCCCCGATCAAGGTCAGGCTCGTCAAGGGCGCCAACCTCGCGATGGAACGCGTCGAGGCCCGGATGCACGGCTGGCCGCGGGCCCCGTACGACACGAAAGCCGAGACCGACGCGAACTATCTGCGCTGCCTCGACTGGGCGCTGCGCCCGGAGAACATCGAGGCGGTGCACCTCGGCATCGCGGGGCACAACCTGTTCGGCATCGCCTACGCATGGCTGCTCGCGGGGGAGCGCGGGCTGGTCGGGTCGGTCGGCGCCGCCGGCGCCGCCGGGGTCGGCGCGGCTGGCGCTGTT
>NZ_JBEPZB010000027.1:0-44121 GCF_041641055.1 Microbacterium sp.
TTCGGCCAGAAGTCGGTCGACGAGGTGCGCGACAAGCTCATCTCGCTCGGTCTGTCGCTCAAGGATTCGGTGCCCGGTTTCGACGGCGCCCACTTCTACGGCGGCAGCGAAGACGAGTCCTTCTGACCCACCCGGATTGTCATCTGGCATCGGCCAGCTGACCGACCTTTCCTGACCAGGAGCTAGATATGCCCAAGCCCACCAAGGGTCCCCGCCTCGGAGGCGGCCCCGCCCACGAGCGCCTGCTGCTTGCCAACCTCGCGGCGGCCCTGTACACCCACAAGTCGATCAAGACGACCGAGACCAAGGCCAAGCGCCTTCGTCCGCTCGCCGAGCGCCTGATCACCTTCGCCAAGCGCGGAGACCTGCACGCTCGTCGTCGCGTTCTCTCGGTCATCGGTGACAAGGATGTCGTGCACACCCTGTTCGCCGAGATCGCACCGCTGGTCGCTGACCGCGACGGCGGCTACACCCGCATCACCAAGGTCGGCAACCGCAAGGGCGACAACGCTCCGATGGCCGTGATCGAGCTCGTCCTCGAGCCCGTCACCCCGAAGGCGAAGTCCACCAAGAAGGCTGCCAAGGCTGAGAAGCCGGCCGAGGTCGTCGAGGAGGCTCCGGCCGAGGAGGCACCCGCTGAGGAGGCTCCCGCCGAGGAGTCCGCCGGTGCCGAGTCGCAGGCCGAGGGTGAGGCAGCCGAGGCTGCCGCCGAGGACGCTGTCGAGAAGAAGTCCGAGTAAGCACCTCGCTCACTCGAAGAAGCCCGTCATCCGAGAGGATGGCGGGCTTCTTCGCGTGCGGGCCGCGACGTCAGGACCCGGCGCGCAGATCCTTGCGGAGGATCTTGCCGGAGGCCGACTTCGGGATCGCGTCGATGAACTCCACCTGACGCACCTTCTCGTGCGGGGCGACGTGCCCCGCGACATGCGCCATCACCGCATCCGCGTCGAGCTCCGCGCCCGACTGCACCACGACGAACGCCTTGGGCACCTCCTGCCCGTCGTCGTCGAGTGCGCCGATGACGGCCGCATCGGCGATGGCGGGATGCTCGAGCAGCACGGCCTCGAGCACAGCCGGCGCGACCTGGTAGCCCTTGTACTTGATGAGCTCCTTCAGCCGGTCGACGATGCGGAAGATGCCGTCGTGGGTGACCGTCGCGACGTCTCCGGTATGCAGCCATCCGTCGGCGTCGAGCATGTCGGCTGTGGCGTCAGGGCGGTTGAGATAGCCCTGCATGACCTGGGGACCGCGGATGAGGAGTTCGCCCGGCGTGCTCGCACCCTCCGCCGGCACCTCGACATCGGCTCCGTCCTCGCCGATCAGGCGGGCTTCGGTGTCGGCGAGGAGCAGACCCACCGACGAGCGGTCGATGTCGGGGCGGTCGTAGGGGATCGCATGCGTGACGGGGCTGGTCTCGGTCATGCCGTACCCCTGGCAGACCGTGCAGTCCAGGCGCGTGGCGACGGCTGTGGCGAGGGCGCCGTCGAGCGGAGCGGCACCCGAGAAGATGACCTTGATCGACGACGTGTCGAACTGATCGACGAGCGGATGCTTCGCGAGCGCCACCGCGATGGGGGGAGCGATGAACACCCAGGTGGTGTGGTGGTCCTGCACGACGCGAAGGAACTCGGTCAGGTCGAACTTCGGCATCGTGACGAGCGCGGCGCGCTGGCGCAGTGCGAAGTTCAGGAGAACGGTCATGCCGTAGATGTGGAAGAACGGCAGCACGGCGAGCACACGGTCGTCGTCGCCGAGCGAGATCGTGGACCGGCACTGGCTCACGTTGGCGATGAGGTTGCGGTGGGTCAGCATCACACCCTTGGGGCGCCCGGTGGTGCCGGACGAATACGGGAGGACGGCCAGATGCGTCGCCGGATCGAATGCCACCTCGGGGGCGTGGTGTCCTTCGCCGAGGAGCGCGGGCAGTGACGGATGACCGTCCGCGCCGTCCAGCACGATCAGGTGATCGTCCGCGATACCTCGGCTGGCGGCAGCGACCTTCGCTCCGGGTAGGAGCGGTGACACCGTGATCAGCCAGTCGGCGTCGGCATCCGTCAGCTGGTTCGCGATCTCGTCCGGGGTGTACAGCGAATTGATGGTGGTGGCCGTGGCGCCGGCCCGCAGCACCCCGTGGAAGACCGTCGCGAAGGCGGGGACGTTCGGGCACAGGATGCCGACCTTCGTGCCCACGCCCACTCCGCGCGCGGCGAGAGCGCCGGCGAAGAGGTCGATCTGCCCGATCAGCTGCCGGTAGGTCGTGGTCGCGCCACTGACGCCGTCGATGAGGGCGACCGCGTCGAGACGATCCTCATCCACGTCGCCGAACAGGAACTCGTGGATCGAGACCGCGGGGATCTCGACACCGGGATAGGAACTGCGCACCATGAGATCTCCTTCGATCCGGCCGAGGACGACGACGTCCGATGCGATCCAGTGTCGCACAACTCGATACCCAGTCCCAGGGGTTCGTCCGCAGTCCGAGTCGGGGGTCGTCCGAGAGTAGGCTGAACCGGTGACCGATGCCGAGACCCTGAGCAGAGGGCCTCGCGCCTACACCGCCTTCATCGGGATCGGCCTGATCGCCGGCCTCCTCTCCGGCCTCTTCGGCGTCGGCGGCGGCACGGTCATCGTGCCGCTCCTCGTGCTCTTCCTGCACTTCAACCAGCGCCTCGGCGCCGGCACCTCGCTCGCCGCGATCGTGCCGACGGCCACGGTCGGCGTCATCTCCTACGCGGTGAACGGCGCGGTCGCGTGGATCCCTGCACTGATCCTCGCGGCGGGCGCCGTGGTGGGGGCGCAGATCGGCACCCGACTGCTGCCGAGGATCTCGCAGACGGTGCTGCGCTGGTTCTTCGTCGGCTTCCTCGTGATCGTGATCATCAGCCTGTTCCTCGTCGTCCCGTCGCGCGACGCAGAGTTCGAGCTGCAGCTGCTGAACGGGCTCGCCCTGCTCGTGGTCGGCGTCGGCACCGGCATCCTCGCAGGTCTCATCGGCGTGGGCGGCGGCGTGATCGTCGTGCCGGTCCTCATGCTGGCATTCGGCACCAGCGACCTGGTGGCCAAGGGCACCTCGCTGCTGATGATGATCCCCACGGCGATCTCGGGGACGATCGGGAACCTGCGCAATCACAACGTCGACCTGCGGGCAGCGGCGATCGTCGGGGTGTCGGCCTGCACGACGACCGCACTCGGCGCGTGGCTGGCCACGCTGATCGACCCGCTCGTCGGCAACATGCTGTTCGCGGCATATCTCGTGGTGATCGCGGTGCAGATGGCGATGAAGGCGATCAAGGGGCGCAAGAAGAAGGACTGAGGGCGGACCTGTCGCAGGCCCTCGGTAGGATCGAGGGGTGGCAGTGAATCAAGAACTGGTCGGCCGGGCGTTCCCGCCGACGGCCCCGTACCTCGTCGGCCGTGAGAAGGTGCGCGAGTTCGCTCGCGCCGTCTTCGCCGACGCCCCGCAGCACACCGACGTCGACGCCGCGCGTGCCGCAGGCTTCGACGACGTGGTCGCTCCACCGACGTTCGCGATGGTGATCCAGGACCAGACGCTCCAGCAGCTGCTCGCAGAACCCGACTCGGGCATCGTGCTGGCGCGGACCATCCACGCCGAGCAGAAGTTCACGTACTCGCGGCCGATCGTCGCCGGGGACGAGCTCACCGGTCGGCTCAGCGTCACCGGCATCCGGATGATGGGCGGCAACGCGATGATCACCAGCGCGGCCGAGATCGTGGATGCCGCGGGCGAGCACGTCGTGACCGCCACCAGCGTGCTGCTGGTCGGCGCCGAAGAAGGAGCCGAGTGATGCCGTTCGCCGTCGGAGACGTCGTCGCAGAGCGCACCGTCCACCTCACGCGCGAGTCCCTCGTGCGATACGCCGGTGCGTCCGGCGACTTCAACCCCATCCACTACCGCGACGACGTGGCAGCGTCGGTCGGTCTCCCCGGCGTGCTCGCCCACGGCATGCTGACCATGGGCATCGCCTCGTCGGTGGTCGTCGCAGCCCTCGAGCCGGGCACGCGGATCCTCGACTACGGAGTGCGCTTCACCAAGCCGGTGGTGGTCGACCCGGTCGACGGAGCTGACCTGCATGTGGTCGCGACCGTGGGCGCCGTCGATGACGCCTCCACGCGCGTCGACCTCAAGGTGACGTTCGACGAGACGACCGTCCTGGTCAAGGCGCAGCTGCGCATCGCCTCCTGATGGGCGGCGCGGTGCACGAGGTCGAGCCGATCCGGCTCTCGACTCTGACGACCCTGCGCACGGGCGGCGCACCGGAGCGCATGCTCGAGGCCTCGACCACGGCAGAGCTCGTCGACGCGCTCACCGAGGTGTGGTCGCGCGGCGACGAATGGCTCGTCCTGGGCGGCGGCTCGAACCTGTTCGTCGGCGACGAGCCGTTCGAGGGCACCGTCATCCGCATCCTCACCCAGGGCATCGAAGAGCTGCCGTCCCCGCACGACGGTCGCGTGCGGCTGCGCGTGCAGGCGGGGCACGGCTGGGACGACCTGGTCGCCTACGCCGTCGAGCACGGGTACGCGGGCCTCGAGGCCATGAGCGGCATCCCCGGGACCGTCGGCGCCTCACCCGTGCAGAACATCGGGGCGTACGGCCAGGAGATCCAGGAGACGCTGGTCGAGGTCGAGCTGATCGACGAGGCGACGGGCGAGATCTCGGTCGTCCCGGCGGCCGAGCTCGGTCTGGGGTTCCGGACCTCCGTGCTCAAGCACCACTACGGCGGGGTGCCGCAGCGTCGGGCCGTCATCCTCTCCGTCACGGTCGACCTCGTGGTCGCGAGCGAGCGCGTCGTGCGCGGCGAGCAGCTGCGCAGAGCACTCGGTCTCGACTCCGACGCACCGGTGCCGCTCACGTGGGTGCGCGAGCGCATCCTCGCCACGCGCGCGTCGAAGGGGATGCTGCTCGATGAGCACGACCCCGACACCCACGGCGTCGGCTCCTTCTTCCAGAACGCGATCGTGCCGGAGATCGTGGCGCGGTCGCTGCCGCCGGAGTGCCCTCGGTGGCCGGTGACTCCCGACCTCGACGCCGTGACGGTGATCCCTCTCGCCTCGTACGACGGCTTCGTGCCCGCCGTGAAGCCGGAAGCGCCCGATGTGAAGGTGAGCGCCGCGTGGCTGATCGAGCAGGCCGGGATCCGCAAGGGGTTCAAGCTCCCGCGGTCGCGCGCCTCGGTCTCGACCAAGCACGCCCTCGCCCTCACCAATCGGGGCGGTGCGACGGCGGCCGAGGTCTCCGAGCTCGCCCGCTTCATCCAGAGCCGCGTGCACTCGGAGTTCGGCCTCGTGCTGCAGCCTGAACCGGTGCTGCTGGGCGTCGAGCTCTAGCCGGCGATGCTCGACTGGCTCCAGGCCGAGTGGCCGCAGGTCCTCGGTTTCGTCACCGGCGCCGTGTGCGTCTGGCTCGCAGGCCGACGCCACGTCGCGAACTACCCGATCGGCATCGCCAACAACGTGGTGCTGTTCGTCGTCTTCATCGGCGCGGGACTGTATGCGACCGCGGTGCTGCAGGTGGTGTACCTGCTCATGGGGGTGCACGGCTGGTGGCGGTGGACGCACGGTGTCGAGCAGAGTCGCACCTACGTCGTGAGCACTCCTCGCCGCGCGTGGACGTGGCTGATCGCCGCCGCGCTCGTCGGGACGGCCGTGCTCGTCTGGGTGCTCCTGACGTTCACTGACTCGCAGGTCGCGATCGCCGACGCCGCCACGACCGCCGTGAGCCTCGTGGCGCAGTACATGCTGAATCGCAAGTGGATCGAGAACTGGTTCGTCTGGATCGCGGTCGACATCGCGTTCGTCGGACTGTCCGTCGCGGCGGGGCTGTGGGTCATCGCTGCGCTCTACACGCTCTTCATCGGGCTCTGCGTGATCGGATACCGCTCCTGGCGTCGGGCGGCGGCCGCTGATCTCGAGGCGGGTGCCGCGGCATCCGTCATCCGGGCGTGAGGGCGCAGGCGTGAAAGGACGAGCATGAGCGGGCAGCGACTCGGGCACGGACTCGTCCTCGGCAAGTTCTATCCCTTCCACAGCGGTCACTCCCACCTGATCCGCTCAGCCCAGCGTGCGAGCGACAGGGTCACCGTCCAGGTGCTGGGAGCATCGGTCGAGTCGATACCGCTCGACGTCCGTGCGGCCTGGATCCGCGAGTCCCACCCGGGCACGACAGTGGTCGCGGCGATGGACGATGCCCCGGTCGACTTCGACTCGGAGTCGGCCTGGGACGAGCACATGGCGCTGATCGCGTCGCTGCTCGACAGCCCCGTCGACACGGTGTTCTCGTGCGACGCCTACGGCGGCGAGCTGGCCAGGCGACTCGGCGCGCGGTGGGTGCGGATCGACGAGGGACGCCGGATCAACCCCGTCTCCGGGACCGCGATCCGCGGCGACGTCGCCGGGCACTGGCACGAGCTGGCCCCGGCCGTGCGGGCCTGGCTCACCTCCAGGGTCGTGGTGCTGGGCGCCGAGTCGACGGGCTCGACGACCCTCGCCGCAGCGCTCGCGGCGCACCTCGGCACGCTGTGGGTGCCGGAGTACGGCCGCGAGCACTCCGTGACCCGGGAGGGCGGCTTGACCGCCCCCTGGCGCAGCGACGAGTTCGACGTGATCGTCGACCGGCAGATCGACCTCGAGCGGCGGGCGCTCCGGGAGGTGCCGGTGCCGGTGCTCGTGTGCGACACCGACGTGCTGGCGACGGCGCTGTGGCACGAGCGCTACGTCGGTCACCCGGCTCGGCGGCTGTTCGATGCGGCGGCCGCGCACCGTCCGCTCCTGTATGTGCTGACCGGGGACGAGATCCCCTTCGAGCAGGACGGCATGCGCGACGGCGAGCACATCCGCCACGACATGCAGCAGCGGTTCCGAGCCGTGCTCGCGGCGCAGGACGTGCCGTGGCTCGAGGTGCGCGGTGACGTGCCGGCACGTGTCGAGGCGGCCGCATCCGCTCTCGCCCCGCTGCTCGCCGAGCGGCTGCGGTTCGCGGTGCCGCTGGAGGCGAGGCCCCTCGACGAGCAGCGTGCGCTCCAGTCGGACGCGCGGACGAGATCGTTAGGATGATCGCATGCCCGACCGCTGGAACCGAGTCTCCGCATCTCCCACGAACCCCGGCAGCGGTCACGGCGTCGAGGACTTGACCGCCGAGGACCTGTTCCGCCCGGCCGCACGCGCGACCGTGCCTCTCGACGAGAAGCTCCGACAGGTCTACTACTGGATCGTCAACCGCGCGGTGATCTCGCCCTACTACGACATGGAGTTCTCGCACGGCGAGCCGCTGTCGATCGGCCTCGGCGACGCGGGGGCGACGGTCTCGCTGCCGACCCAGGCCTCGTTCTCCTCGAACGTCCTCGTGCCGCTGCTCACCTTCGCGGTCGGCGGGAAGTGCCTGCTGATCGGCGGACCGGGACGCGGCAAGACGACCGTCGCCGTGCTGATGGGCGTGCTCGCGGGCACGTCGTCCGAGGACGTGCGACGAGCGGTGCAGCAGGGACAGCCACAGCTCACGGTGAGCGATCTCGTCGGCATCCCGCTTCCGCGCGACCTCGTCGGCGCCGAACGCCTCGCCGACATCCGCATCGCCTGGCGGGACTGGCTCGGTCTCCCCGTGAAGATCATCGACGAGTACAACCGCATCCCCACCAAGACGCAGTCCGCGCTGCTGACGATGGTGGCGGAGGGATACGTCGAGAGCCACGACCAGATGCGACGCACGGCGCCCGACGGCGGCGTCGAGAGCTGGTTCTTCACCGCCAACGACGACGCGGGTGGTGGGACGTTCCCCGTCATCCAGGCGCTCCGCGATCGGATGGACGTCACGGTGCAGGCGGCGGGCTTCAACAGCCGCTTCTTCGACGAGCTGATCACCCGCGTCGAGGCGGGGGAGAAGCCGGAGGAGCACGTGCCGACGGAACTCGCCTTCGACGCCGCGCAGCAGTCCGAGATGCGCGCGCGGATCCGCGCGGTCCCGATCCCGGATGCGGTGCGCGATCGGCTGCGGTTCTTCCTCAGCCACTTCGAGTTCGTGCAGCACGGCGGACGCCGGTTCGAGTATCGGACGAAGGATGTCGTCACGACGGCCGGCGGCCGTGTCGGCGATGTCATTGAGGCGAACAGCGGTGCCGACCTCGAAGTCGATCTCGGCGCGCAGACTCGCAACGGCCTGTCGGTCCGAGCACTGCAGACGCTCATCCTGTACGCGAAGGCGATGGCCTGGTTCCGGGGCATGGACGCGGTCGAGCTCGACGATGTCGCGGCGGTGCTGCCCTTCGTGCTCCGCGGCAAGCTCCTGCCGCACAGCACCCACCCACGGTTCGACGTCGGCGCCGAACCCGAGCTCAGCACCGACACGGTGAGCTGGCTGGCCGACCTGTTCACGCAGTCCTGCCGCCAGTACGACGCCCTGGGGCGTGACGCCGACGACGCCGTGGCGGCCCTGCTCGCGGAGTTCGATCGTGGACTCGACGGCGTCTCGGCGCTGGAGGCCTCTCGGCGCATCACAGCGGTCGAGGCGCAGCTGCGCCGCATCGCCACGGTCGGCAAGCTCTACGGACGCGACTTCGACGACGTGATCGCGCTGAAGTACCTCCACCAGCGGTACACCGCCTATGTGCGCTGGCAGGAGCTGCGCGGGTGAACCGTCTGCCCGTGCAGCTCGCGAACATCGCGGCGCCCTTCACCCCGGCCGACCTCCCCGATCTGTCCGCCGCGGGACTGGATGCCGCACTGGCCGCCGCCTCCGTGCGAGCGGCTCACGGTGACCCTGTGCTGTTCGCTCACGCGCTCGCCGCGGGCGTCGCGACGGACCCCGCCGCGGCGACGGAGCGGGAGCGCGCCCTCGCCCTCGTCGCGATCGCGGCGTGGAGATCGGGTGCTCTGGCGCTCAGGGCGGATGCTCTCCGTCGCCTCGACGCGGTCGACACCGCGCCCGGTCTGACCGCGGCGGCGGCGACGCTCGGCCTTGAGCTGGATGTGCTCGAGGAGTTCCGACGACGCCAGCGGACCGACCGGTACTGGTGGCCGGGGCGCGCGGAGCAGCGCGGGTATGTGCTCGCCGTCGGCGGCTTCCGCGGCATCGGCGGTGCCTGGATCCGGCCGCCGGAGCGAGTGGAGCGTCTGGCAGACGACGGCGCCTTCGCTCTCCTGGTCTCGGACACGTGGTGGCGCCTGGACAGCGACGTGTGGGGTGCTCGGCTCTCGTCGCTCCCGGAGGAGCCTTCGCCGTCACCCGCTCGCGACGACGGCGTGAGTGTCGTCATCGGACCGGACACGCACCTCGCCTGGGTGCATGTGCGGGAGCAGGGATGACCCGCCTGCCCGACCGTGTGCCGCTGTCGGATCAGGCTCGCTCCGCCTGGGAGCGAGCGCTCGGGCTGTGGCGGGTCCGACTGGAGGATCCCGCGATCCGACCCGGCGCCGCTGCGCGCCAGGGCGCGCCCGCCTGGTTCGCCTTCCCTCCGTCGGTGACCGTGGATCCTCGCTACCTCGCCGATCACGGGCTCGCCGACGAGCTGTGGAGCATGTTCGCGCACGAGATCGGTCACCACGTGCTGGCCCCCAGCACCCGGATCGATTCGCTCAAGATCGATCACCAGATGGCCAGGGCGATCGCGGTCGCCGCACCGCGGCGGGATGCCGGCGACGGGGCGCGGCGGCTGTCGAACCTGTGGTGCGATCTGCTCGTGAACACGAGACTCGCCCAGCTCCAGCGGGCGGAGCGGGCGCCCGACCACGTGCCCACGGCCGACCTGGGCGTCGTCCGCCTCGGACGCGCGCTGTACCCGGTCCCCGAGGGGAGCACCGACCGCCTCTGGTGGGTGTACTGCCGCGCATACGAACTGCTGTGGCAACTGCCGACCGGCACCCTGTGCGCCGCCCGGCCTCCGGCACGGCCGGTGCGGGCGCGCGTCGAATCGACCGAGGTGCCGCTCAGCCGCATCCCGGAGAAGCACCGGGAGCAGGAGCGGCTGCTGCGGGCGGCGCGCGCCGAGAGCGCACGTGTGGCCGCCGAACTCGCGGGGGCGACCGCGACGAACCCCGCGGTGGACGCCGCTCTCGTCGCCGATGCCGTCCGCTCCTTCTCCGCCGACCCGGTCTCGGGAGCCGCTCTGTTCGGTGTGATCGCGGCGCCGTACCTCGCGGAGCACGACGGCGCCGGTGGGGTCGGCGATACCCCGAAGGGCGGCGGGCGAGGCAGCAGCGCCACGAGCGGATGCGGGGTCGACGATGCCCCGGCCACCGCGGACGAGCTCGGTCGCATCCTGGCCGATCAACGGCTCCGCGGGGACCTGCCTCGGCATCCTGGCGCAGTCGGGGACGCCGACGCGGGGAGCGGCGACGACGACCAGGCCGCAGACGACGGGAGCGCCGGGCAGACCCTGACGATCGCCCGCACGCTGCAGCTCTACAGCGAGAGTGGAGAGGATGCCGTGCTCGCCGCCTGGTACCGCAACGAGGCCGCAGCGTGGGTGCGCCCCTATACCCGTCAGGCGCCCTCGACGCCGACCGGCGGCATCCCCGGTCCCGTCGAGCTGTGGGAGGTGGGCGACGCGCTGGCTGACGTCGACTGGCCGCTGACGATGCGCTCGGGTGCGGTCATCCCCGGGGTCACCACGCGTCGACGCTCGGAGCTCGACGACGAACCGCTCGTGCAGGAGACGAGTCTCGAGCTCGACCTGTACATCGACTCCTCCGGCTCGATGACCCATCCGCGCAACGGCTCACCCGCGGTCCTCGCGGCGACGATCCTCGCGCTGTCGATCCTGCGCGGCGGCGGCCGGGTGCGCGTCACCAGCTTCTCTGGCACGGGCGAGGTCGCCGGCATGTCCCGCTTCGGCCGGAACCCCTCCGAGATCATCGCCGCGGTTTCGCTCTTCTTCGGCCGCTCCACCTCCTTCCCGCTCGATCTGTACGCGTCGCGCTATGCCGGCCTTCCGCCCGCCGACGATGCGCAGCGTCATGTCGTGGTGCTCTCCGACGACGGCCTCGTGTCGATGTTCGGCGTCGGCAACGAGCCGTACTCGGGCGTCGCGAAGGCCGTTCGCCAGGTGCTGACCACCGGTACGCTCGTGCTCATGGACCCTCGGCACCAGGTGGCGCAGCTCGCCGAGCGCGACGGCTACGACGTGGTGTATCTGCGCACCATGGCCGATGCCCCCGGAGCCTGCGCGGCGTTGGCGGAGACTCTGCATGGCTGAGACGGAGGCGCTGCTCGCAGCCTGGAGCGAGCGCTCGGGCGGTGAAGCCGAAGCCTGGGCGCGCGCACGACCGGGACCCCGGCTCGACGCGGTCGCGGCGCGCATCTCCGGCATCCCTCAGGAGTTCCTCGACGAGCGGATCGCGCTGCGGGCGCTCGCCGGAGACATCCTCGGCGTGCAGCTCGCAGCGCAGCGTTTCGACGACGACCCGCGGGTTCGTCAGGGGGCCGCGATCGGGCTCTGGCTCGCGGCGAGCGAGGGACTGCTCGAGCCCTTCGAACCGGCGCTCTCGACCGGATGGACGGCCCTCGCCGTCGACGCCCTGGCACTTCGGGTCGCCCCGGTGGCAGCGCCGTCGGCGTGGACCTCCGACGATGAGAGACGGATCGAGGCCGCACGCACGTTCCTGCTGTGGTGCGGGTTCCTCCCCGCGGGCGAGGATGCCGCGACGGCCTCCTCGCTGCTCGCCGCCTGCGACTCGCTCGCCCGCGACCGGGCGCTGGCCGAGGCGTATGAGGGGCACCGGCATCGGGCGGACATCGCTCGCAAGCTCCAGGAGGCCCGCCGCAAGGAGGCAGCGGCGCGGTACTCCAGTGAGTGACCCGGACCTCGCGGGCGCGCTGGCGCTCGCCGAGTACGCGCCGGGGGAGGCCGCGGTGCTGTCGGATGCCGAGCGCTGGCCGACGATCGATCGCGAGGGGTCGGCGCGGCTGTCGCGCTGGCGCTCGCATCCCGACGCCCCGCACTGGACCCATGCCACGGGCGACAGGCTGACAGCGGAGCAGGTGGAGCGGGTCCGCCGTCCGCTCGCCACCGCCGGCTGGCTCGACGAGCACCTCGCTGCGGCGCGCCGCACACTGCGGTATCGCGGGATGCCTGCGGGTGCGGCACTCGAGGACCATCCCACGATCTCCCGCTCCGACCTCGTCGAGGATCTGGCGGCGTTCGTCCCCCTCGACGCGGACCTCTCCCGCATGCTCCACGGCACGAGCTCCGGCTCGACCGGCGCCGCCCTGCTGATCCCGGACGACGTCGAGGAGGTCGCTCGCGGCTTCCACCTGCTCCTGAGCCTCGCCGAGCGCGCCGGAGCCACCGTCGTCGCGGTCGGAGAGCGGATGGCGCTCGTCAACCTCGTCTTCCAACGGCAGGCGTTCACGTATGCGTCGGTGATCTCGAGCTTCGCGCACCGCGCGATGGCGCGCCTCAACCTGCATCCATCCGCCTGGCCGGCACCTGCCGCCCGTACCCGCTTCCTCGCCGACGCCGACCCGCAGATCCTCAGCGGGCACCCGACGAGCCTGGCCGAGCTGCTGGATGCCGGGCTCGATGACGTGCTGCATCCCGCGGTCGTCTTCTCCGGGGCGATGGCGCTGTCCGCTCCACTGCGGGCGCGGCTGGAGGCCGCCCTCGCCTGCCCGGTCATCGACGTCTACGGCCTGCACGAGACGCGCCCGATCGCGGCGCGCACCGACGACGGTCCGTTCCGGATCCTCGACCGCCGGGTGCACGTCGAGGTGCTGGACCCGCGGCGGGACGTCGCGGTCCCGCCCGGAGCGATGGGCGAGATCGTCGTGACGGCGGGGGAGAACCCGCTCCTGCCTCTGGTGCGCTACCGCACCGGCGACCACGGCCGTCTGGTGACGTTCCCCGACGGCACGCGGGGCATCGCCGACCTCGAAGGCAGGGACAACACGCGTTTCCGGGGGGCGGACGGCACTCTCGTGCCGTGTGTCGAGGTGACCCAGCAGCTCCAGTCCCATGGCGCGGAGGGCTGGTCGATCGAGCAGGACTCCGACGGCGAGGTCAGCGCGACGATCGTCGCCGGCGACCTCGACGCGATCCGCCTCGCCCTGCACGCCCTGCTCGGACAGCCGCTGACCGTACGGCAGGTCGCACGGCCGATCGACCTGGGCGAGGGGAAGCCGCGCCGCTACCGCAGCGCCGTCCCGGACTGACAACCCCGTCGGTTCGCCGTACACTCGCGGCATGAGCGGACTGATCCCGTACCTGCTGTTCCCCGGCAACGCCGCGGAGGCGCTCGAGCACTATCGCTCGGTCTTCGGCGGCGACCTGCAGCTCCTCGACTACGCGCACGCCGGGCGTCACGACGGTCCTGGTGACGCGATCGCGCACGGGCAGCTGTCGGGTCCGGTCGAGCTGGCAGGAGCGGATGCCGGTGCGGACGACGACGCCGTGCAGATGAACGGCATGTTCCTCTCGCTGCTGGGCACCGCGGACGCCTCGACGCTCACCAGCTGGTTCGACCGGCTCGCCGTGCAGGGGCGCGTCATCGATGCGCTGCAGAAGCGCCCCTGGGGCGACTATGACGGCACGCTCGTCGACCGCTACGGAATCCGCTGGCTCATCGGATTCCACGACGAGGACTGAGTCGCGTCGGACTCAGGAGAACAGCCGCTGCAACCGCTGCACGCCCTCGAGGAGCTGGTCGTCTCCGAGCGCGTACGACATGCGGATGTAGCCGGAGGGGCCGAAGGCCTCTCCCGGCACGACGGCGACCTCGGCCTGATCGAGGATGAGGTCGGCGAGCTCGAGCGACGTGGTCGGCGTCACCCCTCCCCAGGTGCGTCCGAGCAGCCCCTGCACGTCGGGGTAGACGTAGAAGGCGCCGAGCGGGTTGGGTACGACGAGGCCGTCGATCTTCGACAGCTCGGAGACGATGAGGCGGCGGCGACGGTCGAAGGCCTCGCGGAACTGCTCGGCCTCGGTCTGGGGGCCGTTGAGCGCCGCGATCGCCGCCTTCTGCGCGACGTTGTTGACATTGCTCGAGAGGTGCGACTGCAGGTTGCCGGCGATCTTGATCGCGTCGGCGGGGCCGACCATCCAGCCCACCCGCCAGCCCGTCATCGCGTAGGTCTTCGCCACTCCGTTGACGAGGATCGTCTGGCCGGCGAGATCGGGAACCGCCGCGACGATCGAGGTGGCCGTCGTGCCCTCGTACGTGAGGTTCTGGTAAATCTCGTCCGAGATCACCCAGATGCCGTGCTCGAGCGCCCACTCGCCGATGGCTCTGGTCTCCTCGGCGGTGTAGACGGATCCGGTCGGGTTCGAGGGGGAGACGAACACGAGCACGGTCGTGCGCTCGGTGCGGGCGGCCTCGAGCTGCTCGACCGTGACCTTGTACTCCTGGTCGGCGCCGGCGAAGACCTCGACCGGGGTGCCGTCGGCGAGGCGGATCGCCTCGGGGTACGTGGTCCAGTACGGCGCGGGCAGCAGCACCTCGTCGCCCGGGTTCACGACGGCCTGGAAGGCCTGGTAGACCGACTGCTTGCCGCCGTTGGTCACGATCACCTGGCTGGGGGAGACATCGAGCCCGGAGTCGCGCAGCGTCTTCGCGGCGATCGCCTCACGCAGGGCCGGGAGGCCGGGAGCGGGGGTGTACCGGTAGCTCGCGGGGTCGGCCAGCGCCTCGGCGGCCGCATCCACGATGAACTGCGGCGTCGCGAAATCGGGCTCGCCGGCGGCATACGAGATGACGGGCTTGCCTTCGGCCTTGAGGGCCTTCGCCTTCGCATCGACCTTCAGGGTCGCCGATTCGGCGATGGCGGACAGTTTGCGAGAGAGAGGAGCGCGTTCGGTCACGAGTACGAGCGTACCCGGGAGGCCCCGGGTCCTGCCGGGCGTGTCGCCGACAAGAAGCGAGGTTCTTATCGAGCGGTCAGGTGCTCACGCGGGCGCTCGCGGCCGAATCGCTCAGACCGCGTCGAAGCCGTGAGCGCGGGCGACGGCATCCAGCGTGATCCGTCCGTCACGGACGTTGAGCCCCTTCGCCAGTGCCGCATCGGCGGAGGCCGCGGCATCCCAGCCCTTGCCGGCGATCGCCGACACGTAGGGGAGGGTGGCGTTGGTGAGGGCGCGGGTGGCCGTCTCCGGCACGGCACCCGGCATGTTGGCGACGCAGTAGTAGATCGAGTCGTGCACCGCGAACGTGGGGTCGTCGTGCGTGGTCGGACGCGATCCCTCGAAGCATCCGCCCTGGTCGATCGCGATGTCCACGAGCACCGAACCCGGCTTCATCGCGGCGACCATGTCGTCGGTGACCAGCTTCGGTGCGGCGGCACCGGGGATCAGCACCGAGCCGATCACGAGGTCGGCGCTCGCCAGCTCCTCGGCGATGTCGTATCGGCTCGACGCCCTGGTCTGCAGGGCGCCGCCGTAGCGGTGCTCGAGCTCGCGCAGTCGGGGGAGGGAGATGTCGATCACGGTCACCTGCGAGCCGAGACCGAGTGCATTCGCGGCCGCGTGCTCTCCGGCGACGCCGCCGCCGATCACGACCGTCTTGGCGCGCGGGGTGCCGGCGATGCCGCCGAGCAGCACGCCGCGACCGCCGGCGGAGCGCATCAGCGAGTACGAGCCCATCGTGACCGAGAGGCGCCCGGCGATCTCGCTCATCGGCACGAGCAGCGGCAGGCTGCGGTCGGGCAGCTGCACGGTCTCGTAGGCGACGGCGGTGGTGCCCGCATCGACGAGCGCCGTGGTGAGGGCCCGATCGGCGGCGAGGTGCAGGTAGGTGAACAGGGTGAGATCGGGCCGCAGGAAGCCGTACTCCTGGGCGATCGGCTCCTTGACCTTGATCACGAGCTCCGCCTCGCCCCAGGCCTCGGCCGCCGTGTCGACGATCTCGGCACCGGCGGTGCGGTAGTCGTCGTCGGAGATGCCCGAGCCGACGCCCGCGCCCGATTGCACGAGCACGCGGTGGCCTTCGTGCACGAGGCGGTCGGCGCCCGCCGGAGTGAGGGCGGTGCGGTTCTCGTTGTTCTTGACCTCTGTGGGCACGCCGATCTTCATCGATCCTCCATCTGACGGTTGCGCGAGTGCAATCCAGAATCGCAGAAACGTCGACCGATCGACAGATCTCCTGAAGAAGATTCGCTGAGGACGGGATTCCTGCATAATCGTTCACATGGAGACCTCGTCCGAAGCCCCGCCGTCGAACACTCTTCGCGCCCCGGCTCTCGATCCGATCGATGCGCGGATCGTGCAGCTCCTGAGCGGGGACGGACGCATGACGAACGCGGAGCTCGCGGGCCAGCTCGGGGTCGCTCCCTCGACGGCCCACGCCCGGCTGCGTGCGCTCGTGGATCGCGGGGTCATCAGCGGCTTCCACGCGAGCGTCGACGAGCGGATGCTGGGCGCCGGCCTCCAGGCGATCATCGGCGTGAGCCTGCGTCCGAGCGCTCGGCGTGAGAGCATCGTCGAGTTCGCCGACCGCGTGCGGGCGCTGCCGCAGGTGATCCAGGTGTTCTTCCTCGGCGGAGACGACGACTTCCTGCTGCACATCGCGGTCGCCGACTCGTCCGAGATGCGCGAGTTCGTGCTGGAGCACCTGTCGGCCCAGAGCAGCGTCGCCTCGACCAGGACCAGCATCGTGTTCGACTACCACCGCAACTCCGTGGCGGCATCCTTCCGCTGAGAGCGAGCGCCGAGCGTATATATTGCAGGCGCTCTCACGACCTCCCTAGGGTGAGGGCGGAAACGGAGCGGCCGACGAGCGAGCGGTCAGCATCCGGTGGGGGTGCGATGGGTCGGGTGCTCGACGACGCGGAGATGGCGGCGTGGCTCGCCCGCCTCTCAGGCGGGCTCTGGACGAGAGTCGGTGACGACCCGGCCGGTGCGACGGTGCCCGCCTGGTTCACGGAGGAGGTCCTGAGGCTCGAAGGCCAGGTCGGGATGCTCCAGCTGTCGAACTTCGGCACGATGAAGGCGCATGATCCCGACGCATTCGAAGCGGCCCTGCTGCGGCGTTCGATCGGAGCCACGATGCTCTACAGCACCCTGCAGACCCCGCATACGGTCACGTACGAGCGGGGCGACGAGGCGGACGAGGACATCGTCATCGTCGGCATGGCCAATCAGGGCGGTGAGCGATTGCACACGGCGACGGGCGCGCAGTTCCTGAGTGTCGGGCGGATGGGCTTCATGTCGAGCCTCGGTGCCTCCGTCGTCGAGCATCTCGGGGTGAGCGACACTACGGGCGTCGTCGTACCAATCGCCGCTCTTCCCGGATACACCAGCGTGCTCGCCCGCGGAGCCGAGCTGTTCCCCGACACCCCTCTGACGAGGGCGGCCGGTGCGGCACTGGGGCGGATGCTGTTCGAATGGGCGAAGGATCCCGATCAGGGACCAGGAGCGATCGCCGGCACGGAGGCGGCCCTGCTCGCACTGGTGCGGGGACTCTTCCGACAGTTCCCGGCAGACGGCGAGGCGGATCGCGCGAGCGAGCTTCGCGCCGAGGCGGGGAAGATCATCGAGAGACGTCACAGGGACGCGTCGTTCGGCATCGAGGAGCTCGCGGCCGACCTGCACATGAGTCGACGGCAGCTGTTCCGGCTCTTCGCGGGAACCGAGGAGAGCGTCGCGGGGCGGCTGTCACGCCGGCGACTGGCGACCGCACGGGAGGAGCTGCTGATCCTGCCGGCCCAGGACCTGGCGACGGTGGCGACGCGCTCGGGTTTCACGGATGCCGCCGCGCTGCGCGCGCAGTTCTCCCGCCACATCGGCGTGAGTCCGCGCGCCTTCCGCCACGCCGCGAGCTTCCGGCCGCCGCGGCTGGCGGAGGCGATGCTGCTCAGCGACGAGCAGTCCGGTGCCCCGGTATCCGACGGTCCGCGCGCCCGGTGACGTGCGATCGCGAATAGCGTGCCATCCTCGACGCTGAGTGCCGGAGTGCGCGCGGGCGGTGACAGATGCCGCTGCGGCGCTTCTCCCCGGTCCCGAGCGTCTCTACTCTGAACCTGCCCGCGCCCCCAGGCGGGCCACGACGGCAGGTGATGACGGGTCCGCGGGCCTCGAGACGCCGGCCCGTCGGGGCTTCCGGACCGGCGGATCGCCGGTCCGGAAGCTCGGGCGCGCGGGCGGCGGCGTTCGTCGGTCAGGCGCCGAACGACGACGGCAGCGCGCAGTAGTCGGCGAAGCGGCGGGTCGCGTTGTCGGGATCCGTGAGGTCGACGAGAGCACTCGCGATCGAGTGGGGCGGCTCATCGCCGGCCAGCTGCCAGACGATGAAGTTCCAGAGGCCACGGGCCGTCGGGGCCACGAGCATCTCGGGCCCCGAGACGACAAGGATCGTCGGCGCGTCGGCGGCGCGGAACGGCGCGATGATGTCGGCGCGCAGCGCGGCCTCGTCCTCGTCATCGACGTGCCCGCGTTCGACCTGTTGGTCCGCGGCGGTGAGAGCCGCCGCGAGATCATCGGCGGCGCGGCGCGAGCGCTCGGCATCCGCTCCGGAGACCGCGACGAGGCGACGCCCTCGCGGATACAGGTGCAGGAACTCGGAAGCCAGGTCGGACCAGACGTCACTCATGATTCCAGGCTACGCCCGCACACGACCACGGGCCCTGCGGATGCCGATGCCCCCGCGGGCCCCGCCGGGCGCTCAACCCTCTTCGACGAGGAACCGGCTGTAGGCGCCGAGCGTCAGGAAGGCGGGGAACTCCTCCTGCAGCGCGACCTCGCGGAACACGGATGCCGCGTCGTCGAAGCGATCGCCCTGGTGACGGTCGACCTCGTCGAGCACCTCCGAGATCAGGCCTTCCACGAACTCCGCCGTGATGGCCGTGCCGTCCTCGGTGGAGCGGTCCTGGTGGATCCACTGCCACACCTGCGAACGGCTGATCTCGGCCGTCGCGGCATCCTCCATCAGGTCGTCGATCGCCACGGCGCCGAGTCCTCGCAACCAGGCCTCCAGGTACCGGATCGCCACCGAGACGTTGCCGCGCACCCCCCGGGCGGTGATCGGTCGACCGATGTGCAGGTCGAGCAGCTGCGACGCGGTCACCATGACCTCAGGGCGGGTGCGGTCGATCTGGTTCGGCCGCTCGCCGAGCACGGCGTCGAACTCGGCCTGGGCCGTCGGGATCAGGTCGGGATGCGCCACCCAGGTGCCGTCGAAGCCGTCGCCGGCCTCTCGCTTCTTGTCGGCCGTCACCTTCTCGATCGCCCTCGCCGTGACCTCAGGGTCACGGCGGTTCGGGATGAAGGCGCTCATGCCGCCGATCGCGTAGGCGCCCCGCTTGTGGCAGGTCTGCACGAGCAGCTCGGTGTACGACCGCATGAACGGCACCGTCATCGTGACCTCGCTGCGGTCGGGGAGCACGAAGCGTGCGCCACGGCCGCGGTAGTTCTTGATGATCGAGAAGATGTAGTCCCAGCGTCCGGCGTTCAGGCCTGCACAGTGATCGCGCAGCTCGAAGAGGATCTCGTCCATCTCGAAGGCGGCGGGCAGCGTCTCGATGAGGACGGTCGCGCGGATCGTGCCGTGCGGGATCCCGACGTACTCCTCGCTGAACGAGAACACGTCGTCCCAGAGCTTCGCCTCCTCGCTCGACTCGATCTTGGCGAGGTAGAAGTAGGGACCCCGGCCGTTCGCGATGAGCTCCTGCGCGTTGTGGAAGAAGTAGAGCCCGAAGTCGACGAGCGAACCGGATGCCGCGGTGCGGCGCCCTGCCCGATCGGTGAACTGCAGGTGCTTCTCCGGCAGGTGCCACCCGCGGGGACGCATCACGATCGTCGGCGTGCGCTCGGCGGTGACGCGGTACTCCTTGCCCTCGGGGGAGGTGAAGGTGAGCTGGTCGCGGATGGCGTCGCGCAGCGAGAGCTGGCCCTCGATGACGTTCTTCCAGGTGGGGCTCGTGGCGTCCTCCTGGTCGGCGAGCCACACCCGAGCACCGGAGTTGAGGGCATTGATCGTCATCTTCGGATCCGTCGGTCCGGTGATCTCGACACGTCGGTCCTCGAGCCCAGGCCCTGCGCCGGCGACCCGCCACTCGGCATCCGCACGGATGTGCGCGGTGTCGTCGCGGAATCGCGGGTCGTGGCCGTTGCCGATCTCGAATCGACGGCGCAGCCGGTCGGCGAGCCGATCGTGACGGCGTGAGGCGAACCGGTGGTGCAGCTCGGTGAGGAACGCGATCGCCTCGGGGGTGAGGACCTCGTCGTAGCGGTCGCGCAGGGGCCCGGCGACGGTGAGAGCGGGGCCCTGCTGCGTCGTCTGGATGGGAGCCGTGGTCGGGGGTGCGGTGGGAGTGGTCATGATCGTGTGTCCTTCACAAGAGGTTCAGTGGAACTGCGCGGCTTCGGTGGAGCCGGCGAGGGCGAGGGTCGCGCTGTCGGGGTTGAGCGCGGTCGAGATGACGTCGAAGTAGCCGGTGCCCGCCTCGCGCTGGTGCTTGGTGGCGGTGTACCCGTTCGCCTCGGCGGCGAACTCGGCCTCCTGCAGCTCGACGTACGCGCTCATGGCGCGTTCGGCGTAGCCGCGGGCGAGGTCGAACATGGAGTGGTTGACGGCGTGGAAGCCGGCGAGCGTGATGAACTGGAACCTGTAGCCCAGGTCAGCCAGCTCCTGCTGGAACGTCGCGATCTCGGCGTCCGACAGGTGGCGCTTCCAGTTGAAGCTCGGTGAGCAGTTGTAGGCGAGCAGCTTGCCCGGGAACTCGGCATGGATCGCTGCGGCGAAATCGCGAGCCAGCTCGATGTCGGGCTCACCCGTCTCGACCCACAGCAGGTCGGCGTACGGGGCGAACGCGAGCCCGCGACTGATGACCGACTCGATGCCGGGGCGGATGCGGTAGAAGCCCTCGGGCGTGCGCTCGCCGGTGGTGAACCGCTGATCGCGCTCGTCGACGTCGCTGGTGAGCAGGTCGGCGGCCAGAGCATCCGTCCTGGCGATGATCACCGTCGGGACGCCGGCCACGTCGGCTGCGAGACGTGCGGCGTTGAGCGTGCGGATGTGCTGCTGCGTGGGCACCAGCACCTTGCCGCCGAGGTGACCGCACTTCTTCTCGCTGGCGAGCTGGTCCTCCCAGTGGATCGCGGCCGCCCCGGCCTGGATCAGGGACTGCGCGAGCTCGTATGCGTTGAGCGGTCCGCCGAAGCCGGCCTCGGCGTCGGCGACGATCGGAGCCAGCCAGTCCTGGGTGACGTCGCCCTCCGCATGCTCGAGCTGGTCCTGACGGATCAGGGCGTTGTTGATGCGGCGCACGACCGCCGGCACCGAGTTCGCGGGGTAGAGCGACTGGTCGGGATAGGTCTGGCCGGCGAGGTTGCCGTCGGCGGCGACCTGCCATCCCGACAGGTAGATGGCCTTGAGGCCGGCCCGCACCTGCTGCACGGCCTGCCCGCCGGTGTAGGCGCCGAGCGCCCGGACGTAGTCCTCGGTGTGCAGGAGGTTCCACAGGTTCTCGGCTCCGCGGTGCGCGAGCGTCGCATCCTCACGGACGGAGCCCCGGATGCGGATGACGTCCTCTGCCGTGTAGGTGCGCTCGACGCCGTCCCAGCGGGGATCCGTCTCCCAGATCTCCCGGAGCTCGGCGGCCGTCTGAACCTGGTCACCGGCACGCAGGCCGGCGGGGCGTGGGGTCTGGTTCTGAGCGGTGTTCGTCATGGTGTCTCCTCCGTTGGATGCCCGGACCGTGAAGCCCGGTGGCGTGTTCCCACTGTGCGTGAAGTTCCAGGCCCGCGATGACCGATCCCGGGGTGAAGATCGCGTGAAATTCTGTTTCTGTGACAGAATCGGCCGCATGACCACCCCTGCCGTCGAAGAAGACGCCGACGCTCTCACGATCGGCCGCCGCATCCGCCAGCTGCGCACCGCGCGCGGCATGACCCTCGATGACCTCGCCGCCGCCGTCGATCGGGCACCCAGTCAGCTGTCGATGATCGAGACGGGCAAGCGCGAGCCGAAGCTGACGCAGCTGCAGGCGATCGCCCGAGCGCTGGGCGTCACGATCGACGCCCTCCTCGAGGGGGAGCCTCTGGACGAGCGCAGCGCGATCGAGATCGCCCTCGAACGGGCCATGAAGGGGCAGACGTTCCAGGCGCTCGGCATCGAGCCGTTCCGGATCGCGAAGAGCATGCCGACGGATGCCCTCAAGGCGCTGCTCGCTCTGCACGGCGAGATCGATCGGCTCAAGGACGAGCGCGCGGCGACGCCGGAGGAGGCGCGGAGGGCCAACGTCGAACTGCGCCATCTGATGCGCCGTCAGGACAATCACTTCGCCGACCTCGAGGCCAAGGCGGCGGAGATCCTCGCCGCCGTCGGGCACCCCGGCGGGCCCCTCACGCAGCGGACGGCGTCGGAGATCGCCGCGCACCTCGGCTTCACCCTGCACTACGCGCCCGATCTGCCGCAGACCACCCGCAGCGTCGCGGATCTCGCGAACGGCCGTCTGTACCTGTCGAGCAGCGTGCCGGCGAAGGGCGACGCCAGGACCGCTGTGCTGCAGGCGCTGTCGAGTCGGATCCTCGGTCACGCCGAGCCGCGCAGCTACGCCGAGTTCCTCCGCCAGCGTGTGGAGACGAACTACCTCACCGGCGCGCTGCTGATCCCCGAGGCCCATGTCGTCCCCGCGCTGAAGGACGCGAAGGCACGCAAGGCCATTTCGATCGAGGATCTGCGCGACGCCTACTCGGTGTCGTACGAGACCGCGGCCCACCGGTTCACCAACCTCGCGACGCGCCACCTCGACATCCCGGTGCACTTCCTCAAGGTGCACGAGTCCGGCACCATCACCAAGGCGTACGAGAACGACGACGTGAACTTCCCCACCGACCGGCTGGGATCCATCGAGGGCCAGATGTGCTGCCGTCGCTGGACGAGCAGGGTCGTGTTCGACGAGGACGACCGGTTCAACCCGTACTACCAGTACACCGACACGGGCAACGGCACCTACTGGTGCACGGCGCGGGTCGAGGCGTCGAGCGAGGGGCTGCACTCGGTCAGTGTGGGCGTGCGCTTCGACGACACCCGCTGGTTCGTCGGTCGTGACACCCCGCACCGCGGCGTCTCGAAGCACTCGGTCGAGGTGTGCTGCCGACGGGCGCCGGCCGAGCTCGAAGGGCGCTGGCGCGAGAACTCCTGGCCGAACGTGAAGACGCCCAGGACGCTGCTCGCCACACTGCCGACCGGGGCCTTCCCCGGGGTGGACACCACCGACGTGTACGAGTTCCTGGACGCGCACGCGCCGCGCTGAGACGCGTCGGGCGGCATCGACGCTGCATCAGCGGGGGTTGATCCAACATCGAACGGGTGTTAGGTTTTCGCGTGTCGGAGCGCTGCGATCGGCAGCGCCGTTCTCGATGAGGAGACACGATGAAGCGATGGATGAACACGCTGGCGGCGATCGGACTCGTCGTATCAGCAGTGGGGCTCGCCGGGCCCGCAGCGGCCGGCGGGGGACGACCTGGCACGGCGGAGCTGAACCGCTGGGCAGCGGATACCTGGCGATCCCTGGACGCGACGACCGACGAGCAGACCGGACTGCCGTCGGACAACATCACCGGTGACCTCCAGACGCCTGGCGCCTACACCTCGCCGACGAACATCGGCGGATACCTGTGGTCGACCGTCACTGCTCGCGATGTCGGGATCATCAGCGACGACGAGGCGAGCTCTCGTCTGTCGACCACCCTCGACACTCTCGCGAACCTGGAGCGGAACGAGGCGAGCGGCATGTTCTACAACTGGTACTCCCCGACGACGGGCGAGAAGCTCACCACCTGGCCGGACTCCGGCGACCCGGTGCATCCGTTCCTCAGCACGGTCGACAACGGCTGGCTCGCCGCAGCGCTGCGCATCGTCCGCGAGGCGGAACCGGAGCTCGCGACAGAGGCCGACGCCCTGTACGACTCGATGGACTTCGCGGCGTTCTTCGACCCCGAGGGTGCGGCAGGTCTTCCTGCCGGCACGAATCGCGGCGGATTCTGGGATGCGGCACCGCCGGACTGCAGTGTCGAGGCTCCGATGTACAACGGATCGGGGGAGACCGCGTACTACACCTGCCACCACTACGACACGACCGTCAGCGAGAGCCGGATCGCGACCTACCTCGGCATCGCGAACGGGCAGATCCCGGCCACGGCGCTGTACGGCACGCACCGCACCATGCCTCCTGGCTGCGACTGGGCCTGGCAGGAGCAGCTGCCGCAGGGCGAGGTCCGCACCTACGACGGCGTCGAGGTCTGGGAGGGCACGTACTCGTACGACGGGATGTCGTTCGTGCCGAGCTGGGGTGGGAGCATGTTCGAGTCGCTGATGCCCGACCTCCTCGTGCCGGAGACCAAGTGGGGTCCGCGGTCGTGGAAGCTGAACCACCCGATCACGGTCGCCGTGCAGAAGCAGCACGGACTCGAGGAGGCCGGTTATGGCTACTGGGGATTCTCGCCCGCGAGCGACCCGTTCGGCGGGTACGCCGAGTACGGGGTGGACGTCGCCGGTATGCGGTCGGACGGCTACACCTCGGATGCCGAGAAGACGGATGTCGACATCGATCGCCCCGGGTGCGCGACCGGTACGAACCCCGCGCCGGAGTTCGGCGACGGGGTGGTGACGCCGCACGCGGCATTCCTGGCCCTGCCCTACGACCGCAAAGGTGCGCTGAAGAACCTGGAGGGCATCGAGGACGAGCTGGGCGCGTACGGCCCCGGCGGGTTCTACGACGCCGTCGCGGTGCACAGCGGCACGATCGCCGACCGCTACCTCTCGCTCGATCAGTCGATGATCATGGCGGCGATCGGCAACGAACTCACGAAAGATACACTCAAGGCCTACTTCGTGGACCGCGAGATGGAGCAGCGCCTGCGGCCGGCGATGACGCAGCAGGTATTCGGCTCGTCGTGGGGAGCCGGAGGCGGCCACAAGGGCTGACGCTCCGCATCGCCCGCGTCACGGGAGGGAGTGGACGATGAGCACGGACGAGCGACCGGCCGCGGGGCGCGGACCCCGCGGCCCCTACGCCACGGGACAGGCGCGCAGACAGGCCATCGTCGATGAGGCGCTGGCGGTGTTCTCCCGCACGGGATTCAACGGCGGATCGCTGCGGGAGATCGCCCAGCGCGTCGGCATGACGCCGGCCGGCCTGCTGCATCACTTCGCCGGCAAGGAGGAGCTCTTCGCCGAAGTGCTCCACCAGCGCGACGAGAAGGTGCGAGAGGCCGCCGGGGACCCCGCGGAGCACACGCTGGTCGAGCAGGCCAGGCGGGTGGTCGCGCACAATCAGACGTCGCGAGGTCTGACCTCGCTCTACGCGATCGTCTCCGCGGAGGCGGTCGACCCCGAGCACCCCTCGCACGCGGACTTCGCGGCGCGTTATCGCGACCGTGCCGCCGAGGCCGAGGAGATCCTGCGCCGCGGTCAGCGCGACGGCGAGGTGCGCGACGACATCGACCCCGCGTCGGCGGCACGACTGATCAGCGCTGTCATGGACGGCATCCAGCTCCAATGGCTCCTGGACGAGTCCGTCGACATGGTGTCCCTGTTCGAGGAGTTCGTCGGACGCTACCTCCACCCGGCCGATCCGCTCAGTCGCGCGCCGTCTGCAGCAGCGCCCACAGCTCCGCCCGAGCCGGGAACGACGACAGGTCGATCCCCAGCAGTGCCCCCGACTGCGTGATGCGGGATCTCAGGGTGTGCCGGTGCACTCCCAGTGCGGCAGCGGCAGGATCGACGCGGGCGTCGTGCTCCAGCCAGGTGCGCAGTGAGCCCTCCAGATCGGAGCCCGATCGCGCGTCATGGTCTCGCAGAGGGGCCAGGCGGGACTCGGCCACCAGCCGCGCCTCATCCGTCGCCAGAGCGCTGAGGATGCTGGACCCCACCGTGTCCGCATAGCGGAAGACCCCTGCATCTGCCTGCTGACGGAGAGCCGCCAGTGCCTGAGCGTGTGCACGGGCGAAGGCATCGTACGACTCCGAGCCTGATGCGCCGATGCGGATGCCGAAGCGCGTGGCCACCTCGTCGAGCAGGGCGTCGTCGGCGACCGAGACGCACATCACGACGCCCTCCGTCGACTCGGCGAGGAAGCTCGGGGTGCCGTGCTCGATGCGGCGCCGCTCCCACCAGTCCGTCAGTGGACCGGCCGGGGCGTCGGCAGCGACCGCGACCGTGACCGGTGCGGAGGGGAGTCCGCCGAGCACCCTCCTGGCGAGGGCCGGCTCGTTCTCGAGCAGCGATCCGAGCAGCTGCGAGTGCAGGCGCCGCCGACTGCGCGCCAGCTGGTCGCTCTGCTCGAGGGCGAGCCCCGCCATCGCGATCACCGAGGTCACGACGGTGCGCGCCTCGGGATCGAGGGCGTCGACGGCGAGCGCGATCACGCCGCGCAACTGCCCGCCGCGTCCGACCGTGAAGAGCATGAACGTCCGGCCGTCGATCGTCAGCGACTGCCCGGCCTCGAGCCCTCTGCTGAGGATCTCGGTGGCGCGCTCGCCGAGGGCTGTCAGCCTGCTCGACGGTGCCGAGGTGCGCGGGTGCGAGAGATTCAGCGCCCCGGAGGCGTCGAACATGCCGACCCAGGCACCCAGCCGGCGGCCGAGCTCGGCGAGCGTGGCGTCGAGGCCGTGCGGGCGGAGCGCCGCGAGAGCGAGCGCGCGTTGCGCGTCCAGGGCCCACGACCGGCGGGCGTACGCCTGCGCGGCGATCGCCTCGGAGTGCGCGCGGGCGATCGCGATGAACGGAGTGAGGTAGGGCACCTCGAACAGGGGGATGCCTCGGCTCCGGCATTCTGCGACGAGCTCGTCGGGGATGCCGGCGCGATGCACCTCCGTGCCGTAGCCGAGGCCGCGCACCCCGCGGTCGGCCAGTCGACTCACGTACACGTCGATCGCCGTGTCGGCATCGAGCTGGGTGCCGGTCGTGAGCAGGGCGAGGTCCTCCGCGAGGAAGGGAGTGGGGTCGGCGAGGTCGGAGCTGTGCACCCAGCGCAGCGGCTGGTCGAGGGCTCCGCGGGGAAGATCCTCCTCGGGCGACACGAGACGCAGGCCCAGGTCTCGACGGCTCAGCAGCGCGCGCAGTGTCGGCTGCTCCGTGACATCCATGCCCGTCTCCCTCTGTCGTGAGTACGCCTGCTCTGTACAGCGCGGCGATACTCTGGGAGAGATTGTACAGTTCGGCGAATGCATCCGGCTGCTCTCCGGTCGTACGCTCGCCCACATGGCACTCCTCGACACCGCAGCTGTTGCAACCCCCCTCGGCGGACCCGACCTTCCCCAGGAGCGTCGCCTCGTGACCGAGCTCCCCGGCCCCCGCTCGGCCGAGATCCTCGCCCGCAAGGCAGACGCCGTGGCCGCAGGCGTCGGGCACACCGTTCCCGTCGCGGCCGTCGCCGCCGGCGGCGGTGTCGTCGTCGACGCAGACGGCAACTCGCTCATCGACCTCGGCTCCGGCATCGCCGTGACGACGGTCGGCAACGCGCACCCCAAGGTCGCCGCCGCGGTGGCCGCCCAGGCCGCCCAGTTCACGCACACCTGCTTCATGATCTCGCCGTACGAGTCGTACATCGGCGTCGCCGAAGCGCTCAACCGTCTCACCCCCGGCGACTTCGCCAAGAAGAGCGCACTGTTCAACTCCGGTGCCGAAGCCGTCGAGAACGCGATCAAGATCGCCCGCAAGCACACCGGTCGCCAGGCCGTCGTCGCCTTCGACCACGGCTACCACGGCCGCACCAACCTCACCATGGCGCTGACGGCGAAGTCGATGCCGTACAAGAGCGGCTTCGGCCCGTTCGCCCCCGAGGTGTACCGTGCGCCGATGTCGTACCCCTTCCGCGACGGGCTCGAGGGCGGCGAGGCCGCTGCCCGCGTCATCCTGCAGCTCGAGAAGCAGATCGGCGCCGACAACCTCGCCGCCGTCATCATCGAGCCGATCCAGGGCGAGGGCGGATTCATCGTCCCGGCCGAGGGCTTCCTCCCCGCGATCCTCGACTGGTGCCGCGCGAACGGCGTCGTCTTCATCGCCGACGAGGTGCAGACCGGGTTCGCGCGCACCGGACACATGTTCGCCAGCGAGATCTTCGGCATCGAGCCCGACCTCATCACCACGGCCAAGGGCATCGCCGGCGGTCTGCCGCTCGCCGCCGTCACCGGGCGCTCCGAGATCATGGACGCCTCGCACGCCGGCGGCCTCGGGGGCACCTACGGAGGCAACCCGATCGCGTGCGCCGCCGCGCTCGCCGCCATCGACGTCTTCGAGAACGACGGGGTCATCGAGCGCGCCCGCGAGATCGGCGGGATCCTCACGGCACGCCTCGGCGCGATCCAGGAGAAGGATGCCCGCATCGGCGACATCCGCGGACACGGCGCGATGATCGCCGCCGAGTTCGTCGACCCGGAGACCAAGGCGCCGGACGCCGCGCTCACCGCGGCCGTCGCCAAGGCCTGCGTCGCCCAGGGCGTCATCGTCCTCACCTGCGGCACCTACGGCAACGTCATCCGCTTCCTGCCTCCGCTCTCGATCGGCGACGACCTGCTGAACGAAGGCCTCGACGTGGTCGCGGCCGCGCTCGCCCAGGCCTGAGGCAGACCCGGTCGCGGGCGACCGCGACCCGAACACACGTCCGGTCGTGACTCGTATCGGGGGATTTCGAGTCACGACCGGCACATTTTTTCCAACGAAGGAGATGCAGATGGCTGAGATCACTCGCGACGTGCTGATCGTCGGAGCCGGAGCCGCAGGGCTCACCGCGGCGAACGACCTGCGCAAGGCAGGCCTGTCGGTCGCCGTCCTCGAGGCACGCGACCGTGTCGGCGGGCGACTGTGGACCGATGTCATCGAGGGCGCCATGCTCGAGATCGGCGGGCAGTGGGTGTCGCCCGACCAGGATGCACTCAAGGACACCATCGAGGAACTGGGGCTCGAGACGTACAGCCGCTACCGCGAGGGCGACAGCGTGTACGTGGGCCCTGACGGCCAGGCGCACCGATTCACCGGCGAGATGTTCCCGGTGTCGGCGGAGACCGAGGCGGTCATCGCCGAGATCACCGAGCGTCTCGACGGCATGGTCGCCGAGATCGACCCGGACCGCCCGTGGGAGCACCCGCTCGCCCAGGAGTGGGACTCGATCACCTGGGACGCCTGGCTCCGCGTGCAGACCGACGACGACGAGGCCGTCCGCAACCTCGCCTTCGCCACCGGCTCCGCGATGCTCACAAAGCCCACGCACAGCTTCTCGCTGCTCCAGTCGCTGCTGATGGCCGCGTCCGCCGGTTCGTACTCGAACCTCGTCGACGCGGACTTCATCCTCGACAAGCGCGTGGTGGGCGGCCTGCAGAAGGTGCCGCTGCTGCTCGCCGAGCGCCTCGGCGACGACGTGCTCCTGAACCAGCCGGTACGTTCGCTCGAATGGGGCGACGAGGGCGTCACCGCCACGACAGACGACACCACCGTGCGCGCCCGGTTCGCGATCCTCGCCCACGCGCCGGTGCTGTACAGCCGCATCGCCTTCGTGCCGCCGCTGCCGCGCCGTCAGCACCAGCTCCACCAGCACCTCTCGATGGGATTCGTCATCAAGGTGCACGCGGTGTACGAGCGCCCGTTCTGGCGCGAGCAGGGACTCAGCGCGACGGCGTTCAGCCCCTACGAGATCGTGCACGAGGCCTACGACAACACCAACCACGGTGACGAGCGCGGGACGCTGGTCGGCTTCGTGTCGGACCAGAACGCCGACGGCGTCTTCGAGCTGTCTGCCGAGGAGCGCAAGCAGCGCATCCTCGAGTCGCTCTCGCACTACTACGGCGACGAGGCCAAGAACCCGGTCGTCTACTACGAGAGCGACTGGGGCAGCGAGGAGTGGACCCGCGGCGCATACGCGGCGAGCTTCGACATGGGTGGCCTGCACCGCTATGGTGCGGACCTCCGGTCGGCGGTCGGTCCGATCCACTTCGCCTGCAGCGACATGGCCGGCGCCGGGTACCAGCACGTCGACGGGGCCATCCGCATGGGCCACCTCGCCGCGGCGAACATCGTCGAGTCGAGCCGCACTGCCGGTGACAAGGTCGAGGTCGGCTGATGACCGGCGCGGTCGTCGTCGGCTACACGGCGACGGATGCGGGAGCGGATGCCGCAGCGCTCGGCGCGCGGCTGGCCCGCAGCCTCGGGGCCGTCCTGCACCTCGTGATCGTGCTCCCCTCGGAGGGCACCCGCAGTGCGGCGGTCCCGCCGGAGCGCGCGTATGAGGACCACATCCGCCGCCAGGCGAAGGAGTGGCTCGAGGATGCCGTGGTCCGGCTGCCTCAGGAGCTGACCCGCACCGGACACGTGCGCTTCGGCGAGTCGTTCGCCGAAGGGCTGATCGCGGCGGGTGAGGAGTTCGACGCCCGTGTGATCGTCGTCGGCACCGCAGGGGGCAGCATCTTCGGACGCCACCGCCTCGGCAGCGTCGCCTCGGAGCTGCTGCACTCCTCGACCATCCCGGTGGCTCTCGCGCCGGCGGGCACCGCGGACGAGGACGACCACGTCCTGCCCCGCGTGACCGTCGCGGTCGGCAACCGCGCAGGCGCCGACAATCTGCTCGACGAGGCGGCCGCGATCGCGACCGAGTCGCGCGTCGGGCTCCGTCTCGTCTCCCTGGTGCCGTTCGACGTCCCGCCGGGACTCGACACGGGAGCGATCCGCCTGGTCGGCGACGCGCACGCCCACGATGTGCTCGCCGTCGCGAAGGGCCTGCTCCCCGAAGAGCTGAAGGCCGAGGTCGAGGAGGCGCCCGGCGACTCCGTCGAAGACGCGGTCGCGAACCTCACCTGGCTGCCCGGCGAGGTCGTCCTCGTCGGCTCCAGCCGGCTGGCGCAGCCGCGCCGCCTGTTCCTGGGCTCCACCGCAGCGAAGATGCTGCACGAACTGCCCGTCCCCATGATCGTCGTCCCGCGCACCCGCGCCGAAGCAGGAGAACGCTGATGAGCAGCACGAACCGGGCGACGGAGCCCGAATCCGGCGTGACCACCGGCATCTCGCAGAAAGGGCTGAGCGCGGGAGCGGTCGGCGTCCTCGGAGCCGTCGTCATCGGCGTCTCCACGATCGCCCCGGCCTACACCCTCACCGCATCCCTCGGCCCGACCGTGGCCGTCGTCGGCACGCAGGTGCCCGCGATCATCCTCGTCGGATTCATCCCGATGCTGCTGACGGCGTTCGGCTACCGGGAGCTGAACCGGATGATGCCGGACTCCGGCACCTCCTTCACCTGGGGCGTGCGGGCATTCGGACCGTGGATCGGCTGGATGACGGGTTGGGGCCTGATCGCTGCCACCGTGATCGTCCTGTCGAACCTCGCCGGCATCGCCGTGGAGTTCCTGTTCCTGCTGATCGCACAGCTCAGCGGCAACCCCGAGATCGCGGACCTCGCGTTCAACCCGTTCATCAACGTGGTCGTCTGTCTGCTCTTCATGCTCGGCGCGACACTCGTGTCCTACCGCGACATGCAGACCACCCAGAAGTTCCAGTACATCCTCGTCGGCTTCCAGGTGCTCGTGCTCGTCGTCTTCGCGACCGTCGCGATCGTCAAGGCCGTCAACGGCGACGCACCGGAGCCGACCGCGTTCTCGTGGTCGTGGTTCAACCCGTTCGAGGTGCCGTCGTTCAGCGCCTTCGCCGCCGGCCTCTCGCTGTCGATCTTCATCTTCTGGGGCTGGGATGTCGTCCTCACCATGAACGAGGAGACCAAGGACCCCACCAAGACGCCCGGACGCGCCGCGATGGTCACCGTCGTGGTCGTCGTGAGCCTCTACCTGCTGCTCGCGATCGGTCTCATCATGTTCGCCGGTGTCGGCACGGGGGACTACGGACTCGCGAACGAGGACATCTCCGCGAACGTGTTCTTCGCGCTGTCCGACCCGATCCTCGGGCCGCTGGCGTTCCTCGTCTCGCTCGCCGTGCTGTCGAGCTCCGCAGCCTCGCTGCAGTCGACCGCCGTCGGCCCCGCCCGCACGCTCCTGGCCATGGGGCACTACGGTGCGCTGCCCAAGCAGTTCGCACGGGTCAGCCCGCGGTTCTTCACCCCGGGTTACTCGACGATCGTCTCGGCCGTCGTCGCATCCGTCTTCTACGCCGTGATGCGCCTGGTCAGCGAGAACGTCCTCACCGACACGATCCTCTCGCTCGGCATGATGATCTGCTTCTACTACGGACTCACCGCCTTCGCCTGCGTCTGGTATTTCCGCAGGCAGTGGTTCGACTCGGCCAGGAGCTTCTTCTTCACGCTCCTGTTCCCGCTGGTCGGCGGCGTCATCCTCGCGGTTCTGTTCGTGACGACGCTCATCGACTCGATGGACCCGGCGTACGGCAGCGGATCGAGCATCGGCGGCCTCGGCCTCGTGTTCGTCCTCGGTGTCGGCATCATCGTCGTCGGCATCGCGATCATGATCTGGCAGGCGATCCGTCGCCCGGCCTTCTTCCGTGGCGAGACCCTCGGCGTCGACGCGCCGCCGAGCATCCGCCGCCGCTGACCTGAAATCCCCGCCCCCACAGAAAGAGAACCCATGAGCACTCAGACAGAGCAGGCGCTGCTCGACAGCATCCCCACCGGCCTCTTCATCGGGGGAGAGTGGATCGACGGTGAGACCGGCGGCACGTTCGACGTGCACGACCCGGCGACCGGGGCGGTCATCCGCACGATCGCCGACGCCACGCCCGGCGATGGCATCCGTGCTCTGGATGCCGCCGTCGCCGCCCAGGATTCGTGGGCGGCCACCGCGCCCCGCACCCGCAGCGACATCCTGCGCCGCGCGTTCGACCTCGTGCAGGAGCACAAGGAGGACCTCGCGCTGCTGATGACGCTCGAGATGGGCAAGCCGCTCGCCGAGGCACGGGGAGAGGTCGGATACGGCGGCGAGTTCCTCCGCTGGTTCAGCGAGGAGGCGGTGCGCATCAGCGGCCGCTACGGCATCAACCCCGAGGGCACCGGCCACATGGTCGTCTCGCAGCGTCCGGTGGGGCCGTCGTTCTTCGTGACGCCGTGGAACTTCCCGTTCGCGATGGCGACCCGCAAGATCGCGCCGGCGCTGGCAGCCGGATGCACCGTGGTCATCAAGCCCCCGGCACTCACCCCGCTGACGACGATGTTCTTCACCTCGCTGCTCGAGAAGGCGGGCCTCCCGGCCGGTGTCGTCAACGTCGTGCAGACCTCGAAGTCCTCCGCGCTGTCGGCGCCGATCATCGCCGACCCGCGGCTGCGCAAGCTGTCGTTCACGGGATCCACCGAGGTCGGTCGCAAGCTCATCGCCCAGGCCGCCGAAGGCGTGCTTCGTGTGTCGATGGAGCTGGGCGGCAACGCCCCGTTCGTCGTGTTCGACGATGCCGACCTCGACAAGGCGGTCGACGGCGCACTGGCCGCGAAGTTCCGCAACATCGGACAGGCCTGCACCGCGGCCAACCGCTTCATCGTCCACCAGGACGTCGCCGAGGAGTTCGGACGCCGGGTGACCGAGCGCGTCAACGCCATGAAGATCGGACGGGGCACCGAGGAGGGCGTCGCCATCGGACCGCTCATCGACAAGGATGCCGTCGCCAAGGCGGGCGAGCTCGTCGATGACGCCGTCGAGCGCGGTGCCACCCTGCTCGCGGGAGGCAAGGCCGTCGAGGGCACCGGCACGTTCTACGAGCCGACCGTGCTCACGGACGTCGTGCCGGGATCCGCCATCCTCCGCGAGGAGATCTTCGGACCGGTGCTCGCCATCGCGACCTTCGAGACCGAGGAGGACGCGGTGCGCCTGGCGAACGACACCGAGTACGGGCTCGTCTCGTACGTGTTCACCGAGAACCTGCAGCGCGGACAGCGCATGATCGACCGCCTCGAGACGGGCATGATGGGTCTGAACGTGGGAGTGGTGTCCAACGCCGCTGCCCCCTTCGGCGGCGTCAAGCAGTCCGGCGTCGGTCGCGAGGGCGGTCTCGAGGGCATCCACGAGTACCTGTCCACCAAGTACACGCTGATCCCGGTCTCCTGACCGGGCGGCCAGAGGAGGAGAGAACATGACCGATTACGCCGTCATCAACCCCGCCACCGGAGAGACGCTGGCGTCCTTCGACACCTTCACGGACGCGCAGATCGAGGAGGCGGTCGCCGCCGCCGACGCCGCGCACCGCGAATGGTCGCGGTCCTCGACCGTGGCTGAGCGCGCGGCCCTGCTCCGCCGCGCCGCGGAGCTGCACCGCGAGCGCCGCGAGGAGCTCGCCGACGTCTTCGTGCGCGAGATGGGCAAGCCCCGCGAGGCCGCGCTCGGAGAGGTCGACTTCGCGGCCGACATCGCCGAGTACTACGCGGACCAGGCCGAGGCGATCATGGCCGACCAGCCGATCGCGATCCTCGGAGACGGCTCGGCGATCATCCGCCGGTCCTCCCTCGGGCCGCTCGTCGGGATCATGCCGTGGAACTTCCCGGCGTATCAGATCGTCCGCTTCGCGGCTCCGAACCTGATCGTGGGCAACACCATCCTGCTCAAGCCCGCACCGCAGTGCCCGGAGTCGTCGACCGCGATCGAGGCGATCTACCACGACGCCGGATTCCCGCAGGGCGCGTACCAGAACGTGCTGGCGACGAACGAGCAGATCGCCGACATGATCGCCGACCCGCGCGTGCAGGGCGTCTCGCTCACCGGCTCGGAGCGCGCCGGTGCGGCCGTCGCCGAGATCGCCGGGCGCAACCTCAAGAAGGTCGCGCTCGAGCTCGGCGGCTCCGACCCGTTCATCGTGCTGTCGACGGACGACCTCGACGCCACGGTGCAGGCGGGCGTCGACGCTCGTCTCGACAACAACGGCCAGGCGTGCAACGGCGCGAAGCGCTTCATCATCGTCGACGACCTGTACGACGCCTTCGTCGAGAAGTTCACGGCGGCGATGGCCTCGGTCGAGGCGACCGACCCGACGCTCGACGACACCGTGCTCGGACCGGTCTCCTCCGAGACTGCGGCGGAGAACCTGCAGAAGCAGATCGACCAGGCCGTCGAGCAGGGCGCGACGCTGCTGACCGGAGGCACCAGGGACGGCGCGTTCTTCGCCCCGACGGTGCTCGCCGACGTGACGCCCGAGATGAACGTCTACCGCGAGGAGCTGTTCGGTCCTGCGGCTGTCGTCTACCGGGTCGCCGACGAGGATGCAGCCGTCGCCCTCGCGAACGACACCACCTTCGGTCTCGGCTCGTACGTCTTCACCACGGACGCCGAGCAGGCAGAGCGCGTCGCCGACAACATCGAGGCGGGCATGGTCTACGTGAACCTCGTGCTGGCCGACAGCCCCGAGCTGCCGTTCGGCGGCATCAAGCGCAGCGGCACCTCGCGCGAGCTGGGGCACCTGGCTGCCGACGAGTTCGTCAACAAGAAGCTCATCCGCATCGGCTGAGCGATCGCATGGCGGAAGGGGCGGATGCTGCGGCATCCGCCCCTTCTGCGTCCCCGGCGGCGCCGTGAGGGTCGGCGCCGAGCCGGCGCCGGGCCGGAGCCGACCTCCGTGCCCGGGCGTAGGTTGGATGCATGGCCACTGTCGCAGCGAACATCGTCAAGTCCCTCCGCGCCAACGGCATCGACCGCGTCTACGGTCTGCCCGGCGACTCGCTCAACGGTTTCACCGATGCCCTCCGCAAGGACGGCGGAATCCGCTGGGTGCATGTGAGGCACGAGGAGTCCGCGGCGTTCGCGGCCGCAGCGGATGCCGCGCTCACGGGCGAGCTCGCAGTCGTCGCCGGTTCCTGTGGGCCGGGCAACCTGCACCTCATCAACGGCCTCTACGACGCGAATCGCTCCCGGGTGCCGGTGCTCGCGATCGCCGCGCACATCCCGACCACCGAGATCGGCACCGGGTACTTCCAGGAGACGCATCCGCAGGAGCTGTTCCGCGAATGCAGCGTCTACGTCGAATACGTCGCCGATCCGAAGCAGATGCCGCGTCTGCTGGAGATCGCGATGCGCGCCGCGATCGAACAGCGCGGGGTGGCCGTGCTCGTGATCCCCGGCGACGTCGCGCTGGCCGAGATCGCCGACGACCGCGCCGTGGTCATCGAGCGCTCGCATCCGGTGGTCGTTCCGAGCGGTGACGAGCTCGACCGCGCGGCCACCCTGCTGAACGCCTCGAAGAAGACGACGATCCTCACCGGCGCAGGAGTCGAGGGCTCCCACGACGAGGTCATCGCGCTGGCCGACCGCCTCGGCGCGCCGATCGTGCATGCCCTCCGCGGCAAGGAGTTCATCGAGTACGACAACCCGTTCGACGTCGGCATGACGGGGCTGCTCGGCTTCGCCTCCGGCTACCGGGCGATGGAGGCCGCCGACACCCTGCTGGTGCTCGGCAGCGACTTCCCGTACGAGCAGTTCTACCCGGAGCACGCGACCACGATCCAGGTCGACATCCGCGGGTCGCAGCTGGGCAAGCGGCATCCGCTCGATCTCGGTCTGGTGGGCGACGTCGGCGCCACCGCCACCGCACTCCTGCCGCGCCTCGCCGAGAAGAGCGACCGCGACCACCTCGACGACTCGACCGCTCACTACCGCAAGACCAGGGCCAAGCTCGATGACCTCGCGACACCCACCAGGGCCGGGCGGCCGATCCATCCGCAGTATCTCGCGCGCCTCTTGGACGAGCAGGCGGCGGATGACGCGATCTTCACCGCCGACGTCGGCTCGCCGACCGTCTGGGCCGCGCGCTACCTGTCGATGACCGAGAACCGCCGCCTGATCGGCTCGTTCACACACGGTTCCATGGCTAACGCGCTGCTGCACGGGATCGGCGCCCAGGTGTCGCATCCCGACCGTCAGGTCGTCGCCCTGGCCGGCGACGGCGGTCTGGCCATGATGCTCGGCGAGCTGCTGACGCTCACGCAGAACAGGCTTCCGGTGAAGACGATCGTGGTGAACAACTCGTCGCTGAACTTCGTCGAGCTCGAGATGAAGGCGGCCGGCTTCGTGAACTACGGCACGGAGCTCACGAACCCGAGCTTCGCGGCGATCGCCGAGGCGATGGGCATCTTCGCCCGTCGGGTCGAGAACAGCGAGGACCTGCCGGATGCCGTGCGCGAGGTGCTCGCGCATGACGGCCCCGCTCTGCTCGATGTCGTCACCGAACGACAGGAGCTGTCGATGCCGCCGGCGATCGAGGCCGCGCAGGTCAAGGGCTTCGCGCTCTACGCGATCCGGACCGTCATGTCGGGCAAGGGCGACGAGCTGCTCGATCTCGCGCGGGCGAACTGGCGCCAGTTCCTCTGAGCCGGGCGTTCTGACGGCGATCGCGCCCATCGCAGGAGGTCGCGCCCGCGCGCGCTGCGGCGATCACGCCCAGCGAAGGAGATCACGCCCAGCGAAGGAGGGATGCGCCGGATCGGTCCTTCTGAGGAGGAGATCTCCTGCGCAGGCGGTGCGGGCTGGGGCACCGCGTCCAGCGAAGGAGATCACGCCCAGCGAAGGAGGGATGCGCCGGATCGGTCCTTCGGAGGACGAGATCTCCTGCGCAGGCGGTGTGAGCGAACGCCCGACCAGACGAGGATGCGGAGACGGAGCGCCCCGCCGTTCACCCGTCGATGAGCGCGCGCACCTCCGCCGCCTCGGCATGGCGGCCGAGGGATTCCAGCACCGTGCCGAGCTCGAGCGCGGACACCTCGCGCAGCGGCGGAAACCCGGCCGCGTGGTCCAGCGCACTCCGGTAGATCGGCACGGCGTCGGCGGCGCGATCGCTGCCGGCGAGCAGGCGGGCGGCGAACAGCTCGGAGCCGCCGGCGGATCCGACATCCCCGGTCTCGGCGAAGCCGTCGGCGGCCGTCAGCGCAGCGGCCACAGCCTCCTCGGTGCGTCCGCACTCGGCGAGTGCCCGTCCCCGGGAGTCCGTGACGTCTGCCAGCAGCCAGCCCGCGTCGTGCTCGCGCGCGATCGTTTCGACCTCGTCGAACAGGGCGAAAGCGCGCTGGTCCTGCCGCGCGCCGTAGGCCTGGCCGAGGTTGTGCAGCACGTCGGCGAGCGCGCCCACGGCATCCGGAGCCCGTCGCACGATCGTGGATGCGGCTTCGAGCGATTCGATCGCGTCGTCGTGCTCGTCGAACCGTGCGAGGATCTTGGCGCGCTCGGTCAGGGCGATCGCCTGATCGGCGTGCTCCTCGGCCTCGCCGAACAGCTCTGCCGCGTACCCGTACGCGCCGACGGCCTGCGCGAACTCCCCGGCGCCGGTGAGTGCACGGGCGAGCAGCGAGGCGGTCATGGCGCGGGATGCGGCGGGCACCTCGGCTCGCTCCTCGCTCTCGAGCACCTGCCCGAACAGCTCGGCGGCCACCTCCGCCTCACCGGCTGCGAGCAGTGCCCTGGCCAGCCGGAAGTCGGCGCCGGTGGTGTCCGCCCCCTCCTGGGCAAGGAGGCGCGAGGTGACGCGGTAGCGGGTGACGGCCTTCTCGGGATCGCCGGCATCCTCCCAGAGCGCTCCGGCGAGCAGGTGCGCTGACGCCGACGCCGCGGTCGCACCGAGTCCGGCGAGCAGCCGCGTGGCCTCGTCGGCGTCCGCCGCCCCCTCGGGGTAGGCCTCGGTCCCGCCGCGCACGCGCGCGCGGATCTGCAGCGCCTGTGCCCGATGCCCGACGCTGAGGTCGTCCTGTGCGAGCAGGCGATCGAGCAGAGCGGATGCCGCCTCGA
Organism: Microbacterium sp.; assembly: GCF_041641055.1. Lineage (GTDB taxonomy): Bacteria > Actinomycetota > Actinomycetes > Actinomycetales > Microbacteriaceae > Microbacterium. Next base: position 38,577 of record NZ_JBEPZB010000027.1, read on the forward strand.
TGTCGCCCTTGTGCAGGACGGCTGCGATCGCCACCAGCGTGGTGGTGTTGGACAGGCGCACGTCGCCCGCCTCCGCGAAGGCCCGTGCGGCGATCTCCGCCATGTCGAGGGCGGCATCCGGCTCCTCCGCATGCATGTGCAGCGAGGCCCGGCTGATGGCGAGGTCTCCTCGGGACCAGGCGGGCAGCGATGCGGCGTCGGCGAGTTCGTCCTCGAGCGCCGCCGTCGTCTCAGGGGTGTTCAGGCCGAAGGTGGCGAGTCCGAGGCGCTGCTCGAGGTCGGCCTGCACGTCGAGGCCGGCCGCCCGCAGGGCGTCGATGCGGGCGGGCAGCAGCTCGGCGGCTTCGTCGGCGCGATCCAGGGCGATCAGGATGCCGAGGCGCATCGACAGCAGCTGAGCGAGCTTCGCGGGGTCCTGCACCTCCAGCGCCCGGGGGAGGGCATGCAGCGTCTCCTGCTCGGCTCCGAACTGGGCCAGCTCCATCGCGCGGTCGAACCATGCATCCGCATCCGCCGGCGTCGTGGCGTCCGGCGTGCTCACGAAGGCATCCGACCGGATCGGGACGTCGTAGTGCTCGTCGGCGAGAGCCCGGATGCGCGCGAGACTGCGTGCATGCCCCTCCGTGCCGTCGCGTCGATCGAACTCGGCACCCATGCGCTCGGCGGCTGCCCACGCGGCGGCGGCGAGGTCCGCGGCATCCCACGGTCCGTCATGCTCGCCGAAGAACGTCGTCAGCGCAGCGGAGTCGGCTCCGCGCACGGTCGCGCCTCCGTGCCCCGCTGCGCTCACCCGGTCGAGGGCGAAGGCGAAGGCGGCCAGGGCGGCGAAGTGCGCATCGACGTTGAGACCGTCGTGGGCGAGCCACGGCAGGTGGCGCTCGACGTGCGCGAGCGCACGAGCCTCGTTGCCGGTCAGCGCGGCGAACACGATGTTGTTCGCGACGATGCGCAGATTGTCGGGGTTGTCCTTGGCGAGGCGATAGCTGCGCAGGTGCGCGCTGCGGGCGTCGTCGAACCGTCCAGCACGCAGGTACGGCACGAGCACGCGTGACAGGGCGTGCTCCGGCTCCTCGCCGCAGGAGAACCCGCCCTCGATCATCTCCTCCACGAGGCGGATGGCATCGGCATCCCGCTCGGTGTCCGCGAAGAACCCCGCGAACTGACTGCGCCCGCAGGCGTCGCAGTGGCTGTGGTCGTCGCGCGGCGTCGCCTCCAGCTGCACGCGCAGCGTCTCGGCCTCGTCGAGGCGGCCCGCATCCCACGCATCCTCGAACCGTGCCGTCAGGACGCCGCTGAGACCCAGACCGGCAGCTCGGTAGTGCGCCTCCATGTCGTCGAGCACGGCGGCGATCTGCTCGACCGAGAAGGCGGGTGAGGAGCGCAGCGAGGACGCCATCCACTTGAACTGCCACATCAGGTCGGCGCCGCCGTAGTCGAGATCGGCAGGGAACCGCTGCGGATCCGCATCGTGGCGGGCCAGGCACCATGCGAACGAGTTCAGCATCACATCGGTCGCGCCGTTCATGTTCGCCGAGGCGGTCTGGCGCATCCGGGCCTCGTACTCCAGCTGCTCGTCTCCGAGCTCGACGGCGAGCGAGACGGCCTCGGCCACGAGAGCCTGCTCGGCCGGACCCCACGGGGTGCGGTCGATCTCCTCGATCAGCTGGGAGAAGCGCTTGTTCGGACGTGCCATGTGCGAGCCCCTTCAGGCGGGATGCGGGATGCGGAGTCAGAGCGCGTCGTCGAAGGGGAGCGAGTCGCCTTCGATGCCGGCGGAGAGCGAGACGAGATCGGTGAGCGCCGTCGTCATCAGGGCGCGGTCGGAGTCCGAGAGCGGGTGGTGCCCTGCCAGCAGCGCCTGGATGTAGAGGAGCTGCACCGTACGGGCGAACACCGCGTCGTCCTGCACGCGGACCAGCGCGCGCACGACCCTGTTCGACCAGTTGAGGCACAGGCGGGCGCTCAGGTCGTCATCGCGCGACGCGGAGACCGTGGAGTCGATGCGGTCGAGGACGCCTCCCCACAGCGATCCGGTGATGCCCCTGGTCCGTCCGCGGTCGATCCGGCGCAGCACCTCGGGATCGGCGACATAGAGGGCGGCGAGCTCGGGCTGGGCGATCGAGCGGACGGTGATGGCGCATCCGGATGCCGCCAGCACGTCGCCCGCGCGGGCCTCCAGTGTCAGAGCGGCCTCGCGATCGTCGAGGGGAGGGGGGTCGAGGCGGTCGAGCTCGCCCGCCACGTCGACGAGCTCGACGGTGGTCTGCGGATACAGATCGGGCAGCATCCGCACGAGGTCGGCGTCGTACAGGTATCCGCCGTTGACCAGGACCTCGGATGCGGGGGAGATGCCGGCGACCTGGCGGAACTCGTCGACGGACTGTGCGAAGCGCACATGCGGGTAGCGCTCGACGAGGTCGCCGATGCGCATCGTCCCGTGGGTGGTCTCCAGCGTGAGCCAGCGGGTGATGAAGCGCGCGAGCTCGTCGTCGTGGCGCACGAGCGACTTGAGGCCGATCTCGTGGATCGCCACGAACTGGGCGAGCCGGTGCGGTTCGCGCAGGCCCAGCTCGAGCACCCAGCGGCGGATGCCGGAGCCGAGATGCTCGCGGACGCGCTCGAGCGCCGGATCCTCGACGAGGGACTCGCGGCTCGCGGTGGGCGAGAGCCCGGTGGAGTCGAGGACGGCCCGCACGAAGAACGCCCATTCCGGGAGGACGTCGTCGACGCGCTCGCCGAGCAGCATCCGTCCGATGTACATCCGGGTGGCCTGCCGCGCGCCGGGTGGGGGAGCGAAGGGCAGCACATAGGCGAGACCTCTCGTGCCGGTGGCCGGTTCGCTGAGCTCGATGACGTCGAGCGGCGCCGCTCCGAGCAGGTCGCGGCCGTACTGCAGCGCCTCCTCGACGTTCTCCGCGGCGTCGAGGAACGGTGCACGCCGCGTGATGTCGGTGTCGCCGCTCGGCGTCTCCAGCGTCACCCGCACCGGCAGGAACTCGGCGAATGTCGTCGCCAGCTCGCGCACCGTCGCCGGGCGCAGCAGGTCGCCGGAGTCGAAACGCGGCACGAGGTGCACGCTCGTGCCGATCGGCAGGTCGTCGTCGATCTCGACCACGCGGAACGTGCCGTCCGCGTTGCCCGTCCACTCCACCGCGGCGCCCCCACGGGCGCTGCGAGAGCGGATCACGATCGTGTCGGCGACCATGAAGCAGCTGAGCAGGCCGATGCCGAACTGGCCGAGGTAGTCGCTGCGCGGCAGGTCGAAGATGTCCCGCTTGGAGCTGCGGCCGACCGTGGCGAGCAGGTCGGCGACCTCGTCCACGGTGAGGCCCACGCCGTCGTCGCGCAGCACGAACTCGCCGGACGCGTCGTTCAGCGGGGTGATGCGGATGCTCCCGCCGCCGCCGTCGACCTCGCGTCTGGCGGTGATCGCATCCCTGGCATTCTGCAGGAGCTCGCGCAGATACACGCGAGGGCTCGAGTAGATGTGACGGCTCAGGAGGTCGACGACTCCGCGCAGGTCCACCTGGAACTGCTGCACGCCAGCACTCACCGCATCCCCTCCTGTTGCATCCGCTCGCCGAGCCTAACAACAACGGGCATGCCCCACCCGGTTCGGCTCCGGCCGATGGATGCCGTATGCTGGACCAGCAGTTGTTGTCTGCATTCTTTCGCCGTGCCCGGTCCCTGTGGTCCGACAGCGGTGGCAAGATGAAGATGACACCCCGAGACCTCCCGGTCTCTAGGGCGGTAGCTCAATTGGCAGAGCAGCGGTCTCCAAAACCGCAGGTTGCAGGTTCGATTCCTGTCCGCCCTGCGCGTCAGCACAGGCTGACACACGAAAGGTACATTCAGGATGGATCAGGACGAACCGCGCGGCGAGGTCGTCGCGGCCGGCGCCACCCGCGAGAACAAGCGCGGGATCGTGGGCTTCTTCGGGAGCATCGCCCTGTTCTTCCGTCAGGTCATCGCAGAGCTGCGCAAGGTCGTCACGCCGACCCGCAAGGAACTGGTCAAGTTCACCGCGGTGGTGCTCGTCTTCGTTCTGATCGTCATGGGCATCGTGTACGGACTGGACACCTTGTTCGCCTGGGTGACGCACATCGTCTTCGGGGTCCCGGGCGCCTGACGCCCACGCGGCCCTGGCCGCAGTGATTGGAAAGAAACAACGTGTCTGAACGATATTCCGACGACGCCGACTGGGCGACGGCTGCCGAGCAGTCGAGCGAAGAGGACGAGGCCCAGGAGGGCAACGTCCTCGCCGCAGAAGAGATCTCGGTCACGTCTGCCGAGCATGTCGCCCTCCACATCGAGGACGTCGACGGCGAGGACGAGACCGACACGCAGGACGACACCGACATCGAAATCGACGACCCGGAGGCGGACGCGATCGTGAACGACGCTCTCAACCTGGACGAAGCGGCTGAGTCTGAGGCTGCCGCTGAGGTCCTGAACGATTCTGTGGCGGAGGAGACCGCCGAGCTCGAGGCCGCAGAGGCCGACGAGGTCACCCCGTACGACGGCCCCGACGTGAACGGCGACGAGGATGCCGACGCCGAGGCGGAGGACGACTCCGAGGAAGACCCGTACGAGGCGTTCCGCCTCGACCTGCGGATGCTCCCGGGCAAGTGGTACGTCATCCACTCCTACGCGGGCTTCGAGCGCAAGGTCAAGGCGAACATCGAGCAGCGCAAGTCGACGCTCGAGGTCGAGGACGAGATCTACCAGGTCGAGGTCCCGATGGAGGACGTCGTCGAGATCAAGAACGGCCAGCGCAAGATGGTCACCCGCGTGCGCATCCCTGGCTACGTGCTCGTGCGCATGGAGCTGACCGAGGACACCTGGTCGGTCGTGCGCCACACCCCCGGTGTCACCGGCTTCGTGGGCAACGCCCACAACCCGACGCCGCTGCGCTTCGAAGAGGCCTTCAACATGCTGAAGTCGCTCGTCGAGGTCAAGGATGTCCCGACCGCCAAGAACATCGCGTCGAAGGGCGGCGTCGCCGTCGCTCGTCCGCTGCCGGCCGAGGTCGACTTCGAGGTCGGCGAGACGATCACCATCAAGGAGGGCTCGTTCGCGGGTCTTCCCGGTTCGATCAGCGAGATCAAGCCCGAGAGCGGCAAGCTCACGGTCCTCGTCTCGCTCTTCGAGCGCGAGACCCCGGTCGAGCTGTCGTTCGACCAGGTCACGAAGATGATCTGACACCTGCTTTTCGAGAACGGCCGTCCCATGCGGGGCGGCCGTTCTCGCGTTCCCGGCGCTTGCCCCGGGCCCGTGCGGGGTCACTTCCGCATCCCTGAGCCCGTGCGGGGTCACTTCCGCATCCGAAACCGGCTGTTCCGCTGCGCAATCGGCCCCGCCTGGCGCTCGATCATCGAGCGGCAGTGATCGACATGCGCGAGCATCAGGTAGACTTGTGTGGTTTGTGTGCCGCTTCGGCGTGCGCGCAGACGACCGCAGCCCGGAGATGCCGGGTTCGCGGGAGAGCGGATGCAACCGGCATCCGTTCGATGAAAGGAAGAGGATATGGCACCGAAGAAGAAGG
>NZ_JBEPZB010000028.1:0-683 GCF_041641055.1 Microbacterium sp.
CCTGGATCGCGACGGACGGCTGGTTGTCGTCTGCCGTGGTGAAGGTCTCGCTGCGCTTGGTCGGGATGGCCGTGTTGCGCTCGATGAGCTTGGTCATCATGCCGCCCTTGGTCTCGATGCCGAGGCTGAGGGGCGTGACGTCGATGAGCAGCACGTCCTTGCGCTCACCCTTGAGGACACCGGCCTGGAGGGCTGCACCCACCGCGACGACCTCATCGGGGTTGACGCCCTTGTTGGCCTCCTTGCCGGTCTCGCGCTTGACGAGCTCGGCGACGGCGGGCATACGCGTCGATCCACCCACGAGCACGATGTGATCGATGTCGGCGACCTTGATGCCGGCTTCGCGGATGACGTCCTCGAACGGCTTCTTGGTGCGGTCGAGGAGGTCCTTGGTGAGGTCCTCGAACTTCGCGCGGGTGATGGTCTCGGAGAGCGAGACGGGGCCCGACTCGGTCAGCGACAGGTACGGGAGGTTGATGCTGGTCGAGGTCGAGGAGGAGAGCTCCTTCTTGGCCTGCTCCGCAGCCTCCTTGAGACGCTGCAGGGCGATCTTGTCACCCGAGACGTCGACGCCCGTGGTCTCCTTGAACTGCTTGATCAGGTGGTCGACGAGACGCTGGTCCCAGTCGTCACCGCCGAGGCGGTTGTCACCCGCGGTGGAGCGCACCTGGATCGTCGAGAAG
>NZ_JBEPZB010000028.1:693-41681 GCF_041641055.1 Microbacterium sp.
GGCGGTCGGCTCGTTGATGATGCGCAGGACGTTGAGGCCCGCGATCTCACCGGCCTCCTTGGTGGCCTGACGCTCGGCGTCGTTGAAGTACGCGGGGACGGTGATGACGGCATCCGTCACCGTGTCACCCAGGTAGGACTCGGCGTCGCGCTTGAGCTTCTGGAGGATGCGCGCGGAGATCTCCTGCGGCGTCCACTTCTTGCCGTCGACGTCGAACGTCCAGTCGGTGCCCATGTGACGCTTGACGGATGCGATGGTGCGGTCGACGTTCGTGACGGCCTGGCGCTTCGCGGTCTCGCCGACGAGCACCTCGCCGTCCTTGGTGAATGCGACCACCGAAGGGGTGGTGCGGAAGCCCTCGGCATTGGCGATGACCTTCGGCTCGCCACCCTCGAGGACGCTGACGACGGAGTTCGTCGTACCGAGGTCGATTCCAACAGCACGTGCCATGTGATTCTCCTTTGTTGCTGAGGTTGATGTGGTCTGAAAACCCGGGGCGATCAGGGAAACCTGAGTCGCGATGACTCAACTGTACTCCGACCTCGGAACGCTGTCAAACAAACTTGATACGAGAAGGCTCAACTTTGCTCGCAGGTCCTCGAAACATCTCCGTCACACGACTCCCTTAGAGTCCCGGCATGCGTCACCCCACCCTTCTCGCCGTGTCGCACGGCACATCGGACACGGAAGGAGCCCGCGCGATCGCCGACCTGGTCAGCGCCGTGGCCGCCGCCCTGCCCGAGGTCGAGGTGCGCAGCGCCTTCGTCGACGTGCAGCAGCCGGATGCGGCTGATCTGCTGCCCACCATCGACGGCCCCGTGGTCATCGTCCCCCTGCTGCTGTCTCGCGGCTTCCACGTGCATCACGACCTCCACGGCATGGCGGCGAAGAAGGCGGATGCGGTCGTGAGCGCCGCCCTCGGCCCCGACCCGCGCCTGGCCTCGGTGCTCGCCGACCACCTCGCCGCCTCCGTTGCGACTGCCCGGCGCCCGGTCGTCCTCGCGGTCGCCGGCTCCCGCGATCCCGCCTCCCTCGAGGATGCGGAGGCGATGGCGGCGCTGCTCGCCGACCGGATCGCTGCCCCCGTCGAGCTCGCCTACCTGGCTGCGCGACAGCCGGACCTCCCCGCTGCGCTCGCCGCGCATCCGGACGCCGTCGTCTCGACGTACCTCCTCGCCCGCGGCTACTTCTTCGATCTCACGGTGCGCCAGGCGTCCGGTGCGCCGCTCACCCCGCCGCTGCTCGACGGCGTCACGGTGCCGCAGCCGCTGATCGACCTCGTCGTCGAGCGCTACGAGGACGCCGCTGCTCTGCTGCTCGCGGGAGCCGGACGGCCATGACCGCGCGCGGTCGAGAGGCTGCCACCGGGAGGGTGACGCTCGTCGGCGCGGGCCCCGGCGATGCGGGCCTGCTCACCGTGCGCGGATTGCGTGCCATCGAGACCGCGGATGCGATCGTCGCCGACCGCCTCGGCGCGCGGGCCGTGCTCAGCCAGCTCGCCGCCGAGGGAGTGCGACTGGGGGAGATCTTCGACGTCGGCAAGCTGCCCGGCCACCACCCGGTGCCGCAGGACGGCATCAACGAGCTCCTGGTGACGCTCGCCCGCGAGGGACGCCACGTCGTCAGGCTCAAGGGCGGCGACCCCTTCGTATTCGGACGCGGACGCGAGGAGCAGCTGCACTGCGAAGCGGCAGGCGTCCCGGTCGAGGTGATCCCCGGCGTCACCAGCGCGGTGGCCGTGCCGGCGATCGCCGGCATCCCGCTCACCCAGCGCGGCGTCGCAGAGACGTTCACGGTCGCCAGCGCCCACGACCAGATCGGCGACCTGCCCGGGGGCCGCGACCACACCGTCGTGCTGCTCATGGGAGTGGGCACGCTCGCCCACTCCGCGCACGTGCTGGCGTCCGGCGGCCGGGGCGACGACTGCCCGGTGGCGATCATCGAAGACGGGTTCGGGCCCCGACAGCGCATCACCGTCGGCACGCTCGGCACCATCGCGCACCTGGCCGCATCCCGCCATGTGCGCTCCCCCGCTGTCGTGGTGGTCGGAGACGTCGTGGGGGTGGGAGACGTGGTCGGGGTCGCGGCCGGAGAGGTCGTGGCTGTCGGAGAGGTGCGCGCCACCCCCGCGGACTAGGCTGACCGGCATGACGCGCATCTCGCAGGTCTCGCCCCTGGCCCGTCTCGCCGCCGTCTCGGTGGTCGCCCTGGCCATGCTGCCGCTGAGCGGATGCCTGTACGCGCAGATCCCGGTGAACGTCCCGGACGGCGACGGACCCGATCCGTCTCCGCCGGCCGAGCCGACGGACGAGCCCTCCGGCGATCTGCCCGCCGCGCTGTCCTTCGACGAGGGAGCGGACCTGCCGTCGACGGCCTACATCCAGTGGGGCGACGGACTCATCGCCGACGACGGCTGGAAGGTCGTGAAACCGGACGACGGGGAGGGTGGCTGGACGTACGGCACGGTGGACGACACCTGCACCGCGCAGTTCTGGCAGGGACTCATCCCGGATGTCCCGACGGTCCCCGGCGATGACGCCGCGAGCTCCGACGCGATGCTCGCCGTCATCCTCGGCGAAGCCGACGCCACCGAGATCACCCCGTCCGCCACCACCGGCACGTTCAGCTATCAGATCGGCGGCAATGCCGACGTCGAGAACCGGCAGCTCGACGGCGTCGCCGGGGAGCGGAAGTGGAGCATCGCCGCGAGGGCGTTCACCGCGACGGGCGTCGGCCTCTACGTCATCGTCGACTGCACCGGCGGAGACGTCGTCGCCACCCTGGCCGAGGTCGTCGACAAGAACGCCGTCGTCGTGGAGTGACCGCCCGCCTTCGGGTCGCGGTCACTTGCCCCCGGGCGGTCCGACGAGCAGCAGGATCACGTAGAGAGCGACGATGCCGCCCGCGAGCAGGATCGCGAGCACCCACGGCCGGCGGAGGAACCAGCGCATCAGCCGGTCGTACCAGCGCGCGTCGCGGGGGTCGGCCGTCTGCTCCAGCCGCCAGTCGCCGGCCAGACGCCCCGTGCGGTGCAGCCAGATCTCCATCGGGATGGTCGCATAGGGGATCACGGCGCTCACGACCGCCAGGATCGCGACCCCCGGATGCCAGCGCTGGTTGAGGGCGACGAGCACCGCGGTCGCCCCGTACGCGAGGAAGACGAACCCGTGGATGCCGCCGCCCACCGTCACGACGACGCCGGGGGCGCCGACGGCACGGGCGATGATCGCCGCGATGAGGATCGTCCAGGTGATCGCCTCGGCGATCGCGAGGACTCGGAACAGGCGGTCGGGTGTGCGGAACACGGGACTCCTCGGGTGGGGGTCCGTTCAGCGTATCCGGAATAGCTATGACTCCCCGGGTGTTGCCGAAGGCATGGTGACCGTCGATTCCGCAGCGCTCGGGCAGGTGCTCGACTCCGTCGAGCTGCGCGTCGGCATCGCGAGGCGCGTCGCCCTGACCGCCGGCGACCTGCTGCCGATCCCCTCGGGATCCGCCACTCTCGTGTACATCGCGAGCGGAGCGCTGAGCGGACACCCGCCGCTGACCACCGGATGCCGTCTCGACGTCGACCGCGCCGCTCAGCTCGTCGCCGTCGACGACCGCCCGCTGAGCGCGGCTCTCGTCTCCGGAGACGCGTTCCTCACACTGGGGCGCGCGCCGATCGCTCTGGAGGCCGAGGCGGACGCCGACCTCGTGGTGGTCGATCTGGAGCTCTCCGCCAGCGCGTCCCAGCTCACCGCGCTCCTTCCCGATCCGATCACGGTCATGTCCTTCGACGCCCTGGAGCCCGCTGCGGCCGCGCTGGCCGGAAGCATGGGTCCGGCCGGTCCGCCGTCGTGCCCGGTGCGCCAGGGCGACCCCGTGATCTGCCGCATGATGGCGCAGACCGTGCTGCTCAGTGTCATCCGGGCGTGGGCGGCGAACGGCTGCGCCCCCGCCGGCTGGCCTTCCGTGTCGAAGGACCCCTTCCTCGACCGCGTCGTCGAGGCCATCCACGAGGAGCCGGGACGCGACTGGACCGTCGAACGCCTGGCGAGCATCGGGGCGATGTCGCGCTCGATCTTCGCGGAGCGCTTCCGCAGTGCGATCGGCCGCTCGCCTGCCGACTACGTCACCGAGGTGCGCGTCGATGCGGCGAAGCGGATGCTCGCGGGAGGCCGCTCGGTCAGCGAGACGTCGCGCGTGTTGGGCTACGCCTCGGACGAGGGGTTCAGCCGCGCGTTCCGCCGCCGCACCGGGATGACCCCGTCGACCTGGCGCGCCGCGCAGCTCACCGCCGTCCCCGCCTAGCTCCTGCCCCTGCTCCCCGCCCTGCCCCTGCTCCGTCCGGTGTGGGACCCGGGCACAGCTTCGGACCGCGGGCCCGACACGCCGCCTGGTGGGCTGACTCAACAGGGTGTCGGATGCCGGATCCGAAGCTGTGCCCGGGGTGGGTCGGACGAGAGCGGCTCACACGAGCCGCGAGCTCAGGCGAGCAGCGCGGCCGCGGTGCTCCGGCGGTTCGAGATGCCGAAGAGCACCGCTCCGACCAGCAGCGCCGCCGCCCCCAGGACGTACACGAACTCCACGCTGAGGGTGTCGACCAGCAGACCGCCGAAGCCCGCGGCGAGCGTGATCGCGCCCTGGAACCCCACGACGACGAGGCTGCCGCCGGCCTCGAGGCGATCGGGCATGCGGTGTCCGACCCAGGTGTTGGCGACGAGCAGCCACGACGAGAAGAAGAAGCCCCACACGAGCACGACGGCACCGACGCCGAAGATCGACCCGGACAGGAAGATCATCGCCAGCACCGACACCGCGATCACGAGCGGAGCGAACACGGCGAAGAACGCGAACGTGCGGTCGATCACGAATCCGAGTCCGAGGTTGCCCGCGAGACCGCCGACCCCGAAGAGCGCGAGGAGGACGATGATCGTCGACGCGTCGACCTCCGGGATGCGCTCGAGCGCGAGTCGGACGTACGTCTAGGCGAGGAAGTGACCGAGCACCACGAGCACGTGGCCGACCATCCCGATCGCGATGCCCGGCCGACGCAGCGTGTCGACGAGGAGGCGGATGCTCGATGCCTGCTCGGCCGGCACGGACGGCAGCGCGAACCGCAGCGCGACGGCGAGGAGCACCATGAGCACTCCGGCGATCGCGAACACCGTCTGCCAGTCCACGACCTCGCTGAGCATCACCCCGAGTGGCACTCCGGCGACCGTGGCGAGCGAGACCCCGGCAGAGGTGAACATGACCCCGCGCCCGAGATGCTCGGGACCGGCGAGCCGCACCGCGACCGTGATCGACATGGCCCAGAACGCGCTGATCGCCGCACCCAGCAGGAATCGGGCGAGCAGCACGATGAGCAGATTCGGCGCGATCGCGACGATCAGGTTCGACGCGGCGGCGGCGAGCGCCATCCAGACGAGGAGCGAGCGGCGGTCGAGCCTCGGGAAGATCAGACCGACCGTGGGAGCGACGACGAGTCCGACCAGTGCGGTGACCGTGACCGTCTGCCCCGCCTGGCCCGGGGTGACCCCGAGGGCGTCCGCCATCTCGGTGAGCACGCCGTTGGGGAGGAACTCGGCAGTGACGAGCAGGAATCCCATCAGCATCAGCACGATGAGTCCGCCGTAGCGGATGCGGTCGGTGCGGTCGATCGTCACGGGAACGGGCGCGGTCGTGGTCATCCCTCCACAGTGGCAGTCCCGCGCACCGCGCACCCGACGGGGCGTCCCCCGCATCCGACCATTCGTCCGGATCGGGTCTGGACAGCATCCGCTCCCGCGCCCTAGGCTCGACGACGCACCGGGGTTCTCCCGGAAGGCCGAGCGAGAGGAGCAGAAGACATGAACACCGTCTCTGTCGCGCCTCTCGCCGACATCCTTCCTCTCGAGGCCGCCCGCTCCTGATCCGCGCGTGGCCTCCCTCTCCCGGAGCCACACCGTGTCTGATCTCTTCGCTTCTTCCGAAGCATCCCCTTCTCTCTCCTTCGACGCGTCCCCTTTCGAGGTCGTCCCGACCTTCGCCGACGTCGAGCCCGGTGAGCACCAGCGCTGGACGACCTGGCCGGCGGTCACCCCGTCGGAGCGCGGACCGCTGCCCCGCCCCGCATGGGTGGTGACGAGCGCGGGCGCACTCGACACCGAGCTCGGCATCCTCAAGACCGGCAAGGAGGCGGACGTCTTCCTGCTCGAGCGAGCCGTCCCCGACGATCCGGAACAGCGCACCCTGCTCGCGGCGAAGCGCTATCGCAGTTCCGACCACAGCAGCTTCCACCGCTCAGGCGTCTACACAGAGGGGCGGAGCACGAGGAACACCCGCGACACCCGCGCGCTCGCCAAGAAGTCCGGCCACGGCCGGGCGGTCGCCGCCCTGCAATGGTCGTTCGCCGAGTTCGATGCGCTGAGCCGGATGTGGGAGCTCGGCGCACCGGTGCCGTACCCGGTGCAGGTCGACGGCACCGAGCTGCTGATGGAGTTCATCGGCGACGAGACGGGCGTCGCGGCGCCCCGACTGGCGGCAGTGCGCTCCGACCGCGCCGAGCTGAGCGGGTTCTACGGCCAGGTCGTCGACCTGATGCGCACCTTCGCCGCGGCCGGCTTCGCACACGGCGACCTGTCCGCGTACAACCTGCTCGTGCATGACGGACGGGTGCGGGTGATCGACCTGCCGCAGATCGTCGACATCATCGCGAATCCGCAGGGGCTCGACCTCCTGCACCGCGACTGCGTCAACATCTGCGACTGGTTCACCCGCCGCCGGGTCGACTGCGACGCCGAGGAGCTCTTCGCCGAGCTGATCGCCGCGTCGTACGCCTGAGTCGCGGCTGCACAACGCATCTGCTCCACAACTCCGCCGCTCCACAACTCCGCTGCTCCACAACTCCGCCGCTCCACAACTCCGCCGCTCCACAACTCCGGAGATCGGCGAGCGCAGTGCCGCAGCGCGGCCGAATCGGGTACGAGCCCGGTGGATCTCCGGAGTCGTGGAGCGAGAGCCGGGCTTCAGCCGAGCCGCAGAGCCGCGGTCAGCAGGTCGACGAGGCGCTGTGCGGTCGCACACCGGGTGCGGCGTGCCGTCACCGTCCGTTCACTGCGCGCCACCAGACTGCGAGCATGAGCGAAAATCCCCAGAGCGGCGAAGTGCCGGAGCCCGTGGCGACGGCCAACAGCGGCGCGGTCGGCGTGGTCGGTCTCGACCTGCGGGGCGAGACGCCGGCGCCCAAGAAGCAGGTCTATGCCTGGGCGCTGTGGGACTGGGCGACGCAGCCCTTCAACACCGTCATCCTCACCTTCATCTTCACCGCCCTGTATCTGACGACGGAGGCGTTCCTGCCGGCCTCGATCGCGGGACTGGACCCGAAGGACCCGATCCGCGAAGCCGCCGAGGCTGACCTCGCGTCGGGACTCGGGATGGGGTCGACGATCGCCGGCATCGCGATCCTGCTGATCGCGCCCGTGCTCGGACAGCGGGCGGATGCCGCGGGTCGCCAGAAGCTCTGGCTGGGGATCGGCACGGGTGCGCTGGTCGTGTGCATGCTGGGACTGTGGTTCGTCGAGCCGACACCGACGCTGTTCTGGCTCGGTGTGGCACTGATCTCCGCAGGGTCCGTGTTCGGGGAGATCGCCGCGGTGAACTCCAACGCCATGCTGATCGGCATCGCCAACCCCAAGACCGTCGGACGCATCTCGGGCCTGGGCTGGGGGTTCGGCTACATCGGCGGCATCCTCGCCCTGGTCCTCGTCGTCATCTTCTACACGTTCGACTGGTTCGGGCTCCCCGAGGACAGCGGCCTGCCGTTCCGTCTCATCGCGGTCGGCTGCGCGATCTGGGCGATCGTGTTCTCCATCCCGATCTTCCTCGCCGTGCCGGAGCCCTCGCTCGGCCGCCCGGAGCGCAAGGTCGGCTTCTTCGCGTCCTACCGCCTGCTCGTCACGGACGTCGTGGGCCTCTACCGCAACCCCGACACCCGCCAGACGTTCTGGTTCCTCCTCTCCAGTGCCGTGTTCCGCGACGGCCTCGGCGGGGTCTTCGCGTTCGGCGCGATCATCGCCGGCCAGGTGTTCGACTTCGCCTTCCTCGACCTGGTGATCTTCGGTATCGCGGCGAACCTCATCGCCGGAGTGTCAACGATCATCGCCGGCCGCTTCGACGACCGCTTCGGTCCGAAGCGCATCATCCTCGTCTCGCTCGCCGCGATGGTCGTCGCAGGTCTCGCCGTGTTCTTCCTGGTCGACGGGGGCACGATCGTGTTCTGGATCGGCGGGCTGCTGCTGTGCGCCTTCGTCGGCCCGGCCCAGGCGGCGTCGCGCTCGTTCCTCGCCCGCATCACACCCGCGGGGCGAGAGGGCGAGATCTTCGGGCTGTACGCCACGACGGGGCGGGCGGCCAGCTGGATGTCATCGGGGGCCTGGACCCTCCTGATCGTGCTCACCCAGTCGACGGCCTTCGGCATCCTGGGCATCGTGCTCGTGCTGATCGCCGGCTTCCTGCTGCTGCTTCCGGTGAAGGCGACGCGACGCGTCTGAGGCCCACAGCTCAACTCCGCAGATTCTCGGCGGGGCGCAGACGTGCCGCGCGGATCGCCGCGAGCCCTCCGCCGCCCGCGCCGACGAGCAGTCCGACGGAGATGGCAAGGGGAAGCAGGACGACGTCGAAGACGGGCGCCCACCGCTGACTCACGGTCACGGCAAGGATCGCCGCCATGCCGAGGCCCAGCCCGGCAGCCCCTCCGACGACGCCGATGTAGGCGGATTCGACCGTGATGAGCGCCCCGACCTGTCGATCACGGGCTCCGAGAGCCTTCCGCATGCCGATCTCGCCCCGCCGCGCATTGACCGACAACAGCGTCGCGTTCATAAGAGCGGCGATGGCCACGATCAAAGCGAGCACCGTGAAGGCTGTGAGCGTAGCCCGCACGCCCTGCTCGATCTGTCCGCGGAGCTCGGTGGAGTCGGTCGGAGCGACGACGGCGATCTGTTCGGCCTGGAAGGGATTCACCGCAGCAGGCAGCTGCCGGGCGACCTGCTGCGCGGCACCCGCGGTCGTCACGGCCAGCATCGTCACATCGATCGGGCCGTTCGAGGTGAGGTCGTCGCGCGGCCCGAGCATCACCTCGCCACGGAGCAGCGGCAGGCGGGACGACTCGGTGACGATACCCGCGACGACGTAGGACCGGCCGTCGATCGTGATGGTCGGGGCCGCGGCGATGCTGCTGAGCCGCAGGTCGTGCGCGAGCAGGTCCCCGACGTACGCCTCTCCCGCGCGAAGCGCTCCGTGATGACCTGGCGCCTCGTCGACCGAGAGTCGAGCGGCCTGCGCGATGTCGCCTATGACGACGTGGGGACGGATCTGTCGGGCCTCCGCGAACGTCGCTACCGTGCTGACCGAGAGGCTGACGACGACCGCGGCCGCCTCGACCCCGCTCAGCGCCTCGACTCGCTCGGGCACGGCGTCGAGCGGGGGCGAGTTCCTCACCGCCGTCGACCAGGTCGCTGAGACCTCGCGATTGAGATGCGCGTCGAACGTGGCCGCTACCTGCGCCTCGGCGGATGCGGACAACCCCAGGGTGGTGATGGTCAGTGCGACGGCGATCGCGACGGCCAGTCCCTGGCCGATCGTCTGGGCCCGCCTGGACATCACGGAGGCCCACGCATCACGCAGGAGGTCGGTGCCCCGGATGCGCCTTCCGGCCCACGCCGGCCGGTCACGGTTCCCTCGCGAGGTCTCAGCCCTCCGGGGGTGCGCTGCCGACGACGTCACGTCGGATGTGAGCCGTCCGTCCGCGATCCGGATAACCCGTCGCGCACGCGCCGCCACTTCCGGTGAATGAGTCACGACGATGACCGTCGCACCGTCCTGATTCATGCGTTCCAGCTCGTCCAGGATCCTCGCCGCGGCGACGGAGTCCAGGTTGCCGGTCGGCTCGTCCGCGAGGATCAGCGTCGAATCGGACGCGATCGCGCGAGCGATGGCGATGCGCTGACGCTGCCCACCGGAGAGCGTCGACGTGCTCTGCTGCGCGCTCTCGCCGAGACCGACCGTCGCGATCGCATCGAGGGCCTTCTGTTCCCTGACGACTCGCGGGACGCCCTGGTACAGGAGGCTCAGCTCGACGCTGTCGACGGCCGGTCGCGCCTCGAGCAGATGGAAGGCCTGGAATACGAACCCGATCGTTCGGGCACGGACCCGCGACGCGCGACGCCCGTCGCTCGCCAGGATCTCCTCGCCCTCGAGGAGGTAGGTGCCCTCGGTCAGGTCGTCGAGCAGCCCCAGGATGTTGAGAAGCGTGCTCTTGCCCCCGCCGGAGGGCCCGACGACTGCAACGAACTCCCCCGACTCGATGTCGAGGTCGATCCCCCGCAGCGCCTCGACGTCCGGACGACGTGGGGCCGAATACGTTCTGCGGGCACCGCGTACCTCGATCAGCGCCACGTCAGCCGACTCGGACGCGGTCGCCGTCGTCGAGCGTGCCCCTCTTGAGCGGCTCGACGGCGACCTCGCCGTGCACCGTGCCGAGCACGGCGACCGGGACCTCGAGGAGCGTCCCGTCGGCCTGCCGCTTCGTCACGACGTTCTTGTCGCTGCCGCGGTCGGAGACCGCGAGGACGGGAACGATCAGCGCATCCGCCGCGACGACCTCCTGGGTCACGGTGACCTGCGCCCGCCCCGTCGTGATCGGGAGCGCTTCCGACGGGATGACCGAGAAGGACACGGCCGACTCGCTGCTCCCGAGTGGAACGGCGTCTTCGCGATCGCCGATCGCGGCCGGGTCGTGCGCCACCTCCCCCTGCTCGACCGCACGCATCTCGCCGACGACCGCCTCGACCTCCGCACCGTCGACGAACACGGTGGCGACATCGCCGGTCGCCACGTGCCCGACATCCGTGCTCGGCACCGTGATGGTGACCACGACGTCGGCTGATCCCAGTACCAGATCCGGCGTTCCCGCAGTTCCCACCAGCTGGCCGATCCGCAGACCCTGGATCACCGCCGCGGACGCCGTCGGTATCGCCAGGATCTCGGACGTGGGGACATACCCTGTCTCCAGCGATTCGCTCGCTGCGTCACCGGGGTCGCTCCCCTCATCGACCGCGGCGTCAGCGGCGCTTCTCCGGACATCCGGCGCGCCTCGTGTGGGGGCACCGTATCCGGCATCGCCGTACCAGCGTTCCACAGCGTCTGCCGTCACGACACCGAAGAGCCCGTCAGGCTCGACCGGATAGCCACGCGCCGCAAGCGCCTCCTGCAGCGCCTTCACATCCGGCCCGCTGTCCCCGATGCCCATGTCTCGATAGAACGCGAAGGCCGAGTGCAGGCCGAAAACGGGGCGTCCGTTGACCTCGGTGAGCAGGCGACCGGTCGACACTTCAGCGCCCGTCTCGAGCGCATGCCCCGTGACCACGGACAGCGCGGCATCCGGAGTCGGAGGTATCGTCACCGAGCTCTGCGTCGAGGGCCCGAGCTGTCCCACGAAATCGACGCCGCTCACCAAAGAGCCCCGGGCCACATCGGCGAAGACGGGACCTGGCGGCGGTGCCTTCGCGTCCGCCTCCTGCTGTGCAACTGACTGGAACTGCGTCGCGAACCAGAATCCGCCGGCGAGGACTGACACGAGGGAGACCCCGGCGGCGATGACACGCCACCGGGTGCGCGGGAGATGGGGGCGGAGTGTCATGGTGCCGGCGGCGCGTTATCGGCCACGATGGTGAGCAGGTACGCCTTCCGGTCCTGTGCATCGTCGCGGATGCGCTCCAGCTTGTCTCGGTTCAGGTCGACGAGCTTGCGCTGCTCTTCCCACTCCGTCTCGTACGCCGCAGCGCTGAGTCCGCTCGACTCCCGACATTCCGCGTCGGCGACAGCCACGGCGATCTCGTCCACCGACGGATGCCCATCCACGGACACCCAGTCAGCGTCGGCCCCGTGCGGAGGCATCTCTGTTCGGGGCTCTTCCGGCAGCGTGAAGTCGACCTGGGGCTGCAGGCACTCCCGCCACCTCTCCGTCGCCTCCATGACCGCGGGACTCTGCAATGCCACCTGATCCGCCTGCAGCGCCAGACCCATGATCTCGTTGACCCCGTCGAAGCTCTGGTTCGAATCCTCATCGACCGCACGGATCTCGTCTCGACAGTTCACGAGCTCCTCGTCGAGCTCCGAATCGGGGAAGTACGCTTCCGCGGTCTCGATGAATTCTACCCAGAGCCTTGCGCTCTCCACATCGGCGGGTGGAGCGAACTGATACCCGTACTCCGTCGCGAGTTCGAGCGTGAACAGCCGGATCCCGACCCGGTTGAAATCCTTCGGTTGCGGATAGTCCGTGTTCTGCCACGGGACCGGCCACTCGTAGCCCCGCTGCTCCAGGCATTTCGAGGTCAGCAGTTGCTCCGCATAGTTGTCCAGCTCCACCGAGTACACGTAGAACTCATCGAGCGGCATCTTCCAGGCATCCTGGTCCTTGAGCCCTGACTCCCCCGCAGCGTCGGCTCCCGTGCAGCCGGCAAGCGAGGTGACGGCGACTGCAGCCATCATGACGGCGCCGAAGGAGCGGCCGCGCCCGGCTCCGTCGATCACCGGCACAGAGCGGACCCCGAGCTCCCGAGCGTGGAACTGAAGTAGCCGGAGGCAGCTGTGTCGTTGAAGTCGCGAGTTCCGAGATTCGCGGTTCCCTTCCCCACGCCGAAGGAGATCCACTTGCCGGTCTTCTTCGCCCCCGCGTAGAGGTACGACGTCTGTAAACGGCCGTCGTTGAATGCGGAGGAGGCGACGTTCATGTATGACCTCCATCCGATGTACATTTCGTCGACGCAGTGCAGGAACTTGTGCGTGGACGGCTGCTGCCACGCGTCGTTGCCGTAGTTGTAGCCGGAGTAGGTGCAGTGGTAGCCCACACCGCAGTCGCTCGGTGCGGCCGCGGCAGCACCCGCCACGCCGAACACCCCTGCGACGGTCAGCGCGAGCGTGATCAGTGCGCCAGCAGTTCGTCTTCTCCACGAACTGATGAAGACCCCATTTGTAGACATATCGTCTCCTTCCGACTCTTATCTGCGACTGCATGACCCGTCGGAGTCGATGATCGGTGACTTCTGACCTATGGTCAAGAGTTTCGCCCTCACCCGCGATATGAAGCACCTTCCGTAGCGGGAGTACCCTGACCTCGTGACCGTCGTCATCGCCTTCCTCGCCAACATCCTGGTCGCCCTCGCCAAGACGGTGGCGGCCGTCATCACCTCGTCGGCGTCGATGGTGGCCGAGGCCGCGCATTCGTGGGCGGATGCCGGCAACGAGGTGTTCCTCCTCATCGCCGACCGTCGCGGGGCACGGACCAAGGATGCGCGGCACCCGCTCGGGTACGGCCGCTCGGCGTTCGTGTGGTCGCTGATCGCCGCGTTCGGGATCTTCACCGCCGGCTCGATCGTGTCGATCATGCATGGCGTGCAGGAGCTGTCGGACACGGGGCCGGTGGAGAGTCCGGGCGTGGCGTACACGGTGCTCGGCATCGCGTTCGTGCTCGAGGGGGCCTCGTTCACGCAGGCGATGGTGAAGTCGCGACGGCTGGCAAGGGAACGCGGCTCGTCGACCTGGGACTACGTGCTGGAGACCAGCGACACCACCCTGCGCGCGGTGTTCTTCGAGGACATGGCGGCGCTCATCGGGCTCGGGATCGCCGCGGGTGCGATCGCGCTGCACCAGATCACCGGGGTCGCAGCCTGGGATGCGGTGGGCTCGATCCTCGTGGGGATCCTGCTGGGCGTCGTCGCGATCATCCTGATCGGACGCAACATCGCCTTCCTCGTCGGGTCCAACGCGTCGCCCTCGCTGCGCGACCGGGTCGGAAGGGCACTGCTGTCGTCGGAGCAGATCCAGCGGGTGACATATCTGCACATCGAGTACGTCGGTCCGAATCGGCTGTTCATCGTGGCGGAGGTCGACTTGACGGGTGACGCCCGTGAGCACGATGTCGCGAGGAGTCTGCGCGCGATCGAGCAGCAGATCGAACAGCATCCCGTCGTCGAGACCGTGGTGCTCTCACTGTCCGTCGACGATGAGGCGTCCCTCGACTTCGGCACATCCTCCTGAGGCGCGTCACTGCTCCCAGTTGTCGGCGAGCTTGTTCAGCAGATGCGCGAGCTGCGCACGCTCCTCGTCGGTGAAGGCCGCGAGTGCCGTGTTCAGCGCCTCCCTCCGCTCGCCCCGCATGCCGCGAGCGATCTTCCGCCCATCGTCGGTCAGCGCGATGCGCGTGCGTCGCGCATCATCAGGGTCGGCCTCGCGACGGACGAAGCCGTGGGCGACACCCTGCTGCACCAGCCTCGATGCCCGGGGCTGATCGACTCCGATAGCGGCACCCAGATCGCTGACGCTCAGCGGAGCGGATGCCGCGGCGAGCGCCTCCAGCATCCGCATCCGCGCCGGTCCGCCGAATCGTCCGGACGGGTCTGCCACCCACGGCGGCACACCCGGTCCGCCAGGGCGTCGATGCCCGTGTGCATCCCCGTGCGCGTTTCCGTGCGCACCCTGCTCGCTCCCGTTCCCGTGCGCGATCTGCTCACCGTGATCGGAATGCGGCCCGCCGTGCCATCCGTGCGGACCACCCATGCCCCGGGGGCCCCGACCGCCGGGCCGCCGTCCTCGGAGACGGGACAGTGCGAGGGCGATGGCCTCGGCGGGGTCGTTCTCTGCGCTGCTCACGATTCGATTTTACATGCGACTTGACATGGATCAGATACACATGTCACACTACATATACATGCATTGTGACAAGCACATGCTCTATGACATCCAAGGACTTCACCATGAACACCTCTGACACTCAGAACACAGACAGCACTCCTCGCCCCTTCGGCTACTGGCTGAAGGCGGTCGACCGGCTCATGGCCGCCGAATTCGACTCGGCCTTCGACCGAGAGGGCGCGAGCCGCCGCGACTGGCGACTCCTCAACATCATCGACGGGACCGTGGCGGCTCGCCGCCCCCTGACGGCACACAAGGTGCACGGGCTCGTCGAGCGCGGATGGGTCGTCGCAGACGGCGACACCTGGACGCTCACCGACGAAGGCCGCGCCGCCAAGGAACGCCTCGGCGGCATCGTCGACGGCATCCGCGCCCAGGTCTCCGACGCCGTCTCCCCCGACGACTTCGAGACCACGCTCGCGACGCTCGAGCAGATCGCCCGCTCGTTCGGATGGGATGAGGAGACCCCTCTCCCCCGCGGACGCGGACGTCGCCGCGGCTTCGGTCGGCGCGGGTTCGGGCCTGGGTTCGGTCCGGGCTTCGGTCCGGGCTTCGGTCCGGGGTTCGGTCCTCGCGGCTTCCACCGTGGTTTCGGACCGGACCACTTCGCTCACGGCTCCTCCGACGAGCACGGATGCGGGCACCGGGGCCACCCGGGACACGACCGCTTCTCCGCCCCGCAGGGGCACGAGCACGCCGAACGTCCGGGTCACGACCGTGACCTCAACCACGAGCACGGTCACGGCCGCGGTCACGACCGTGACTTCGGCCGCGGCCACGGCCACGGGCACCCCGCCCACTCGGGTCGCGGCGAGCACCGTGTCGCGCGAGCGGCTCAGCACGCCTATGAGCGCGGCTTCGACGCCGGGTTCTCGCGTGGTCGCGACGCCTGACGTATCCGCATCCCGGCATCCGCATCCCGGCATCCGCTGCACCAGGACGCCCCGTTCGCTTCGGCGACCGGGGCGTTCCTGTACCCGCGCCGTCCGCGCCATCCGCGCCGTTGCAACTCGGAACGCCGGAACCGCCCCGCACCCTGACACCGACCCCGCCGAGCGCAGGACGACGGCCCCAGGTCAGGACCATTCGCCGCATTCCGTCCTGATCTCGGACGGTCCTCCTGTTCTCAGCGAGCCAGACCTCAGGCATCCCTTTCTCAGACGCCCCATCCCCGTCGTCCGAACGCAGGACGACAGCCCGGGATCAGGACCATTTCCCGCATTCCGTCCTGATCTCAGACGGCCCTCCTGTTCTCGGGGGGGCAACAGCGCAGCGGAGCACCGCGGCATGGGGGCAACAGCGAAGCGGGGCAGCGCCTAACGCAGTGCGGGCAGCACGACCTCGTCGACCAGCTGCACGACGGCATCCGGTTCGAGCGCGCGGCGGCGCAGGCTGACGCTGCCGAACGCTGCGGTCGGCACGAGGCCGGCGATCAGGGCGACCGGAGCGTCCGCACGCACCTCGTCCCGCTCGATCCACCGCTCGATCACTGCCGTGAGTGCGGCGACCGGCGGCCCGCCGACCACTCGGTACGCGACGTCGCGCAACTCCTCGTCGCGCCCGATCTCGCTCAGGATGCTGGCGAGCACGAGCGCTGTCCGGTCATCCGCCCTCGCGAAGTGCATGGCCGCTTCGAGGAGGTCCCCTCTGAGGGTGCCCGTGTCGGGGACGTCAGCCGCGATCTGCAGTGCGCCGACGGCCGCGACGACGAGCTCCGCCTTGGTCTCCCACCGGCGGTAGATGGCGGATCTTCCGCAGCGGGCGCGGTCTGCCACGGCGCCGATGGTCGTGCCCGAGTAGCCGCTCTCGATGAGCAGATCCTGCACCGCCGCGAGGATCGACGCCTCGACGCCGGGGTCGCGAGGACGCCCCGTCGGCTTGGCCATCGCATCTTCACTCATCCGACCCATTGTACATTCCGGGATCGAGCAGTACCGTTATATCCGGTACCACTCAGTACCGGATCGAGTCGTCAACCGCAAGGAGTTGCCATGGTCACCACCACCGCCCGCGCCGATCGGAGTATCACCCGACCTCGGCTGCGCACAGTCGTCATCCTCACCGTTGCGGTCGTCGTCGCCGTCGCAGTGAACTCCGTCGTCGCGCTCATCGCCGTCGCCACCGGCGCTCCGGCGAACTACGGGCCACTGACCTTCCCCGCCTACACGCTGTTCACGACTCTGGGCATCGTGGTCGGCTGGGTCGGCTGGTCGCTCGTGCGCCGGCGCGTCCGTGACCCGCGCCGCACCCTGTCGGCGCTCGTGCCGATCGTGACCGTGGCGTCGTTCATCCCCGACATTCTGCTGCTCGCGTTCCGCTTCATCCCCGGGACGAACGTGAGCGCCGTCATCGGACTCATGGTCATGCATGTCGTCGTGGTGGCCGTCGCAGTCCCGGCGTATGTCTGGGCGTCGAAAAGGATGTGAGGCCCGGACGTCACCTTCGGGGGATGCGGCGGACGGCGGATGCGGCCAACGGCGGATGCGGCGGATGCGGCGGACGGTGGATGCAGCGGATGCGGCGGATGGCGGATGCGGCGGAGACGCGACAGTCGAGCGCAGGAGAACAGCCCGAGATCAGGACGATCCGCCACATTTAGTCCTGATCTGGGACGGTCCTCCTGTTGTCGAGCGGAGCGTCAGGCGAGCGGAGCGGCGGATGCGGCGGATGCCGTTGATGCGGCCAGCGGCGGATCCGCGGGGGTTCTCCAGCGGAGCACAGGAGTACAGCCCGAGTTCAGGACGATCTGCCGCATTTCGTCCTGAACTGGGGGTGTCCTCCTGTTTTCAGAAGGTGGAGCGGAGCCTCGTCCGCCGCGAGCCTCGGCCGCCGCGAAGCCCCGGCCACCCCCGGGCCCCGGGAGCTCCGGCCGTCCCGGAGCCTCCGCCCACGCCGCCCCTGCGGCCCGAACGTCAGCCGTGCGAGCGCACCACCGGGACGAGACAGTCGACCTCCCCCTCGCGACGGTAGTACTCGATGTGCGGTCGCGCGGCATCGTGGTCGGCCAGCGCGAACAGGGCGTCGAACGCGGACGAGATCTGCCCGTAGATCTCGGGCGCCTCGCCGCGAAGCCGCAGCCGCAGATACGGGCCGCCGGGGATCGTCGTCTCATCGAGACCGAGCGGATTCTCGGCATCCCGGTCCAGACGCACCGACGTCAACCGATAGACATCGCTTCCGCCGAACACGAGGCCCATCATCCGTCGCCCCTGCAGCGAGTCGAATCCACCCTCGAAGTCGGGCCACGCCTCCTGCACCGCCTCGACGTCGAGCGGGACATCCCTGCTCAGCGCCGCGGTGTCGTCGAGTTCGACGACGTCGATGCGTCCCAGTCGATGCTCCTGCGCATAGTCGGTCATGCCTGCGTGTCTAGCATTTTTCCGGAGGTCGGCACCAGGGCGGCGCGCCGCAACAGAGCGGCACAGCGTCAGCCGATCGCCTCCGGCCGGAGGATCAGGGATGCTCCGAGGATCTCGATTCCGAGCAGCCGCCCGTCGGCATCGAGGTCGAGGAACAGCTCTCCCCGGGCATCAGCCGGGAGCGCGATCGGGAGCGTCTGCGCGACCGCGCCATCGGCGATCGGGCCACCGACGGTCAGGTAGGCCGCGTCGACCTCAGGGTCGTAGCGGAGATCACCCATGCCGCAGGGAGGCGAGCACCGCGATCGCGTCGGTAGAGGCCGCGGATGCGAACGACGTCGTCGTGCCGAGGTAGACGGCCCCGGCGATCGCCGCCGCGAGCAGCAGCACGAGGAATCCGAAGATCACCACCGACAGTGCGCGGTATCCGCCGGAGGTCGGCACCTCGGGCGCCACGGACGGCTGGGCCCAGTCGTCGGCGACGGGGGCGGGCTGATCGCCGGTCAGGATCGCGGGCTTCGGACGGGAACGGCGCGTCGCGGGGAGCATCGCCTCGGCGGGAGGCGGCGGAATGACCGCATCCGGAACAGACGACTCCGGAGGAGGCGGCGGAATCACCGCATCCGGAACAGACGACTCCGGAGGAGGCGGCGGGATGACAGCATCCGCGGACGGGATCTCCGGGTTCTGCGGGTCGGTGCTGTCGCCGCTCATGTCAGCCTCCTAGGGCTCCGACGTCGGTCGTGCCGACGTTCGTTCGGTGGAAGTTCTGGAACGAGCGGGATGCCGTCGGACCGCGCTGCCCCTGGTAGCGGTTGCCGTACGGGCCGGAGCCGTAGGGGTTCTCCGCCGGCGACGTGAGCCGGAAGAAGCAGAGCTGACCGATCTTCATCCCCGGCCAGAGCTTGATCGGCAGCGTGGCGACGTTCGCGAGCTCCAGCGTGACGTGGCCGGTGAATCCGGGATCGATGAATCCGGCGGTCGAGTGAGTGATCAGGCCGAGTCGGCCGAGCGACGACTTGCCCTCGAGCCGTGCGGCGATGTCATCCGACAGCGTCACCTGCTCGAAGGTCGCGCCGAGCGCGAACTCCCCCGGGTGCAGGATGAACGGCTCCTCGGGGTCAACTTCGATGAGACGGGTGAGCTCCGGCTGATCGACCGACGGGTCGATGAACGGATACTTGTGGTTGTCGAAGAGGCGGAAGTAGCGGTCCAGGCGCACGTCGATGCTCGACGGCTGGATCATCTCCGGCTCGTGCGGTTCCAGGCCGATGTGGCCGGATGCGAGTTCTGCTCTGATGTCGCGGTCGCTGAGAAGCACGGCACCAGCCTAGTTGCCGCACGCCCGCGACACTTTGGACGTGACGGATCCGACGGGTAGGCTTGCGATCACCTGCTCCTCGGATGCAGGTTCGGGGCTGTAGTTCAATGGTAGAACTTCTGCTTCCCAAGCAGATAGCGCGGGTTCGATTCCCGTCAGCCCCTCCACATTCTTCAGTGCCGACCAGCATCCTCTTCGGATGATGCGACGCGCAGCACGACGCTGCCGCGCTTGCGCCCGGTGTCGACGAAGCGGTGCGCTTCGACGATGTCAACCAGATCGAAGGAGCGGTCGATGACGGCCCGGAAGCCGCCGGACTCCGCAAGGCTGACGAGATGCGCGAGGTGCTCTGCACTCGGCGTGCCGACGTTCCAGGTGACGAGCTTGCCGGAACGACGGCTCTGGCCGCGGCTGCGCAGCATGGCCCGCAGGTCGCCGACGACCAGCAGGAGTGCTCCGCCGGGGGAGATCGATCCTTCGACGCGGCCGAACGGTGCGTTGCCGACGCAGTCGACGATCACATCGTACGAGTCGCCTCCCGCGGTGAAGTCCTCTCGGGTGTAGTCGATGACTCGGGCCGCGCCGAGTGACGAGACCAGCGTGGCATTGCCGCCGCTGGTGACGGCTGTGACCTCGGCGCCGAGCTGACTCGCGAGCTGGACGGCGGCGGTCCCGACCGCGCCGGATGCTCCGTTGACGAGCACCGAGGTGCCGGGTCCGATCGACACCTGCGCGAAGAAGCCCATCGCCGTGATACCGCCGAACACCAGGGTCACCGCCACGTCGAGCGACATGTTGCTCGGAGCGCGGGTGATCGCACCGTCGGCGGGCACGCACACGTACTCGGCGTGCCCTCCGAACGCTCCACCCATCGCCGCGATGACGCGGTCTCCCGGGGTGAAGGCGGTGACGTCCGAGCCGACCGCAGCGACGACGCCCGCGGCATCCATCCCGAGAATGGGCCGACGGGGCCGGAAGACACCGAGCCCGACCGCGGCGAGCAGCCCGAGCCCGGCGGGGACATCCCGAGCGCGGGCCCGGTGGTCGGCGACGCTCACCGTGCTCGCGTGCACTCGGATCAGCACCTCCCCGGGTCTCGGCGTAGGGATGGCGCGTTGCTCGAGGCGGACCACCTCGGGGGCGCCGAAGCGACGGTAGACGGCCGCGGTCATAGTCGTGTCGGTTCTCATGATTCGATGCTCCCGACCTCGGGGATGCGCGTCATCGGTCGACAGCTCAGGATCCCATCGGCCGAAAGTACGGCTTCGAGTCCATGCGCAGGACCGATGTCGTCCGCGCCCGCTGACGCCAGCATCGAGACATGTCGCACACACAGATGAACGCCGTTCCGCCGACTGCCGGGCAGAACGAACAGCGTCGGCGGCCGAAGAGCGGATGGCCGGCCATCACCGGCCTGCTGCTCCTCGCCGCGCTTCCCGTACTCGGCGGCGTGTTCCGCCTGACGGAACTGGGCGCCGAGCCCAGAGGCATGCTGCCTCTGCCGTCGACGGTGGCATTGGTCGTGCACATCGTGGCGATGACCGTGTTCTGTCTCCTCGGGGCCTTTCAGTTCTCTCCGGCACTGCGCGCACGCCGATGGCACCGGGCCGCCGGCCGTGTGCTGATCCCGGTCGGCATCCTCGCCGCCCTGTCTGCCACGTGGCTCGCGGTCTTCTTCGGCGGCCACCCCGATGCGCTCGCGCTGGCGATGATCCGTCTCGTCTTCGCCGTGGCGATGACGGTGTTCCTCGCGCGCGGGATCATCGCCATCAGACGCCGCGACTTCGCCGCGCACGGCGCATGGATGACCAGGGCCTTCGCCATCGCCGTCTCCGGCGGCACGCAGGCGCTCGTCTTCGCGCTGTGGACGATCCCCCTCGGTGAGGTCGACGCGTTCGGCGAGGCCTGGCTCGTCGCGGTGGCCTTCGTGATCAACAGCGCCGTGGCGGAGCTGCTGATCCGGAGACGCTCGAGCCGGAGACGGTCGGGCGGGCGGAAGCGCGGCGTGCCCGGCGGGGGTGCGCTTGTATCCTGACGAGGTGACCGGGCTCCTGCGTTCCGCGTGGAGGGCGCCGAGCGCCGTTCCCCCACCGCCACGTCGGGTCTGGCGGGATTGGGCTCTCGTGGCCCTCGTCGCCGTGCTGGCGGTCGTCGAGGGCGTCCTCCGATCAGCGGAGCTGCCGCAGCCACTGCTCGCGGTGATCGCACTGCTCGCTGCGCTGCCCACCGTGCTGTGGCGCCGCATCCTGCCGCTCGCGATGCTCGTGCTCGCGATGGTGCCGTTCACGCTTCTCCTGCCGGACTCGACCCTCTACACGAGCCTTTTCGTCATGGTGAACGTCTACGCGCTGTTCCGCTGGGGATCGGGACGCAACCTCGTGCTCGGGTCAGCTGCTCTGGCAGCGAGTCTCGGCCTCACGTTCGTGCGCGGCGGAGGCCTCGAAGACCTCATCGGCGGTTTCGGACTGCTCGTCTCGGTGGTGCTGCTCGGCATCACGTTCCGGTTCCGGGCGGCTTCCCGCCATCGCGGCCTCGAGCGCATCCGGATTCGCGAACGCGAGCACCTCGCGCGCGACCTGCACGACACGGTCGCCCATCACGTCTCGGCGATCGCGATCCGCGCTCAGGCGGGGCTCGCCCTGGCGCCGCGAGATCCGCGTGCCGCGGAGGATGCGCTCCGCGTCATCGAAACGGAGGCAGCCAGGACACTGAGCGAACTCCGGTCGATGGTGCGAGTGCTGCGCCAGGACGATACAGCCGAGCTCGCACCGAGCCCACGGCTGGGCGACATCGAGCAGCTCGCCGGAACGAGGCCCGGCGGCACGACGGTCGCCGTGACGGTCGAGGGTGACGACACCAGCATCCCGCCACCGGTGGCTGCGGCGGTCTTCCGTCTCGCACAGGAGTCCGTGACCAACGCCCTCCGACATGCTCGCCAGGTCAGCCGTGTCGATGTTCTCGTGGTGGCGGACGACGGCGGGGTACGGGTGAGCGTGACGAACGACGGAGACCTCGCCGCGTCGCCGACGCCCGGATTCGGCATCATCGGGATGATGGAGCGCGCTGCCCTGCTCGGCGGCACCTGCCAGGCAGGTCCCATGCCCGGTGGCGGATGGGCTGTCACCGCTGTCCTCCCTCGTGTTGGATGGGCACTGTGACCATCCGCGTGCTCATCGCCGACGATCAGGAGCTCGTGCGCACGGGGCTGAGCATGATCGTCGACGCGCAACCCGACATCGACGTCGTGGGGCAGGCCGTCGACGGAAGTCAGGCGGTGGCGCTCGCCCGCAGTCTGCGACCGGACGTCTGCCTGTTCGACATCCGCATGCCCGGCCTCGACGGCATCGAGGCGACCCGCGCCCTCGCAGGTCCCGGGGTGGACGACCCGATGGCCGTCGTCGTCATCACCACCTTCGATCTCGACGAGTACGTCTTCGCGGCTCTGCGGGCCGGCGCCAAGGGATTTCTGCTCAAGGACGCCGGACCCGAGCTGCTGGCCCAGGCGATCCGCGCCGCCGCGACCGGCGAGGCGCTGATCGCGCCCAATGTCACGGTGCGGCTGCTCGAAGCCTTCGCCGGGGATCGCCCAGCAGCACCGCCTCCGCAGCCGGTCGAGCCGCTCACCGAGCGGGAGGAGCAGGTGCTCGCGACCGTCGCGCGGGGTCTGAGCAACGGCGAGATCGCGAACGAGCTCTTCATCACCGTCAGCACGGTGAAGACGCACGTCGCGAGCCTCATGACCAAGCTCGGCGCCCGCAACCGCGTCGAGATCGCCATCTGGGCGCACCAGACCGGACGGATGCGCGCGCGCACGACGGGCGGCGATTCGAACTGATCCTCCGATGGGCAGGGGCTGCGGCGCCGGACGGTGCCTGCTCTGGCTATCCCAGCAGCCACTGCTGCAGCGGGTAGACGAAGTACAGGAGCGAGAAGGCTTCGTAGATCGCGCCGATGACGAGCAGTGCGAGGGCCGGCAGGCTGAGCCAGCCGATGTGCTGGAGTCCGCGCAGATAGCCGTGGCGCCGGTTCTTCGCCTCGACGGTCTGCGGGCGCAGCCAGTACGTGCCGAGCAGGAACGCTCCGAGCAGCAGCAGGATGTAGGCCTGCAGCTCGATGACCAGTGTCAGCGAGTGCGGGATGAGCGCGACCCAGCCCTCCGGGGTCGCCGGGACGAGGGTCACCCCGGTCGTCACCGACCACGCGGCGAAGGTGGCGAGGCCCAGGAAAGGCACCGCGAGGGAGGGGAGCAGGATGGTGAGCGCCCCGAGCCGCAGGGTGTTGACGGCGAGGATCGTCAGCGCGAAGAGCCAGGGGCTGCTGAGGAGCGAGGCGACCAGATCTGCCGTCCCGTCGTCCTGCATCGCCTGCGCCCGTCCGGCCACGAGGTCGGGAAACAGCAGGCCGACGACGAATCCGATCAGGAAGGTGCCGTAGGCGAGCACGTTGAGGAGGAGATAGACGCGCAGGTTCGCGCGGATGATCTCGAACGGTCGACGGATGACGATCATTGGTGGCCCTTTCACCTGGACTAACACAGTGTGTTAGTGACGACACGCGCCACTGTAACACGCTGTACTAGTGGGAGGGGCGACAATGGGAGCATGACGGTCGACCCGAGCACGCTGCCCACCCGAGATCGCATCCTGCACGCTGCTCTCACGATGTTCGGCGAGAACCGCGGAGCGAGCCTCAGCGTGCGAGCGGTGGCGGCGCGAGCCGGGGTCAGCACCGGATCGCTGCGATTCCACTTCCCGACGCAACGAGAGCTGCTCGACGAGGTGCTCCGCATCGTCTACGAGCTCGTCGCTCCGGACGACCCCATCCACGATGAATCGCTCACCGCGAAGGAACGGCTCCTCGCCTGCCTCCGTCAGGTCCTCGCGCCCTCAGGTGTCGGCGCGCAGGCGAGGCAGGGCGCCACGCTGCTGCACCAGACCTTCATCGAGCCCGAGCAGACCGACGACCTCCGTGAGGCCTACCTCGCGAACGAACGCGAGGGTCAGCGCAGGGTCGAGCACTGGCTGTCCGTCCTCGAACAGGAGGGCTCGCTTCCGGCCGGCGACAACCCTCGACGCGCGAGGTTCCTCAACACGGTCCTCTCCGGACTCGCGCTCGAGCGGGCGCTCCCCTCGGACTCCTCGCTGCTCGCGTCGGAGACGAACACGCTCACGATGGCCGTCGACGCGGTGTTCCGCGACACCGAGACACCGACCCCGACCACGGAAGAAGGGAACTGAGAGGTGGCCTCAGAGAGCAGAAGACGACGCGCGGCGAAACGCGCGAAGGCCGGCGACGGGCATCCGCTGCAGCGCTACCGCTGGTGGCAGCCGTTCTCGCGCGCGCTCTTCCACCTGAGGCTGGTCGGGGCGGACGGTCGCCCCGAGACCTGGTCGGTCGACGTCCGGCTCGGCGGCGACGACAACGGCGTCGTGCGCGCTCAGCTCTATCGCGACGGCGTGAACCGGGCCACATCGAAGCTGCCGGCCGCGTTCCCGGTTCCCGGCGGCGTGATCGAGGTCGCCGCGAGCGGCTATGGCCTGAAGAGGGCGCACTTCGTCGCCGACGACGGCACCGAACGTCAGCTCGTCCCCGATGCGGCCTCGGCCGAAGGCAGGCGCGCGCGTCTGCACCGGAAGGCGCCGGGGCTCAGCCGGATGATCGGCGCCGCGTCGATCCTGGTGCTCGTCGTCGCCCTGGTGCTCGGCGTCCCGCAGCTCATCGAGCAGATCACGCACATCCCCCCGATCGCCGATGCGATCGGGACCTTCGAGAGCCCCATCCACCTCGCGCCGTGGGAGAACATCTCCCTCGTCGTCGGAGCGCTCCTCGCGAGCACCGAGCGTGCGCTGCGCCTCCGCTACAACTGGCTGCTCGACGGCGGCCTCTTCGAGGGCGAGGACTGACCGGCGCCGGGTCAGACGACCTTCGCCGTCACCAGCAGGTACTCCCACGGCATCGTGCCGCCGTCGAGGTGCCTCTCGCCGAGGGCGGCGAGCGCGTCATCCAGCTCCTCCCGGCGTCGCTCGTCGTCACCCACACTCCGGTAGGCGGCAGCCGTGGGTCCGTAGAAGTCGCGGAAGAAGTCGCGGAACTCCTCGCCTGACGCGAATCGGTCGACGGACAGCACTCGGCGCTGCAGAGACAGGTCCCGCACCCGCTCGCCGAGGAGCTCACGCACATGCTCCTCGTCGCCCCACAGCGGCGGGGGCTGGACGCCGGCGGGAGGCGCCGGAACGAACTGCTTCAGCGTCGCGAACAGCTGACCCACGAATCCCTCGGGAGTCCAGTTGATCAGCGCGAGCCGGCCGCCAGGTCGCACGACCCGGGTCAGCTCCTGCGCCGCAACAGCGTGATGCGGAGCGAACATCACCCCGACGCACGAGAGCACGACGTCGAACGAGTCGTCCTCATAGGGCAGGGCCTCGGCATCCGCCTCCTCGAAGGTGAGGTCCACGCCCTGCGTCTCGGCATCCGTCCTCCCGATCTCGAGCAGTTCGGGCGTGAGGTCGCTGGCGATCACCGATGCGCCCGCCCGCGCGGCTTCGATCGATGCGTTGCCGGTGCCCGCGGCCACGTCGAGCACGCGATCGCCGGGTCCGACTCCGCTCTCCGCGACGATCACGCGCCCCAGCTCGGGGATCACCTCGCGGGCGACAGCCGCGTAGTCTCCCAGCGCCCAGACGATTCTGTGCTTCGCCTTCAGCGCACGGTCGGCGTCGGCCTGGAGGTCGGTGGTGGTGTTCATGATGGGCTCCTCTGCCTTGTGCTCCTCACGCTACGAAGCCCGCGCAGACCGCTCTAGTATCCGATCTGTACCGGGTCTATCGTGAGGTCCGTGGGCGCCCCCTACTATCAGTTCTGCCCCGTCGCCAAGGCGATGGAGCTGCTGGATGAGAGATGGACCATGCTCCTTCTGCGCGAGCTGCTGCTCGGCACGGAGCACTTCAACGAGCTGCGTCGCGGTCTTCCCCGGATGTCTCCGACACTGCTGTCGCATCGCCTCGATCAGCTGCAACGCGCCGGGCTGCTCGAGCGGCTGGTTCAGGGCGCCGATGTCCGCTACATCCTCACTCCGGCCGGCGCTGAACTGCGCCCTGTCGTGGAGCAGCTCTCCGCGTGGGGCGTGCGCTGGATCGGCGAGCTCGGCGACGCTGACCTCGACCCCAAGCTGCTGCTCTGGGACATGCACCGCAACATCGATCACACAGCAGTACCGCCGGTGCGCACGGTGATCTCCTTGCACTTCACGGATGCGACTCCGGCGCAGCGCCGCTGGTGGCTGGTCATCCACGACGGCGACGCCGACGTGTGCGACGCCGATCCGGGGTACGACGTGTCGGTCGGCGTGCAGTGCTCACTGCGAGCGCTGACCCGATTCTGGCGCGGGGACATCGAGTGGACGACGCTGCTGGTCGCCGAGGATGCCACGACCACCGGCCCGAGCCACCTGCGGCGAGCGCTGCCGTCGTGGTTCACGCGACCCGGCTATTCGGCGGTGCCGCGGGTGCCGGCGGCGGGTGACCTGACACCGACCGCACTCGCGCGGTGATCGCGCCCGCGGATCAGTCCTTCCCGCGATCGAGGAAGACGCCGACACGATCCCCGTCGAGCACGAACTGCAGGGCGGTGCCAGACGGATACTTCTCGATGAGCTCGTCCGGCGTGTTTCCGTCGATGGGCATCTCGACCGTGGCGGGGAACGCCGCGATGCTGCATCCCGCGGACATCACGCCGCCCTGGGAGATGCCGTCCGGGTCCCACTCCTCGTCCGTCGGGAGGTCTTCACTGCGCAGGATGTTGAGGCAGCGGTTCTCCGACGAGCGATCGCCGGACTCCGACACCCATCCCGGCGTCTCGTAGATCGTCAGACCGTAGAACTCGGCCGCCGCCACATCCTCCTCCGCACCGAACCACCCGGGCGGCACCGCGCCGGTGCGCGTCAGTTCGAGGGTCGCGATCTGCGGCGCGTCCGCGGAGGCGGAGACCGCCGGAATGGAGGCGAGCGTGTAGGTGACGGCCGCGGCGAGCGCGGCCGATGCCACGACGGACGCCACCCAGAGCAGCCCCCGCCAGCGCGTGAGGAACCCGGCTTCGCCTGCGCCCTCTGCGAGAGGGTCTTCCCCTTCCCAGAACGAGTCCTCGTCCGCATGCGGATCTGCAGATGCGTCGTCGACGTCCGTGCCCGGGTGCGATTCCGCCGCCGCGGCACGGTCCTCGGCGACCGGCTTCCGGGATGCACGCGCCGCCTGCGCCGAGCTCCGCGACGACTCCAGCTCCTGCAGCCGCAGCTGCGCGACAGGATCGGACGCGATGTCGGCATACGGGCCGTACGCGCGGGCACGGAGCTCACGCAGTTCTCGGTCGGCGGCGGCATCCATCTCCGGCATCGTCTCACGACATCGCGTCGCCCGCGCGACTCGGCCCGATGCCGGCGGCACCGCGCGCTCAGCTCGCGAGCACCCGGGCGTTCATCATGCGCTGCCACTCGCGCAGCTGCCACATCGGATGATGCGGGGCGGCGTTCGACGACAGCACCACCCCCCAGACACCGGCGCGCAGCGCAGCATCCACCCCGCACTCGGCGAACGCCCGACCGTACTCGCTCTCCTCGTACCAGGCGTGCAGCGGCGTATAGCCGAGCCAGCCCTCGCCGATGACCGCCGGCACCTGCCGCCAGTGCGCCCACTCCGCGACCGCCGCGACGCGCGACTCGATCTCGCGGCGCATCATCAGCCGATACGGAGCGTCGTGCTCGGCGAGCCATTCGTCCCAGAGTCCCGGATCGACCCAGTCGTAGCCGTAGATCATCTGATCGGTGACGACCGTCGCCCGCAGCTTCCAGTCGGCTGGGCGGCCGTACTCGGCAGGGGTCGGCGCCCCGTCGAGCAGGAGAGAGCGGAGCATCGGGTTCGGGAAGCCCTCGGTGTGCTCGGAGCGGATGTCGATGCGCTGCTGCAGTGCATCGAGCACGCCGTAGCTGTAGACGTGGAACTGCGCGGCACCGAGCGCCTCCGACACCCGGTGCATCGCGAGATGGGGCGGCTTGCCGTAGCTCGCCGTGATCAGGAGGTCCGGATGCTCGTCCTGCAGCGCCCGCAGCGCCCGCTCCCCCTCCCCGGCGAGCGCGGGCAGGATCGAGAAGTCCACCTCGTTGTGCAGCTCGACCATCGCGATCTGCGCGCGGAGCCCGAGCTGCGTCACCCAGTCGATCAGTCGACCCCATGCCGTCGCCAGGTGCGCATAGCGCCGCTCGAGCGGGACGGCGTCGATCGCCTCGAACCACGCCGACGACCGCGCGAAGCTCGGCGACTGCTGATACTCCCAGCTCGCGAGGATGACCACGAGGCCGTGGCGCCTGGCCGCCTCGAGCAGCTGCCGCAGCCGCTCGAGCAGATCGATGCGGAACCCGCCGGGCACGTCGTACCACCGGGTGCCCCGACCGTAGAAGCCGCCGTCGGGCGCCGCGCCGAGGCCTTCGATCTCGAGATCCCGCGCGAGCCTCGACAGCTCGGGGTGCCCGAACAGCAGCAGGGGTGCGGCGCAGATCCGGATGGCGTTGTAGCCGAGGTCGGCGGCATCGGCGCAGGCCTGTTCGAGGTCGGCGTACGGCTCCCCCTCCCCCGCTCTGGTGTACCAGGAGAAGTCCCAGAGCGTGATCGCGAGGCGCTGCGGCAGGTGCGCGGGCACACCGAGCGGCAGGGGCTGCGCGGCATCCGCCTCGTGCCCCGTACCGAGGTACCGTTCGGTCATCGTCGGCGCTCCCGTCAGTCCTCCTCCGACTGCCGGGTGAACAGCAGCAGCTCAGGAAGGCTCGTGGCGAAGTAGTCCGTCTCGCCGGATGCGTGACGTGCGACCGGCGGCGTGTACGGGTTGCGCGCCTCACCCAGGTTCGCGGGGGGATCCGCGGGCGGCAGGTCGAGCGCGGCGAGAGTCGCATCCCAGGCGGCGAGCGCCTCGCCCTCTCCGCCCTCCCAGGGCCGGAACTCCCGCTCGCACAGGATGCGGTGTGCCCTCGACGCGTGGCCGACGGCGAGCAGCAGTCGCACGTAGGAGATCGCGAAGTCGTCGCGGGTGAGCGCCAGCGCTTCGTGAGGTTCCAGGCGCTCGAACCTCTCGGCCTCCGCCTGCCCGAGTCGGGCGGCGAGCTGGTCCTGCTCGTAGCGCAGCCGGGCATCGGCCGGCGCGAAGGCCACGGCCTGCTCGTAGAGCGCCCAGGCGCGGGCGTCGTCGCCTGCCACGCTGAAGGCCGCCAGAGCTGCGTCGCGCAGCAGCACCGGATGCCGGAGTCCGAGTCCGATCGCCGCATCCCACTGCGTTGCGGCGTCTGCCCGCCGCCCCGAGGCGTACAGCAGCGTGCCGAGCAGCATCCGCGCGGTCGCCGCGTCCGGGTCGGCAGCGACCGTCCGCTCCAGGGCGTCGAGCGCGTCGAGCCCGCTGGGGAAGGCCCAGGTGAGGTCGGCCGCTTCGGCACGTCGACGGTGCGCGGCGGCGTCGTCGAGGCGCCCCTCCGCCTCGTGGATCGCGGCCGCGAGATGGTGAGCGATCGGTCCGAGGTTCCCGGTCGGGGTCACCTCGGCCGACTGGACGCGGTCGAGGAGCCGCAGAGCGGATGCCGTGTCGCCGGCGTCCCTCAGCTCCAGCGCGACGTCGAGCAGGATGCCGGTGTCGTTGATCTCCTCACCCGCGAGGAACCGCAGGGTCGCCGCGAGCGGGTCGTCGATCAGCGCCCGGTCGAGCACCCGCTGCGCGTCGTCGTCACGACCGGTGCGCCGGAGGAGGATCGCACGCAGGGCGATGCGGCGCGGATCGTGCGCGGCCACGGCATCGAGCTCGTCCAGGATCCGCAGTGCGTCCCGATCCCGGCCCTGGTGGGCGAGCGACTGCGCCAGCGCGAAGCCGGCCGGCGCCGCCCAGGTGGCATCCCACCCCGCCTTGCCGAACGCCTGCTGCGCCTCGGCCGTGCGTCCGAGCCGGACCAGCACGAGGCCGAGCAGGTAGAAGGCCTCCGCGTCCGTCGGGTTCGCGTTGCGCAGCGTCACCCTGGCCACCGCGGCGCGGGCGTGTCGGAGGGCATCGTCGTAGCGTCCCTGCCGGAGCAGGCGATCGGCGACGGCGAGGTGGGTGCGCGAATCACCGGGATCGCGGTCGAGCGCCGCGCGCCAGTACGGCATCGGCGAGCGCGTCGGATGCCGGTACTGACTCAGATGCAGCCCCGTGAGGTACAGCTCCTCGACCGAGCGGATGTCCGCGGGCGCCGGCGGCTCCTCGGCCACCCAGGGCTCCTCGGCGTCCGCCGGTTCGCCCGGCACCCAGCGCACCAGCACGCGTCCGTCCGCGTCGAGCACCCGCACGTCGAGATCGTCCTCCACCTCGACGCCCTCGGCGCTGACCCGCACCGGCGCTCCGGGTTCGAGGTCGAGGCGCTGATCCTGCACGACGAGTCCCGCGGAGCGGATCTCGACGCGTGCCCCTGGCCTGGGCGTCGTCACCGCGACGGCCACTGACACGGCGTTTCCGTCGCGGTCGACGTGCACGGCGGCATCCGGCGTCGCCTGGTGCACGACTCCGATCGCGGGAATCGGATACCAGTACTGCGTGAAGGTCTTCGTCTCCCCCGGCAGCAGCCACGAGAAGTCCGGCTGATTGTCGGTGTACACCCCCGCCATCAGCTCGATGTAGGGCCCATCCGCGTCTGATAGCTGCGCGTCCCACGCGTGCCCGAAGGGCGCATCTCCCCAGGTCCAGAGCTTCTTGCCCGGCGCGACCCGACGTTCGGCCCAGTGCACGAAGCCGGCCCCGGCCGCGTGGTCGTATCCGCCGAAGAAGTCCTGCTGCGAGTCGACGATCATGTACGAGGTGGGCACCGGGATGTTGCGGTACCAGTCGATCCGATCCGCGCCGGGGGTGTCCCGCGCAAGGGCCGGATAGTCGACGCCGTAGTACGGGCGGTCAGCTGCAGGGAACGCCGTGAGCGCGCGGCGTGCGTGATCGGCGACGTGGTGCACATCCTCCGGGAAGAAGGCCTGGTAGTCGTCGTGCACGCGGGCTGCGACGTTCGCCCACCAGAGGAAGCTCTGCCGCTGCGGCGTGCGGTTGTGCAGCCGCACCGCGACCTCGACCACGGAGCTGCCCGGCCTCAGCCGCACGCCGTGCTGCGCCGACATGCGGGCGAACGGATCGTGGTCGTGACACCAGACGGTGACCGTGCCGTCGGCATCCGTCTCGATCCGCACCTCGACCGGCTGGAAGGTCGCCGGACGGTGATGCTGCGGCCAGTTGAACTCCACACCGCCGCTGATCCAGGGCCCTGCGAGCCCGACCAGGGCGGGCTTGATCACGGTGTTGCGGTAGAAGAAGTCGTAGCCGGTGACCTTGTCGTACCCGACATGGATGCGGCCGCCGAGCTCGGGCAGCACGACGAGGCGCACGTACTCGTTCTCGATGTGGACCGCATCCCAGTCGCGCGGGCTCGCCTCGCGGTCGACGCTCTCGATGAACGGGATCGGATACACCGCACCGCTGGAGCCCTGATAGACCCGGCGGTCGAAGAACATCGGGTAGAGGCTGGGGGCGCCGGCCTCGTACGTGGTGATGGTCAGAGGCTCCCGCCAGGCGACGGGGTGTCCGGCGTCGAGCGTCGGCCGCAGCCGCTCCGGCACCTCGGGGAGGTGGAGCTGCTCTCGGGAATCGACCGTCATGGGTTCTCCTCGGACCGGGCGGCCCGCGTCGGCCGCCCTCCGAGGCTACGAGCGCCGGAGTCCCGCGGGTATGGTGAGAACGAGGGATCACATGGACGAAACGACGACCCAGCGAGCCGAGGGCTTCGCACATCAGCGACTCTGCGTCGTGCCTCGCCCGCAGGTGGATCTCGCGCTCGCCGCACCCGTCACCCGCCGCCTCACGGTGACCGACGCCGGGCTCTTCCCGCGCGCCGAGGGGCATGTCCGCGTGCGCCGGGACGGTGCAGCGGAGACGATCGTTCTGGTCTGCATCGCGGGGTCCGGTGACGTGCGCTTCGGCGGCGACGAGTACATTCTCGGTCCGGGAACCGGCATCGCGATCCCGGCGGGCGCCCCGCACGAGTACCGCAGCTCCACGGCGGACCCATGGACGATCTGGTGGCTGCACGTCCGCGGGACCGATGCCGCCGAACTGACGGCTCCGGCAGGCGGCACCCGTCTCGTGCGACTGCGGGCGGTGGACCGGATCGTCGCGCTGTTCGACGAGCTCGTGACCCTTCTGGAGCGGCGCATCTCCCCCGCACATCTCGTCGCAGCATCCGGCATCGCGTGGAACCTGCTGACGCGATTGACGGTCGACAGCACGCTGCCGGCAGACGGCTCGCCCCTGGAGCGCGCCATCCGCTACCTCGAGGCACGGGTCGACGGCACCATCCCGGTCGCCGACCTCGCGGCACTGGTCGGGCTCTCCCCCTCGCACCTCAGCGCGCTGTTCCGCCAGGCGACCGGCAGCGGGCCCGCGGCCTTCCACACCTCGCTCCGGATGGGCAGGGCGCGTGCACTGCTGGACACCTCGTCGCTGACCGTCGCCGAGGTCTCCGCCGCCGTCGGCTACGCCGATCCGCTGTACTTCTCGCGGCAGTTCCGCCGCGTGCATGACCTCAGCCCGACTGCCTACCGCGCCCAGCACAAGGGCTAGGACGCAGCCTGCGTCGGAGGCGCGTCAGAAGGCGCGCGCGTACCGCCGAGCGTGCACCGTCGCCGACTGCACCGAGAGCTCAGGGACGGATGCCGTGGGCCGCACCCGCGGATCCACGTACACGGTGGAGTGCGGGTTCCACGCGAACGCCGCGAGACGCAGCGGCCGCTGGTGCAGTCGCTCGCGGTACTCGGACAGGTCGACCTCCAGCCTCCGCCCCGACCAGAACTGGTCGGCGATGAGCTCGTCGCCGAGGTACACGCGGAGGACATCGCCCGTCCAGGCGAGCTCAAGCACCACCCGCTCCACGTCGTCCTGCCAGACCTCGTTCGGGATCCGCAGTTCCGCCACCGCCGCGTCGGCGAAGTCCGGATCCGTCGGCGCAGAGGATCGGGCTGCCGGACCGCCCGTGCGCAGCGGGACGACCGGAGCGGTCGCGAACTCCGGGACAGGGAAAGGGAGCCTGCCGCTCCCACCCGCGACCGTGCTCGTCACGAACCCGACGCCATCGGCGCCGTCGTCTTCGTCCTCCCGCGCCCGCAGCACCAGGACCTCAGCATCCGCCTCCTGCCGCTCCACCACGAAGTCCGCGTCGTCGAACCAGCCGCCGTGCGGCCAGACGACCACGCTGTCGACCCCGCCGACGGGTCCTCGCCAGACGGCATCCGCGGTATCAGAGTCGAGGATCACGAAGACGGTCGTGCCGATCACCACGCGGCAGTCGATGCCGGTAGCGGCTTCCGGGCGGAGCACGAGGCGACCGTCCTCGCCCGGCGTCGCGGTCGCGCCCTGAACGTCGTCGGCTCGCACGCCCTCGACGTGGAGCTCGACGTCGATGCCGTCGACCGCCGCGAGCAGCACCACCGCGTGTGCGCCGAGGCGCATCTCCGTGATCGGCTGCGCAGTGGCGCTCACGGCCTCCACATCGCCGAACGGCTGACGGATCGGCCAAAGGAAACGGGCACCCACGGGCACGTCGACCGCCGCTGCGGGGATGCGCACCGGAGCATCCGCTCCGCCGATCTCGAACCGCACGCCGTCGACCCGGTCGAGCGGACGGAGCGCGGGCTGGTGGTTGTTCACGAACAGGAAGCCCCTGTCGCGATCGCCGCGCACCGACCAGCGGAGACCATCGGGCTCGGACGGCCCGATGCGCGCGGGGTACGTCGCAAGTCGGTCCCCGAAGGCGGCGAGGAACAGGTGCTGGCGACGCAGCTGATGGAAGTGCGGACGCAGGGATCCGGCGGCGCCGATCGGCGCGAAGAAGTCATAGTCCCGCACCGGCACGTCGTTCGGGTATCCCGTCTCCTGCGACTCGTGCGTCGTCGAGCGGACCCCCGCAAAGTGCCGTCCGCCGTGGAACATGTAGTACCCCTGCCACGCCGAGCCGCTGCCGAGCTTCGTCAGTGCGAGCGCCGAGACATCTTCCGCATCGACCAGCGGGCGCCGGTGGTACGCCGTCGCCATGCCGCTGCCCAGCTCGCACGTCGCGTACGGCCATGGGTCAGACGCCTCCGATCCGGGAGCCGAGGCCACGGCTCGCGTCGCCCTCAGATCAGCCCCGACCGTGAGGTCGTCGCGCACCTCGCTGAAGGTGAAGTGCTGGCGCCCGAAGTCCGGCCATCCGGTGTCCGATTCCTCCCAGAACCCGTCGGCATAGCCTGCGTAGACCGGGAGGAACCGTCCAGGCGGCAGCTGCGCTCCGCCCCAGCCCGTCGCGGTGAACAGGCTCGCGGCCAGCCCGGCCGATTCCGACATCGACCGGAGGGTCGCGAGGTGCTGCGGTTGATCGTAGAGCTCGTTCTCGATCTGGATGCCGATGATCGGAGCGCCAGGATCAGCTGGCCGGTGCACCAGGTCGGCGACCTGCCCCGCGATCGCCGCGTACCACCGCTGAACCGCCGCGAGATATGCCGGGTCGTCGGTGCGATGCGCGAGGTCGCGGGCCTGCAGCCAGTCCGGGAAGCCGCCGTTGCGCGTCTCGCCGTGCGCCCATGGTCCGATGCGCAGGACGACGTCGAGGCCGACCCGTGCGGCGGTCTGCACGAAGGCCCGCAGATCGCGGTCGCCGTCCCATCGGAACTCGCCCTCGACCTCCTCGTGCGCCAGCCAGAACACGTAGGTCGCGAGCACGTCGATCCCCCCGGAGCGCATGGTGCGCAGTTCGCGCTCCCAGACGTCTCGGCGATCGCGGACGAAGTGGTACTCGCCCATCACCGGGATCCACGGCCTGCCGTCACGACTCAGATACCGGTCGGTCACCGCGATGTGGCGTCCGACGCCGACCGGGTCGCCGAGGTCGAGTCCCGACGGCGCCGCTGCCGCCGGTCGGGGAAGATCCACTCGGTATCGCGTCGCAGTCTGAGTCGTCGTCGTCGTCGCCGTCGTCACTCTTCGACCGTACGCAGGAGCGAGGGGCCGCGACAGTGACGAACCGACGGGAACGCTGGAGAGAACGACGGTGCGGTGCCGTGCCGTCGCGCGCGTAAGCGTGCTACCGGCTGTGGGGGCGGGGGACCCGCACGAGGAGGATCCAATCGCCCCGACGGGCAGCGACCCTCATCCCGGGAGCAACGCATGTAGATCCAGGCGGGATGTTCACCTCTCGTGTGCGGACAAGGCATCCCGGGACGCGTACGTGCGGCGTCGTCGACGTGCCCACACGGTTAACAACGCTGATGCGATCCACTTCGCTCGGCAGCGGCAGCGGCAGCGGCAAGAGGCGTGCCGTGCCCGACGCGCGTGTTGTCACGTCCGTCATCGGATTCCAGCGATGCGCTCGAGCTCCTCGAGGGAAAGCAGGTAGGTCGTCGGCCCGTCGATGCGGGGACGACTCTCCTTGACAGCGCGATACGCGGAGAGCATCCGCGAATACGTACTGACCATCGGCATGTGCGAGTTGCCTCGCTTCGGCCCCAAGACGAACTCCTCCTGCTCGGTCCACTTTCCGTCCTTGACGAGGTAAGCGACGTAGTTCGACATGTGACGCTCGAGGGTGTCGTTGTGATCGAAACCTCGGAAGGTGAGGCGATGGCGGAGCACATCGTCGATGACGCCGCCCTCCTTTAAGATTTCATCCATGCTGTAGCCGGTAATTCGGAACATATCGAGCACATCCATGACGAGCGCACTTTGGCTCTCGGTGAGCTCGGCGCGGATGCCGGCGAACTCCGTCCAGTACTCCTGAACGAACCCGTTCTCGAGCACCTGCGCACGCTCGATCTGGTAGTCGTGGTCGCCCTCAACACCGTTTGCATTCTCGGGAAGCACTTGGGCGAGGATGCGGTGCAGCAGTGCGAGCTTATGTCGTTCGAGCGGATCCAGCGACTTCGGGTCGATCACGCGATCATCGGCGCCGGGGGAGCGGAAGTCGAAAACTGCGTTCGCGATCGCATCGCGAACGAAGTCGCTAACGGATTGACCTTCGCTGTCGGCCTTGCGCTGTAGCGCATCGCGCAACTCTTCGTCCACTCGGACATTAATAGTAGGCATGAGCCCTCCCAATAAATTGTAGTACAAGCGTTACGTTCGATACATAGCGTAACACACTGTGGATAATATAGGGACTTGGGCTCGCTTTTCGGGCTACCGACGGTAGGGGGAGGGGCGCGCTACGGTGAGGCCAGGGGCAACCTCGTCCCA
This sequence comes from Microbacterium sp., assembly GCF_041641055.1. GTDB lineage: Bacteria > Actinomycetota > Actinomycetes > Actinomycetales > Microbacteriaceae > Microbacterium. The sequence continues at coordinate 37,393 of NZ_JBEPZB010000028.1, forward strand.
GACGACTACGCGGCCAGGTTCGAAGATCTGAAGCACCGCGTTCATGCCGCTCGGCTTCGAGTTCAGCGGGAAGGCGAGTCTGAACTCTTGCGACTGTGGCGGCAAACAGGTCGAACGATCCGCGATCGCCAGGAAGACGCCTCCTGGGGTGATAGCGTCCTCACACGGCTCGCGACAGGCCCCCGCCGAGAGTTCCCGGCCATGACAGGCTTCTCAATCACCAATCTCAAGGACATGAGGCGCTTCGTCGCAACATGGGCGCAGCCGGATCTAGATGGTCAACGACCCGTTGACCATTTGCCATGGGCCAGGTCATCGATCTGATCGAAGCTTCACGATCAAGAGCTTCGCGACTGGTACGCAAGCAAGTCTGCCTTCCACGGGTGGAGTCGTGCGCTGCTCTCCCATCAGATCACCACTCGACTTCACGAGCGTGAAGCAGCAGCGCCGAGCAACTTTGCCGACGCTCTCTACCGAGGCGATTCGGACCAGGCATAAGAGATCCCTTACGATCGGTGCGCGCTGCAGTTCTTCGCGATCGACGGCGACGCAACAGAGCGCGAGCTTGGGCAGCGCACGGTTGACCGGATTCTCGACACGATGCACGAGCTCGGGGTGGATTCGCTCTCGTCGGTCGCCAGGTGCATCTGGACATCGATGGCGACGACTTCTAGATCGATTTGCTGTTCTTCCGCATCGAGCATCTCCGATACGTCGTCATCGAACTGGAGACAACGACGTTCGATCCTCGAGACGCCGGTCAGCTCAGGTTCTACGTTGCGGCCGTCGACGAACGGTTCAGCATCGTAGCGAGACACCAGCCCACAGTTGGCATCTGCTCGTAGCGGGGAACAACGATACCGTCGTGCGCTATCCGCTGGCGTTAACAACCCAGCCATTCGCAGTCAGTCGTCACGAGCTTGCCTACGACGCGCAGAGGACTCTACCGAACGAGAGCATGGTCGCGAATGCTTTGCCGACGAACTCGCTCGCGGCGAGGACGTCTAGTGAAGTTGGGCAACGGATCGTTGACCATTCGGAGCGGCGGATCGAAGGCGTTCTTCGATGCTACGGGGAGACCGTGCGAGTCTCGCGAGGCGCTGTTGAAGAGGGCTGACGGATCGGCGCCAGCCCTCAGCGGCTCAGCGCTTCCTCTGGGAGAGGGCGCTTGCGGCCACGCTCTTAGTGCGCGCAGACGTGCGGCCATCTGAGAGCATCTTCGATGCCTTCGACGCCACACTCTTGCTCGTCACGCGATTCGATGACTTAGCCATAGGGCATACTCCTTTCCCACGCGCGTTGGGTATCGTTGACGAGCATCACCTGCGAAAGTGATCGTCCTGTGCCCTCTGCCCCCGATCGGGTAGAGGGCACGCCCATATCTGTGACGTCGGAGACCGCGCGCGCGACCCCCCACGTGTCGCGTCGATGACGCAACCGGTGATCCGGAAAGAGCCCTCTTCGCGTACCACTCGCTAATCGTCGGGTCGTCACGACATCAGCCTTTCTCCCGGCTTCCGAAGAAGAACCCGATCGTGGCGGCAGCAAGAGCCTGCAGGGGTGAGAGTGCGGCGATCACGGCAACGAAGTTCTCCCGGTCAATCCAGTCGACCACCACGGCGAGGACCAGATACCCATACAGGAGCAGAGTCACGCTGACGATGGCGACCGCGAGAACGCGCTGGGTGTCCGCGACATGTAGCCACTGAGGAACCCTTCGGGATTGGACCCCCCATCTTGGCCGCACCTCGGGATCTTTCGCCGGGTCGTCTGCCTCGTTGAACTCAGACATCGCCATCCCCCCTCGGGGCCTGGACAGCAAAGACCGGCGGCGGCCAATTTTCAGAGAGCGGCACCTCGTGCTCCTCAATGTCGTCCGAACGCTCCGCCGTGAGCGTGGTTGAGGAGGCTGCCGCCTCCGGCCCCGCGGGTTCTGGGGCGGTGGCGACCAGCAACTCAGAGACAGAAGCGTCATCGAGGGCACGCACTAGCGGTCGCAGCACATCCTGCGGCACATCGGTCGGTCCGTTGATGCGGCCCTGACCGTCTTCGTCCGCTGTGATGTAGACGTCAAGCAGCGCAGGGGACATCGGCTGGTCGTCACAGTAGAGCAGGTGAACCGACTCATCCCGTGCCGGCTCCTCGACCGCCGGTGTCGGCACAGTCGTGGCAGCCACGCGAATGCGCGGCACGTTGTGACGAACCATCCACGACACAAGGGGCGCGATGAGCTCCCAGGGGACAGGCTCATCCTTCGAGTTGTCGTTCACGTATCGGTCCTCACGGTCTAGAAGCTGATGCGAGGACTATCGGAGTATGGCCTCCCATGCCATCACAGCATACCAGATGGTGCATCAGATCCACACAGGATGTACACGCAAGTTGCATACCAAGGTTGCGTTAGCTGCATTGCGTGCTACATTTGATGTGTGATGAACACCCACCCGAGTTGCAACTGACCTAAGCAACTCAACGCGTACGAGAAACCGGCCCAGGCAGACACCTGAGCGCCAACCTCTCCCACACGGGCTCGATGCCTAAGTGACTGGCATCCGATCCGTAGCGCCTTCGCCTTCACCGGCAGGCGCTCTTCGTGCTACCTGCGCACCGCGAAATGCAGAGCCGAAACGCGTAATAACTAGAAGGAGAACCCGTGAGCGACAACGAAGCGACCAGTGGACGGCGTACAGCTACGCAGGAACTTGTCCGCCTCAGCGTCAACATGAACCCAGAGACTGCTGACGCGCTGAAAGAACTTGCAGCGAGCAAGCATCTCTCGTACACCGAAGCGATCCGTCGAGCTATCGCGATCGCGAAGTACATCGATGACGAGGTCAAGGACGGCCGAAAGGTCCAGACCGTTGATGAGGAGCGCAAGGACATCCGCGAACTTATTCTGATCTGACAACGAAAGGGGTGGAGGGTGGCAGACGCCGCCCTCCACCCCTTTGTTGCGCCCATGGGCGCTCTTCCCAGCTCACTCCACGTTTTGATGGCGCGCGGCAGCAACGCGCTCCTCGTGACGCTTCGCCGTCCGATAGACACTCGCCCTCGAGGTGCCGAACAACGTTGCGTCCTCCTCTGGCGTCATTTCTTGTTCTTACATGTGGCTGACTATCGCCGCATCCTGTCTTGGTGTGAAACGGGGCTGACGGCCCTTCAACTTTGCCCGCACGCTAGATCGCGCCATGGCCTCCTGCGTCCGCAGACTGATCCAACCGCCCTAAGCCTCGGCGAGGGCGGCGAGGAAAGCCAGGAGAGCTTGCTGCACGGGTCCCGCGGGTCGTGCACGGTGCGGTTGAACTGGAGCGCCACCCCGCGGTCGATGAGCTCGCGCACGATGCGCAACGTCTCCTCGATGCCTGTTTCATCGACGGGAGAGATAGACAGTTCTCCGCGGGGAGGCTCCGGGAGGTGACTATGAATGAACGAAGAAGACTATGTGCCGCCGGATTCTCGGCGCTGTTGCTCGTGGGGCTTCTCGGGGTGGGGCGAACTCGGCAATAGTTGATGATCCTGCGCCGGTGGCTGAGCCCAACGCCTCGGAGCCAAGTTGCGCGGCGGAGGTTGGTGAGGCTGTCCGCGAGGCCGGCCTCGCGGGCGTGGCGGTGGACTTCGCGTGCGCCGCGATGGGAGCGACGGTGGAGGCTGCGTCGGAGTCATCCATCGCGCTTGCGCTCGCGAAACCGGTGCGACCAGGAAGGAGTCGGCCACTCAGCGATCGGGAAAACCGTGCAATGTGGCGAGTCCGTGTCTGCGGACGATCACCAACGAGATCCAGGAGCAATACTCCTTCTGCGTTGTTTACGGCCAGAAACAAGCCGTAAGCGGGTATCTCGCGCGGCGATCCCCTACGGACAGGCCGATTCGTAACGAACACCCGGGCGGCGCCGGCGTGCGAGCTTCGTCGGCGTAGCACTCGCTCGACTCTCCGCCGCGGCCGATCTCCGGGGTATAGATTCCGATCAGGCGCACACGCGCTGCCACCGCGTCGGTGGCGACATCGATCGTGTCCCGTCCGCGACGGCTATGACTTCGGCGCGTACGACGACGGGCGGGTGGAGCGTCACGCCGCTCCACCCGCCCGTCAGAGGTCCTACTTCTTGAACGCGTCCTTCACGTTCTCGCCGGCCTTCTTCGCGTCGGCCTTGACCTGGTCGGTCTTGCCTTCGGCGGCGAGCTTGTCGTTGTCGGTCGCGTTGCCGATCGCTTCCTTCGCCTTGCCGGCGATGTCCTGAGCGGCGTTCTTGATCTTGTCATCGAGTCCCATGAGGAGCTCCTTTCGTGAG